>NZ_JBPTTN010000007.1:0-243341 GCF_051547125.1 Flavobacterium sp. RSSA_27
GGTTCGCCCCAAGAGATATAACGGACAGCCGGAAATAGCTCCTAAAAAACCTGATTCTAAAAAGAACTATGTTAAACCCAGAATTCGCATTTGAAATCTACTACAACTATATTACTTCACCATTTTTATATTTTTTAGCGGAGTTCAGTGAATGAATTTCTTCTTCAAAATCAAGAACTTTTTTCACGAGTTCATATTTTTTGAGAGGAGTTCAAGATACGCTACGCTTGATTCTCCCATTTTTATATTCAAAATACAAAAGTAGTAGCTCATTGGTTTATATTTATACAGGTATTCGCTGAACGTTGTTTCCTTCTTCAAAAATAGTCCGTGAGCTCTTGCTTTTATTGAATAATTCAGTTTCGCTACGAAGTCTAATGTGGATTCTGGGTTACAACAAAACAGGCTTGCAAACAAATACAAACAAAAAAACCACCTAATTGCTTAGATGGTTTTCCTTTGAGCCGGCGGAGGGACTCGAACCCACGACCTGCTGATTACAAATCAGCTGCTCTAGCCGACTGAGCTACGCTGGCGTCTTATTTCGGGTGCAAATATAACTACATATTTCAATTTTACAAACAAATTCAGAAAGTTTCACAGGGCAAACGCATGAGTTTGAAAAAATAAAAATTAGAGCCACGAATTACACAAACTAACACAAATTAGAATCATAAATAGCACAAATCTGCCAAAGAAAGATAAGATTCGTATCATTTAAATTTTAGTATCACAAAATTAGTGCGTAATAGTGGCATTCGTGGCAAAAAAATAAATGATGTGTTTGCCCTGGAAAGTTTCAGAAGAGCATTAAGTTAGCAAGAAGGTACAAAAAAGAAAAAACCACCTAATTACTTAGATGGTTTTTCTTGAGAGCCGGCGGAGGGACTCGAACCCACGACCTGCTGATTACAAATCAGCTGCTCTAGCCGACTGAGCTACGCTGGCGTCTTATTTCGGGTGCAAATATAAGTCTGAATTTGAATTTTCCAAAACAAATTCAGACTTTTTTTTATTTACAATTCATTGATTTTAGCAATCAATTGATTTGCAGTTTGTTCTAACTCCAAATTAATTTGTTTGAAATGTGCTTTTTTGTTTTCCACATTTTTTTGGTTCACTTTACCAATCAAAGCATCAAAAGCAGCAATTGCTTCATCAATCAAAGCATTAGTTTCTTCGGTTGGTTTCCCAGTTGTAGTCAATTCATACAAGTAAACTGCTTCAATAATATCTCCTAATACGTAGTTGATGTCTTTCTTTAAATTCTTAACGTTTGCCATTTTTATTTAATTTATATAGTGTATTAAAATTTGCGTTTGCAAAAGTACATATAATCTTTCGAATACAAGCTATGAAATGTAAATTTCTAAAAGAGAAGCATTTCCGCTTAGGGTAAACGTCTGAAGCGCAGCAGGCATCAAAACCGTATCTCCAGTTTTATAGGTATACTCTTTTCCGTGAATTATGACGGAACAACCTCCTTCAACCACCATATATACCGTAAATGATGCGCCATTTTTGGTCACAGGAACCTCCCCTAGTAGCGGAATAAAGTTGGTGGTAAAGTAAGGACAATCCACCATAAGATTGGATTGATTTTCTATTTTGGAATAGTGTTGTTGTGTTTCTACCTTCTGATAATTGATGGCATCTAAAGCCAAGTCTACATGCAACTCTCTAGCATTACCTTGAGCATCCTTTCGATTAAAGTCAAATAATCGATAAGTAATGTCTGAGGTTTGTTGAATTTCGGCAATAACCAATCCTGCTCCAATTGCATGAACCGTTCCTGTTTCTAAAAAGAAGACATCCCCTTTTTGAACTTTTTTGGTATCTAGTATTGAAAGCAGCTCATTTTTTCCCAGCAGATCCAGATATTCCTTTGCATTTGAATCTTTTTTGAATCCAACGATCAATTTTGATTCTGGATCAGCTTGCATGACATACCACATTTCTGTCTTACCAAACGAGTTGTGTCTTTTTTGAGCCAAAGCATCATTGGGATGGACTTGTATCGACAAATCTTCACGGGCATCAAGGAATTTGAACAACAAAGGAAATTGTTTACCAAACTTTTCGAAGACCTTTTTGCCTACTACTTCTTCAGGATACTTTTCGATTATTTCTATTAAATTACGCCCCTTCAAATCGCCATTGGCCACTATACTACAATCGCCCTCAACTGCTGATAATTCCCAACTTTCTCCGGTAATTGGCGAAACTATCGGTTTGTTTAAAATTGCTTTTAATTTTTCGCCACCCCAAATACGTTCTTTAAGTATGGGTTCGAATTGTAGAGGATATAGATTGGTTTGCATTTCTTTTTTGACAAATATCGCTAATTCAAGAAGTTTGAATTGCTATTATTTTGTTATTTTATGATACTATTTTTTTGATAGCTTCAAGAGCTTTGGAAATATGTTTTCTTGCATTAATACTATTATCGAACATCCAAACAACTTTTCCTTGTTTATCAATTACATAAGTCACACGACCTGGAAGTATTCCTAATAAGCCTGACGGCACGCCAAAAAGCTTTCTAATTTTCTTATCTGGATCCGACAATAGTGTAAAAGGCAATTTGTATCGTTTTGCAAAAGTATCGTGCGAATCAACTGTATCGCTACTAATTCCAATGACTTCTGCCCCTAAATCTGTAAAATCTTGATATTGATCTCTAAAACCGCAAGCTTGTATGGTGCAACCTGGGGTATTGTCTTTGGGATAAAAATAAATTACTAAGGGTTTTTTACCAACATACTCTTTGGTGTCAAATTTTTCCCCATTAGTATTTAGGGCGGTAAAATGGGGCATTAAGTCTCCTAATTCAATTGGCATGAGTTACAATTTCTAAGCTAAATTTATTCTCCTTTGTAGGTTACAAAATTACGTGGGGTTTCGTAGAGTACTACTTCTAAATCAAGATCGGATTTTATTTTGGATCGGATTTTATTCCAAATTACAACCACAATATTTTCGGCGGTAGGATTAAGATTTTCAAATTCTGGAACATCTAAATTTAAATTTTTGTGGTCCATTTTCTCCTCCACTTCTGACTTGATAATGTCTGTCAAAAATTTCACATCCATAACATAACCTGTTTCTGGATCGATTTCTCCTGTCACACTTACAATCAACTCATAATTATGGCCATGAAAATTGGGATTATTACATTTTCCAAAGACTGCATCATTCTGTTCGAAAGTCCAATCTTTTCGATACAAACGATGTGCTGCATTAAAATGTGCTTTTCGAGAAAGGGTTACTCTCATAGGATGGTTTACATTTGGGATTACAGTTATATAGCGTGATCTTCAAGAAAATGGTAAAATTCATCGAAGATAATTTTAAACCAAACAGTATAGCTTTCTGGATGAATCAGCATGTCGTTTTTAACGTCTTCTATTTTCATCCATTTCCAATTTTCCACTTCTTCTGGATTTATTTTTGGAGTATCATTATAATATCCTACCATTACATGATCTAATTCATGTTCGGTTAAGCCGTTATCGAAAGGTGCTTTATAAACGAAATGAAACAGTTCTTTGATTTCTGTTGTAAATCCCATTTCTTCAAACAAGCGTCGATTACCCGCTTGAATATTGGTTTCGCCTTGACGTTGATGACTGCAACAGGTATTGGTCCAAAGCAAAGGAGAATGGTATTTGTGCTGTGCTCTTTGTTGTAGCATGATTTCTTTTTTATCATTTAAGATAAAAACTGAGAAAGCTCGGTGGAGCATTGCTTTTTGATGCGCTTCCAATTTGGGCATTAGACCGATGGGTTCGTCTAATTCGTTGACTAAGATAACTTTTTCTTCTTCCATAAATAATAATACTGGTCAAAAGTACAAAAATGATTAGAAAAATAGGTTACTTTAACAGGGCAAACGCATGAGTTTATAAAATAAAAATTAGCCACGTATTCCACAAACTAACACAAATAGAATATCATAAATAGCACAAATCTGCCAATGGAAGCTAAAATTCGTGTCATTCAAATTTTAGTATCACAAAGATTAGTGCGTAATAGTGTCATTGCTGGCGAAAAAATAAATGGTGCGTTTGCCCTAGTTACTTTAACGATGTCTTTCGTTTTGTTGAAACAATTGGGCTCTACTATCCGGCGGTGTTCCATCACTTCAGAAACGAATGGGAACTTTTGTATCTTTGAAGGACAAGGCGAAGTTCATAGAGTGGTGCGTTACTTTATAAATACTAGCCTTTTCAAAATGGTATTTTGCTAATTCGGTTCATTTTTAGTTATGGATCAAGAGATAAAAGAGGATCTAATAATTCAAATTTAAGAATTTTAAAAGCAATTTTGTTATATATAATTGTTGATATCATCAAACAAAAGTTAAAATTAATACAAAAACCAATCCTTGGTACTAGGTCAATATACAGATACTGTAGTTGTACTTTCCAATAGCAATCACTTTATAAAAGCATAAAAATGAAACAACAACTTCTCTTATTTATAGCCCTAAACAGCCTTCTTTTTCAGGCTTGTGGCCAAAGCCAACCATCGAAAGTAAAACCCTCTAAATCAACACTTATGAAAGAAGTACTTCACAAACCCGAAAATCCATATTATTCAAATACTGACACCAAAAAAGTTATCATCCCAAATGCTGAATGGAAAAAAATACTTTCACCAGATTTGTATGCGGTTGCTAGAGAAGCGGATACCGAAAGAGCCTTCACAGGAACTATGTGGAATTCAGAAACGAAAGGCACTTATTATTGTGCTGCTTGTGGCAACTTATTGTTCAAATCCAATCAAAAATTTGTAAGTAGTTGTGGTTGGCCGAGTTTTTTCGAACAAGACAACAAAGCAAGTATTACTTTCAAACCTGACAACTCTTATGGTATGCAGCGAATAGAAGCTAACTGTGGACGCTGTGATAGTCACTTGGGACACCTTTTTGATGATGGTCCAGCCCCTACAGGCAAACGCTACTGCATGAATGCTATTTCATTAGATTTTGTTCCCGATAACCAATAATATTGACTTATGAAACAACTATTTTTTCTTATCCTTTTATCTAGTGCTATCAGTGTAGCTCAAAAAAAAGTGGGCCCACCCTCTCCTTCTTCCTCTATAGACACTATTGTTTTGGCAGGAGGCTGCTATTGGTGTGTTGAAGCTGTTTATGAAAACCTAAAAGGGGTACAAAAAGTAGTATCTGGTTTTGCTGGAGGTACTGTAAAGAATCCCAGTTATGAAGCGGTTTCTTCAGGCACAACTGGTGCTGCAGAAGTTGTACAGATTACGTTTAATAAAAACGAAACCAGTTTGGATGAAATTTTCAAAGTGTTCTTTACTGTTCACGACCCCACTACATTGAATCGCCAAGGAGCTGATGTAGGAACACAATACCGTTCTGCCATATTTTATAAAAATGAAACTCAAAAAAAAGCAGGCCAACAAATCATTCAGGCGTTGACGAAGGCAAAAGTGTATGATTCCCCCATTGTAACAACACTAGAACCCTTAACCCAATTTTACAAAGCCAAAGATAGTCATCAGGACTATTACGAAAAAAACCAATCGCTTCCTTATTGTAAATTAGTGATTCAACCCAAATTAGAAAAATTTGAGAAAGTTTTCAAAAACCGCCTTAAATCAAAAAACTAATTAAAACCAATGTCTATACACATCAAAAGCCGAATTTATCGGCTTTTTTTTATGAGTTGAAGCAGTTCCTTTTTTACTATATTTGTTTTTAACCGAAAACCAAATTCATGAAAAAAGCAACAATTACTTCAAGCCTTTTGCTAATTGCATTGTGCAGTACTGCTCAAAATCAAACGTTAAAAACAAAAGTGGCTCAAAAAGCAGCTAGTTTAGAATCGAAAGTCGTTAGTTGGAGGCGAGAGTTGCATCAAAATCCAGAATTAGGCAATCGAGAGTTTAAAACTTCTGAAAAAGTTGCTGCACACTTACGTTCGTTGGGAATTGAAGTTCAAACAGGGGTAGCCAAAACTGGAGTTGTTGGTCTTCTAAAAGGCGGAAAACCAGGACCAGTTGTAGCACTTCGTGCCGATATGGATGCGCTCCCCGTAAAAGAACGCGTCAATTTGCCATTTGCCTCCAAAGTAACTGGAGAATATAACGGACAAGCTGTGGGCGTAATGCATGCTTGCGGTCATGATACCCATGTAGCTATGTTAATGGGAACTGCCGAAATTTTAGCCTCCATAAAAAATGAAATCAAAGGCACAGTAAAATTCATATTCCAACCAGCAGAAGAAGGGCCTCCAGAAGGCGAAGAAGGCGGCGCTGAGTTAATGGTACAAGAAGGTGTTTTGAATAACCCAAAAGTGGATGTTATTTTTGGCCTACATATTAATGCACAAACCGAAGTTGGTCAAATCAAATACCGTCCAAAAGGCACCATGGCGTCCTCCGATTGGTTTACCATTCAAGTCAATGGCAAGCAATCGCATGGCGCCTATCCTTGGCAATCTATCGATCCTATTGTTACCGCCTCACAAATTGTTCTGGGTTTACAAACTATCGTGAGTCGCAATGTCAATTTAACCGAAAACGCTGCTGTAGTGAGTGTGGGCCAAATCAATGCTGGGGTTCGAAGTAACATTATTCCTGAGTCGTTGACGCTGAGTGGTACGATTCGAACTTTGGATTCTAAAACCCAAGATTTTATTCATAGCAGAATCAAAACCATTGCCACCACTATAGCCGAAAGCGCAGGCGCGAGCTCAGAAGTTACCATTTCTAAAAAAACATTAATAACCTATAATGAGCCCTCGCTCACCGAACAAATGCTCCCTACTTTACAAGCAGCAGCAGGAAAAGAGAATGTTCATCTAACTGAGGCCGTTACTGGAGCCGAAGATTTCTCTTTTTATCAAGCTAAAATTCCGGGATTATTTTATTTTATTGGAGGAATGCCCAAAGGAAAAAAAGCCAGTGAAATGCCTTCCCATCATACCCCTGATTTTTATATAGACGAAGGAAGTTTTGTGTTGGGGATGACGAGTATGGCCAATTTGACGTTGGATTATATGGAAATGAGTACTAAAAAGAAATAATGCACATCCTATGAAAACCTACCTATTCGCTATTTATATCATTTGCAATTTTTTATTCGCAACAACCGTGATTGCTCAAGAAAAAAAAGTAGCGACTACTCCAAAAGCGCTGTTTGATGAAATTGCAGCTATGGACAAGGAACTTTTTGATGCCTTCAATGCAAAGGATATGGCAAAATTCAAATCCCTTTTTACCGAGGATTTAGAGTGGTTTCAAGACAATGGTGGCTTACTTTCTTATGCTGTTGTTTTTGAAAATTTTGAAAAAATGTTTCAAAACAAAAACAAACTCACCCGACAACTTGTAGAAGGAAGCCTTGCCGTACATCCTGTAAAAGAGTATGGAGCTATTGAAACGGGTACGCATCAGTTTCGTCATTTCGAAAATGGGAAAGAAGAAATCGGCACTTTTAAATTCTTAATGATTTGGAAAAACACAAAGGGTAAATGGCAAATTTCAAGAGTAGTCAGTTACGATCATTAATTTCTATAGGGCGTTCCACCATAAAAAAAAGAGGCCAACTCATACTGGTGGAGAGTCGCCTCTTTTTTTTATGCTGTTGGACTATCCGCTCCGCCTTGGCGGATTGCACCTAACCCTCACGCAAAATAATTTATTTTCTCAATACTTCAGCAATTTTCAAAGCACATTTCTCGCCATCAATCGCAGCTGAAATAATGCCGCCAGCATAACCCGCTCCTTCACCACAAGGATACAATCCTTTGATTTGAAGATGTTCTAACGTATAATTATCTCTTGGAATTCGAACTGGGGAAGAAGTTCTGGATTCGGGAGCGTGCAAAATCGCCTCATTAGTAGCATAGCCTTTCATCGATTTTCCGAATTCTAAAAATCCTTGACGCATGATTTGGGTTAAAAATCCCGGAAAAACTTGTCCCAATTCCACTGATGTTGTTCCAGGAACATAGGACGTTTTGGGAATATCGGAGGATGTTTTACTTTGGGTAAAATCCACTAAACGTTGTGCAGGCACTTTTTGCGTTTGTCCCGCCAATTGCCATGCTTTTTGTTCAATACTCTTTTGAAATTCCATTCCTGCCAAAGCACCAAATTGGGCAAAGGGTTTAAAATCCTCTAACTTCAATTCTACTACAATCCCAGAATTAGCCGTATGTTGATCTCTTTTAGAAGGTGACCAACCATTGGTAACCACCTCACCTGGACTTGTAGCGCAGGGTGCAATCACTCCTCCTGGACACATACAAAACGAATACATCCCTCGACCATTCACCTGTTTCACAATTGAATAAGGTGCTGGTGGTAAATGTTCCCCTCGATAATCACAACTGTATTGAATGCTATCGATTAAGGATTGAGGGTGTTCTGCTCGAACGCCTAGTGCAAAGGGTTTTGCCTCAATAAAAACTTTCTTTTTATCTAACAATTCGAAAATATCTCGCGCGGAATGACCCGTAGCTAAAATTATTTTATTGGCCGAAATGACGGTATCATTTTGAGTCGTTACCCCTTGCACTTCATTATTTTTAATAATAATATCCGTAACTCTGGTTTCAAACAGCACTTGCCCCCCACATTCGATGATTTTTTCTCTAATATCTTGAATGATTTGTGGTAATTTATTGGTTCCAATATGTGGATGAGCATCGACCAAAATATCAGGTGTTGCTCCAAAAGCGACCAATACTTCTAGTATTCTATTTACATCCCCTCTTTTTTTGGAGCGGGTGTATAATTTTCCATCTGAATAGGTTCCTGCTCCGCCTTCACCAAAACAATAATTCGAATCTTCGTTTACAATATGATCTCTGTTGATGGCTTTCAAATCCCTACGACGTCCACGAACATCTTTCCCGCGTTCGATAACTATTGGTTTCAAACCCAGTTCGATCAATTGAAGTGCTGCAAAAAGTCCAGCAGGTCCTGCACCTACCACAATTACTTCTTGGGCGTTCTCCACATTCTTGTAGTCAGGTAATTGTATTTTTTGTTCCAAAAAAGGTTCTCCTTTTAAGTAAACTGTCACTTTTAAATTGATTTTGACCGCTTTTTGGCGTGCATCTATGGATCGTTTTACAATAGTAACCTGCTGAATTTCTTTGACCGAAATGTGTAATTGTCGGGACAAATAATCATGGAGTAACGATTCGTTGGCAGCAACTTCGGGTGCAACTTGTATTAGGAGTTCTTTTGGCATAGTGCAAAGGTAAAAAAAGCCAAATGAATATTTTTGTTCTCGAGCATAGAAAACGAAAACATCGCTATTCTTTTACTGGTAAGTTTCTATTGGAAGATTTGCGAATGTGCAATTCAGGAGAGAGCACGATCATTTTTTCCATTTTAATGGTTTCTTTAGACTGTAACTGTTCTAAAAAGACACGAGCTGCCATTTTTCCCATTTCGAGAGGGGATTGATCCACAGAGGTGATGGACAATTCCATGAATTTAGTAAAGGGTTCGTTACTAAAACCCACCACGCAGATGTCTTTTGGAATTTCAAATCCTCTTTCTTTTAGTTCCTGAATAGCACCAAGAGCAGCAAAGTCACTAGAAGAAAAAATAGCATCAGGAAGAACAGCTAAACTCATCAATTTTCGCACAGCTTCACGTCCTTCTTCAAGATCACTATTCACTTCAATTACATAGTTTTCATCATATTCAAAATTATGATCTACTAACGCTTGTTTGTAACCCAAAAATCGGTTTTGAAAAATTTCAAAGGGCTGTTTTCTTGAAAAGTGTGCAATTTTTTTACACCCCTGATCTATTAGATGTTTTGTTGCAATATAACCTCCTCTAAAATCATTGATGGTCACACTGCTAACGCCTTCAAAATCTTTTTTTCGGTCAAAAAACACCAGCGGAACATGGCTTTCTAAAACTTTTAGAATAGAGTCATTATTATCCCCTTTCACATCTGTCAATGACATAATAATACCATCCACCTGAGTATCCAGAAGGGTAATTAAGTTTTCTTTTTCCTTGACAACGTCATCATGAGTTTGACAAATTACCACTTGATACCCTTGTGGTGATAATTCATCTTCGATACCTCGAATTGCTGAGGCGAAAAAATTAGAATCAATTCTTGGGACAATAACTCCAACTACATTGCTCCTTCCGCTTTTCAATGCTTGAGCCAATCGATTTTGTTTGTATCCCATTTGGGCAGCTGTTGCTAACACAAGCTCTTTAGTGCTTTCTTTTATTTTAGCATTATTATTCAAAGCTCTCGAAACTGTTGCAGCAGTAATGTTTAACTTTTCGGCGATATCGTATATAGTAACTTTATTTGGCATTGTAAGGAAATATAAGTGGGCAAATATAAAGAAACAACTCGTCAATTGTTACTACTGTTTCTTTTCAATTTAATTAAAGTCAAAAAAAATGCTATTATTTCATTTTAACTGCATTTTTAGCAACCGATTTATGAATAGTTGCGTTTTTAGACAAGTTAAAATTTGGCATCGTTTTCAGTTCAATGTTCTGGCACGCTTCGCCATCAATGGTCATCGCTTTTGTAGAATTTGCATTCATTTCGATTCCATTCAATGTCATGTTTTTTACATTATATATTGAAAAAATGGTTTCATCTTGAATATCCAATTTGAAATTATTCAATTTTAAATTGGAAGCATCTACAATAGTCACACCTTTTTTGGCTTTGGCTACTAGATTTGAAATTTCGATGGTGTTCAAATTCATTTCGGGTAATCCTTGTAAAAACAGTGCTTCATAGGCATCCGAAATAAAGACATTTTTAATAGAAATATTTTTAAACTGTGGTGTTTCTTCGTTCACTGGAGCGGCTTTGGCAGCAATTGAAGTGGTTCCTTCGGCAAGTTTCTCGGCAATTGATTTTCCGCCATAAAAAAGATCGAAAGAAATGGCTTGGGAAGGAATG
Organism: Flavobacterium sp. RSSA_27; assembly: GCF_051547125.1. Taxonomy (NCBI): domain Bacteria; kingdom Pseudomonadati; phylum Bacteroidota; class Flavobacteriia; order Flavobacteriales; family Flavobacteriaceae; genus Flavobacterium; species Flavobacterium sp. RSSA_27. The sequence goes on from NZ_JBPTTN010000007.1 coordinate 10,946, forward strand.
TTTGTCATGAATACATCCGAAATATAGACATTTTCAACAATACCACCACGCCCTCGGGTACTTTTGAAACGCAAACCAACATCGGTTCCCATAAAAGTACAATTGGATACATGTATGTTTTTTACACCGCCAGACATTTCGCTACCCACAGTTACACCGCCATGACCATGATATACAATATTATTTTTAATAATTACATTTTCGCAGGCAACACCTCTATCTCTACCGTCTTTATCTTTACCTGATTTTACACAAATGGCATCATCTCCTACATCAAAACTTGAGTTTTCTACAATAACATTCTTGCAGGATTCCACATCCAAACCGTCTCCATTTTGAGAAAACCAAGGATTTCTAACGGAAATATTTCGGATAATCAAATCCTCAATCATAAAAGGGTGCAAACACCAGGCGGGTGAATTTTGGAACACAGGACCATCCAGCATTACTCTTTTACTGTTTTGAATACTTAACAAAACGGGGCGTAAAAAATCATGAATGGCTTCAAATTCTTCTTTGGTTTTCAAATCGTGACGCACATTTTGATCGGCATTATTAATTCCGGCCATGTATTGCTCTGAAGGATACCAAGTATCTTTTTTGGCGTTTAACACACCACCCGAAGCCACTAAATCTTTCCATTGAGTAGCTGTCATTTTTGATTTCTTCACATGACGCCAAGCCTCACCTGATCCGTCCCAAACACCTTTACCTGTAAAGGCCACATTTTCTAAATCTTTACCATAAATGGGAGAGATACAACGCCAAGTATCCAATCCTTCAAAACTAGTTTTTATAATTGGGTACCGTTTTTTATCGGTAGAAAACACAATCAAAGCTCCCGTTTGTGCGTGCAGTTCTAAATTGCTTTTTAATACAATTGGTCCTGTAAGCCAAACCCCAGGAGGGATCACCACTTTTCCACCTCCTTTTTTTGAAACAGCATCAATGGCGTCTTCAAAGGCTTTCGTATTGAGTACTTTTCCACCATTAACAGCACCAAAATCAACAATAGACACAACATGATCAGGAATTACAGGTTCCTTTACTTTATCCATTTTGAATTCAATATTTTCGTAGGTATCATAGGATTTTGCGAGTGTAGCTGATGCATTTTGTGAAAAGGAATGGCTAATGCAACACAACACTAAGCTTATTGTAAAAAAGGTATTAAATTTCATAGGAGTTTATTTGTTTGAAAATTGGTGAACTATTACTCATTTAACATTGCTATGAGGACACGCTTCATCAGTTATATTGTTAAAGCGATCCGTAGATTTGTCATCATTCACAAATGCTATTATTAAAATCTCTATAGGTATTTTAAAAAGACAACTACTAAAATCGCGCCTGTTTTAGACTAAAAAAAATCAATTTAAAATTGCAAACAACAGTTGAAAACAACATGCAATCGATTACAAAATTATTAAAATTACGAAACAAGTTAGCTTGTTTATATTTTATTTAACTAAATGCAATCTAAAATTTGGTTAACCTCAAACAGCAACATAACAAAAACGCCTATCGGAAAACATTTTTCTATTATTCAAGCACTACAACCAAACACAGCAAGTACACTATCAATACATTACAAAAACTACATATTCTACTTTCAAAACGATTTCAACACAAAAAACCTCGCACTCTAGAATGGGTTGCTACACAAACAATTAAATAAAAAGGCTAGTACCATAAAAAAATTAACAAAAAACAAGTGTGGAATTTAGGGTAACCCTAAAACAATGGCAAAAAATAAAAATCTCAATATCTGTAATAAATTACAAGATTCAATATCAAAAAAAACGAGATCAACTACAAAGGGTTTACAATCTCCTACTACAATGATTAAAAAGCGATTATATCCATAGTCCCAAATACTATATCGTTTCCTCTGAAACCTTAAATCTAAGTTAATTTTTATATAATTTCTACATACACCTATAGAGATATGTATAAAATCCATACATTTGTAATCGATTACATTATTGTAAAAAAAATACCCCCTATCTTTAATAAACACATAAATTAAAAAAAATGTCGAAAGAAGTTACATCCAATCAAAAATCCAGCAAGTACAGATGGACCATCTGTAGTTTATTATTTTTTGCAACTACAATAAATTATTTAGATCGACAAGTTTTGTCCTTAACCTGGAAAGATTTCATTGCACCAGAATTTCATTGGACCAATAATGATTATGGAAATATTACTGCTTTGTTTTCTATATTTTATGCTGTATCCATGTTATTTGCCGGGCGTTTTGTGGATTGGTTGGACACCAAAAAAGGATTTCTTTGGGCCATTGGTGTTTGGTCGGTTGGAGCCTGTTTGCATGCTTTTTGCGGCATTGCAACCTCAGGTATCGTAGCTGGAGAATGGTTTGTTGGATTTGAATCCTCGAAGGAAGTACTAAAAACCATCAATGATACCGGAATGGTCATTAATGTGAGTGTAACTTTATTTATATTTTCTCGTTTTGTATTGGCAGTGGGTGAAGCAGGAAACTTTCCGGCCGCCATTAAAACTACCGCCGAATATTTTCCAAAAAAAGACAGAGCATTGTCAACCAGTATCTTTAATGCAGGAGCTACTGTAGGTGCTTTAGCGGCTCCTATTTCTATACCCTTTATTGCGAAATCATTTGGTTGGGAAATGGCTTTTATCATTATTGGTGCCTTAGGATTTATATGGATGGGATTTTGGGTGTTTATGTATGAAAAACCAGAAAAAAACTCCAGAGTCAATGCCGCTGAATTGGCCTACATCCAACAAGACATGATTGCCGATAGCCAAATTGAGGGTTATGTTCCAGAAACTACAACTAAAATTTCGTTTATAGATTGTTTCAAATACAAACAAACATGGGCTTTTGCTTTTGGTAAATTCATGACCGATGGGGTTTGGTGGTTCTTCTTGTTTTGGACTCCTGCTTATTTGAGTTCTGTATATAAAATGGACTCTGCAGAGGCCGCTTTCCCCTTATTTGTATTGTACATCATTACCCTACTTTCTATCATTGGAGGGTGGTTACCAACGTATTTTGTAGATAAAAAAGGTATGAATCCTTACGAAGGGCGTATGCGCGCCATGCTGATTTTTGCCTTTTTCCCATTGTTAGCACTTGTAGCACAACCCTTAGGAAGCATTTCGTATTGGTTACCTGTTATCATTATTGGTATTGCAGGTGCGGCTCATCAAGCATGGTCTGCTAATATATTTACCACTGTGGGCGATATGTTCCCTAAAAAAGCCATTGCAACCATTACAGGTATTGGAGGTTTAGCGGGTGGAATTGGTTCAACGGTAATCAACAAAGGATCGGGTTTATTGTTTGATTATTCCGAAAAATCAGAAATGGTTTTCATGGGATTCAAAGGGATTGAAGCGGGTTATTTTATCATTTTCTCTATCTGTGCCGTTGCGTATTTAATTGGGTGGACAGTTATGAAAAGTTTGGTACCCAAATACGCTCCAATTACTGACTTATAGGTTCAAAAACAAAGCCTTATTCCTTTTTATTTTAAGCAAAAAAAGACACAAGAAATTAAAAAATAACGATTATGACAAATTTTGAATACAGATACGCTAGCCATCCTGCCGATGTAAAAAAATATGGCACGGATGAATTAAGAAAAGAGTTTTTAATTCAAAACTTATTTCAAGACAATCAAATCAATTTAACGTACTCTATGTATGATCGTTTTATTGTGGGCGGCATTAAACCTGTAAATCAGTCTTTACGATTAGAAACCATTCCTTATTTAAAATCCGAACATTTTTTGGATCGTAGAGAATTAGGAATCGTAAATGTTGGAGGAAAAGGAACGGTAACGGTTGACGGAACGGTTTATGAATTGGATTTCAAAGAAGCTTTGTATGTAGGCCAAGGATGCAAAGAAGTTCTTTTTGAAAGCACTTCCGAAAATAGTGCCTTATTCTATATCAACTCGGCTCCTGCGCATACTTCGTATCCCACCAAAAAAGTAGGTAGAGAAGATGCTGAAATCATACCATTAGGAGAAGAAAAATTGGCCAATAAACGCATACTCAACAAATTGATTGTGAACAGTATTGTACAAACTTGTCAATTACAAATGGGATTGACCGAATTGTTGCCAGGCAATGTTTGGAACACCATGCCCTCTCACACTCACAACCGCAGAATGGAAGCTTACTTTTATTTTGAAGTACAGGCACCACAAACGGTGTGTCATTTAATGGGCGAACCACAAAATACCCGTCACCTTTTTATGCAAAACAACGAGGCCGTAATTTCGCCAGAATGGTCGATCCACTCAGGAGTTGGCACTGCTAATTACTCTTTTGTATGGGGAATGGCAGGTGAAAACTTAGACTATTCGGATATGGATATTTGTGCGCCAAACGAATTAAGATAACAACACACTAAAAAAACATAAAAATAATGTCATTAAGTTTATTTGATTTAACAGGAAAAACAGCTTTGGTAACAGGTGCTGTTCACGGATTAGGAATGGCAATGGCCAAAGGATTAGGTCATGCTGGCGCCAAAATTGTAGTAAATGACCGTAACTCTTTAGAAGCCGTAAATGCTGCTGTTGCCGAATACAAATCGGTTGGTATTGATGCCTACGGGTATATTTTTGATGTAACTGATGAAAAAGCAGTCATCGAAAATATTACCAAAATTGAAGCCGAAGTGGGTCCCATTGATATTTTGATCAACAATGCGGGAATCATTAAAAGAGTTCCAATGATTGAGATGGAAGTGGAAGATTTTACTCAAGTCATTACTGTAGATTTAATTAGTCCATTTATCGTTTCAAAAGCCGTTGCCAAAGGAATGATAGCTCGTGGTGGCGGAAAAATCATCAACATTTGTTCGATGATGAGCGAATTGGGAAGAGATTCTGTAAGTGCTTATGCTGCAGCCAAAGGAGGCCTGAAAATGTTAACCAAAAACATGGCTACTGAGTGGGCGAAATTCAACATACAAACCAACGGGATAGGTCCTGGATATTTTGCCACAACTCAAACGGCACCTATTCGTGTTGACGGACATCCGTTTAACGATTTTATCATTAGCAGAACACCGGCAAATCGATGGGGAGAACCAGAAGATTTGCAAGGAGCCGCTGTTTTCTTGAGTTCCAAAGCCAGTGATTTTGTGAATGGTCATATTTTGTATGTAGATGGCGGCATATTAGCCACCATCGGAAAACCTTCTAACGAATAATTTATAGCATCATGATAATGAAATACCCTTTTATACACGACAATTTTATACTCGAAAACCAATTCTCAGAGGAATTGTATCATTCGTATGCCAGTAAAATGCCGATTATTGACTACCACTGTCACTTAAACCCAAAAAATATAGCCAAAGACACCATTTTCAATACCATTTCGGATGTGTGGATTAGTGGTGATCATTACAAATGGAGAGCCATGAGAACTCTTGGTATTGATGAAAACTTCATTACAGGGAATGCTTCTCCAGAAGAAAAATTCAGAAATTGGGCCAAAACCGTTCCTTACACTATGCGTAATCCATTGTACCATTGGACCCACTTAGAATTGGCGCGTTATTTTGACATTACTGAGTTACTCAAAGAATCCAATGCACAAGAAATTTACCAAGCTACAACGGCTATGGTAAATACACCCGAGTTTAGCACCCGCAATTTGTTGCGCAAAATGAATGTAGAAGTGGTCTGTACAACCGAAGATCCTATTGATACTTTAGAGTACCATCAACAAATTGCAAAAAACAGTTTTGCTACCAAAATAAGTACGTCTTTCCGTCCTGATAAAGCCATTGTCATCAGTTCGGACACTTACAATGAGTATATCGACAGTTTATCAAAAGCAGCCGAAATGACCATCGAAACGTATGACGATTTATGCGAAGCGTTACGCAAAAGAATTGTTTATTTTAATGAAAATGGCTGTAAAGTTTCGGATCATGGATTGAACCAAATTTCGTTTGAAAACTATACCGAAAGCGACCTTAGAACGATATTCTCTAAGAAAAGAAGCCATCAGATGCTTAGCGAAGAAGAAATCAACCAATTCCAATGTGGCTTGCTTATTTTCTTAGCAGAAACGTATCATGAAATGGGATGGGTTCAACAATACCATCTTGGTGCACTTCGCAACAACAACACCCGTATGCATACTATTTTGGGACCTGATACTGGATGGGATTCTATAGGTGATTATCCTCAAGCACAAAAGTTATCTCAATTCTTGAATGCCTTAGATACCAAAGATAAATTGACAAAAACCATTATTTACAATCTGAATCCTGCCGACAACGAAGTAATGGCAACCATGATTGGAAATTTTAATGATGGAACAATCAAAGGAAAAGTGCAATTTGGTTCTGGATGGTGGTTTTTGGACCAAAAAGACGGAATGACAAAACAGCTCAATGCCTTGTCCAACATGGGATTAATTAGCTGTTTTATTGGCATGTTAACCGATTCCAGAAGCTTTTTATCCTATCCACGTCACGAATATTTCAGACGCATTTTGTGCAACCTTTTGGGTGCAGAAATTGCAAAAGGCGAATTGCCAAACGACATGGAATGGATTGGTAAAATGGTTCAAGATATTTGCTACAATAACGCCAACGAATACTTTCAGTTTTAAAAAAAAACTCCCTTTTTTAACAATGAAGTTGAAAACAACAAGCATTTCTCGCTTGTTGCCCCTAAAATGACACTAAAAAAGGGAGTAATCTTATACCTTTTGTTTGTAAAAACAACGAATAAATTTGAAAAATAATGAAAAAATTAAATAGAGAAAATTTAGGGCTTACTACATTAAATCCTATAAAAGTAGTTCAGTTTGGAGAAGGCAACTTCTTAAGAGCATTTATTGATTATGCTTTTCAAGAACTGAATGACCACTTACAATTCAATGCAGGAATAGCAGTGGTACAACCTATCGAGAACGGAATGGTAAACTTATTGAATGAGCAAGATGGCTTGTATACCTTGTTTATGAAAGGGTTAACCAAAGGAACCGAAATTCAAGACAAAAAATTAATTACCAATTTAGTATCAGGCATTAACCCTTATACTAACTACAACGACTATTTGGCTTTAGCCAAAGAAGAAGAACTTCAATTTGTAATTTCAAACACTACCGAGTCAGGGATTGCCTATGTTGGTACAGATTTACCAAGCATGCAACCCCCAAGTTCGTATCCCGCAAAATTAACGGTGTTATTACACGAAAGATTCCAACATTTTAGTGGAAATCCAGAAAAAGGATTGACTATTATTCCATGTGAATTGATCAACTACAATGCCGACACTCTAAAAGAAATAATTTTAAAATATAGTGCCGATTGGAATTTGGGAGACACTTTTGTCAACTGGATCGAAAACAGCTGTACATTTCACAATACACTGGTTGACCGAATTGTACCAGGATATCCAAGAGCCGAAATTGAGCAATACAACCAACAATTAGACTATAGCGACAATTTAATTGTTTCTGCCGAAAGCTTTTTCCTTTGGGTAATTGAAGGTGGCGATGCTTTGAAAGCAAAATTACCTTTCCATAAAACCAATTTAGATGTAAAAATTGTGGCTGACATGCAACCGTATCGTACCCGAAAAGTACGTATTCTAAACGGTGCACATACGGCCATGGTACCCTTTTCACTTATGTATGGTAACGAAACGGTAAAAGAAACGGTAGACAATGCTTTTACGGGAAGTTTTATCAACAAAGCCATTTTTGACGAAATCAACGAAACCATTGCAATGGACAAAACGGAACTGGATGCCTTTGCTGAAGATATTTTAGACCGTTTTAGAAACCCATTCATCAAACACAATTTATCGACTATTGCGTTAAACTCGATTTCAAAATTCAAAGTTCGCGTTTTACCAAGCATTACTGGATATGTGGCAAAATTTGGAAAAGTACCTACGCATTTGACCTTTGCATTTGCTTGTTTGATTCGTTTTTACCAAGGCACCTTCAACGGAAAAGCACTTCCCGTAGATGACAGTTTGGAAATTACAGAGGCTTTCCAATCCATTTGGAGCTCAAACAATACCGCTATTGTGGTAGAACAAACCTTAGCAAATACTGATTTTTGGGAGGAAGATTTGAATCAAATTCCAGGTTTGGCTACTGCATTGGTGCGTGCGCTAAATGCCATCGAAGAACATGGCATTGAAAAAGGACTATCAGCTTTTATTCAATAAATCACTTAAGGCAAACGCTTGAGTTTATAAAATAAAAATTTGCCCCGTAGTACACAAACTAACACAAATTAGAATATCATAAATAGCACAAATCTGCCAATGAACACTAAAATTCGTGTCATTCAAATTTTAGTATCACAAAGATTAGTGCATAATAGTGTCATTCGTGGCAAAAAAATAAATGGTGTGTTTGCCCTGATAAATCACTGAAAATTCTCATCGAAAAAAATATCAAAATGCAAAAGAAATTAATAAAAGTTCATCCAACAGACAATGTAGCCGTGGCCTTGGTCAACTTGGTCGCTGGCGAAGTCATCCCTTTTGAAGGCGAAAACATCACCATTGAGAAGGATGTAACCATGAAGCACAAAATTGCTTTGTATCCTTTTGAAGAAGGAGAAAAAATCATGATGTATGGTGTTTTGGTTGGAAAAGCGAGCGCCCCCATTGCAAAAGGTGGGTTATTATCTACTGAAAATGTAAAACATCAAAGTGCCAAGGTAACCGCTAAAACAGACACAATAGGTTGGACTAAGCCCAATGTTGACAAATGGAAAGACCGTACATTTATGGGATACCATAGAGAAGACGGGCAAGTAGGTACTGAAAATGTTTGGTTGTTTTTCCCTTTGGTATTTTGCGAAAACCGAAATATTGAAATCTTAAAAGAGATCTTCGAAAAGGAATTATTGAAACCAAAAGCAATGGATTATCAATTGCTATTGCGCTCTTTAGTGAATGCCGAAAACGGGAAAGACGAAAGCAACGAGAACAGTAGTGAAGCGGAACTTTTCAATAACGTAACCGTTAAATTCATCACGCACCAAGGGGGTTGCGGAGGTATTCGTCAGGATGCCCAATCGTTAGCAAAACTATTGGCAGGGTATGTAAACAATCCCAACGTGGCTGGAGCAACCGTGTTGAGTTTGGGTTGTCAAAACTTACAAATCTCTATTTTCAAAGAAGCCTTGGCTGCGATCAATCCTACGAGTCAAAAACCCGTTTTGATCTACGACCAACAGTCTATAGGTACGATCGAAACCATGATGAATAGTGTGGTGAAAGATTCCTTTGCAGCCATAAAAGAAGCCAACAAAATTGAGCGTACACCAGCTCCCCTTTCCAAATTAAAAATTGGATTGGAATGTGGCGGTTCGGACGGATTCTCTGGAATTTCGGCTAATCCGACACTTGGAGTTACCTCTGATTTAGTCACTGCTTTAGGAGGAACCACTATTTTATCCGAATTTCCAGAATTGTGTGGGGTGGAACAAGAATTGGTCAACCGTTGCGTAAACGAGCAAGACGGTGAACGCTTTTTGAAATTGATGCAATGGTATGAAAAATCAGTAGTAGATGCTGGGTCTGGATTTGACATGAATCCGTCACCAGGAAACATCAAAGACGGTTTAATTACCGATGCGATGAAATCTGCTGGAGCTGCCAAAAAAGGAGGAACCTCCCCTATTGTTGGCGTTTTTGATTATGGAGAATACATCAACGACCCAGGATTGCATTTGCTATGTACTCCAGGAAATGATGTAGAATGTACCACAGCAATGGTGGGGTCTGGTGCCAATATGGTCGTATTTACTACCGGCTTGGGAACCCCGACAGGAAACCCTATTGCACCGGTTGTAAAAGTGTCTTCGAACACCCAATTGTACCAAAAAATGCCGGATATTATTGATTTTAACACTGGAAGTATTATTACTGGAGAAAAATCATTAGAGGAATTGGGAGAGGAAATGCTAGAATTCCTGATAAAAGTAGCCAGTGGAGAAGTAAAAACCAAAGCGGCACTGCTAAATCAAAACGACTTTATTCCATGGAAAAGAGGCGTTTCGCTATAATTTAGGTTTATCTGTCCTCAAAAGCATAAACCCTTTTGAATTCATTAGGATTACCTACATGAACAATTAATCAACTACAAGTCCGATCCAAAGTCGGGCTTGTTTTTTTTACCCCATTTCCTAATTTCAACAGCATGTTGCTTCAAAATTTGATTTTTCTAACAGGGCAAACGCAGCATTTATTTCTTCGCCACACATAGCAGCTTGGCTACCTTTGTTTACCGCTGATTCGCTGATTTTCAAAGATTAAAAAGTGTTAGATAGGATGACAACTTGGTAAATTTGCGACTTTGCGAGAAATAAAATGACACAGATTACACAGATTAACACAAATTTCAAGAAAGTGGAAAATCGTTGATGGCAACTTGGCTACCTTTGTTTACCGCTGATTCGCTGATTTTCAAAGATTAAAATGTGTTTGATAGGATGACAACTTGGTGAATTTGCGACTTTGCGAGAAAATAAAATGACACAGATTACACAAATTAACACAAATTTCAAGAAAGTGGAAAATCGTTGATTCTGGGTTTAACTTTCTTTGGCAGATTTGTGCTTGTTATGCTATTCTAATTTGTGTTAGTTTGTGTACTATGTGGCTAATTTTTATTTTAGAAACTCATTCGTTTGCCCTGGTAATTGCTCCCCCTATTTTTTGCTTCAAAAATAAATTTCTAGAGACGACTTCGATTGCCTTTGATGGCTCAGTGAGCAACAGTGGCACACTCTAAAACCTGATCCAACAAAAAAAACAATACTTGTAAGAACTGCATCTTTTTTTTTACACAAACACCATCACAACTCTAGACGCTAACTCACTATTTAGTAACCTATTACCCCTTAAAAAAAACTTAAAAATTACATTTGTATAGTAAGATGTTGTAAAAAATGACATTTCCTATTGCTGCAAAAACTGAATTATCGATTACAATCTTTAAAATATTATGAAATTCAACAATATTTAATGCCAAATTAACAATTCATTAATATAAGATGTATATTTTTTATATTTTTTCAAAAATAATCGTTCTTATTTTTGATTACAAATGAAATTATTTTGTATTTTCGTGTAATCGATTACATAAAAACTATGACCTCTTTTAACATCATTTTAATAAGACATTCAAAAAGCACCTTGCTGATGCTTTTTTTCATGTTCGTTACGATATCGTATTCGCAAAATAAGGATTGGGATCAAAAAGAGAGCATTCTAAAGGGAATAACAGTACCCACCTTCAAAAATGCAACTTATACAATTCTTAACTATGGTGCTGTTGGAGATGGAGTACAAGACAATACCAATGCATTTAAAGCAGCCATAAAAGCATGTTCTAAAAATGGTGGCGGTACCGTTTTGGTTCCCAAGGGAAAATTCTATACTACCCCCATCCATTTAGAAGACAATATCAACCTTCATATAAGTGAAGGGGCCGAAATAATCTTCAGCACCAATCCTGAAGATTTCCCAATAGTACATACCTCTTTTGAAGGAACAGAATTAATGAACTATTCGCCATTGATTTATGCTTATGGTAAAAAAAATATCGCGATTACTGGCAAAGGAGTCTTAAATGGTCAAGCCAGCAAAAGCAATTGGTGGGGATGGTGTGGTAAAGAAACCTACGGCTGGACAAAAGGAACGCCCAGTCAAAACGACAAAACGAATCGCTTTCGATTGGTGGCGTTAGCAGAACAAAACATCCCAGTTAAGGAACGAATATTTGGGAAAGGCGGGTATCTAAGACCCAATTTTATTCAGTTTTTTGAATGCAACACGGCTTTAATTGAGGGAATCACTATCATTAATGCCCCGTTTTGGGTACTGCATCCCATCAAATCACAAAATGTAATCATTGATGGTGTCACTATAGACAGTCACGGTCCTAACAACGATGGTTGCGATCCTGAATACTCCAAAAATGTTTGGATCAAAAACAGCACTTTCAATACTGGCGATGATTGTATCGCTATTAAATCCGGTCGTGATGCTGATGGTCGTAGAGTCGCTTTGGCCAGTGAAAACATAGTAATTGAAAACTGCAAAATGATTGACGGGCATGGCGGAGTAGTGATTGGAAGTGAAATTTCAGGTGGCGTGCATCATGTCTTTGTAGAAAATTGCGAAATGAACAGCCCCAATCTTGATCGGGCCATTCGCATCAAAACCAACACAGACCGAGGCGGAATAACAGAAAACATCTTTGTTCGAAACCTTAAAGTGGGACAAGTAAAAGAGGCCTTTTTAAAACTCAACATGAAATATTCGATCTATGAAGGCGATCAATCAGGAAAATACATGCCCACTATTCGGAATGTGTTTATTGAAAATGTTACGGTAGAAAATGGTGGAAAATTTGGCATACTGGCCGATGGTTATGAAGCATCCCCCATTCAAAACATCAGCTTAACGAATGTTACCATTGATCATGCGCAACAAAACTATTCATTAAAAAACGTAAAAAATATAATCTTTACTAACACAACAATAAATGGGGTACAAATCAAAAATTAACAACTAATAAAAAAAACAATTCAACAATTTAAATTTTAAAACATGTTTATGGGTAATTTAATAAAATGGAATTCCAGGTATTTCCTTCTATTCCTTGCTTTTGTAAGTATTATGGGTTCCGGACAACTGTATGCTCAAGGCACAGTAGTTGAGGGAACAGTTAAGGATGCTTCAGGTTTGACGCTCCCGGGAGTTAACATTCTTGAAAAAGGAACCACCAATGGTGTTTCGACCGACTTTGATGGGAACTTTAAAATTAAGGTTTCAAACCCAAAAGCGGTACTTACTTTCTCATTTATTGGTTTCAAAAACCATACGGAAAATGTGAATGGCCGTAAATCGATTCAAATACTTATGGAAGAAGAAGCCAACCAATTGAATGAGGTGGTTGTTATTGGATATGGAACTGCCAAAAAATCTGATTTAACAGGTTCTGTGGCAACTATTTCTGGAGGAGATTTGAAAAAACAATCCATTTCGAATGTAGCAGAAACGCTAACAGGTCGTTTGGCTGGGGTGCAAGTAAGCTCTGCTGAAGGGTCTCCAGACGCAGAAGTGAAAATTAGAATTAGAGGGGGTGGATCATTAACCCAAGACAGTTCTCCATTAATCATTGTAGATGGTTTTCCTGTAAATAGCTTAAGCGATATTTCACCATCAGACATCGAAAACATTACCGTTTTGAAAGATGCTTCTTCTACTGCGATTTACGGTTCAAGAGGGGCCAATGGGGTAATGATTATTACAACCAAATCTGGAAAAGGTGGGAAATTAGCGGTGACTTATAATGCATTTTATGGAGTTAAAAAAATCGCCAAAACCATAGATGTGTTATCCCCAGAAGATTATGCAAAATGGCAATACGAATATGCTGTTTTGAATAAAGACCTCAATTCGTATGAAAAATATTTTGGCCAATACGGTGACATTGACCAATATAAAGGAATGAAAGGAAATGATTGGCAAAGACAAATTTATGGTCGCTTGGGCGAAGTTCAAAGCCATGATTTAGGAATTAGAGGCGGATCTGAAAGCACTAGTTACAATTTCAACTATGCCAATTTCCAAGAAAAAGCGATCATGGTTGGATCAGAATTTCAAAGAAACAACCTTTCTTTCAGCTTGAAAAACAAGACGAGTGACAAATTGGATCTTACTTTCACCATGCGTTATTCGGATACTGAAATCAGGGGTGGTGGTGCCAATGAACAAGGGGGTGCTTCTACATCTGATGGTCGATTAAGACACAGTGTGGGGTATTCTCCAATTCCATTACCAGGTTTAACAACTGATGATACTGATGAGGCCGTTGCTGGATATTTAGTAAATCCGTTTGTTGCTGTTGCAGATAATGACAGAACTCAAAAAAGAAAAAACTTCAACTTTCTTGGAGGTTTGAATTATAAAATTTATGACAATTTACAATTCAAATCAGATTTAGGTTTGGACAACTACAACTACTGGGATGCCCGTTTTTATGGTCGCTCTACTTTTTATGTAAACAATGTACCCGCTGCTGAAAACCAAAGCAAACCTGCGGTAATTATAAGTGATCGTAAAGATGTTCGTTTCAGAAACGCCAATACCTTAAATTATGATTTCAAAAATGTTTTAAATGAAAATCATCGTTTAAAAATATTAGTAGGAGAAGAAATGATTGGATACAAATCGAATCAAATTACGAGTACCATTCACGGTTTTCCTAAGTTCTTCGACTTTCAAAATGCTGTAAATTTATCTTCTCAAGGTATTCCGCAATCGGTAAACAATTTTTACATGCCAAATGACAATTTGCTTTCATTCTTTGGTCGTGTAAACTATGATATCAACAACCGTTATTTACTTACTGCAACCTACCGTGCGGATGGTTCCAGTAAATTTTTAGGGGACAATCGTTGGGGATTCTTCCCATCAGCCGCTGTTGCATGGAAAATGAACGAAGAAGATTTCTTAAAAGATGCCAAATGGATCAACTCCCTAAAAGTACGTTTAAGTTATGGTCAGGCAGGTAACAACAATATTCCTGTGGGACAAACGGTTCAAAATTTCCAATCTTCCAACACAGAATGGATCAATGGCGTGCCTAATTACTGGTCGGCTTCAAAAGTAATGGCCAATCCAGATTTGAAATGGGAAACAACTATTACACAAAACTTCGGGGTGGATTATGATTTCTTCAAAGGTCGTTTGACAGGATCTGTAGAGGTGTATAAAAACTTAACTAAGGATTTATTGATGCGTTTCCCTGTTCCTGGATCAGGATACGATTTTCAATACCGTAATATGGGAGAGACTCAAAACAAAGGTCTTGAGGCATCTTTAAACATTGCTGCGATCGAAAGAGAAGATTATGGATTGAGCTTTTCATTAAACGTAGGTTTCAACAGAAACAACATCAATTCCTTAGGAATTATGGACAACTTTGGTGATGCTACAGGATGGGCTTCAACAGCTATTGGAAATGATTTCCTTGTAAATGTGGGACAACCTATCGGAATCATGTATGGCTACAAAAATGATGGTCGTTATGAAGTATCTGATTTTGATTATTCAAATGGTACCTATACTCTTAAACCTGGAGTAGCTAACAGTGCTAATGTAGTGGGTACTGTAATGCCAGGAACCATGAAATTGAAAGACCTTGATGGAGATGGCTTGGTAACTGCAAAAGATTTAACGGTTATTGGTGATTCAAACCCAAAAAGTACAGGTGGTTTCATTATTAATGCTAATGCTTATGGTTTCGATTTATCTGCTGCGTTCAACTGGAGTATTGGTAATGATGTCTATAATGCTAACAAAATTGAGTTTACTACTGCAAACCAAAACGGTCAGTACCGTAATTTGAGCACTATTATGCAAGACGGTAACCGTTGGACCAACATTAATGCATCGGGACAATTGGTTACTGATCCAACAGAATTGGCTGCTTTAAATGCAAAGACTACGATGTGGTCTCCCAACATGAGTAAATATGTATTTAGTGATTGGGCTGTAGAAGATGGGTCTTTCTTACGTTTGAACATGATTACTTTGGGATATACACTACCTCAAAAATTAATCGAAAAATTACACATTTCAAAATTAAGAGTATACACTACTTGCAACAACGTTTTTGTAATCAGTAACTATTCTGGTTTAGATCCAGAAGTTTCAACCCGAAGAAGTACACCTTTAACGCCGGGTGTAGATTACTCTCCATACCCAAGAAGCAGACAAGCTGTATTTGGAGTAAACCTAACATTTTAATCAGTAGCAATTCCTTATTATATCGATTTTTGTATTGAAGAGTACCTATAAAAAAACAGCATAACTGCTTTAGTTGCCCTTACATCATTACAACCGATAGCATAACCCTAAAAAAATAGAAAAATATGAAACGAATATTAATCACACTATTTATGATGGCTGGTATAATGACCAGTTGTCAAGATGATTTCCTTGATGCTCCAGCAACTTCTGCTTTAGATGAAGCGACTATTTTTTCGAATGTTAGTCTTGCAAAAGGAGCTGTTGACGGAATTAAAGTGCCTTTTGCCGAAACGAATTCGTACAGAGGACGTTTTTTATCCTACTCGGGTTTAAATTCAGACATTGAATGGTTTAACAATTCACACACTACTACGGATGACAAAGCAGATCTTTGTGTATTTGATGCCAAACCAACCAATACCCAAATGAATACAGTAAACAACGTGTGGGCCATGATGTATGCTGGTATTGAACGTGCCAACATTTGCATTAGAGGTATTCGCACCTACGGAAACCCAACACCAGGTACTGAAATGGCACACCTATTGGGTGAAGCGCTAGCATTGCGTGCCGTTTATTATACCGATTTAGTAAAATCATGGGGAGATGTTCCCGCACGATTTGAACCGATCAATTCCAGTACCGTTTATTTACCAAAAGTAAGTCGTGACGAAATCTACAAACAATTGCTAAAAGATTTGGATGAAGCCGCATCGCTTACACCTTGGCCCAACGAATCTAGTGCAACTACAAGTGTTGAACGCATCAACAAAGCTTTTGTAAAAGGACTTCGCGCCAAAATTGCCTTAATGGCGGGTGGCTACCAACAATATACTGATGGTGTAAGAATGAGCAAAGATGCCGAATTGGCTAAAGACAAAATGTACCGTTTGGCATACGATGAATGCAAAGCCATCATTGCTAGTGGAACTGCCAATTTAGAACCTACATTTGAAGGATTTTGGAGAAAATACAACCAAGAAAACTTAGCTGCTGGAGGTGAATCGCTTTGGGAGATCCCATTTGCAGAAGGTAGAGGTAGAATGTTGTTTACCTTCTCGGTATTGCACAACACTAATAATCAATTTCATGCCAATGGTGCTAAAAGAGGAGGAACTGCGGGTCCACTACCTCACATTTTTTATGACTATGACCAAGCGGATACTCGTAGAGACGTAACTTGTGTTCCTTACAAATGGGGAAATGCCGTAAACAATATTGCTAAGCAAGAATTGAATGAGTTGGATTTATGGTATTTTGGAAAATACCGTTATGAGTGGATGAAACGTTTTGTTACCTCAACCAATGATGACGGAGTAAACAAAATCTACATGCGTTATGCAGAAGTGCTTTTGATGGCTGCCGAAACTGCCAACGAACTCGAAGGTCCTGCTGCTGCTGCACCTTACTTGAAACAATTGCGTAAAAGAGCGTTTGCTCCAGCAACTCATGCCGTAAAAGTAGACAACTATGTCAATGCATTAACAAGCAAAGAAAGCATGTTCAACGCTATTGTTGAAGAACATAAATTTGAATTCACAGGCGAAATGGAACGTAAAAACGCATTGATTCGTTGGAATTTATTAAAAGTAAAATTAGACGAAGCCAAAGCAAAAATGACCGATTTGAAAAATCGTACAGGTGCTTATGCTGATGTTCCTACTAATTTATATACGAAACTCGCTCCTGATAATGTATCGCTTGTAATTTATGGTTTAAATAGAGGAGAAAACACCAATCCTGGTGTAGACTATACAGTAAAATCTTGGAACAAATTGGATGATTTAAAAATCCAATCCCTGTACAGGGCAGGTGTCAACCCAGATAACCGTCAGTTCTGGCCAATTTGGCAAGTATTCATCGATGGAAGTAACGGAAAATTAACCAACGATTACGGCTACTAGTACTTTGCTAAATCAAAAAAAAAAATCAAACATATATGAAAACAAAACATATTTTTTTAGGATTAGTTGCCATGGCACTAGTGTCTGTTTCCACCATTAGTTGTGAAGGATATGAAGAAGATTTGATTACGGAATTAAACACCAACAGAGAATTTGCTCCAATTGGATTGAAAGCCATCGTTAGAAATCAAACTACGGCGGAATTGAATTGGACAGCCAATGAAAAAGTAGATCATTATGTTGTGGAGTTTAGTGCCGATGATCCGGATTTCAACACTATTTTCAAAACAGTTAATGTTCTTGCTACTGAATTACCAGTGAGAGTAGCGCTTGAAGGAGAAACGCTATATTCTATTCGTGTAAAAGCGGTGAGCGCCACCGGAAAAGAAGATTCTAAATGGTCTGTAACGACTGTCAACACTTTGTCTGAGCAATTGTTCTTGCCAGTTCAAGCCGGTGACATCAACGCCAAAGAGGCTATTTTTCGCTGGGTAGCAAATAGTACCGTTACTGAAATTGTTTGTAATCCAGGTACTATCAAGCACACCATCACTGCCCAAGAAAAGATCGACGGTTTTGCTAAAGTTACTGGTCTTACTCCAGAAACCAACTATACTGTTGACTTAATGAACGGAACTAAGAAAAGAGGAGCACAAGTGATTACTACCGGAATTGACATTGGAAATGGAATTTTGGTAAAACCAACAGACGATTTAGCTGCGGTTGTTGCTGCTGCCGAATCAGGTGCCATCTTAGTTTTAGAACCAGGAACGTATGCTGTGTTTACTGGCGAAATCTTAATCACTAAATCAATCACGATTAGAGGTTTAAAATCGTATGACAAACCTAAATTGAATCTTAACTTCCAAATGAAGAATGGTGCTGCCAATTTCTCATTAATTGATTTGGATTTAACCGGAACAGGACTAGTTAGTCAAACTGTAATTACTTTTGCAGATGCAGCTACTACTTATTCCGATGTTTTGATCAGTGGATGTTATATACACGATTATACAAAAGGTATCGTTTATGGAAATGGAACAGGTTCCAAAGTTGCTTCCTTTGAAATTGACAACAGTATTATTAAAGAAATGAACAATGCTGCTTCAGCTGATTTAATTGATTTTAGAAATACTCAAATTAGTAAAATCACAATTAAAACAAGCACTTTTGTAAACTGTTCTGCAGGTCGTGACTTTGTTCGTGTAGATGCTGCATCAGGGCAATCTGGTACTGGTCTTACCACGACAACACTTATCGAAAACAACACCTTGAATAATGTTTCTTCTATTACAGGTACAACTCCAAAAAGACTTTTGTATGTACGTTTTGTAAACAACATTTCTGTTGTAAAAAATAATATTGTAGCCAATACAAATGCTGTATGGGCCAATCAAGCGGCAACTACAATACCTACTTATAGCAGCAACTATTACTTTAATGCACCAAGTTGTTTGGATGCAGCTATAACTGCAAACAAACCCGATACTAATGGTACGGTGGCCGATCCTGGTTTTGCCAATGCAGCCGGAGGTGACTTCACCATCAGCAATCAAACCATGATTGATAACAGAGTGGGAGACCCTCGTTGGATTAAATAATGGTAAACTCAATAGGGACCCATCATTGCATGGGTCTCTATTGATTTTATTATCTACCCAAAACAAATTACAGAAAAAACAATTAGCCGTTTTTAAAAAAAATAGCCCTACTTATTAAGTACTTTTTGTTATGAAAATCGTTTACTTTTTCCTGATTCTTAGCTTCTTTGCCTGCTCTTCAGAAAATGAATCGCCAGAAAAAACAATCCTTGTAGCTGCAATTACCATTGAGGGAACCTCTGAAATTACAACTAGCGGTAGCACTCCACTAGCTGTAACAGTAAGTCCTTCAAATGCAACCAACAAAAAGTTGAACTGGACTTCATCCAACGAAAGCATTGCCATAGTAAGTGCAGAAGGAATAGTTACTCCCAAAAAAAATGGTGAAGTAACCATTACTGCAGCAGCAACAGACAACAGTAACGTTAAATACAGCAAAAACATCAAAATAAACGGCGCTTTTTATGATTATGAAGTTAGAACGGTAAGCGAACTACAAGACGCCTTTTTAGCCATTAAAGAAGGCCAAACGATGGGAATACATGGCGGTACGTATGTAATGACTAAAAAATTGGTCCTCAACAACTCGGGTTCACTGGGCAAAACAATACAAGTTATAGCCATTCCAAGTGCCACTCGCCCTATGTTGGATTTCTCGTTCATGACCGAAAATTCCTCGAATCAAGGAATTTTACTTAACGGAAATTATTGGCATATCAAAGGATTGGATATTATAAAAGCTGGCGATAATGGCATGCAAATTAAAGGCAGCTACAATCAAATTGAATTTTGTTCTTTTTCAGAATGCAAGGATACCGGTTTGCAACTTGATTCTGGTGCAGCCTATAACAAAATCATCAATTGTGATTCCTTTTTTAATGCCGATTCCACCCTAGAAAACGCCGATGGTTTTGCTTGCAAAATGAATGCCGGTACCCGAAACGAATTCATTGGATGTCGTGCTTGGCAAAATCTCGATGACGGATGGGATGGCTATCTTAGAGGGGCAGACAACATCGAAACCTCGTATAGTAATTGCTGGGCCATAAGCAATGGTTATTTAAAAGACGGTACCAAAGGAAAGGGCGATGGCAATGGTTTCAAAACGGGTGGCAGCGATTTCAAAGATTTAAAACATCAAGCCAATTATGCTTTTTGCATAGCGGTTAACAATGTAGCCGATGGTTTTGATCACAACAGCAATCGAGGGACGGTAACCATTACAAACTGTTCTGCTTACAACAACGGGAAAAATTATTCTTTTAGCGCTACCAATCCTCTCGAAAAATTAATCCTAAAAAACAGTTGTTCCTTAGGAGGAAGCAACAGTTTAAGTGCTCTTGTAACTGATATTTCGCATAATGGTTGGCAAAACAATTTGGTCACTTCCGAGGCCGATTTCGTTGCTTTAAACTACAAAGAACTGCTTGCAAAACGAAAACCTGATGGTAGTTTGCCTGAGGTAACTTTCATGCATTTAGTCTCTAGCAGTGATTTGATAGACAAGGGAATCAACAGGGGATGGCCTTTCATGGGCAGCGCTCCAGATATTGGTGCTTTTGAATATAAAAACTAAAAAATAACGATAGGATATTTTCAAATGAAAAGAATAGTATCATTACTACTACTAAGTATGTATGGGTGGCTTTATTCACAAAAAACAGTGAGTAAAGACACTTCCTATACGGTACAGGCTACTTTTCAAAAAGACCTCAAAAAATATCCCAATATCACCCTTGCTCCTACTCCCAATTGGCATTCGATAACTTTCAAAAAAGACCTCGTTTACCAAAAAACGCCACATCGAACGCTCCATTTCGATGCTTTTTTGAACACCAGCAAAACACCTTTACCCGCTGTACTTTTACTTCATGGTGGTGGTTGGAAATCTGGAGACAAAGCGCAAATGAAAAACTTGGCCCTAGCCATCAGTCAAAACGGCTATCAATGTTTTGCCATTGAATATCGCTTAACGGCAGAAGCGCCTTATCCTGCAAGTATTGAGGATTGTAAAAAGGCCGTTTACTATCTTATAAAAAATGCCAAAAAATACAACATAAACCCAACCCAAATTAGTGTTTTAGGTTGTTCGGCAGGAGGACAAATGGCCAGTTTGGTAGGCACCACACTCAACAATGTCCAACCCAAAACTATTGCATCTATCATCAATCTTGACGGGATTTTGGCGTTTCACCATCCCGATTCTGAGGAAGGCAAAATAGCGAGTGAATGGCTGGGTGGCTCATTTGAAGAAAAACCAGGGGTATGGAAAGCAGCATCACCCTTAACGCATACCTCAAAAAACACGCCTCCCGTCTTGTTCTTAAACAGTGACATGAAAAGATTTCATGCCGGTCGTGATGAGATGCTTGCTATTTTAGACCAACATCACATTTATCATGAAACGCATACTTTCGAAGCAGCACCCCACTCGTTTTGGTGCTATTCCCCTTGGTTCGAAAAATCAACAGACTTTATCATCCAATTTTTAAATACTACTGTAAAAAAACAACCATGAAAAAAGCAACATCACTACTTATATTTATGCTAATGAGCGTCACTATACTGTTGGCTCAAACCAAAAAAGAAGCAAAAACCTATGCCGAAATTTCAGTAAAAGAAGGCGGAAAATGGGAAGGTCGTAAATACATTGGAGGAACCTTTAAAAATGTTCAACAACTAAAACTTGCACCCGAGCATACCGATCATTCTTTTGACATTCGCTACGAAGGACCAGGATGGGAAAGCAACAAAGTGGGGTATCGCTTGTATTTGGATTGGAGAAATGCGATTGACATTTTTGGAAAAAAAACAGAATCGATTATTTTACCTATGGTAGGACAAGATGGATTTGATTCCTACCATGAAATGCACGATTGGGGTTCTGATATTTTGAAAGCCGGAAAAGGTATTGGATTGGGTTCCATAGACCGAATAATTGACAATAAAAGGCAACATTTTTATGAAGTGGATTCCACCATTGCCACAATTGACAATCATTCCAAAGGATCGAAAGTGACCATTAACTATTGGGGGTGGAAAACAGCAAACGATAAAACCAATTTTACATCAACGTTACGTATCACTCCGGACCAACGCTATACCAAACACAGCATTCAATCCTCTACTGCTTTGCAAGGCATTTGTACCGGTATTGTAAAACAAAAAAATACAGCGGTTTTTAGAAAAGAAAGTGCCAATAAAAAATGGGCTTATTTGGCTACTTATGGCAAACAATCTCTTGTTCCAGACCAACTTGGGATGGCTCTTTTCTATCAAACCAATACCATAACTTCAGAAATAGATGGCGAATACGATCACTTATTGGTTTTTAAACCCACTACATCCGAGGTTTCGTTCTATCTATTGGGAGCTTGGGAACAAGAAGTAAATGGAATTAAAAACAAAGAGGAATTCTTACAGTATTTAGACCAACTACTCACTGTTTTGAACAAAAAAAATGAAATGTAAGCTGTTGTAAATACAGCATTTTATCAAGAAAAAGAATGAAACTACACCTCATTTTTAAGTTTAATTTGGCTTAAAATCAACCCATTAGCTCTAATTTTACGGAATAAATTAGGGTTGTAAATGGCTATTTTAAAACTTTTTTTAACCCAAAAAACTTAGATTTTAGGTTGTATCTTGAAAATATGTGCTCTTTTTGAATGAATGGCAATTGCCTTTCATTCAATGATTGAAGCCTTGAACAGGACATTCATTCACCCATTTTAAAACGCAATTTGCACACTGTTAAAAAATAAAAAATACCTACAGATGAAAATAACACAGTACTTTACTTTTCTAAAATCAATGACCATGGGTTTGCTTTTGCTAGTGTCCCAGAATGGTAGCTCTCAAAACCTACCGATTTCGAAAAAACTAAAATGGTCGCAACGCATGGCATATACCATCATGAACCAACATAAAGAATCGTACATGATTGATTTTGCAACGAAACCCAAATGGGATTATGTGCACGGATTGGTCCTTACCTCTTTTGAGGAATTGAACAAAAAACACCCGGATCCACGCTACGCTCATTATATAAAAAGCTATGCCGATTTATTCATTGATGAAAAGGGTACAATAAGCACCTATAAATTTGAAAATTTCAACATTGATATGGTGGTAGCGGGTAGGATTCTATTTTCGCTATACGAAACTACGGGTTCTAATCACTATCTACTTGCGCTACAAACTTTAAGAAAGCAACTAGAAGCACAACCCCGAACCCCAAGTGGTGGATTTTGGCATAAAAAAATCTATCCCAATCAAATGTGGCTAGACGGTTTGTATATGGGAGAACCCTTTTATGCTCAATACACCAAAACCTTCGAAAATGGTAAAAGTTTTAATGATATCGCCTTTCAATTTGAACTTATAGAAAAAAACGATAAAGATCCTCAAACCGGATTATTATACCATGCTTGGGATGAAAGCAAACAAATGCCTTGGGCCAACCCAACCACAGGTACTTCTCCAAATTTTTGGTCAAGATCTTTAGGCTGGTATGCAATGGCTCTTGTAGATGTGTTGGATTACATGCCAAAAGACCATCCTAAACACAAGGTTTTGGTGGGTTACTTGAATGCATTAGCCGAAAATTTAACTAAATTTCAGCATTCTACTGGGCTATGGTACCAAGTTACAGACAAAGGAGCTATTGGAGGCAATTATTTAGAAGGATCGGGTACTGCTATGTTTGCCTATGCCTTTGCCAAAGGCGCCAACAAAGGGTATTTACCAAAAAAATACAAAGAGGTGGCTGCCAAAGCTTTTGATGGAATTACAAAACATTTAGTGAAAGTAAACGACAAAGGGGAAATAGTAATTACTCAAGTATGTGCTGTTGCAGGTTTGGGTGGCAAACCCTATCGAGATGGCTCTTTTGAATACTACGTTACTGAAAAGAAAAAAGATAATGACCCTAAAGCTACTGGTCCATTTATTTTGGCAGCATTAGAATTAAACCAGTAAGAAATGAAAAAAACATGGCATCTTTTACTTTGTATTGTTTGCATTTATTATACCAAAGGTTGGTCGCAAAATCCAGAGCAGATGGGAGTTTCTAAAACTTGGGTAGCCGATTTAGGCAATGGTACTTTCAAAAACCCCATTTTGCATAGCGATTATTCCGATCCGGATGTGATTCGAGTGAAAGACGACTACTACATGACGGCATCTTCATTCAACTGTATTCCTGGATTGCCAATTCTTCATTCTAAAGACATGATCAACTGGACGCTTGTGAATTATGCTTTGCAAAAACAACCACCCTTTGAGGTGTTTGACAAACCACAACATGGTGGCGGGGTTTGGGCGCCTTGCATCCGTTTTCATAACAATGAATTTTATATTTATTATCCCGATCCCGATTATGGAATTTACATGGTCAAAACCAAAGATCCAAAAAAATCCTGGTCGGAACCCCTTTTAGTAAAATCAGGAAAAGGACTAATCGACCCGAGCCCGCTTTGGGACACCGATGGCAAAGTCTATTTGGCTTATGCATTTGCAGGGAGCCGTGCTGGAATTAAAAGTATTTTGGCCGTGTGCACTATGAACCCCGAAGGAACCAAAGCCAATGATGATGACACCCTTGTTTTTGATGGGCATCCCAATGATACTACAGTGGAAGGTCCCAAATTTTACAAACGCAACGGTTATTACTACCTTTTTGCACCCGCAGGTGGCGTTGCAACAGGATGGCAACTAGTGCTACGGTCTAAAAATCCCTTGGGACCGTACGAAAAAAAAATAGTCCTAGAACAAGGAAGCACCCCTATCAATGGCCCCCATCAGGGCGCTTGGGTTCAAACACAAACCGGCGAAGATTGGTTTTTTCATTTTCAAGACAAATTTGCTTATGGACGCATTGTTCATTTGCAACCCATGAGATGGGAAAACGATTGGCCAATAATTGGAGTTGACACGGATAAAAATGGTGTTGGTGAACCCGTAGCAACCTACAAAAAACCAACTGTTGGCAAAACATATCCTATACAAACCCCTTCTGAAAGCGACGAATTCAATGTCCCTCAATTAGGACTTCAATGGCAATGGCATGCCAACCCAAAAGTAAGCTGGGGATTTCCATCGAGTATGGGGTATTATACCTTATTCTGTCAAACTCGTCCACAAAACAGTACTAATTTATGGGAAGTGGGTAATGTATTACTTCAAAAGTTTCCTGCAGAAAACTTCACGGTTACTACCAAACTTACTTTCAATGCTCGAGCGCTGGAGGAACAAATTGGCCTAGTCATCATGGGATTAGATTATAGCTATCTCAAATTGAAAAAAACAGAAAACGGCTATGGCGTTTCGCAAGTAACCTGCATGAAAATGGACAAAGAAGGTAAGGAAACCGAAAGTGCCATTGTTCCATTATCAAGCAACACTTGTTATTTGAGAGTGCAAGTAAAAACGGGTGGAATTTGCACTTTCTATTACAGTCTAGACAACCAAGAATTTCATCTCATTGGCCAATCGTTTACTGCAAGAGAAGGAAAATGGATTGGTTCCAAAGTTGGTCTTTTTGCTTTGCGAGACACCACAACAAACGATGCAGGAAATGCAAACATTGATTGGTTTAGAATCCATTAACCCAAAAGCAAACGAAGCTTAATTAAAAAAAAACGCCCTATTCATCTAAACACCAAACACAACGAAAAACTAAACAAAATGAAAAACTTTTTCTTACTTGTCACTTTTATAGTTAGCAGTTTCAGTCAAGCACAAGTTCATGATAAAAAATGGGCATCAATTGTAGATAGTAAAGAAGGTCCGTGGTTTGCTAGTGATGAAGCAAAAAATATAGCCGAAAATGTAT
Organism: Flavobacterium sp. RSSA_27; assembly: GCF_051547125.1. Lineage (NCBI taxonomy): Bacteria > Pseudomonadati > Bacteroidota > Flavobacteriia > Flavobacteriales > Flavobacteriaceae > Flavobacterium > Flavobacterium sp. RSSA_27. Next base: position 37,107 of record NZ_JBPTTN010000007.1, read on the forward strand.
TGCTCTACCAACGCAATATTGGAGGATGGCCCAAAAATATACAAATGCAACTTCCTTTATCTGAAGCAAGCAAACAACAACTCTTGTCTCAAAAAAACGCAACAGACGATCTCACTATAGATAATGGAGCTACCACACAAGAAATGCTTTTTTTGTCGAAAATGTACCGTCAAACCAAAGACAAAAGGTATGAAAAAGCGTTTCTTGATGGTTTAAACTACATTCTAGCTGCACAATACGACAACGGTGGATGGCCGCAATTTTACCCGCTCAAAAAAGGATATTATACCCATATTACATTCAATGATGATGCCATAACCAATATTTTAGCCATTCTAAAAGAACTCAAAAACAACACCAATTACTTTTCCATTACCCCATCAAAAAGCAAATTAAACGAAATTACAACCGCTTATAACAAAGCTATCGAGTGTATCCTAAAAACACAATACAAACAAAACGGTACTCTCACTGCTTGGTGCGCCCAACATGACGAGCTTACATTGGAACCCGCCAAAGCAAGAGCCTACGAATTGCCATCCTTGAGCGGGAAAGAGTCGGCCAAAATAGTGCTGACGCTAATGGCCATCGAAAACCCATCGCCTGAAATAATTTTTGCAGTAAATAGCGCAGTGGCTTGGTTTGAAAAAACAAAAATAACCAACTTAAAAATTGTAGACCAAACCAATTCCTCAGGCAAAGTCATGGATCGAAAAGTAGTAGTTTCTGAAAATGAGCCCCCCATTTGGGCTCGATTTATGGAATTAGATACCAACGAACCTTTCTTTTGTGATCGGGATGGTATTAAAAAAAAGACATTAGCCGAAATTGGCGAAGAAAGACGCAATGGCTACGCTTGGTACACCAATGAACCTAAGGAAGTCTTGAAAAAATATCCCGCTTGGTTAAAAAAAATAGGACCAAATGCAAACACCAAAGCCAATTACGTAGTAGTAGATGCGTCGGGTAAAGGAGATTTTACTAGTATTCAAGAAGCGATAAATGCAGCCCCAGCTTTTCCAGATCAAGCTGTTACCATTGCCATTAAAAAAGGTACTTATTATGAAAAAGTAAAAGTACATGCTTGGAATACCAAGATCACCATGATTGGTGAAAGCAAAGAAAATACCATCATTACTTTTGACGATCATTTCAAAAAAATGAATGTAGGTCGCAACAGCACTTTTCACACCTATACTCTTTTAGTAGAAGGAAATGATTTTGTAGCCGAAAATCTGACCATTGCTAATAGTGCTGGTGAAGTGGGACAAGCGGTAGCTTTGAATGTAAATGCCAACCGTGTACGCATTCAAAATTGCAACCTTCTAGGCAATCAAGACACCCTTTATACTTCTGGAGAAGGTACTAAAAACTACTTTAAAGACTGCTATATAGAAGGAACAACGGATTTTATTTTTGGAGATGCTACGGTTTTGTTTGAAAATTGTACCCTACACAGTAAAAAAGATTCGTTTATCACTGCAGCCTCAACCCCAAAAGACACCGAGTTTGGTTATGTTTTCATTAACTGTAAGTTGACTGCCGAAAAAAATATTAAAAAAGTGTACTTAGGACGTCCGTGGCGTAGTTATGCCAAAACGGTATTTATTACTTGTCATATGGAAGATCATATTCTACCTGTTGGATGGCATAATTGGTCCAAACCAGAGGCAGAACAAACTTGTTTTTATGCTGAATTTCAATGTTCAGGGCCTGGTTTTCAACCTCAAAAAAGAGTGTCTTGGTCGAAGCAATTAGATGTAAATGAAATCCAAAAATATACTAAAGAGACCATATTATCCGACAATCATAAAAATTGGTATCAAAAAAACTGATCCCAATAAGCTAATTTACAGATGAAAAAAATATTGCTTTTATTCTTTTGTGCTGTTTCTTTTGGACAAACAAGGTTGTTTCCCAAAGAGGAAATGGAAACTATAGTCAAGGCTATACCCTTGCCTCATTTTGGCACCTATTCCATAAATATTACCCAGCTTGGTGCAAAAGGGGATTCTAGAACTAACAACAAAGTTTATTTTGATAAAGCAATGGCTTTATGTAAAAAGAATAAGGGAGGAAAAATCATTGTTCCTCAAGGAAACTATGTAATCAACGGTCCCATTCATTTTGTGAGCAATGTAAATTTGCAACTAGAAAAAGGAGCTAAATTACTATTTAGTGAAGATCCAAACCAATATTTACCCTTAGTATATACCAGCTGGGAAGGCACTTTCATTTACAATTATAGCCCAATGATTTATGGTTACCAATGTGCTAATATTGCCATTACTGGCGAAGGATCTATAGAGGGTGCAGGCGACACCATTTGGAGTACTTTTAAATCAAAAGAAGGTCCTGCCAAAATGAAATCCCGCCAAATGAATCATGATCGTACACCTGTTAAGGAGCGACAATTTGGCAACAATTCCTTTTTGCGCCCGCCTATGATTCAGTTTTTTAATTGCAAACAAATTTTAGTAGAAAACATCACCATCAAAAATGCTCCCTTTTGGTGCCTTCACTTATTGCAATCGCAAAATGTTATACTAAGAGGATTGCAGTACCAATCGCATAATTTCAACAATGACGGAATTGATATAGAATACACTAAAAATGTATTGATAGAAAACATAACTTTTGATAATGGCGATGATAATATTGCCATCAAATCGGGAAGAGATGTCGAAGGAAGAGACAATGCTACTACTCCAAGTGAAAACATTGTGATACGAAATTGTAACTTTAAAGGTTTGCATGGAGTGGTTATGGGAAGTGAAATGTCTGCAGGAATCCAAAAGGTGTATGTCGAAAATTGCAGAACGGTGGGATACCTAAAAAGAGGCATCTATCTTAAAACCAATGCAGATAGAGGAGGTTTCATTAAAAATGTGTATTTCAAGGGAATTGAATTAGACCAAGTCGAAGATGGTATTTATATCACGGCCAACTATCATGGTGAAGGCAAGGGATTCCCTTCTGAGATCTCCGATATTCACTTTTCGAATATTAGTTGTAATGCTGCGTCGGGAACTGGAATAGTGATTCAAGGATTTCCTGAAAAAAAAGTAAAAAACATTACCTTAGACACTATTCATATCAAAGCTGCTAAAAATGCGATTTCCAATACAGATGCTGAGAATGTAACGATAAACGAATTAATTATTGGAGAAAAAGCAACGGTACCTTCTGCCGTTTCAGTAAAATAAGTTCCTGATGAAAAAAATCATTTTTATTCTGCTACTCTTTTCCTTGCCTGTTGTCGCTCAAAGGGCTACGATTTACGGTATTGGTGATTCAACCATGGCTACTAAAAAAGACCCGAGTGTTAATCCTGAATTTGGGTGGGGCCAAGTGTTTCCTCAATTTTTAAAAGAAACCATAAGCTTCCAGAATCATGCTGTAAACGGCCGTAGTACCAAGAGTTTTATGGAAGAAAAAAGATGGGACTCTATTCAAAAATTATTGAAAAAAGGAGATTATGTATTCATACAATTCGGACATAATGATGCCAAAATAAACGATCCGAAAAGATACACCAACCCTCACACTTCTTATCGGTACAATTTGGTTAAGTTTATAACTGATACTAGAGCCAAAGGAGCGATTCCTATTTTATTTACTTCAATTGCTCGAAGAAATTTCAACGAATATGGGGTTTTAGTGAGTACTCATGGAGACTATACGCTCGAAACCCGTTGGGTAGCCAAAGAATACAATGTTCCGTTAATAGACTTGGAATATTTAAGCGAACAACTCGAAATTTCGTATGGCCCCGAAGCTTCAAAAAAATTGCATTTGCATTTTAAAAAAGGAGAACACCCCTATTATGTAGAAGATAAAGCAGATGATACCCATTTGTCTGAAATGGGAGCCCTAGAAATTGCAAACCGTGCGGTGAAGGAACTAAAAAAACTGTCCTCTCCCGAGTGTAAAATACTTGTAAATAGTCTAAAATAATTTCAAAATGAAAAGGGAAACGACTAGCAAAGCCAAAACGTTACTTTTAGGATACCTACTGCTTATGGGTTCGCTGTTGCAAGCGCAAGACGAGACAATTCCTTTATGGGAATCCAAAATTCCCAATAGCATTTCGAATCCAAATTATTTTGAAAAAACAGCCTACCAAGAAGGATATTTGAACAAATACCATCATGTAACCACTCCTACCCTCTCTGTTTTTACTCCAAAAGAAAAAAAAGCGAATGGAACGGCCGTGCTCATTATGCCGGGTGGCGGATACATGCATTTGTCTTTCCATAAAGAAGGGGTGAAAATTGCACAATGGCTCAATAGTTTAGGCATCACCGCTTTCGTTTTAAAATACCGATTACCCAATGATAGCATTATGGAAAACAAGTCCATTGCCCCTTTGCAAGATGCTCAAGAAGCGCTGCGCTACATTAGAGCCAACAGCAAAAAATGGCATTGTTATCCTGACAAAATAGGTGTTTTAGGCAGTTCGGCAGGCGGTCATTTGGCTGCAACTTTAAGTACACAATACCACCAAAAAGTGTACACAAGTCAGTATTCGGAGAGCGCACAACCCAATTTTACGATACTGCTGTATCCGGTTATTTCTATGGATCAAACCATAACACACAAAGGATCCAGAACCAATTTATTGGGAAATTCCCCTAGTGAAGAAGCCATTCAGCGCTATTCGAATGAAATGCAAGTCGATAAAAATACTGCTCCAACCTTCCTTGTTCATGCAACAGATGATTTGGTCGTTCCAGTAGAAAATAGCATTCGTTATTACCATGCCTTACGCAACCACAAAATCAAAACAGAATTGCACATCTTCGAAAGTGGTGGTCACGGATTTGGCTTGGGAACAAAACCAGGCGTTTCAACCTGGCCGTTACTGTGTCAAAATTGGTTGAAAGAACTGCAATTACTTCTGTAACGTTACACAACTTTTACTTTTGAAAATTTATTTTTTAAAATCTTTTTACAGCCAAATGAATTAACAAAATCAATATAAATATTAAATTAAAATGAAAAAGATTTTCAATTTATTAATTTTAGTACTATTGCTTTCTCTTTACGCATGTAAAGAGAAAAAATGCATAGAAAATACTAGAAAAATTGATAGCCTCGAAAAAGTATCCAACAAATTAAATGATGAATTAAAGTGGTTGAAAAAAGAAATTCCAAATGTTATCATTTCAAATGCAGAAGGAGGCAACTGTACAATAAATTTATACCAACCCTTTGGGTTAAAAATGCAATTAAGTAGTAATCGCCCCGAATTTAACCAAGAAAATTTTTTATGCGTTCCAGGGGCATATACCACAACACAAAATCAAATTGATGGTTTATGTGTAGTTGATGGAATTAAAAAAAACAATTTAATTAATCCTAAACTGAATGGTGTAGCAATAATTTCTGATAAAACTATTCGAATTGTAAGATTACAAGATTTTAACGATAACTTGTTAAATCAAGTAGTTTCAGGCAAAAAAAGTATTTTTCAACAAACTTTACTTATCAAAGACAATCAAATAGTTCCTTGCAATTTATTTGGCATCAAAGAAAATAGAAGAAGGGCTTTAATCCAATTTGAAGATTTCTATTGCATTGGAGAAAGTAGCAGACCTTTAACTATAAGCGAGTTTCAAGAATCACTTGTAAATATTGGTGCGGTTAACGCCGTTAATTTAGATATGGGCACTTGGAGCGAAGGATGGTATAAAAATAATTGCAAAGAAAAAATAATCATTGGAGAATATATGTACAATACAAATAGGCAGACAAATTGGTTACTTTTTACTAAGTAAAAACATAGAAAAAACTTTCATTTATTTTGGTAATTTGGTCAAAACGATTGATAAATTTTAAAAAAAATCTGAAAGTGAACCACAAAAAAATTGATCCTTAAACAAGTTAAAATACCAGGCGTTTCAACCTGGCCGTTACTGTGTCAAAATTGGTTACTAGCCTTACAATTGCTTCCTAATTAGTTTTTAGAAACACTTTCAAAAGCATATAATGCAAAAGAGGCCAACCAATGTTCTCCTTCGTAATTTCCATCAACCACGGAAGGCAATGAAAATTGTAAATGTTGCTGCGCTATGGGTTGCAAATGCTTGAACTCTTTGGGATATTGGTGTAGTAAATGCATCAAATTCCAAGCACGACTGAAATTCAACCCGTCTAAATGCACCAAATGGCCATCCGTCCGGTCAGACACTTTTGCAACATCCCATTTAAAATTTTTATTAAATAATGTAGGAGCAAAAGTTTTCATCCAGGAAAGGAACTCCTTTGGAGCTAGAACACGTTGCATGGTTCCTATTTCTTCTAAACAAGGGGATAAAAAATCGGTGCCACTAGGTTCCCAAGTAAAAGGGCAGTTTTGGTCCTTGAAATACAATCGCATAGCGTTTTCTTTGATACTTTTTTGAAAACTTACATTATTAGAATGCACTGCATAATCCCAAGCAAAATTGAGTCCAAAAGCTGTATTGGCATGGGTTCCTACTCGAACTGGATAAAGCAATTTGGGCAAAAATTCGGTATACCTTTGAATGAGTAATTCTGTTAATGGCTTTAAGTTTTGGGATAAAGAATGGATTTGCTTGTCCTTGCTCCTTTCTAACTCCAATTGCAGTTTCAATACCCAAGCCCAACCATAAGTTCTCTCAAAGCTGCTCTCGTGCTTTTTAGATAAATAGGCAATTTCTTGCTGTATATTCTCTTTGGATATGTTTACCGAAAGTTTTTCAATAATCTCTTTTCTATTCGCCAAATCAGGGAATTTATTTAATAAATACACTAAACTCCAATGGCCATGAACCGAAGAATGCCAATCGAAACAACCATAGAAAGCAGGATGCAATTGCTTTGGGGACTGAATTTCAGTAGCATCAAGCAACAATTGTTGCAATTTATTAGGATATTCTTGTTGCAAACATTTTATCGGCAAAGAGGCCAAATGATTTGCTTTTTCAACCGTCAATTCTTGCGCTTTGCCAAATGCACTTAGCATTAAAAAGAAATAGAATACCATTCTCATGTTTTGTTTTTTTTGTTAAAAATAGAAAAAATAGCACTATGTCCTACAAAATAGGGTGACAAGTGTCCTCCTTTTGTAACTTTGTCCAAAATAATTATAATGTCAAGAAAAATAAAATTGATTTGGGATTTTAGAGGACCCGCCTCTGCCAAAACTGCCGAGCACCATGAAATTCATTTGAAAGAATACCTCAAGATCGAAAAATTACCTTTGGAAATCACCGGTTTTCAAACCTATGGAGAATTACATGCTGTGGCATTTATGGTCGTTGAAGAAAAAGATATGATTGCAGTTCGTGACGCTTTGAAACCGCATCGAGGTGAAGTTTATGAAAGCTAAATTCAAATAAAAAAAATACAAAATTCAAATTCAAAATTCAAATTCAAAATTCAAATTCAAAATTCAAAATACAAAATTCAAAATTCAAAATACAAAATTCAAAATACAAAATACAAAATTCAAAATACAAAATTCAAATTCAAAATACAAAATTCAAATTCAAAATGCAAAATTCAAAATACAAAATGCAAAAGTATTAGTCTGAGTGCAGTCGAAGGACAAATCTTAAAAGTTGCATTCAAAAAAAAATTCCAAATTCCAAAACTCAAAAGAGCAAATTGGAATTTGGATTTTTAAACTATGTGAGTTGCTTTTAATTGGCTACTTCACTAATAAATTTGATACGCATCAATCGCAATTCATCAATATCATATTCGCCATCAAATTCTTTTAAAGCTTCTTCAATATTATCGGAATGGGATTCCATGAAATAATCATGAATTTCTTCTTGTTGGTCTTCGTCTAATATTTCATCTATCCAATAATTGATGTTTAATTTGGTACCAGAATATACGATTTGCTCCATTTCTTTAATCAAAGCTCCCATCGAAAGCCCTTTAGCAGAAGCAATATCCGTCAAAGCCAATTTACGGTCAATGTTTTGGATAATATATAATTTGTTGGCAGAATTCACCCCTGTTGATTTAACCACAAGATCATCGGGGCGGACAATATCATTATCTTCTACATAACGTTGGATTAGAGCCACAAATTCTTTTCCGTATTTACGGGCTTTTCCTTCCCCAACTCCATGAATATTGACTAATTCTTCAGTACTTATTGGATATTTTAAAGCCATATCCTCAAGAGAGGGATCTTGAAAAATCACAAAAGGTGGAAGGCCTAATTTTTTGGCTTCTTTTTTGCGGAGTTCTTTTAGCATTCCCATCAGTACTTCATCGGAAGTACCAGAAGATTTAGCAGCTGTTTCAATCGCATCGTCTTCGGATTCATTATATTCATGATCTTCTGACATCATAAATGAGCTAGGCGTTTTTAAGAAAGCCAAGCCTTTTTTAGTGATTTTAACGATTCCATAAGTTTCTATATCTTTCCCTAGATAGCCCTCAACCAATACTTGACGCAGTAAAGCCATCCAAAACTTTTCATCATGCTCTTTTCCGCTTCCAAAAAAGGATTGATTATCCGTTTTATGTGCTTTAATCATGGCATTCACACGACCTATTAAGGTAAATACAATTTCTTTGGATTTGTAAATATGTTTGGTTTCCTTAACCACTTTAAGCAGTTTCACCACTTCGTCCATGGCTTCAACCTTGGTTTTTGGATTTCTAACATTATCGTCCATCGTTCCTCCTTCACCAGTCTCAACATCAAATTCTTCACCAAAATAATGCAATAAAAATTTGCGTCTTGACATAGAAGTTTCGGCATAAGCTACTACTTCTTGAAGCAATGCAAATCCAATTTCTTGTTCAGCTACCGGTTTTCCGGACAAGAATTTTTCTAACTTTTCTACATCTTTATAAGAATAGTAGGCCAAGCAATGTCCTTCGCCTCCATCTCTTCCTGCCCGTCCGGTCTCTTGATAATAACTTTCTAAGGATTTTGGAATGTCATGATGAATAACAAAGCGTACATCCGGTTTATCGATTCCCATACCAAAGGCTATAGTCGCAACTACCACATCTACATCCTCCATCAAAAACATGTCTTGATGCTTGGCTCTGGTTTTTGCGTCTAATCCTGCATGGTAAGCCACTGCACTGATACCGTTTACTTGAAGTACTTCGGCAATGGATTCCACTTTTTTTCTACTCAAACAATAAATAATACCGGATTTTCCTTTGTGCTGACGAATAAAACGAATGATATCCGATTCGATATTTTTGGTTTTGGTTCTCACCTCATAGAAAAGGTTGGGTCGGTTAAAAGAAGCTTTGTAGGTAACGGCATCGGCCATGTCGAGATTTTTCAGAATATCCTCTTGCACTTTAGGAGTAGCTGTAGCCGTCAAACCAATCACAGGAACTTTGCCTAATTGCTTGATAATATGTCTTAGATTTCGGTATTCCGGTCTAAAATCATGACCCCATTCTGAAATACAATGCGCTTCATCAATCGCTACAAAAGACAAAGGAACTTGTTGCAAAAACTGTACATATTCTTCCTTAGTTAGCGATTCAGGGGCAACGTACAATAATTTGGTTACACCGGAAGTAATGTCTTTTTTGACTTGAGCGATTTCTGTTTTGGTTAAGGAAGAATTTAACACATGCGCTACACCATTCTCAGAAGATAAACTCCTGATAGCATCTACTTGATTTTTCATCAAAGCTATTAAAGGCGACACTACAATTGCGGTGCCTTCCAAAATCAAAGCTGGTAATTGGTAACAAAGTGATTTACCACCACCTGTGGGCATGATTACAAAAACATTCTCTTTATTTAAGAGACTTGTGATGACTCTTTCTTGCAATCCTTTGAATTGACTAAAGCCAAAATACTTTTTTAATTCCTTATGTATATCAATTTCGTTTGAATTCATTCTTTATTATGTGGTATTTTGTATAAATTTGCATCACTAAAGATACAAAAATCTTTTATACAGACAAATTTAAACCTACTGTTTTGATAAGCACCGAAAACATCTTAGCGCTAGCCAAAAATACCATCCTTTCTGAGAGTGAATCGATCGCGAAGTTGGCTACTTTTTTGGATGAAAACTTTACTACTATTGTTCAAAAAATCTACCAATCTAAAGGGCGGGTTGTCATTACAGGCATAGGCAAAAGTGCCATTATCGCTCAAAAAATCGTCGCTTCATTAAACTCTACGGGCACTCCTTCATTGTTTTTGCATGCCTCAGAAGCCATACACGGCGACCTTGGAATGATTCAAAATGACGACATCATCATCTGCATTTCTAAAAGCGGTAATAGTCCAGAAATTAAAGTATTAGTCCCATTATTAAAACGATTTGGCAACACATTAATTGGCATGACGGGCAACATGACTTCTTTCTTAGCCAAAGGGTCACATTATGTATTAAACACCACTGTAGATGCCGAATCTTGCCCCATGAACTTGGCTCCAACTAATAGCACCACTGCCCAATTGGTCATGGGAGATGCACTAACGGTTTGTTTAATGGAACTAAGAGGATTTCAAGCAGAAGATTTTGCCAAATACCATCCAGGTGGGGCCTTGGGAAAGAAACTGTTACTCAAGGTAAAAGACCTACTAGAACCTTCCTTACAACCTCAGGTAAGCCCAGACACTTCCATCAAAAAAGCCATTTTTGAAATTTCAGAAAAGCGATTAGGAGTAACTGCGGTTATTGACCATGATACCGTAGTGGGCATCATTACCGATGGTGATATCAGACGAATGTTAAACGATAGAGACAGCATTGCAAATGTAGTGGCCAAAGATATCATGACCTTAAATCCAAAACAAATTCATTCTGAAGCAATGGCTATCGATGCATTTAATATAATGGAAGACTTTTCGATTACCCAATTAATCGTAATAGACAATGGTGTTTACAAAGGCATCTTGCATTTGCATGACATTTTAAAAGAAGGCATCGTATAATGGCAAAAAAGAATCTAAACGAGATGTCATTTTTGGACCATCTTGAAGAATTACGCTGGTTATTAGTGAGAAGTACTGTAGCTATATTGATTATGGCTTGTATCGTGTTTTTCGTAAGCGATTTCTTGTTTGACACATTACTATTCGGCCCCACCAAACCCAGTTTTTTTACTTACCGCTTTTTTTGCGATGTTTCTCATTACTTAGGAATTGCAGAAACGATTTGCATTGAAGAACTTCCCTTTATCATTCAAAACACGCAAATGGAAGGACAAGTAAACATGTTTGTTTGGGTGTGTTTATTGGCTGGTTTTATTTTGAGTTTCCCTTATATATTATTTGAAGTTTGGAAATTCATCAGCCCCGCTTTGTACGACAATGAAAAGAAAGGGGCCCGGTTTTTCATCTTTGTTTCCTCAGTATTATTTTTTCTAGGCGTGTTATTTGGCTATTTTGTCATCATCCCAATGTCTATCAATTTTGTGGCTACCTTTACGGTGAGTTCCATTGTAAAAAACCAATTCACTTTAGAATCTTACATCGGACTTGTGCGCACCTCCGTTTTAGCAGGAGGGTTGTTTTTTGAATTGCCAATAGTGGTCTATTTCTTGACCAAGTTAGGACTAGTTACCCCTGAATTTTTAAGAAAATATTGGAAATATGCGGTAATTATTATCTTAATTGTTGCAGCAATAGTGACCCCACCCGATGTAGTAAGTCAAACCATTGTGGCTATACCGATGCTATTAATTTATGAAGTGAGTATCTTGATCTCTAAACTAGTTGTTCGTAAACAAAAAAAAGAAAATGGCTGATTTAATTAAAGAATTTAACGATTACCGTTCTAAAATGAACGAAAAATTATTGGCAGACAATAATAAAATCGTAAAACGTATTTTCAATTTAGACACCAATGCCTACGCTGCTGGTGCTTTAGATGTAAAAACCAAAGAGTTATTAGGTTTAGTGGCTTCGGCTGTATTACGTTGCGATGACTGTATCAAATACCATTTAGAAACCAGCTACAAAGAAGGGGTAACCCGTGAAGAAATGATGGAAGCCATGGGAATTGCTACATTGGTAGGAGGAACCATAGTGGTGCCTCATTTACGAAGAGCTTACGAATTTTGGGAAGCTTTGGAAGAGCAAAAATAGCAGCAAAGATGCTAAGCCGCTAAGTTTCTCAGCGCCAAAAAATAAATGTACCGCATTAGCAAGAATACAAAATCTCAGCCTCTTAGTAACTAAGACGCTCAGCAACTCAAACGAAATGAAATTAAGAGCAGAAAACCTCATAAAAACGTATAAAGGCCGTAGTGTTGTAAAGGGTATTTCATTAGAAGTAAACCAAGGCCAAATCGTTGGTCTTTTGGGTCCTAACGGTGCTGGTAAAACCACCTCATTTTATATGATTGTAGGATTGGTAAAACCCAATTCAGGCCATATCTATTTGGATGATTTGGATATTACCGAATATCCCATGTACAAACGTGCCCAACAAGGAGTGGGTTATTTGGCACAAGAAGCTTCTGTATTTAGAAAATTGAGCATCGAGGATAATATTTTGAGTGTTTTGCAATTGACCAATCATACCAAAGAAGAGCAAATTGCCAAAATGGAAAACCTAATTGCCGAATTTAGTTTGGAACATATCCGTACCAATAGAGGTGATTTACTATCTGGAGGAGAACGAAGAAGAACCGAAATTGCACGTTGTTTAGCTACCGACCCAAAATTTATTTTATTGGACGAACCTTTTGCGGGTGTTGACCCAGTAGCAGTAGAAGATATTCAACGCATCGTTGCACAATTAAAAAACAAAAATATTGGTATTTTAATTACCGACCATAACGTACAGGAAACTTTAGCCATTACCGATAAAACCTATTTGATGTTTGAAGGAGGTATTCTAAAAGCAGGAACTCCCGAAGAACTGGTAGAAGACGAAATGGTTCGAAGAGTGTATCTAGGACAAAACTTTGAATTGAGAAAGACAAAAATTGATTTTAATTCTCCTAAATAACTAAAAAATCAAATCCCTTTCAAGTTTAACTTTGAGAGGGATTTTTTATTGGTTGCTATACTTTTGCTAGTAAACAATCTTTTTAGTAGTAACCGCACCGTTGGCTAAGGTAGTTTTTACGATTAACACCTGCTCACTCGAAGTTATGGTTGCACTAGCCCATTCTTGTGCATTGATTTTTGAGGTAGCGTATACTTTTCTGCCCAAAACATCAAAGATCTGAACCTTTGTAATCATTTCTTCTGATGAAATTATTGTGATTTTTTTGTTTTTTACACTTATAACAACCGCTTTGTCTGCCATTTCATTTTCATCATTTCCTAAATCTTTGTTGGTGTATTTTAAAACAAAGCGGTCATTTTCTACCCCTTTGATAGCAGTAAAAATGTACTGCTCTTTGGTCAACTCATGAAGGGTGTTCGTTTTTTTGTCTTCCAACCAAATGGCTTGATTGGCCAAGGCTCCGTCTGTATGATCAATACTGATTTCGAATGTCCCATCAATAGAACTACGGTAGCCTAAAGGCACTACATCGGTAGTTTCAAATGGTAAAGCTCGTCCTTGAATTGTGAGGTTTTGTCCTTGGTTGACACTATAAAAATCCACAAACTCTTGTCCGTCAAAACTAGGTCCGTCATACCAATTATCCCATTCATTGGTCGCGCCGTCTACATAACCCACCAACAACTGTTTGAAAGCCCCTCCACTATTGGTCAAGTTCAACCAAACACGACTTTTCTCAATAGCTGTTGCTTTTTGGGTACTGGCTTGTTTGAAGAATTGCGTATTTTGATCGACTACTCGCATACTGTTTTTAAATTGAAAACGGCTATTTGTTGGAATCCCTGAGGTGGTTCCCACAAAAAAAGATTGACCTGATGCGATTTTGCCAGTTGGCACTTGCCCTCCAGACAGAGCAGCTCCTTTTGTCGTTCCCGTGCCTCCTGTGCGGTTATAAGTTGCGTAGTCATCCGCCACATAAATATAATTGGATCCACTTTGTTGGATTGGGGTATTGTGCGTCCAGAAATACAACGCCCCATACAGAATACTTGCATTATTAGCATCGGTCATAAACAAATCTGCATCAATAGCCGAGGGATATGGATTTCCTATCAAATTGTATTGATCACTTCCCACTGCAAAATCGTATACCCCATTATTCGGAATTCCTGAAAAAACCGCTTCAAACACCGTAGGGAGCGTGGTCGAAAAATGTTGAGGCCCTCGGATGATATAGCCTTTAGCCATAGTCATTTCCGAAGTGGGCAATTCGTTTTTCCAAGTACCATTGGCTCCATCAAAAGAGAAAAATTTATCCGAAAGGGTCGCAGGAGATACATCGATTAATCGCTGTTTTTGCACAGGACTTGACCAATAAGTGTAATCCATTTTCCGAATGGGAGTTGTCTTCCTTTTCAATTGAATGGCACCCGAATTACTAATTTGATCGTCTATTTGATGCAAACTGGCTCCATCTTCGATAACCAAAACCCCAGCTCCTTCATATTGGTATTGCAAGGCTAAAGTTGTTCCGGCACTCACTTTTACTTCAACACCTGAAGCAATTGCACAATGACAGGCGTAGGTTGTGTTGGCAATGGTATAGTTCTCTTCAAAAAGCAATTCCTTTCCTGCTGTTGGCGCACCATTAGTCCAAGCTCCCGTTACTCGTTTCGTTTGATCCACACACAGCAACACTCTAGCAATTCGATGTTTGGTCGTTCCGGAAACAGAATTAAAAGTACCACCAATCAACACTTTCTCATCAGAAGTCATTCCCATAGTTGACAAGGTGCCATTCAAATTGACTGAAAAACTTCCATCTACCGCTCCGTCCGCTTGCACTCGAAGCATTCGTATTACCCCTATACCATTATAGGTACCAGAAAATGTGCCTCCAATTAGTAATTTTCCATTGGGTTGTACTAAAATAGCTCTGACTGTTCCGTTACTAAATCCTGACCCGATGCCAAAACTAGCATCTATAGCACCATCAGCTTGTAAACGAACAATCCTTCGTCTTGCATTTCCATTAAAAGCAGCAAAAGACCCACCCACTAAGATTTTTCCATCGGGTTGCAAGGTTACATGATAAACAATTGCATCAAATCCAGTACCCACCGAAAAACTGGAATCAACACTCCCATCAGCATTCAAACGAATAAGCTTTGGGGATACAACCCCGTTGAATACCGTAAAATGCCCACCCAAAATCATCTTCCCGTCCGACTGCAAAGCTACTGTTTCGACTATTCCATCTTCGGCACCTGAACCTGTAACAAAACCAGTATCTAAAGTTCCATCGGGTAACAAACGCGCAATTTTTACAGCAGGAATTCCATTATAAGTAGAAAAATTACCCACGATGACAATCTTAGCATCCGACTGAACCATTAGTCCATACACCTGTCCGTTGCAACCTAATCCTATATTGAATGTAGTATCTAAACTTCCATTGGGCAATAGACGCGCTATTCGATTGACCGCTGTTCCGTTATATGCCGTAAAATTTCCAACAATGATTATCTTCCCATCAGCTTGCATTACTGCATTACGAATGGTAGCATTGGCACCTTGTCCCAAGGCATTAAACGCACTTTCCCTTTCGCCTGACTCACTGAGTTTAGTTATTCTTGGAGCTGTTTCGCCATTAAATTGTGTAAAATTTCCAACGACGATTACACTTTTATCTACTAATGGGAGTACTTTCGAAACACTATTATTCATACCCACTCCCGAAGTTAAATACCCAATATCCAAAGTGCCTTGAGCATCAATTTTGGCTAACTTGCCTTGATTCTGATCATCAAAAACCGAGAACGAACCGCCAACAAACCAAGAAGAATCCATACAATTTTCTAAAGCATATACCGTTGCAGAAGCGGGACCATTACCAATATCAAATCCAGTAGCGATGGTTCCATCAGGATGAAAAAGTTGCACTCTGTTAACCGCTACACCATTATAAGTTCCAGAAAAAGACCCTCCCAGCATCAACGCTCCACTTGAATTCATCTTAATCGTTTCCACCGAACCTGAGTTAAATCCTGTGCCAGAAGCAAAAGAGCCATCTACAGATCCCTCCGGGTTTACCCTTACTATTCGATTGGCAACATTGCCATTATAGGTGGTAAAAGCGCCTCCCAAAATAATTTTACCATCCGATTGAATGCCGATAGCACTAACGTTGTTATCAAAACCTACACCCGTTACAAAGCTAGTATCCAAAGTACCATTGGCATGCAATCGAGCAATTTTACCCACGATTATACCATTGAACGAAGCAAAACCCCCACCAATGATAATTTTTCCATCCGACTGGAGTGCAATTTTTTCGATTAAACCAGAAGCGCCCGAACCAACAACAAAGCTTGTATCTACAGCTCCGTTAGATAAAATTTTTATAATGCGATTGGCTGTGGTTCCGTTAAAATTCGTAAAACTACCCACCAAAAAAATACTGCCATCGGATTGTAATGCCATGGCATAAATGATATTATTGGTAGCTCCAGGAGTAGCCATAAATGAGGTATCCCGACTTCCATCCGGATTCAAACGAACCAAACGCCCTACTGCGGTACCATTAAATTGAGTAAACGAACCTGCAACTAAAATTTTACCATCAGGTTGCAGCAAAGAAGTGTAGACTTTATTATTAAAACCCGTTCCTAAGGAAAAAGACGTATCCTTGGATCCATCGGGCAACAATCGGCATAAATAAGGAGTCGCCACGCCATTAAAATTTAGAAAATCGCCCCCAACGATTACTTTACCATCGTCTTGTGCGGACAATGTTCTGACCGTGTTGTCAAAACCATCGCCCAAAAGGCCATCGTCATAGGTATTAAAAGTTGGGTCCACTTTACCTTGTTGGCCAAAAACAGAAGCACAACCAAAACTAAAAACTAAAAGGAAGAATAAGGTTTTCTTTATTTTCAAAAGCTTATCATTTAAAATTAGAACATACATAGTAACATGAAAAAATTAACAGTATTTATTCTAATAAAAATAAAAAGCTGGTACTTATTAGTCAATACCCAGATTTAGTGATTTTTATAGTTTTTTGAAAAAATTTAACCGCAAGGACACTAAGAGCGGAAAATATTAAACATATAAGCCATTGAAGTTTTGGATTAATGCAGCAGTCTTTGAACCATAGAAGGCAAATAAGGGCATAGAAGTGTAAAAAACAATTAAACGATTAACCAATTAAACAATTAACCGATTAAACACTTCTAAATCCGTGTCGAAAGTTAACCGCAAGGAACGCAAAGAATTACGCAAGGGACGCAAGGGGTTTAAACATGTAAGTCAGATAAGTTTGTATTAAAAAGGAAAGTGTTAAGAATCATAGAAGGCAAATAAGGGCATAGAAGTGTAAAAAACAATTAAACGATTAATTAATTAAACGATTAAACGATTAAACGCTTCTAAATCTGTATCGAAACTTAACCGCAAAGAACGCAAAGAATTACGCAAGGGACGCAAAGGTTTAAACATATAAGCCATTGAAGTTTTGGATTAATGCAGCAGTCTTTGAACCATAGAAGGCAAATAAGGGCATAGAAGGGTAAAAAACAATTAAACGATTAAACAGTTAACCGATTAAACGATTAAACGATTAAACGCTTCTAAATCTGTATCGAAACTTAACCGCAAGGAACGCAAAGAATTACGCAAGGGACGCAAGGGGTTTAAACATGTGAGTCACATAAGTTTGCATTAAAAAGGAAAGTGTTAAGAATCATAGAAGGCAAATAAGGGCATAGAAGTGTAAAAAACAATTAAACGATTAACCAATTAAACGATTAAACGATTAAACGATTAAACGATTAAACACTTCTAAATCCGTGTCGAAACTTAACCGCAAAGAACGCAAAGAATTACGCAAGGGACGCAAAGGTTTAAACATATAAGCCATGGAAGTTTTGGATTAATGCAGCAGTCTTTGAACCATAGAAGGCAAATAAGGGCATAGAAGTGTAAAAAACAATTAAACGATTAACCGATTAAACAGTTAACCAATTAAACGATTAACCAAGTAACCAGTTAACCTTTACTCGACTGTAATGAACTGTAATTGTTGCAAATCGCCATTGTAAATATTGACATCTACGTTGCCCACAATTCCGGGAACAGCAGCACGTTCTGTAAACTGCCAAAACAACCAATCGTCTTGAATTTCTTCTCGATAAAAATTATAATTGGCAATCCAAAAGAGGTAATCACTGAATTCTTCTTTCAAAAAATCATCGTAGTATTTCTCCCCTGTGTAAATAATGGGTTTGACTTTATAATGCTTTTCTATGGCTTGCAACCATCTTCTAAGGCCTTTTTTGAGGTTCGCCATCGACTGATTCTTGGGTAATTTTTCAATGTCCAAGACAGGAGGCAAATCTCCCTTTTCCAATCGTACCGTTTTGATAAATAACGTTGCTTGCTCTAAAGAGTTCTCATTTGGACGATAATAGTGATAAGCGCCACGAATCATTTTGTTCTTTTTGGCTCCTTCCCAATTGCGTTTGAAACGTCGGTCTACCACATTATTGCCCGCCGTGGCTCGGATGAACACAAAATGCAAAGGATAATGGTTCTCAATCGTATCCACATACGACCAACTTATTTTTCCTTGGTATTCCGATACATCAATCCCTACAGTTTTTCCCTCGTGTTTTTCGAGTACGCGCAAATTTCTAGCTTCGGAAAAAACATCCGTTGTACTGACCTTATTCGATTTAAAGCCCAAATAATACGCAAAAGCCGTCCGATAATGATACATGACACTTCCTAAAAACAGTAATCCAAGTGCTGCCCCAACATACTTTTTGAGGGTAGCTATACCTTGGTTGTTTTTCTTATGCGGTCGACGTCTGGGATAGTTTTGGGTCACTTTCCTCATCTTGAAATCCCTATTGCTTGAAAAATTTATTGTTAAGGATAGAAAGAAAAATATAAAAAAGGATGACTAATGGAATGCCTAAAAATTGCAAGGTCACCAACAGCAAAAGTGAAACCGCCAGAAAGAAAAAGGTCAATTTATTATCTTGAACCGTCAGTTTTTTGACTTTCAAAGAAAACAGAGGAATTTCAGCATTCAAGATGTAAGCACTTCCAATACTAATCGCCAAAAGCACACCATAATTTGTTAATAATTCGAATAACATGAACGAATCGAAATGACGCACAACCAATGGTAAACTCAAGATAAACAAAGCATTAGCAGGAGTAGGCAACCCAATAAAAGAATCGGTTTGACGGGTATCGATATTAAAATTGGCCAAACGATAGCAAGACCCCATAGTGATGATAAAGCCTAAAAATGAAAAGGCATAAGCAGGAGTAAAACTAGAAGTTATTGACAGACCGAAAGCAGACAACATCATTTGAAACATCACCAATCCAGGAACTACACCGCTGGTCACCATATCCGCCAAAGAATCGAGTTGCAAACCCAATGGACTCGACACTTTGAATAAGCGTGCAAAAAAACCATCGAAGAAATCTAAAAAAATACCCAAACTCACAAAATAAAACGCCATTTCGAATTGTTGTTGCACCACAAAAGTTACGGCAATACAACCACAAAATAAGTTCAATAGGGTAATAAAATTAGGAATGTGTTTTTTGAGAGCCATCGGAATCGGTATTAAAAAAATTGTACCAACAAAAGTAAGATAATAAGTGAAAGAGAAGTGCGTTTTTTATCAGAGTTTCTTCAGCAATTTTTAAAGAAAAGAGAATTCTCTTGAAAGTGAGGAATAAGCTCCCTAAAAAATTCTATTTTTGAAAACAAAAGCAATAACAAAATACCTTTTCCCATTTGAAAAAAATTAGTGCTGTTTTCTTTATTCTCTTGAGTCTCCAGCTATTCGCTCAAACCGTCAGAAAATATTCAAATGAGTTTATGAATATTGGTGTGGATGCAGCCTCTTTGGCCATGTCTAATACTGCAGTTTCCTTTACTTCGGATGTCAACTCGGTGTATTGGAATCCCGCAGGATTAAATCAGATAAAAGACCAGCAAATAGCAGGAATGCATGCCAATTACTTTGCCAATATTGCCCAATACGATTATTTGGCCTACGCCAATGTAATTGACGATAGGAGTAGTTGGGGCCTCTCATTGATTCGTTTTGGAGTGGATGATATTTTGAATACCACCGAACTCATCGACAATCAAGGAAATATTGACTACAACCGTATTGAATTGTTCTCAACTGCCGATTATGGTGTTACGTTTTCGTATGCTAGAAAACTTCCTGTAACTGGTTTACAATATGGTGTTAATGCCAAAGTTATTCGCAGAATTATAGGCGATTTTGCGGATTCATGGGGATTTGGATTTGATTTAGGACTGCAATGGCAGCGCAACAATTGGAATTTCGGACTGATGGTGCGCGACCTTACCACTACTTATAATATCTGGAATATCAACGAAAAAAAATACCAAGCCATAGCCGATGCTATTCCGGGCCAAAATCAAGAGCTCCCAGAAAGCACCGAAATTACAGCGCCCAAAGCACAACTTGGGGTTTCCAAAAAAATCATCATACGCTACGACTATAGCTTCTTGGCAGCCGCCAACCTCAACATGCGCTTTACCAAAACCAATGATATTATTGCTACCGACTTTGTAAGTATTGACCCAGCTTTGGGATTCGAAATGGGCTATACTGATTTGGTTTTCCTAAGAGCTGGTGTAGGGAATTTTCAAAAAGTAACCCAATTAGACACCAGCGAAACAACCAATTTTCAACCCAATATCGGACTGGGATTTCAGTACCGAGGCATTCAAATCGATTATGCTTTGACCAATATAGGCAACCAAGGTGTGGCTTTATATTCGAATATTTTTTCTGTAAAAGTGGATTTGGGACAGTTTAGAAGGTAATAACGGTTATCGGTTGTCGGTTGTCGGTTGTCGGTTGTCGGTTAACCGCAAGGAACGCAAAGGGTTACGCAAAGTTCGCTAAGGTTGAAACATTGAAGTCATTAAAGTTTTTGTTGCAGTGTTTGCACTAAAGCAGACGAATAAGTTCATTGAAGTTTATTTTAGAAGTAAAAATTTAATCACTTACTACATTTTAAATCTGTGAAAATCTGTGTAATCTGTGTCCAATGAACTTAACCGCAAGGAACGCAAAGGGTTACGCAAAGTTCGCTAAGGTTGAAACATTGAAGTCATTAAAGTTTTTTTTCAATAGGAAGTGTTATGAATTATAGCAGACGAAAAAGTTCATTGAAGTTTATTTTAGAAGTAAAAATTTAATCACTTACTACATTTTAAATCTGTGAAAATCTGTGTAATCTGTGGCCAATGAATTTAACCGCAAGGAACGCAAAGATTTACGCAAAGTTCGCTAAGGTTGAAACATTGAAGTCATTAAAGTTTTTTTTCAATAGGAAGTGTTATGAATTATAGCAG
The DNA here is from genome assembly GCF_051547125.1 of Flavobacterium sp. RSSA_27. NCBI lineage: Bacteria > Pseudomonadati > Bacteroidota > Flavobacteriia > Flavobacteriales > Flavobacteriaceae > Flavobacterium > Flavobacterium sp. RSSA_27. The sequence goes on from NZ_JBPTTN010000007.1 coordinate 58,473, forward strand.
ACGAATAAGTTCATTGAAGTTTATTTTAGAAGTAAAAATTTAATCACTTACTACATTTTAAATCTGTGAAAAGCTGTGTAATCTGTGGCCAATGAATTTAACCGCAACGAACGCAAAGATTTACGCAAAGTTCGCTAAGGTTGAAACATTGAAGTCATTAAAGTTTTTTTTCAATAGGAAGTGTTATGAATTATAGCAAACGAAAAAGTTCATTGAAGTTTATTTAAGAAGTAAAAATTTAATCACTTACTACATTTTAAATCTGTGAAAAGCTGTGTAATCTGTGTCCAATGAATTTAACCGCAACGAACGCAAAGATTTACGCAAAGTTCGCTAAGGTTGAAACATTGAAGTCACTAAAGTTTTATGTTGCAGTGTTTGATCTAAAGCAGACGAATAAGTTCATTGAAGTTTATTTTAGAAGTAAAAATTTAATCACTTACTACATTTTAAATCTGTGAAAATCTGTGTAATCTGTGTCCAATAAATTTAACCGCAAGGAACGCAAAGATTTACGCAAAGTTCGCTAAGGTTGAAACATTGAAGTCACTAAAGTTTTATGTTGCAGTGTTTGATCTAAAGCAGACGAATAAGTTCATTGAAGTTTAAAAATACACAAAGGCTACTAAATAACTTTGTGTAGCTTCGTGCCTTCTTTGTGCGGCTTCGTGGTAAAATGCAAAGGTTTAAAACAGTTAAACAATTCAACGATTAACCATTTAACCCATTAACCGATTAACCAAAGTAAACACCAACCCAGATGAGGTCGTAAATATATTTTCTTTGCGAATACTAACAACTCAACAGAATGCGCTATTTTTACACCGCAACTAATTGGCTTGTTTTTATGACTAGGACTTCTGCAGCTACTGCTTTCAATAATTTTTTACTACTTGTGTTTTTCTTATGGAGTTTAAGTACTTCTGCTCAACTTTTGCCACTTTCACCAAAAGCCACAGTCAGTGTGTTGACTTGTGCGACAGGAAATGAATCGTATTCGCTTTTCGGGCATACGGCACTTCGAATTAGTGACCCGAGTCAAGGGCTGGATGTAGTGTATAATTACGGAGCCTTTGACTTTTCGACACCCAACTTTGTAGCAAAATTTGCAAAGGGTGATTTAGACTATTTTGTTGTGGCTCATTCTTATTTGGACTTCATCAGTCAATACCAATACGAAGGGAGAAGTGTATACGAACAAAAATTACATTTAGCCCTTCCAGTAAAACAACGCCTTTTGAATCGTCTCAATAACACTTTACAGACTGAAGAGCGGTTTTATACCTATAAATTCATCGATAAAAACTGTACGACTATGGTAGTCGATTTACTAAATGAAGTGCTAGGCACTAAAGTAATCACCAAAACCAAAGCTACCGACATGACCTATCGCTCCGTGTTGTTTCCTTACTTCAAGCATCATTTTTATGAACAGTTGGGCACCAGCATTATCTTTGGCACCAAAGTAGATGAAAAAGCTACTACTCTTTTTCTTCCCTTTGATTTATTGGAAAGTCTTAAAGTCACCAAGTACCAAAATAAAAACCTTAGCGAACCGGTAGTTTCATTGTTGACGGTGGCTCCCATCACAGCTCGCTCGTGGTGGAATAATGCTTATACTTATGGTGCTCTTTTAGTATTACTCGTTTTTTGGAAAAAAAGAAGTGTGGCGTTAGCATTTTTAACCCTAATGGGTGTCTTGGGAGTATTTTTCCTTTTCATGGGATGGTATTCGCTGCATCCCGAATTGGCCAACAATTACAATGTACTTTTATTCAATCCAGCATTACTCTTATTGGTCTTTTTTGTCCGTCAAAAAAACAAAAAAGCTACACAATGGCTGATTTACTTTACTTGGGCATGCCTACTGATGTATACCTTACTGCTTATCAATAAAGCACCATTTTGGCTCCTTTTGCCTTTACTTGGTGTTAGCTCATTAGTTACTTACCGTATTTACAAAGCGGCTTAAGGATTTGCCCTTCGACTGCGCTCAGGCAATGTCATTAAGTTAAGGATTAAATGATTGCTGATTTTTGATTAACGATTTTTGATTGCTGATGTATAAGATGCTGAAAATCATATAATTTTTACTCACTTGCTCCAAAAATCTAAAATCAAGAATCGTTAATCTTCAATCTAAAATCTCTTAACTTAATGACATTGTGCGCTAGGATGACAATTTTGAATTTGGAATTTAGGTTTTGGGATTTGAATTTTATTGTCCTCGATAAAAAATTACAGTAGAAATCGTTTTTAGCATGATGCTTACATCCAAAAAGACACTTCTATGTTTGATATAGTACAAATCATATTGTAGTTTAATCAAGCTCTCTTCAATGGATTCTCCGTAGTTATAATTCACTTGAGCCCAACCGGTTAATCCAGGTTTAATGATGTGTCTGGTTTCATAAAATGGCATTACTGCCGAGATTTCGGAGACAAACATAGGTCGTTCTGGTCGGGGACCAATTACCCCCATATCGCCTTTTAGTATATTTAAAAATTGAGGGAATTCATCGATACGAGTTTTTCTTAAAAATCTTCCAAATGGCGTAATCCGAACATCGTCAGCAGTAGAAAAAACAGCGCCATCAGCCTCTGCATTTTCAATCATGGTTCTAAACTTATAGATGGCAAAAGGCACTCCATATTTTCCAATACGCTCTTGGGTATAAAATAACGAACCTCTATTCCATAAAGCATTCCCTAAAAGCAAAAAGGGAATTAAAAGCAAGCCTACAAAAATACCGACTATGGCTATCAACACTTCAAACATGCGCATTATATAGAGATACAATTTGTTTTGATTGCTTCTGCTGAACGGGAAAAAACGATAAAAATCTTCTGCAATTTGATGTACTGGGATGCGCTGTGTTTTATTTTCATACACATGAACATATTCTCGAATACTCCTTCCTGATTCAAGCAAATGCAGCAGTTGCTGGTACAATTCTGTAGTAATTCCGTCTGCTTTTTGAGAAGCCACAACAATCTCAGAAACGCCACTTTTGGAAACGAATTGGGTCAATTCCTCCGCTGGAATTTCTCTTATAAAATTGTACTTTGTCACCTCTACATTGGCTTTATCAGAGTTTACATAACCAATGATCTTGTAATACGGATCGGCTTCTTCTAAATCAAGAACCAATTGCTCTAATTGACCTTTGTCACAAATCAAAACCACATTTTGTACAAACCGATTGGAAGCCAAAAAGGTAACATAGAAAATACGCCAAAGATACAATGCCACAAATACAGTTGTATAAAAAATCACTAATTGCAGCCTACTATCGGGTAATTGTGGTGATAAAATGGGGGTTAATAAAAATACTAAAACTGTAGCCGTAGTAGTCAAAATAATGCTTTTTAATACCTGAAACGGATTACTAGCTACTTGAAGATTATACATTTCAAATACACCACCAAAGAGCAATAAATAAGCCGAAAAAACTAAAGGCCAATAAAAAGTAGTGGATGAGAATTCAAAATAAGTAAATGAAAAAAAGAGCGATAAAAAATACAACGCACCTAACACAACGATAAGATCTACTATACGTAATAGTACTTTTCTTTCTGAAAGTTCAAAATGCATTTTTTTATTGTTCATAGTAGGGCTGTATTGGTTTGCAAGTTACTGAATTTTAAAAATCTTAAACAGAAGAATTGAAAATAACCGCCCACTTTTCTTTCAGCAGTTCCCATTGAAACAAGTCCGCTTTATTTCTTGCTTTTTTGGTAATTTCAAGATGCTTCGATGGATTTTTTAATAAAAATTGAATGGCCTTGCCCATCGCTTCAAGCTCGTTGTCGCCTACTAAGATTCCCTCTTGATTATCTTCTATCAAGAATGGGATTCCACCCACGCGAGTGGAAATTACGGCCAATCCTAAACTCATCGCTTCAATGACACTTACGGGAAGGTTATCGAAATGGGTGGTGTTTAGAAAAAAATCATATTCTGACGCAAGCCTTACCCACTCTTTCTTTGACAATTGCCCTGTAAAACGAACGTTTACTTTTAAGTTTTTGGCCAATGCTTTGGCTTTTTCAAGACTTCCATCTTTATCAGGGCCAACCATACAAAGAGAAGCCTCTGGATAGTCTTGAACCAATTGGGCTAGCACTCGAATGGCCATTAATGGATTATAGATTTCGGCAAAAGCGCGCACCCACAATAGTTTGGGTTGTATCGTACTTCTTTCTTTAAAATTATACTGTTGTATTTCAATTGGATTGGGAATTACCACTAGATTGGGGCACCCTTTTTTGGCAAATATTTCTTTTAAATAGGCTGAAGGGCTAACATTGCAATAGGCCTTATAGAAAATACGTTGACAACTTTTGGGGTGTGTTTGCCATCTTTTGGGTAAATTGCCTCCATGCAAAATTGGGACATACTTCAACTTCCTAAGTCGACACAGCTGACTGACCCAGTAAGCATACCAAAAATTGGTGGTGCTATAGGTATCAATCAAAACAAAATCAACTTTTCTGACAAATGCTGTTCTGAACATCATGTGTAGCAGACGCCACAAAGGATGTTTAAACCCTGAGGCATAAGTCAAACGGTAGCCTTCACCTTCCAACAGCAGTCCCAAAGTATCTATACCCGTAGGATTTGCTCCTGTGTGGGCCAACTTATTTCCTATGTAGAGTAGGTGCTTCACGATATATTTTTAAAAGTGACAAGGCATACACAAAAGCAGGTGCCGATAATCGCATGGCAGCATGATTGATGGTTAACAACCAAAAAATAAAAAAAGAGAGTGCTAAAAGGTTTTGCCTATCCATCGTAAATAAATAAAGGGGCGTGACTATCAAAATCAACAAACAGATTAGTCCAAGGGAACCATGCTCGGCCAACATTCGAGTAATTTCATTGTGGGTGGCTAAATCTATTCCTGTTTGACTTCTTCTAAGTTCTTTATTCTTTCCAACTCCCACACCCAGCAAAGGATGTTCATAAAACATCTTCAATTCCGATTCTATTAAGACTTCTCTTCCTGAAAGTTGGCTTTGCTTTTCCCTACCTGCAGCATCTTTATTGGCATAGCGTTTGTCTAGCAAACCATTGGTTTTTATCGAACTATAGCTCCAAACTGCTAGGCCGGCTAAAAAAGAGCACAATATAATTCCTCCAATTTTAGGTTTGGTTTTAAAATTAGCTTGAAAATATAAAATAATCAACACCAAAAGCACCATGGCTAACCCAGTATAAACACCCCCTCTAGAAAAGGTTACCAAGCCTCTGAACGCAAATACCAACACTAAAGCCCCATTGATTAGCTGAAGTAGGCCATTAGAAGAGTTGAGCATCAATTGCACAAAAAAGATAAAGATCCCAAATCCCAAAATGGTCGATACTTGATTGGGGCCAAATCCACCCGATGTTTCAAAATTGGATTGCGTCCCTGTAACTACATCTTGTATGTTGGGGGTGTAAAAATAGAGATAGGTTACCAAACAAAGCAACGGCAATGAAAAAGCCGTGATAACTCCGAGTAAGCGTTGAAAAGTAAGCGCTCTGTTGAAGCAATAAATGGCCGAAATTCCCAAACAAAGAGGGCCAGTTATATTAAAAACGATGGCTTTTTTAACATCTGTAGTAATATCTAAGGTTAGGGTAGAAAGTACCACACTTGGCACTAATAAAAACAAAAAAAACCAATAGATCCAAGAATTCCTTGAAAAGCCTGAAAAAAACATCCCTAAAAAAAGAAAAAAGATGACGAGGTATTTCCCATATTCGTTTACAAAAGTACCTCCTGTCATTCGAAGCATGATTTCGGCACTGACGGCATAAGCAGCCATAAGCAGTGCTTCATTATGTTTGTTTTTAGAATGAACAATAAAATAGATTCCAAAAACCAAGAGCGCAATGCCATACACCTTACTCAAAAAAGGAAATAAAAAAAACACAAAGCCAAATAAAGCGTGTAGGGCTAGTAAATAAAGATAAATGACCTCTTCCTTTTTCATTTTATAGTTGTGCTAACCATTGTAAATATTTTTGCAAAACACCTTTTGAAGCATAGTCTTCTACAACCGTTTGTTCTAAAGCCAATGCCATCGTATTTCTGACTAAGGGATCCGAAATTAAAACAATCAAAGCCTGACAGAAAGATCCAGCATCATTAGAAGGCACCAACGAACCATTGACACCATTATTTATGATACTCGGCAATTCGCCAACAGCTGTCACTACTACAGGTAACGGTTGCCTCCCATATTCCAGCAAAGCGACCGGTAACCCTTCTGAAACAGAAGTTAAAATCCCAATAGCACTCTGTCTCAAGATGCCATTAATATCCGTTCTTGAACCGTACAAAAATACTTGATTTTCCAATTGGAATTCTTTTATCTTGTGTTTTATTGCTTGTGAATAGTCATCATCGAAATCTTTCCCCACCAAATGAAACGTCCAATCCGGATGAGAAGCCTTGAGCAAACGAGCTACCTCTAAAAGTAGAAAATGATTTTTATCTGGTCTTAAATTGGCTAATAAAAGTATTCTCTTACCGTCAATACCCTTAAGAACTGTTTTACATTCTTCTTTAGTTATACATATAAAATTGGGTAAATAAATAACATTTTTAGATTTCAACTGCTTTTCAATCCAATTTTTTAAATTCTGATTCACCGAAATTACTCCGCTGAAAAATGGAATTAAAGCCTTAAAAATAAATATTCTTTTATTTGATATTGCTTTATTATCTCCATAATGATAATGCCAAATCAATTTTAGAGAGGGACAACAGATTTTTAATAGAAACGCTGTAAAAAAAGAAGTGCTATGGGCATGGATATGGGTTATGCTCTGTTGCAAAACAAACGAACGCAAACGCCATAAGGCTCTACAATCGAATACCTTTTTTTTATTTAAAAATAGGTAGGTTACTTTTGGATCGATTTGCGCTAACAAAGCCCCTTCTTTTCGTGTAGCCACTAGCGCCGAAAACCCTAGGGCATCCCCAAGCGCATTGGCATAATTTAGTGCCATTCGCTCGGCGCCACCGGCTTCTAAGGAGTCTATGAGTTGGAGAATGCGCATATAACGTATTAGGTTTACTAGAATAAGAAACTAAGGACTACTTACTGAGAACTGGAAACTATTCTTTTTATTTCATTTTCAAAAACATCCAAAGTATATTTTCTGGACCACTCAGAGGCCAACTTTCTTTTTTCCAAAAAAGCTACCTCATCCTTCAAAATAGCCAAAACTTGCTTAACGTCTTGTTCTAAATCTGTAGTTAAAACAACCCCTCTTTTGCCATAGTCCAGCATAAAAGGCACACACGAAACCGGTGTTGCTAGCGGAACACAGCCCCAAAACATGCCCTCAGCAATGGCTTTGGGCCAACCTTCGCTTTGAGAAGGCAAGAGCACAAAATGACTGTTTTGATAAGCAGTCTTGATGCTTTCTTGAGATTGATTGCCTTTCAAAGTGATGCAACTTCCCAAATGATTTTTCTCAATATACTGGTCCAATACCAGTCTTTCAGGTCCTTCGCCATACAATTCTAATTGAACGTCACACCCTTGTTTCAATAAGGCCTCAACCAAAGTTATAGCATATAACGGGCGTTTTCCTTTAGATAAAGTTCCAACAAAAACAAAGCGGATAGCCGTAGCAAAAGTGAGTGGTTTTAGCGGTGCTTTTTCGGTTTCCCGATAGGTCGCTGTAAAAAAGGGTTTGCTATTTTTCGAACTCCCCTCCCATTCCCCATACACCATCACTTGCATATTTCGTGTCAGGAAGGTATTACTTAAGAGCCATTTTTGCAAACGATAACTCCAAGGCTGCTTGGCTTTTGGATCCCAGTTACCGGCATATTTCGCCGTTTTGGCTTTGAAAGGAAACACAATTTGTACCAAACATCCCAACAAACCAATATTGCCTGGGCATCGCAAATGAATGTGATCGGCTTGGTACATGGCTTTGAAAATTTGCCAAGTAATTCCTGGTAATTTAAAAAAAGTCGTTATTCTTGACTTCCAAGTCAAGACATCTATAGCATCTACAGGAATAAAGACGATTTCTTTATGATGATAAGCGCAGTCTATAGCTGTAGGTTCTTGTTCTTCAACCGCTGCAACAATTAGTAGCTGTGTTACAAATTGCGACCAAACATTCATTTCTCTTACATAAGGTGCGTATGCAAAATACTGATTGTTTTGCTTTTTGTGTAAGACATGAGTGATGATGGCGAATTTCATTTCAAGTTATCTTTTTTGCATTAGCATAGTTAAGTGCATACAACTAAACAATACAGAATTGGAGGTGCTAGATTTTTCCCAATCCTCTTTGTGCCACTTTTGTCCTAATTTTGCTTTCCACTCTTTAGAAAAAGGCAACATGGAAAGCAAAGTCATCCATTTTGATTTACCCAAAAGCCCATGCCTTTCAATAACAGTAAAAGCCTTTGCATACTGATAATACACTTCTTTTGTAAAAGGCCATTCCCATTCAGCATCAGATTGAAAAGGACGATATAACCATCGGATTATCTTTATGGGTAAACTTGTTTGTAAAGGATCATAGCTTATAATTTGTCCTTTTGGAGCTAATTTTTCATTGAGCCTATCAATTATGATTTTTGTATTTTCAAAGTGATGCAAAACACCGTAGGCATAAATTAAATCGAAATCCCTATCCTTAAATTCTGATGACAAAAAATCGATAGCTAAAGCACTAGCATTAGGAAAATTGATTAACCGTTGACGCAAATTCTCAATAGCCACATCACTCAAATCAACTCCAATGTATAATTTTGAATGTTCAGCCAAGTACATTGACCAATAATTCCCAGAAAAACATCCTAAATCTAAAACTCTTTTCGAACTCAAATCACCAAACCATTCTTTGTGTTTTAGATAAGCCTGATCTTGTATCCCAACTGCTTTTTTGATGCTATTCAAAGTACCATTTCTAAATTTAGACCAAATTTGAGTGATCCAATTTTTCTTTTTGGTATTGTAAAATTCAGCCTGCTTTTTATTTATTGCTACTGTTGATTCAATTGTTTTCATTACTTCTCTTTTGGTTTATTAAATAGCAAACTCCACCACCCTACAGTTCTTCCACAAGCCTCGGTAAAAGCTGCTTTGCGTTGGTTGGAAGTAAAGGTATTACTAAATCGAATGAAAGTCAACAACAAAGTAATCGCATGCCATTTCAATCGATCTTTACAGAGAGGTTTGGGATTTTTTACCCGCCAAACATACCAACCATTGCGTACTACCATTTTGCCATAATGGTATTGATTGGGACGGCCAGAAGGATGATGAAAATGGTTTAATTGTACTTTTGTATTGATAACATTTTTTCCAAATTGTAAAGCTCTTATGCTAAAATCAGCATCTTCGTACAAACCATATCCCTCAAAATAGGAAGAAAATTGAATTTGATCAAAAACTCCTCTTCTAAAAGCCATAGACATCCCTATCAATAAATCAACTTCATATGTTTTACCATTCAACGGAAATCCGCAGGTGCGCCCATGGGAATAATTTGGCATCTTTCCGGGGTCTTCATTAGATTGAAGCCCCAAATAATTGCGCAGTACATTCCGTTGTCCTTCTTTATAAACATAGCCTTCCCACTCATAATAGCGCTTAGTATTGAAATATTTTCCATTTGCTTTAGCCTTCCATTTATTCTCATTAATCGCCACTCCTCCAACACCTGATATCGTTGCATCTGATTGAAACGTTTTAACCAATTGCTCAAAATAATCCATTTCTAAAACCGTATCATCATCTAAAAAGCAAACTATTTCTATTGCTGTTCCAACTCTAGCGATACCAAAATTGCGTTGCTTGGTCAATCCTCTATGTTCTTTGGGTACTAAAAAATAATGTACATTTTGAAAATGATTTTGCTCTAAAACAACTTGAGTGGCCTCATTAGTAGACCCATCAATTATGAGAATTTCATCGGGATACAAGGTTTGTTGCTGAACCGATTGCAACAATTGCAACAAAGGTTTGGGACGCAGATAGGTGCAGATGATTAAACTAAATTTCATTTTGCTGTTTTAAAAGTTTAGCCCAATACACACTTATTTTCCATTGTGATTGGAAAAGTGTATAATACCGAAAAGGGTTCTTTATATTTTGATGGCTATAAAATTTTAGAAACAAAACCGTTTTATAGCCTAAAATCTGCTCTTTGGTATCGCATTTTTGCTTAACATACATAATTGTTGGTGAAGGTTTCGGTTGTATAACTTCCTTATGCCACTGTAGCACAGGCTTGGATCTAAACCCTCCCATAGGGGCCTTCAGATGAGTAATGCTTGGATTTGGGAAATAAATGACATCTGCCCCCGTATTCCTAATTTGTAATCCAAAGTCAGTGTCTTCTCCATATCCAAACTCTAAAGCATTATCAAATGAAACTTGATGTAATACTTCTGATTTCACAAAACTGCATCCAGAACCAAAGATCCCTGTTTGATGAATACTAAAATGCTGTAATTTTTCGTGGGGCTGTATGTAAGATGTTGTGATACATTTTTCACCATACTTTTTGATATTCTCTATAATTTTTTTTATCAAGTCTTTTTCAAACCTATTGTCATCATCATTTAAAAACACCCACTCGCTTTCCACCTTTGCCAAAGCCAAATTTCTCGCATTACAAGCTCCCGCTTGATGCGTAAAAGTATGTTTGATTTTGAAGGGCCAGTTTTCATTATTTAAATAATCCAATTCAGAGTTACTTCCTTCGACCGGATTTTGCTCTACAATGATTACGTGCTTGGGCAAATGTGTCTGTTGTGATAAATCCTTTAGTACATCATACAAGTAGTTCTTTCTTCCTATAGTCGGAATAATTACATCAATTGTAGCTTCATGCACCACTTCTTTACTAGATTGGACAACAATACTGTCCAAAGAAATTGCCCTATTATTTCTCTTTTTATACAACAGTGCCTTCAAAAAAGCAAAAATCGGCAATCGTTTTTCGTATACCATCAAATTGAACAACAATAAAAACAACCATCTCGTTTTATAATGTTGGTATACGAATTGAAAAAGGGTGTAAATAGTTGCTTTGGGTTGATAGTATTCGGGAAAAGTCTTAAATAATTTAGGCTCCGAATAACAGAACAACCCCAATGGCATACCCAATTTCGCCATACTATTTAAAAAATAATCAAAATTACGGCTCTCCTTAATTTTTCCTTTAAATCGTAGTACCACAGAGGCGTGAATCACTCCGACTGCACTACTCATTTGCCAAGTGGGATAGCACACCTTTTTATTCACATTTATAAAAGGAGACTCTTCTACATACCCTATTTTATTTCCTAAATAAAGGGAAGGAGAAGGGGTATAGGATACCATAATTTTATCATGATGCATAACCTTTGAAAATACGTTCCAGTTCACGAACTTCTCAAAATTTTCATAGCACCAAGCTACTTTTTTATCAGGAAATCGCAGGGCTATTTGCATCAGCACCGAAGCTATTGACTTTGAACCATCAAAATCAATTACTTCTAGATTATCCGATACAACCCGAGTAACTTGCCTATTATTGTGATAGATAACAATCACTATTTACTAATTATAGATTTATAAAACTCAATATTCTCTTGTGCAATTTGCTGGATATCAAAAACAGTTTCCACTCTTTGTCTCGCTGCATTACCCATTTTTTCACAAAGACCCTGATCGTTTAATAGTGTTACTATACTTTTAGCAAACTCTGCATGGCTTGTAGGGTGAATTAAAAAACCACTTTCACCATCTATAATCAATTCTTGTGACCAACCAATATTACTATTCACTACTGCTTTATGTAGGGCCATAGCTTCAATCGTTACCATTCCGAGCGTTTCAGCAAAGGTAGGAAATGCACATACATTGGCTTTTCGAATATACTCTTGTACCTTAGCATAAGGCATCTTTCCTAAATACGACACTTGCTTTAAATCATCCTCTGTAAATTCTTTTTGCAGTAACTCCCAAGTGGATGAAGATTGCGTTTGAATATCGGCAGCATCACTTCCAATAAGTACCAAACGAGCTTCTGGAATTACTGCTCTCACTTTATTAAAAATTCCAGGTAGCTCTAACACCCCTTTTTTTCGAATAATCGTCCCTATGTATAAAAGCAATCCTTTTTCAAAACGTCTTGGAAAAATAGAGTCAAATTGTGTCAAATCCAAACCATAATGTATCGTTTTTATTTGTCTTTTATCTAAGCCAAATAAGGTCGCAGAAACTTCGCCTGCAAATCTTGTTGGAGCGATATATCCTTTAGCTTGCCAAACCGCTAATGTTTCAAACACTCTATTTTTAACTTTTTGTTTTCTTTTCTCCAAATGACAAAAATAGGTGTCACTGCCATGAAAACGCATGACCAAAGGTGCTTTCAGATGCATAAAAGCAGTGATGCCCGTCCAATCGGGTGCCTCGACCAAATCAATTTTTTCTGAAACTATATGTGAGTTGAGGTAGTTTTGAATAAACTTTCGATGCCAATACCAACCAAAAACTTTATACTTTCTATTTTTTAATAAATGAATGGTAACTCCTTTATCCTCAAAAACAGCCCCTTCACTTTGCCCGTAAACAAAAACAGAAACTTGTACTCCTTTTGTAACTAAAGCCTCCACCAAGTTTTTGATACTAGTACCAATTCCTGCTGCATGCAACACACGAGGATGCGGATATTCAGGGGTTAAGAAAGCGATGTGCATGATCTGCTATTTTTTTGTTTTTAACCTTTTCAGAGTTTTGAACGCTGAAAGGGTTAACTCAATTAATTAAAAAAATCCTTTAAAATTCTAGCGGTAAACAATCTCGCACCAGCATCATTTAGATGTCCACAAGACGAAAAGTAACGATCTTCTTTTATTACCTCTTCATAATTATGAATTTCTGGATACAATTTTTTCACTTTGTCAAAATAATCCATTCCTTTTGTGTTTTCACACATTGGAGTCATGACTGCAATAAATGTAATGCCTTTTTGTTCACAAAGTTCCTTAATTTCATAATAATAGGGATTCTTGGGTAAAGGATTCAAATTCGCAATATTATTTTTCATGTTGGCATTCGGTTTTTTCCCTAGAGGATAGTAGCCTTTGTTGTCTAGATGAGATGTTTTTTTCCCAATCGAAGTAAAGAAAACCTCCCGCACTCCAATTTTGGCATCGTACTTTACATAACGGTAAAATGGAATATAATAGAGCTCTGTAAAGTCACTTTCCTTTTCAAAATGGTTTCTTATGGTTTCGGATTCGTGGAGGAATGGCAAGAACTTCGCTGATATCCCTTCCGCTTGATGGTCGTTGGACAAATTCAAATCGGCTTCTAAAATGACGTTTTTAATTTGGTAGTTGCGCTCTATCATCAATTTCAATAATAACGAAGCTTCAAACAAATGCCCGCCACTCATCCCATAATTAAACGTTTTCAACCCTTTGTCTTCGAACATTTGGGCCACAAAATGATTGTTCGCCCTTGATGACCCTAAAATGACCACATCATACTTTTCGTCTTTGGAATTGAAGACTTTTTCAATTTTCCCTCTATTCGAGGATTGCAAAAAAACTTTAGTGTAGCCAAAATCCAATACTACAGCGATAAGTACTGTGAGTAGTAGTATTTTTAATGTATATCGCAAAAAATGTTTCATTTTTTTTTTTGTACTTATATTTTATTCCTAATATATTTTGATGCTCTCTGTCAGGCCGAGTGCAGTCGAGACCCTTTCATAACAAGAAATTTAATTTACAAACAAACAATCTCGACTGCGCTCGATTTGACAATTGCTCAAACACTATTTTTTGTTTTAGCAAAGAAATATACCTTTCCAAACAATCTCGACTGCGCTCGATTTGACAATTGCTCAAACACTATTTTTGTTTTAGCAAAGAAATATCCCTTTCCAAACAATCTCGACTGCGCTCGATTTGACAATTGCCCTAACACTATTTTTTGTTTTAGTAAAGAAATATCCCTTTCCAAACAATCTCGACTGCGCTCGATTTGACATCTAAACCTCTCAACTCACGCTGTCAGGTCGAGCGCAGTCGAGACCCATTACCCAAACTCTTCATCCTTATTAGGATCATATTTATAATGAGTAGCATTTCTACATTCTGATAAATTTTGCAACCTATCAAAATTGCCATCAATCAAAGCTTGCTTTTTTAATCTACTCCACTTCTTAATTTTTTTCTCAAACTCAATTGCCTGATTAGGATCCATAAATTCTTGATAAAAAACCAATTTTACTGGTCTTCTAGAATGTATGTAAGCTCCTGGATATTTACCAGCATTATGTTCCATTAACCTCCTATCGATATCAGAAGTGATCCCAACATAAAGTGAATCATCTTTACAACACAAAATATAAACATAGTAGAATTTCATAATTTATCTCTAAAAAATAACCTCAACTGTCAGGTCGAGTGCAGTCGAGACCCTCTCATAACAAGAAATTTTATTTACAAACAAACAATCTCGATTGCACTCGATTTGACAATTGCCCTAACACTATTTTTTGTTTTAGTAAAGAAATATCCCTTTCCAAACAATCTCGACTGCGCTCGATTTGACAATTGCCCTAACACTATTTTTTGTTTTAGCAAAGAAATATCCCTTTCCAAACAATCTCGACTGCGCTCGATTTGACAATTGCTCAAACACTATTTTTTGTTTTAGCAATCAAAAGTCCGTTTCCAAACAATCTCGAATGCGCTCGATTTGACAACTATATATCTCAACTCACCTTGTCAGGTCGAGCGCAGTCGAGACCCTTTTAAACAGCAATTTTCCTTTATAACAACAATCTCGACTGCGCTCGATGTGACATCTAAACCTCTCGACTCAAACTGTCAGGTCGAGCGCAGTCGAGGCCCTTAAAACTGAAAATAAATAAACTCCTTATAATCTGAAAAAGTCCCTAAAGCCATAATAGCCGCAACAGCTACACCAAATTTAAGAAGACTAAAGCGTCCTGATAAAGGCTCTACTCTGTTTCTGTTGTTCCATTCTACCACTACAAAAGCACCAATTAAAAGGAGTATTTCGTAGTTATAGCGTTCGTTAGTCAAATATTGCGAACTAAAATCCCCGTTACTAAGCATTTGCCTTAAATACAAAACCGCATCAGTTATGGATTTTGCTCTAAAAAAGACCCAAGCAATAGTACTTAAAAGAAAAGTAATCAAGATGTTGCTAATAGTTTGTAATCCCTTCCAATCAAAGTTAACTACTACAGGACCAGTATTGTTTCTGTTTTTTTGTAACACCAATAAAGGCAGAAAATAAATGGCATTTAACAATCCCCAAACTACATACGTCCAATTAGCGCCGTGCCAAAAACCACTCACCAAGAAAATAATGAAGGTATTGCGAATTTTGAACCACATTCCACCTTGACTGCCTCCAAGCGGAATATATAAATAATCCCTGAACCAAGAGGACAATGAAATGTGCCAGCGCCTCCAGAATTCGGCAATGTCTCTCGAGAAATAGGGATAATTGAAGTTTTTCAATAAATCAATACCAAAGAGCTTTGACATCCCTAAGGCCATATCCGAATAGCCTGAAAAATCGCCATAAATTTGAAAGGCAAAATAAATAGCGCCCAAAACCAAAGACAATGCATTCATCGAGGGATAATTATCAAAAACGGCATTCGCATAAGTAGCACAAGTATCTGCAATGACTACTTTTTTGACCAATCCCCAAACAAATTGGGCCAGTCCTTCTTTTGCCTTTTCCAAATCGAAGCTTCGTTGTACTTTGACCTGTGGCAACAAATGGGTGGCTCTTTCAATAGGTCCTGCCACCAACAAGGGAAAATAACTCACAAACAAAGAGTAATCCACAAAATTGTATTCGGCTTTTATGCGTTTATAATAAATATCAATCACATAGGATAAGCCATGAAACGTATAAAAAGAAATGCCAACAGGAAGAATCACGTCTAACACAAAAGGGCTCACTTGGAATCCAAAGGAAGTGAACAATTGAGCAAAGGAAACAGCAAAAAAATTGAAGTATTTAAAAACCCCTAAAAATCCTAAGTTAACAATAATACTGAGCCAAAACCAAAACTTTCGTCCTTTGTCATGGGTACTTTTTTCAATTCGGATACCGGTATAATAATCCAAAAAAGTAGAAAACACCAATAGGAATAAAAAACGCCAATCCCAGCAGGAATAAAAGTAATAACTGGCCAATATCAGTAAAGCGTTTTGTGTATTTTTGGTTTTATTGAAAACAAACCAGTATAAAAAAAACACCAAGGGCAGAAAAATGGCAAAAGCCAAGGAATTGAAAAACATATTTTAAAGTAAAAAAACTAACACTAATTACACTAATTTCCACTAATTCATTGGGTAAATTACAGATAATGTAGTAGTCTTGATTTGAATTGATTTTTGCTTTGCAAAGAAACGCATTATTCTTTAGAAATGATAGTTTTTATGGCTTTCCAAATGCGTTGAGAAGCTGTTGTAGGAGATGACCCCACTACAACTTCAAACCATTTTTTTCCTTGTGGCACATTAGATAATTTTCCATCTATAATTCCTTTAATAACAGGAAATAATTCTTTTTTATCCTCAACAAATAAAGCAGCTTCCTTTGAAGGCATGGACCGAAAATGAATGTATTTATAATTTTGTCCAATATCACGAATTCCTTTTTTTAACTGAGGTTGCTCATAGTTAAAAAACAAACACGGTTTGTTATGGGCTACAAAATCAAACACCATAGATGATGCAATATTTCCAACAAACTCTGTATGTTCGCAAATATTGGCTTGCAAAGCAAAATCTTCTTTGGTTGGCATAATTTCGTTCCAAGCGGTTCCAACAGGGCGCCATAATGGATCAATAGACACCACCACATCTTGATATTGCTTTAAAATTGCATCATATCTATCGGTAAAATCGACTGGGCATTTTCTGTAAATAATACCCAAGTTGTAACCTTGATTATTTAAATCTCGAACAGCCATTGCTAAATCTTCTAAATAATATTGATCTAAAGGAGAAGTAACGATATCATCACCCGAAAAACAAATGTATTTTTTTGCTAAATCTAACTGATGTGACTTATAAAATGCTGCTTTAGACTGCAATAAACTCCTATCAAAATGGCTTTCAAATTGCGGTGTACCAGTCACAAAAACTTGCTCAGGCTTTACATACGGACAATATTGAAGTAATTCATTTTTCATATAATTGCTCCACACCAAATAGAAATCAGGTTCAATAAGTGTTGTCGCTTTAGGCAAATTATCCCAAGAAAAAATAAAGGTGGCTGTTGGGATACCTAGATCTTGTGCTGCTAAAATGGGTGCAATCGCTTGTGTGGGTCGTGGATTGGTACAAAAAACAATATCTGGTTGGTGTTCTAATAATTGTTTTTTACAATACTCATATTTGGAAGTACTTCGCTCTATTTTTTTTATTTTGGTTCGAATGCTTTCCAAACCTTTTTCAGTAGAATTTGTAGCTACTAAAAAATCGACATTTATACTTTTAATTAAATTTTTTAATCCCTTATAAGATTGTGGAAAATTATAAGTATTGTATACCGTTTCGTTAAATTTTTTATCAAAAACATTTAATTCAGCTCTTTTGCGAGCACGGGTATAGACCGTTGTTAAAGGATGTAATTTTTTGTTTTCAATTAGCACTTCTTCAAAGCCTAATTCCTCTTTTATTTTAAAAGGGGTGTTGTTCCAATACACAATTTCAAACCCTAAGGCTGTACCAATTGCATTGAATTTAGTTAAAGCAAAATTACGTAAGCCTACACCATCCGGTAAAAAAATAAATGCCTTTTTTGTCATATACCAATGCTGTTAAAGAAACGCAAATATAGTCTTTCAAACAAAAAATCGAGTATTCGATATCGAACTTTATTTATTGTATCACAAGATTGGGACAATGTTTTCCTTTTGTATGGAGCCTACTTTTTGTAAGAAACTTTCAATTTACATAAAATTTAACTATGAATAGGTCGAATACATTCATTCAGTCTTTTTTTTAACTAAAAAATTTTGAAAAACAATAAAAAAATAAAAAACACAATCCCAATGTCTATATGACTTTAGGTGGCCTTTTTGGCAAAACTGTGCAAATTGAAAATGACATTTTCAATTTGCACAGTTTTGGAATGAAATCTAGATACTATTCTAATTTCCAGCAACTAAAACACCCTATTTGTATTTCAGTACTACCACTCACTTTTCTGAAAAGGGCAAACCTCCATTAATCCATTTCTCAAATCCTCTATAATTTGTGGATTGGGTAAGGCAACAAATTGAGTAAACAAATTATGCATTTCCTCATCTGTATAGGCTTCTGTTTTTATATTAGTTTGATAAAAAGGAATTTGAACGGATTCCATATAATCCTGGAATTTGATATCGTCGCCAAAAACTTGATCTGAAAATTTTTGCCATACGGCGGGAATACCATAAGAATGTGCAACAATAATCCCATGTAATGAGGAAGAAATAATCCGTTCGCACTGCAAAAATTCAATGGTTTTGGATTCGATATCGTTGGTCATGATATCGATTAATTGGATATCGGAGCTGTTTTTAAACCATTGCACCACCACTTTGTAATCGTTATAATGGGGTACAATACCATATTTGAATTTTTTCTCTATTTTGGGATTATAATATCTAGGCAACAATAAGGCGGGATCACCGTATACTTCGGGCACGTCGAAACCTAAAGCCAATAAGTACTTACGGGTTTGAGGACCTCTTACTGCCAAGAAAGTAGCCTTTTTTATCGGGGTCGTTTTAGTAATAATCCCACTCCCCCAAACGATGCATTTGTGATTAACATTGGTCAAAATGCTGCCAATGGTTACATGAATAGGGGCAATAAAATCGAAAAATGAAAATTTTTTAGGCCATGCAAAAACAACTTTTTTACCTGAAATTTTTTCTACCAAATACTTCCCCAAAGCATCCCCATAATTTTCTTTGGATTTGCCTTGGATGATTTTCTCATTCCACCAAAATAATCGAAGCCTGTTTTTAAACATCCTATCCTTTTTGGTATTTTAGTTTGTCACGCTGTACTTGTTCGATGGGCAGAATATCTTGATTTTTGTATGATAAAGCTTTGTGTACTGCTTTTAGATCGCGACATAATTTGCGTAAGCCTTCAGGCTCTAGTGAAGCCGCATGATCTGTCCCTTTCCAAGTCCTGTCCAATGTATAATGTCGTTCGATAATAGAAGCCCCCAGAGTATAGGCTGCCATATCGACTGCTATCCCTAAATGATGGCCTGAAAAACCAATATGCTTTACTTTATCTCCGTATTTTTGGATTAATAAGGTAATGTCTAATAAACAAACATCTTCAAATGGCACTGGATAGCCTGAGGTACAATTGTAAACTACCAAATCTTGGTTTCTTCCTTTTGTGATAAAGAAATTCACCAAATTCTCCGTCTCATTTTTGGTAGTCATTCCAGTAGAAATATGAATTTCCCCTTTATAATTATCACACAACCACGTTAACATTTCGTAATTGTTATTACAGGCTGAGGGTATTTTAATATACTCAGGGTTCAACGAAGCAATTTCTTTGGCTGAAGTAGTGTCCCAAACCGAAGAAGCATATACAATACCAATTTCCTGACAATAGGCTTTTAATTCCGCGTGTTGCTCTACATCAAATTCTAAAAATTCGCGATGTGCCCCATAGGTGTCACCGTATGCATTACTTGGGTTGGGATGCGCTGCTTTGTATTGGGATTCGGTCAGCAATTCCTTATTGTTCCGTTTTTGAAATTTTACTGAATCCGCATTAGCATAAATTTTGGCCATGCGAATCATTTCTTTGGCTATAGCCATATCTCCTTTGTGATTGCAACCAATTTCGGCAATCACAAAAGGCTTGTTGTAATTTTTAATAACGTTCATTGTAGGTTATAATTTTTTCACATGCTTCTCTTATGGCTCCTGAAGCGGCCTCATGGGTTAGTACATAATCGGCGTGTTGTTTCACCATTGCTGTAGCATTCGCTGGGGCGAAAGACCATCCTACACTACAGATGTTTGCTAAATCATTGACATCATCCCCAATATAGGCCACCGCGGCAAAACTACTCTTTTTAGCTAACATCAATTGCTTTAAAAAAGAATATTTATCTTTTACCCCTAAATAGGTCTCTTTGATTTGTAGTTTTTTCATCCGTTGCGCTACTAAGTCTGAATTCTCGGAAGTCATTACAATCACCTCCACTTGGTTTTGACGAATGATTTCTAACCCCATTCCATCGCGCATATCGAAGGTTTTGGCCAATTCGCCTTTTTCGCCGTACCAAACGTTCCCGTTGGTAAAAACTCCATCTACATCTAACACTAAATATTCAATTCTTTGGTGTCCTTTACTCTTTTTCAAACGACTTATCAATAAAGCTTCAGCAATGTTCCAATCGGCTGGGGTATCGATTTCTACTAACGATTCTTCCACCATTTTTACCAACCCAATGTTTCCGCTAACCCGATTATGGGTTGCTTCAAAGGCTTTTTTTGTGGTGGCATACACGGCCCCATTTTCAATCAATAATCCTTCGAAATCTTGACGTCGAGGCCTTTGAAACACATCATAATTTTGAGGGGTTCCATCTGTATTCCATGTAAAACGATGGGTATTGACCACCGTTAATGCGGCTGTTTTTCCCTCCATTTCAATTTGGTTTAAAGTAGCATTAATGTCCTTTGCTGTGGTTAAGGGTGAGGTCGCTTGCAACAAACATAAAATATCGAAATCGTAGTTAATATATTCAGCAAACTCTTTCATGGCATTTTCTGTTGAAGCGGTATCAGTCGCGTTTTGATCACTTCGCAATAACCCTTTTACTTTAGAGGTCCAATAGTATTCTTTGGCAATAAAAGCCAAAATGTCCTCATCGTCTGTAAACACATACACCGCATCCAAATCCGAAAAAACAGCCTCAGTGAGTACCCACGAAAACAAGGGACGCCCTACCATTTTCTTTTTGTTTTTGCCCGGAATACTTTTGGAGCCTTTACGTAAAGGCAAAATGGCTATTTTTTTCATGATTTTTTTTGTTTTAAAAGTATGAAATTACCAATTTCATTTGTGAATTTTTTTGCTCCTAACACATTTAAATGCGAAACATCGTAAAAATAATGATTTTTAGAGGTTTTGAAATTTGATGAATAAGTATACAATAATGTTGATTCAAAACACTGTTTTTTTAATATTTTAATAAAATTAGAATTTAATGGTTTATTATTTGGAGGAATTACGACTAGCAATTCAATATGCATTTGAACACATAAATCTTGCAACTGTTTAAATGCTTTAATCATCTTATTATCCATTACTATATTTTTATCTGCTATAAAATGTTCCCCATTGCCTTTATACAGTTCTACTGGAATTGGATTTGATCCTAGCTTTGTTGTATAATTTTCAATAGTTACTTTAGGAGTGACAAAAACCGTGTTAAAATTACTTTTAGCAAAATTTAATACGAGAGCCAATTTTGACAATGCTCCTTTCTCTATTAAAACATTGCAATATTCTTGATAACAAACGAAAGGAAGTAACAAATCGGTTCTATATTTCAAAACATCACGATCAAACATAAAAGGAACATCTGCTGTATAAATTATTGTTTTAGGAACAGCGTTATGCGCTAAATACCATTGCAAAAGTTGAAGATGAAAATCAACACTTGTACCTCTAAAACCTAAATTAAAAGCTTTCTGTTTCGTCAAATTCGATAAATCCTCTGCCAAAATATTATGAGCTGCTCTTGAAGATCCTAAGATCAATACATCGGCTTGAATTTCGCCTTTGATTAATTGTTCTAAACGACGATCGGGCTGTTTAGCTGGAATTTTTTGAAGCACAAAATAATAACAGGCATCCAAAATCAAAAAACACGAACAGAATAGGAGTATATGTGTGATTAATTTTTTCATTAAAATTGAAAATAAATAAAAATCTCTGGCTCACTTTGAAACAGAAACAATAATACTAAAAGGAATAAATAGAAACTCCATCGCAAAATTCTAGAACGATTTCCTAAAAAATGCTCTAATGCAAAATTACCTCTTCTGCCAAACCATTCAATACTTACAAAAAAAAGAATTAAAACTATGAGATATGTAGGACGAATTAATGGAAGTTGAAAAAAACTACTAGAAAAAATACCTTGTATTAACTGAAAAGCAACTGGCAAAGATTCTGCTCTAAAAAATATCCAAGCAAAAACAGTTAATATAAAAGTTACCGCCATTGCTATAAATTCACTTAAAGTAGGAAATACAGAATTATTAGCCACAATTTCCAAATTCGATCTGTTTTTATTGGTAAGTAATAAAGGGAGAAAATATACTGCGTTTAAAAATCCCCAAAAAACAAATGTCCAATTGGCACCATGCCAAAAACCACTTACCAAAAAAATGATAAACGTATTCCGAACTTGCATCCACTTCCCGCCTTTACTACCGCCTAAAGGGATGTATAAATAATCTTTAAACCATGAAGACAGCGAAATATGCCAACGACGCCAAAACTCGGCTATATCTCTTGAAAAATAAGGGAAGGAAAAATTTTTAAGTAATTCAATACCTAACAATCTAGACGTTCCCAAAGCAATATCGGAATACCCCGAAAAATCACCATAAATTTGAAATGTAAAAAATAAAGCCCCTATAAACAAAGTACTTCCTGAATAGTCATCAGCTTGATTAAAAATCGGATTTGCATAACGTGCGCAAGTATCGGCGATGACAATTTTTTTAAACAAACCCCACAAAATCTGACGTAAGCCCGAAACCCCTTGTGCATAACTAAAAACTCTTTTCTTTTTTAACTGAGGTAGTAAGTGGGTAGCACGTTCAATAGGTCCGGCAACTAATAAAGGAAAATACGAAACAAATAAACTATATACTACAAAATCATGTTCAGCAGAAATTCTTCGCTTATATATGTCAATCACATACGACAAACCATGGAATGTATAAAAGGAAATGCCAACAGGAAGCAACACCTGCAAAGTAGAAAGATGTATCGTAACACCAAAAGATTGGAAGAGCTGTATTAGCGAATCGGCAAAGAAATTATAATATTTAAATACCCCTAAAAAACCTAAATTGATTAAAATACTCAACCAAAACCAAAAATTTCTACTTTTTTCAGAACTACTTTTTTCTATTTGTATTCCGGCTGTATAATCCAATCCAGTGGAAAAAATTAATAAAAATAAAAATTTCCAATTCCATGAGGCATAAAAAAAATAGCTTGCTACTATTAGCAAACCATTTTGCCATTTCAAGTCCTTTTTATATAACAACCAATACAAAATAAAAACCAACGGAAAAAAACAAGCAAAAGTAAAGGAATTGAATAACATAACTTAATAAACTAACGATTGTAATGCTCTATTTTTTTGTAAAGTCGCTTTGGAGATAGGTTGTCTGTATTTCTTTTTGGAAGAATAAGAGAAGATAATATTCTTTAAAGTTCTAAAATACGTTTTAAAATAAACAAAATCATGCAACGCATATTTTTTAAAATTATGGTGTAATAACTTTAGTATTGGCCAAAATGGCTTTGGATAGTAATTTAAAAAAATAAAAAAAGAGTTTTCCAATTGTTTTTCAAATCGAAAATAATTTTTACCCTGTAATTTCCGTTGTTCAATGTCTATTCTATGATTTACAGCTATAGTATTGGTAAACCATAATTCATAACCCAATTCCATAACTTCAAACGACATACAGGGCTCCTCTCCATAAATATCTATCCAAGTTGGGAATCCTCGTGTGGCATCATATACCGTTTTTTTTATGGCAAAACCACAACCAATAAAATCATTGGTTTCATGATTTTTTTCGAAATCACTAACTTTTTCAAGAGCTTCTGCATCATTTTTAAAGAGCCCTCTAACTTCTTTAAAAGCCAACACCCCAACTTTTTGATCAGCAAATAGCTCCCGTAATAGTTCCTTGTAATTAGAAGTAATTATATGTGCATCATCATCCAATCCTATCAAATAAGTACCCATTGCTTTCGGATACAAAAAAGCTCTCGCTGGTGATGCCGAAATACGGGTCTTGCCCGAAAACCATCGTACCCAAGGATAGTGAACACGAAGATATTCGGTTGCCTCACAAGCATCAATATAAACCAGTACCTCTTCATTTAATAAATCTATGTTTTGTCGAATTATTTCTAACGTTTTTGTCAAATCGGTAACCCGATCATGCGTAACTATCAAATAAGAAAATTCCATTACTTAAACATTTGTGAATACAAACTTACTATTTTCGTTTGAAGTCTTCCCCTATCATACAGCTTTTGTAAATAATGGGTATTATACTGTTGTGCTTGCTCCCGCATTTGTCCATCATTTAAGGCCAACTCTAGTAAAGTAGCAATTTCAGTTTCGCTTTCAGGATCAGTTAGCAAAAAACCGTTTTTTCCATGTATAATCACTTCTTCAGTAACCTGTCCCGGGTTCGATTGTATAGGAAAAGCTCCCATACCCATAGCTTCTAAAACCACATTAGGCATACCATCCGAAACACTACTCGCTATATGCACAACCGATTGCCCCATATAGTTTAAAATTTGCTCGTTAGGCACATAATTAGCTCTTGAAAAAACCAACACATCGTGCTTTTGATAAAAATTAGAAGTTTTCAAATACTGCACAACAATTTCATCTGCACTATAAACAAGAAGTTGATAGTTGTTCATCACAACAGGTGCATGATTTGCTATGGCTTGTAAAACTATTAATGCCTTTCCTACACCATCGTCATACCCTTTAACCATAATTATAGCACGTTGGGAATACGGCGCTATAGCATCTTTTAAAAAATGAATACCCCCATTACCCGGAAAAACCCCTAAAAAAGTTTGGTTAAAACCTAACGATAAAGCCTTATTATAATCGCGATAACAATCAGTAATTAAAAAATTAGTGCGTTGCAAAAATTGCTGTACAAAACTAGTGGTTAACCCCAAACGTTCGTATTGGAACAAATCGCTACCCCAGGAAGAATAAACTAAAGGAATTGTAGAATGGTGTTGTAAAACCGAAAATATAGGATAACCCGCCAATTGCATTTCAAATATATGAATTACATCAGGCTGTATATCGGTTATCAAGCCCTCAAAAACAAGAGCAACCTTACGTTCGTTAAATCGTTGAATCCAACAATATAGAAAAGGAAAATATTTTTTAATACGATGTCGAAAAGGATAATCCCATTTCATTCTCCAACCCGCGTATTGTTTAACCCAACCAATTTTTTCAGAAAAACCAGCACCATCGGTTATATCAAACCAATGTACCTCATGCCCCGCATCTTGCAACTGATTGGTCCATTGAAAAAAATGATGATTCGGGATGGCTACTAATAGGAGTTTCATACTAAACTTTAAGTAATGGTTTCAAAAAAAAATCTCCCCGCTTTATAATTTTAATAAATTGAAACAAAATTTTAATGCGAAAAAGTTTAATCTTCAATATATAGTTAATCGTCAAATCGTTTGAATCAATAAAATTTAAACATTTTTTTGATTCACTATATTGCCTTGAAGCCAATCCCAAACGAAAATATCCTAAAACTTGTTTTAATATACTCAATTTAATTTCATCAGTATTCTTCAGGTTTAAAACTGTTTGCTTTGCTTTTAAATATGAATCTAATCCAGTTGATATATCTTTATAAAAAGTAGATGTTAATGCTAAGTGATTGTTTCTATAAAAAATTAAATATTTGTTACAAATAACAAGTTTAGGATTAACTATAAAAGCCCTCGCATGCAATTCATGATCTTCTAAAATATGCATACTTTCATTTATCGGTAAAAACTGTTTAATATAATCTCTTTTCCACAAAGGAGTCACCATCATTATTTCAGTTTGCCCTGTTACAAAATCATCAAAAACATTTGTATTGATTTTTAAATCTGAGGCATCAGAAAAATTAAACAAATCTTCATCAAAATCTTCATAAAATATTTTTTGTTTACAAATTACCAAATCAGCATCATTAATAGAATTTATTTTTTCAAATAAATGATTTGGATGCATGATATCATCACTATCGAAGAATTGTATGTAGCTACCCTTGGACAAACTAAAGGCATAATTCCTGCACGAACTGGCTCCTTTTGCTCTATCATCTGCTCTTCTAAAGAACTTAAATCTAGAATCTCTTTCAATATAACTTATCAAAACCCCAGTAGTATTATCAGTACTCCCATCATCCACAATAATACATTCCCAATTCGTGTAAGTTTGCGCCAAAACACTATCGAGCGTTTCACCAATTAAATGTGCTCGATTGTAAGTGGGGATGATTATGGAAACTAATGGTTGCATATGTTTAACTATTAAGATATATCCTTCTAAAAAACTTTGTCAAATTCAGTAAATCAGTATAATTTAGGTGGTATTTTACAATTTTATAAAACAACTTTTTGGTTTGGAGTTCAAAAAACTGTCTTTCCACTCTGCCGATTAATTTTAATCGTTGTTTTTTGTCAAAAAATGACAAATAATCATCTGCAAAAGCTTCATAAAAATAATTCGAGGCGATTATTTTGTTTTTTACATTATCCATTTTGCCAGAAATATTCTTGTTACTCATACGAATGTATAACAGTACGCTATTTATTGAAAAAATCGGTTGCCCATCGGCAAACTCCAACCAAGCCCTATCATCACTATGCCACCCTAAAGGATAATCTTTAAATCCATATTTTGAATAAGCAACTCTTGCAAAAACATACTCACTCAAAGAACTCCTTGTCACCCCTTTGAATTTTCTCCAAAAAGAATCCGTTGCCTTTTCTAGTTTGGGATGCTCAAACAAACCAGATATAGCCTTCCCTTCTCCATTAATGACTTGCGTAGCAAATCTAACCACATTACTCCCCATTTCATCAATCTCGGGCAAATTTTCATAAAACTCAGCCACCACATTCTCCCCCAACACATCATCATCTCCCAAAATCATCAGCCAGGGTTCATTTTCAGATAACGCAATACAACGCTCCCATTGCTGGGTCAATGAAATGCCTCCCAAATTAGATTCAAAACGGTGGTACACAAACTCAAATTTACCTTGAAATTGCTCCAGCAAGTCTTTTGGATCTTCTGGACTGGCATCGTCGCCTATATAGACCTTAAAATTATGGCAGGTTTGCGCTGCTAAGGACTGTAAAGTAGCCTTGAAAAAGGTACGTTTATAGTAGGGGATTATTATGGCGAACATTGCTTTTGATTTATTTTTTTACAGTTAAAATTATACTTTCAAAGTAGTTAAAAACCAATAAAGTATCTATATATTTTTATAACGCAACATCTTTTTCTCAATTACATGCCAAGACCAATAACCAAATAACATAGAAATAGGCAATGATACCAGCATTAGTTCTAAGGCATTAAATTTAAAATAATGCATTAATGTTTGTTGAATGGGAAATCCATAAATATATATTCCGTAAGATAAATCACCAACTTTAGAACCAATTTGACTAAGTACTGGCGTAACATGTTCTCCAATACCAATAATGAAAACAGGCCAAAATAAAATTCGAAAAATAAAAGGATCCTGAACAAGAACTTCTGAACAGATAATCAATACTCCTGAAAGAACAAGAATAGTTTTTAAATATGGGAAAACACGATAATTTAAAAAAGCCAATAGTGATCCTCCCAGAAAAAACAATCCCAATTCAGACAAATGCGAACTTCTTAAATCATAAATATGTAATGGAAATGAAGTAGATAAGAAAAAGTGATAAACAAAAAAGACCCCGAAAACCAACCATAATAACAATCCTAAAAGCTTTTTTTGCGATCTAAATAAAATCAAAAAAGAGAGCAAAAAATACATGAAAAATTCATAACAGATTGTCCACAAGGAACCATTGATAGCTGAACCATAAATATTAGTATCAAAAACACCAGGAATACTGTATTGCAATTGAAAGAGAGTAATGTTCCTTATTATATAAGTATATACTTTTCTATTTTCCAAATAAAACATAGGACTTTCATATACAAATGGCGCCAAAAGAATAGTCAAAACCAACACCACGAGCAATCCCGGAAACAATCGTAATATACGTTTCCAAAAATAACCCACCCAATTTCTACTTCTTAAAAGACTTTGAAAAATAAGATACCCACTAATTACAAAGAAACCTTTCACCCCAATATAAGAAAATTGGAGATTGCCATTTGTAATCTCCCCTAAGCAATCCCATCCTTTATCTCCTGACAATGGATAAGAATGCGTTATGATTACAAACATTGCGAAAAGCAAACGTAAAAAATCGAAGTTGTTATTCATTAAAATACTTGATCTTTTTTATAAACTTACTCCAGAATTTTTTCGGATCTTTTGAAGCTTTCAAAGCCTTGAAAAATACATTATGAGAAACAAAAGCTTCCTTATACTCGTTATGTATTTGATTTTCATAGCTATCAAAAACAGACAATTGTCTTTCTAAAAAAATTGAATTTATAGAAGAATTATTAAAATACGACAACAGTAAGGTAAATAACTTAAAATTAGCTCTTACCATATTTAATGGCGAATGTGTTGAGTGTATTCCCACTCCAAAACGATACACCGCCATTTTCTCTTCTAAAAATTTTAATTTACCATGTTCTGCCAACATCATATACAAAAAATAATCACCAATTGGAGTTTGACTAAATTCAAAGGAAAACTCTTTGATTATATTTCTATAAATTACTGAAGGCGTATGTATGTAATTCCCAAGCCTAGCTAACGTTTCAATGGTTTCATAATTTTTGGGCACTTTAGTAATAAAATCATCAACTAGTTCTCCATTGGTTTTTAAAATTGACACCTGATGAAAACACAATACATAATCCGGATTTGTTTCCAAAAAATCTACCTGCTTTTGCAATTTTAAAGGATCAGTCCAATAGTCATCTCCTTCACATAAAGCGATGTATTTACCCTTACATTCCTTTAATGCAAAAATAAAATTAGGCATCATCCCGATGTTTGCTTCCTGCTTAATGTATTTGATCCAAAAACCTCTTGGATGATTTGTTATAATATCTTGAATAACACTGTCTGTTTGATCTGGAGAACAATCATTAGCCACAATAAGCTCTACTTCAAAATCACATTCTTGTATCAAAACTCCTTCTATAGCTTCACGAATAAATTTTTCGTGACCATACGTTATCATACAAACACTTACAGTTGGACTTTGCATTATCTTATTTTTTGTCTAATTATACCTACAAATGTAACGGACAATATTAGTTTAAGCATAATAATAATATCTATCTTTCTCTTAAATATTTCCCAAGTACAATATTTTAATGTATCAACAATAAGTAGATTTTTCATTAATTTATAAACATCAATATAACTTTTAGCGACAAAAGCTTTGTTGATTAACCCTCTATTGGTATTACATATAGCATCAGATAACCAACTTTTATTCAAATTATTCCTTATTACGAAGTTTTTTCTACAATTATATGTATCCATATGTGCAAAAATAAACTTATCTAAATTAATAGGATGGCTTGCACTACCGTCAACAATTCTGTAAACAGTTGTTATCTCATTTAAATAATAAAGTTCAGAATAATTTATTACTTCAAGAATGATTCTTGTATCCCCAATTACCTTATTTTCTAGTTCTTTCTCAAGTATACCAATAGCTTTAACTAATATCGATTTTCTAAAAACAGTAGTTGCAAATTCTACAAACTTACTTTTTAACATCTGCGGAATTACATCTGATTGTTTTTGAACATATCTTCCTAGACTATCAACAAAAAAACCTCCTTTCTGCATAAAAAGTTTGACGTTAGTATAAACTAACCCGACGTCTTTATTATTTTCTAATATGTTTACCTGTTTTTGGAGTTTATCTGAGGTAATCCAATAATCATCGCCTTCACACATTGCAACATATTTACCTTGACATTGCTTCAGCGCAAATAAAAAATTAGGCATTATCCCAATATTACTCTCGTGCTTAAAGTATTTAATCCAACATCCTTTTGGATGATTTTTAATGATTTCTTGTATGACTTTATCTGTTTGATCTGGAGAACAATCGTTAGCCAAAATAAGTTCTACCTCAAAATCACATTCTTGCATCAAAACCCCTTCAATAGCCTCTCGAATAAATTTCTCGTGACCATAGGTAATCATAACA
This sequence comes from Flavobacterium sp. RSSA_27, assembly GCF_051547125.1. Lineage (NCBI taxonomy): Bacteria > Pseudomonadati > Bacteroidota > Flavobacteriia > Flavobacteriales > Flavobacteriaceae > Flavobacterium > Flavobacterium sp. RSSA_27. The sequence goes on from NZ_JBPTTN010000007.1 coordinate 88,709, forward strand.
ACACTAACTTTATGCTCGTGGTTCATTTTAAAAATCTAAAGGAGATAAATATTTAATGATTTTTGCCGGAATTCCAACAGCAACACAATTATCAGGAATGTTTTTTGTAACGACAGATCCTGCGCCAATGACAACATTCTTTCCGACAGTCAATTTTGGCAACATCGTAGCATTTGTTCCAAAAACTGAATAATCGCCAATTGAGCAGTTTCCAGAAATATGAACACCTGGGGATAATTCTACAAACTTGCCAATTATAGAATCATGTCCTATAGTACAATTTAGATTAATTAAACCTCCTTTACCAATGGTTACATCGGCGGTAACAACTGTACCTGTCATAATATTTGCCCCTTCTCCAATATAATTGCCAAATACTCCAATATTGGCTTTTGGACTTATCGTTGAACAAAATACTCCCCCTATTGCTATTAATTTATCGTAAAGTTTTTTTCTTAATATAGGATTTCCAATTCCAATGGTAAATCGATTATCTACATTTTTAAAATAGACTGATGCTTCTCCAATAGATTTTAAAACTGGAAATTGTCCAAAAAGTTTATCTGGCGCATCTGTATTAACATCATCATAAAAAACCAAATCATCCAATTGGTTCAATTGATATACTACCTCCAAAACTTCTTTTGCAAATCCTTTAGCCCCAACTATTAACATACCTTGTTATTTATTATTTCAGAAATCTTATCCAAATCTTTTCTTTCCAATCCAACATACAAAGGCAAACACAACACTCTACTTGCTATACTTTCTGAAATTGGCATTGCATTCCATTTAACATACTCAATTGTATTCAAAGAAGGATAAAAATAACGTCTCGGAAAAATATTTGCTTCATTTAAATCTTTCTGAGTTTGCAATAATTGCTCCTCGTTTTCAAAAATTATAGGGTAATAACTATAATTCCAGTCGGTATTTTCTCTAATCTTTAAAGCTTGTATATTTGAGAAATCCAAATTAACATTATAAAAATCAACTACTTTTCTTCTTTCATCGAGTATAGTTTTCATATAAGGTAAAACAGTCAATCCTAGAGCAGCTTGCAATTCTGACATTTTCCCGTTAATCCCTAATCCATGAAAAGCCAAAGGACCATCATGACCAAAATTATGACTATAAAACAACTTAGCTTGTAATTGAGAATCGTTGGCAAACATAGCTCCTCCTTCTCCTGTATGATACAACTTCGTGGCATGAAAACTACAAGTACTGATGGTACCATAGTCAAAAATTGACTTCCCTTTGTATTGGACACCAAAAGCATGTGCCGCATCATAAATCACATACAATTGATGTTTTTTTGCTATAGCCTCAATAGCTTCTATGTTACAAGGATTACCAAAAACATGAGTAGCTAAAATGGCAGTTGTTTTATCCGTAATTGCCGCTTCAATTTTAGTTTCATCAATCGATAAATATTCTGGATTTATATCAACAAAAACAGGAGTACAATTTTCCCAAACAATTGCAGCTGTAGTCGCAACATAGCTAAAGGGTGTAGTAATAATTTCCCCCTGACCTCCTAATAATTTTAAAGCAATTTGTAATGGCACCGTACCATTATTTGTCAAAATAATATTCGAAACAGACAAATAGTCGCGTACTTTTTCTTCTAATTCTAAAACTAATTCACCTCTATTAGTTAACCATTGATTATCCCAAGCACGTTGTAATTGTACGGTATACTCCTCGATTGGCGGTAGAAATGTTTTGGTTACGTTTATCATACTATTTATGCTAAGTACCAATCAAATTTTGGTCTAATATTCCCAGGTTCTCTTCCCATATATACTCCTAATTCTCTTCCCCCATCAACAATAGTAAATTGAATAATATCATTTTCTCTAAAAATAGATTTCTTTTTGTCCTCCACAACAAAAATAGACAAACTATAATTTCCGGATTGGAAAAAATCTGCTGGGAACATACATGCTAATGTATTTTCTCCTTTTTCTAAATTTACCCCGGAATTACTATTGTAAAATGAAAACAATGACTCTCCTTGATCATTAATCAAATGATAGGTAATATGATATCGTGATACTTCATCAGTATGCATTTCAATTCTAGTGACTAACTCAATTTCTTGATTTTCTAACAATGGTTCATCAAAACTTTTCCCTTTGTTTTGAAGTCCTATTTCCTTCAAACTAAATACAGTAGTATTATAACTAGAAAACCTTTTACTATTAGATCTTTCGGCATCGTTCCCTCCTAAATAATAAGACACTGCAATATCTATTTCAGAATCCAAAACCACTCTCCCCTGCTCCATTACAATCCCCCTAGTGCACAAACTCTTCACTGCCGCCATATTATGACTCACAAACAAGACCGTTCTTCCTTCACCTTTGGAGATGTCTTGCATTTTGCCGATGGCTTTCTTTTGGAATTCGGCGTCGCCAACGGCTAAGACCTCATCGATTACTAAGATTTCCGGTTCTAGGAAAGCGGCCACGGCAAAGGCCAAACGGACCGTCATTCCACTGCTGTAGCGCTTTACGGGGGTATCTATATAGCGCTCACAACCAGAAAAAGCTATGATTTCGTCGAGCTTGGCAGTGATTTCTTTTTTGGTCATACCCAAGATGGCGCCGTTCAGGTAGACATTTTCGCGTCCGGTGAGTTCGCCATTAAAGCCCGTGCCTACTTCGAGCAAAGAAGCAATGCGTCCTCTGGATTTGATGCTCCCAGTTGTGGGCGCGGTTACTTTGGATAAAATCTTCAGCAAAGTCGATTTCCCAGCGCCGTTCTTTCCTATGATTCCTAGTACTTCGCCACGTTGCACCTCAAAATTAATGTCTTGCAAGGCCCACACATAGTCGGAAGTGCCTTTGGTACTGCGGTCGTTGGTTTCGCCTATTTTCAGATACGGATCTTCTTTGCCTCGTATCTTATGCCACCAACGGTTCAAGTCGTGACTGAGCGTGCCTGTCCCAACAGTACCTAAACGGTATTGTTTGGAGATGTTTTCGGCTTTTAGGATAGGCCCCCCAGCCCCCAAAGGGGGAGTTGATGTAGAGGACTTGGTAGTGTTGGGGTGAGTGAACTCACTGGATAGCTCATTGGCTTCCGAAGGGGGAGTTAAAGGGGAATTATTTGTAGGACTTTGTTCTCGCATTATTGATGTCTAGGATTTGGGGTATTCACTAAGTACTATTCACTAAATACTATTCACTACTTCAAGGTTTGATCCTAACAATTTTATCATCTTTAAGAATTACAATTTCACTATTCATTTTCTTTTTAAATTCAATCAGCTTTTCATAAACTTTTTCCATACCCTGTACTACTTTCTCTTGATTTGGCGTTCTTTTATAGGTTTTCATAGTAGTGTTTTTTTAACTTATTGTATTTAAATGTATTCAAAATTGTAATTTCAGTGTCTAACGTTTTTTCAGCTATTAATTCTGGTATCCCTTCAGAATTATCATAGATTAAAACTTCATTAACAATCGACAGATAAATATCAAATAGATTCTTGATCCCATTGATGTATCTCCTTTTTATGACATCTGTTTCAATAGCATGTCCTCCTTCTTCTACTCTAGTTTTAACTCTTTCAATCGCTAAGTCTACATTTTGCAACCAAAAAAAAAGCAACGTTACGTTGTAGTTTTTGCTTTGTGCCTATTTTACTTTAGATTGATAACTTTTTGTTGCCAAAGTCGTTTCAAAGGCAAAATTTTGATTTAATGCTAACAATTCGTTTAGTCTATGAATCATTATTCGACCTGCTTCAAAGGCAACCTTTTCAGGCTGGAACGGAGATAAGCCCTTTGCAATCTCATCTGCATTTACAAATTCTTTACAATTTAATATTTGTGGTAAAATAGTAAATGAGGCTGTCGTCTTTCCCGCCCCGTTACATCCCGCAATTATGTATAAATTTTTATTCATGAATACAAAGATAATCAAATGAAAATTTAAGAAATACTACAATGAAAATTAGTTGGTTTTTTAAACTTCATAAAAGCACTGCACCTCGTTGTACCTCAAAATTGATGTCTTGTAAGGCACAAACATAATCCGATGCTCCTTTAGTACTGCGGTCGTTGGTTTGCTTCGCCAGTTCGCCCCGATAATTATCGGGACTCGTGTCGCCTATTTTTAAATAGGGATCTTCTTTGCCGCGTATCTTATGCCACCAACGGTTCAAGTCGTGACTGAGCCTTTCGACAAGTTCAAAACAAACTAACCAAGCGGTAGGGTACAGGAGATGTTTTCGGCTTTTAAACCCAGATTCCGCATTAGAAATCTACTACAACTAAATTCTTCTTCAAAACCAAGAACTTACTCCTATTTTTAAATTCAAAATACAAAAGTATTCCTTCTTTAAAAATAGTCCGTGAGCTCTTGCTTTTATTGAATAATTCAGTTTCGCTACGAAGTCTAATGCGGATTCTGGGTTAAAATAATATCTTTATACATATAGTATCGAACTATAAATCAAATGAATACTATAAACTGACTACTGAACACTAAACTACACTGTATCAATAAAACTTTTTTCTGTCCGATTAAAAACGAGAAGGCCTGCAAAGAAAACGAAAATGGTAAACACAAAAGTATATAGAAGGCCTTGTACTGAAATCGAGCCTACGTTGAGCAACATATAACGGGAGGTTTCGATAATATAGGCCAGAGGATTATAATGCACAAGCCATCCATACTTAGGCAGCTTGTCTTCAATCAATGCCAGAGGATACATCACGGCCGACAAATACATCAACAGTTGTACACCAAAACCTATCAGGTGGGTGAAATCACGGTATTTGGTAACCAAGGAAGAAATCAACATTCCCAATCCCAATCCCAACACTCCCATGAAAAGGATTACAATCGGGAGAAATACCACCGACCAATGCAAACCCACAGCAGCATCTTGAAAGTAGTAAAAAGCATAAAAAGCAAAAAAAATTGCAAATTGTATGCCCAGTTTCAACAAATTGGATATCACAATCGACAAAGGAGTGATGATTCTGGGAAAATACACTTTTCCGAAAATAGCGGCATTCGCTCGAAACGTATCCGAAGTCCCCGTTAGGCAAGCGGTGAAGTAATTCCAAACCGTGATCCCTGCCATATTGAATAAAAATGGAGGCACTGTTCCGGTTTCGATTCCAGCAACCGAATTGAAAATAATGGTAAAAGTAATGGAAGTAAACAAAGGTTGAATCAAATACCAAAGGGGCCCTAAGACCGTTTGCTTGTATACCGTCACTATATCGCGTTTCACAAATAGTACCAACAAATCACGGTAGCGCCACACCTCTTTAAAAGGTATTGAAAAAAAAGAATTTTTGGGTGTTATTTCAAACAACCAATCTTCATTTGGAGAAGGGGTGGTATTCATTTTGGATGCAAAAACTAGAGCTAAAAATCACATTATCGGATTTTTACAATTTGTTGACGACAAAGATAAGTATTAATCTTTAAACCCGAAAAACAAGAAACTTTGCGTTCCTTGCGGTTAAATTTATTGGAAACAGATTACACAGATTTTCACAGATTGAAAAAAGTTTAATCGGTTATAGTTTAATCGTTTAATTGTTCTTTACACTTATATGCCCTTATTTGCCTTCTATAGTGCCTAATACTTTCATTTTTAAACACAAACTTATGTGACTTATATGTTTAAACCCCTTGCGGTTCTTGCGGTTAAATTTATTGGACACAGATTACACAGATTTTCACAGATTGAAAAAAGTTTAATCGGTTTTAGTTTAATCGTTTAATTGTTCTTTACACTTATATGCCCTTATTTGCCTTCTATGGTGCCTAATACTTTCGTTTTTAAACACAAACTATGTGACTTATATGTTTAAACCCCTTGCGTTCCTTGTGGTTAAATTTATTGGACACAGATTACACAGATTTTAACAGATTGAAAAAAGTTTAATCGGTTATAGTTTAATCGTTTAATTGTTTTTTACACTTATATGTCCTTATTTGCCTTCTATGGTGCCTAATACTTACCTTTTTAAACAAAACTTATATGACTTATATGTTTAAACCCCTTGCGTTCCTTGCGGTTATTATTTTTACCACGAAGTAACACAACTAAACCTTTAAACAATTAACCGATTCAACCCAAAAAAATTATTTATCCAAAAATTGATAGGTGGAATTCATGCTTTTAAACTCGGGCACGATCATTTTCATTTTGCCCACTATATCATCATTACTAAAATAAGAAGCCATACCGATCAGTTCTTCAATTTCAAGATGTAAATGCTCAAACTCTTCTTGAATTTCCTCTGCAATCATGATTTTTTCATGATAGGTAGGAACGGTTTTGGAAGTATCATTCAATAATTCTTCATATAATTTTTCTCCTGGTCGCAAGCCTACGATTTTAATGGCAATATCTTTATCGGGAATAAAACCCGCCAGTTTGATCATTTTACGAGCCAAATCGATAATTTTCACAGGTTTACCCATATCAAAAATATAGATTTCACCACCTTTGCCCATTGAGCCTGCTTCTAAAACCAGTTGGCAAGCTTCGGGAATGGTCATAAAATACCGAATAATATCCTGATGGGTGATGGTTACAGGGCCACCAGCCGCTATTTGTTTTGTAAACAAAGGGACCACAGAACCATTGGAACCTAAAACATTTCCGAAACGGGTAGTGATGAACTTGGTTCCTTTGCCGTTATTTTCTTTTAAACTTCGCAATTGCAAAGACTGCACATACTTTTCAGCGATGCGCTTACTGGCTCCCATGACATTACTTGGATTCACAGCTTTATCAGTAGAAACCATGACAAACTTTTTAGCTTGGTATTGACAGGCTAAATCGGCCAAATTTTTGGTACCTTCCACATTGGTTTGTATTGCTTGAGCAGGATTGTCTTCCATCAAAGGTACATGCTTGTAGGCTGCTGCGTGATACACCACTTGTGGCAAAAATTCCTTGAAAATTTTATTCATTATTTCCTTATTGCGAACATCGGCTATGATGCAACGAAGCTGTGCATCCGTACTAATTTCGCCCAATTCTAACGATAGCTGATGCAAAGGCGTCTCCGCTTGATCGATTAAAAGAATGGTTTTGGGTTTAAATTGAATGACTTGTCGCACTATCTCACTACCGATCGAGCCAGCAGCTCCAGTAATCATAATGATTTTGTCTTTCAAATCTTTGGAAATGGTTTTGTTATCCAAAATTATTGGATTACGCTCCAACAAATCTTCAATTTGAATGTTTTTTACTTTGTCTGAGATCTCCTTTTGATTTTCCCAATTCGAAATCAAAGGCACAGTGTACACACGATAATTGAATTCTAAACATTTATCAACGATAAGCAATTGCTCTTCTTTGGTAAGCGATTTATCGGCAATAATGATGGCCTCGGCCCCAACAGATCGCATTAGCGTAGGCAACTTCTTTTTTTGTACCAAAATAGGCAAATCCAACATGCGCTTATTGGAATTCATATTGCGTTTGTCGACAAAACCCACAATCTTAAAACGGGTAGGTGTTTCGAATTTTAAGGCATTGGCTACCGAAATTGCATTGGCATCGGTTCCATAAATGATGGTACGAATTAATTTATTGGTGCCTTTGTCTGAAAAATACAATTCGAAAGTTTGTTTTACCACCACACGGTAGAGAAACAACCCACAAAAAGAAAGGACGATATTGATAAACAAAGCCGTGTTCAAAATCGCTTTGTCTCCAGTACCTATTTCATAAAAAAAGTTGGCCACTAAGAACACTACCAAAACGGCCATTTGGGAAAACAATAATTTTACTGCATCAATATAGGAAGAATGTCGGATGATCCCGGAGTAGGTTCGGAACAACCAAAAGAAAAACACATTGACCCCCATCAGTAAACTGACAAACAGCAAATAATGTGGAGTGATCACATACTCTAAACCCGTTCCTTTAAAAATTAAAACGGTGAAGAAAAAGGACACATTCAAGACCATGGTGTCCATCAAAACGATAATCCACCTTGGCAAATAACTCAGACTCTGAATATTAAATTTCAAGTTCGCTCTTGAAAAAAAATCACGTAGAAATACACTCAAAATTATAGTTTTTTTTAGTCATTGTTAAGACAACAAAAATACAAAATATAGGGAAAGTATGGACAAGAAAAATGTTAATATATTAACGCTGGTATTGGTGGGTTAATTGGTTAATTGGTTAATCGTTTAACTGGTTAATTGGTTAACAGGTTAAGTTTAACTAATTAATTGTTGAACTAAATTTAGTTTCACTACCTTTTGGGTGAAATTGTTTCTTACTATTTAGGATAGACAAGGATTTGTAGTTTTATTCCAGATGAAAAAAAACAGATGTTTTTCAATTTACCTAGCTTTTCCATGTGAAAAATAGTGCTATTCCTTATTTTTTCTAGGTCGATTTATTTTAATCTAGGATGCTAGCCAGCTTTGAGGTATCGAACTTTGGTTATTTTTTTTATTTGTATTTCACCCAACAGCTTATCGCTACCTAGAAAACAATAACCCATAAAACCATTAACCAGCTACCTTTAAATCAATTAAACAATTAACCATTAAACAGTTAACCATTAAACCTTTAAACAATTAAACCTTTAAACAATTAACCGATTAAACAATTAAACGATTAAACGATTAAACGATTAAACAATTAACCGATTAACCTTTAACCCCATTACCCTTTTTGTTTCAGCAAGCCCAACAAATAGTCGCCATAACCTGATTTCACTAAGGGTTCGGCTATAGCTTGCAATTGAGTACTATCTATAAATCCTTGACGCCAAGCTATTTCTTCGATACAACCCACTTTCAAGCCTTGACGCTCTTCTAGTACCTGAACAAATTGGCCTGCTTGCATCAAACTATTAAACGTACCAGTATCTAACCATGCGGTTCCTCTGCTCAAAATCCCAACTTTGAGTTTTCCTTGGGCCAAATAGACTTTATTTACATCGGTGATTTCATATTCCCCACGAGCACTCGGTTGAATGTTTTGGGCAATTTCGACTACCGAATTATCATAAAAATACAAACCAGGAACAGCATAATTTGATTTGGGCTCCAAAGGTTTTTCTTCGATCGAAAGTGCTTTTAGGTCTTTATCAAATTCTACCACCCCATATCGCTCTGGATCGGATACGTGATAGGCAAAAACTACTCCTCCATCTGGACTCGTATTCGATTGCAACAACTCTTGCATATGAGCTCCGAAGAAAATATTATCCCCTAAAACTAAAGCCACTGAATCGTTGCCAATAAAATCGGCCCCAATCACAAATGCCTGCGCCAATCCATTAGGAATCGCTTGTTCGGCATAGCTAAATTGGCAACCAATCTGACTTCCATCCCCTAATAATTTTTGAAAATTAGGCAAGTCATGTGGGGTAGAGATAATCAATATTTCATGAATGCCCGCCATCATCAAGGTTGATAATGGATAATAAATCATGGGTTTGTCATAAACAGGCATCATTTGCTTACTCATCGCAAGCGTAAGGGGATGCAAACGCGTACCGGACCCACCGGCTAGTATTATTCCTTTCATTTTTTTTAGTATTAAGTACTATGAATTAAGTATTAAGAAAACAGATAACAGATAACAGATAACAGACAACCGACAACTGAAAACCGAAAACAGATAACCGATAACTACTTCAAAAGTAGCATACAACGCTCTAAACTCTCCTTATACCCCGGAACCTTTACTCCAAAAGCAGCTTTAATTTTACTTTTATCTAATAACGAATACTGAGGACGTTGGGCAGGTGTTGGATAAGCCGAAGTTGGAATACCACTTACCTTACAATCAAATCCTCCAAGTTCTTGAATGGCCAAAGCAAATTCATACCAGCTGATTGCGCCTTCATTAGAAAAATGATAGACACCCGCTTGCCAATTGGGGTGAGTAATAATGGTCATAATAGCTTGAGCCAAATCGGCAGCATACGTTGGACTTCCTATTTGGTCGTTGACCACATTCAAACTATCGCGTTCTTGCATCAACTTCGACATGGTTTTGACAAAATTGGCGCCAAAACTCGAATACACCCAAGAGGTCCTAATGATGATACTTTCTGGACAAGCTGCCGTACAGGCCAACTCTCCCGCTAATTTGGTTTGCCCATAGACATTGATAGGACCAGTAGCTGCTGTTTCGGTTAAAGGAGTGGCTGCTGTGCCATCAAAAACATAATCCGTTGAAATATGGATCATCTTACAAGCATTTTCGGCACTCCATTTTGCTAGTACCGCCACCGCTTGATGATTCAACACATCGGACAATTCCAATTCAGACTCCGCTCGATCTACCGCAGTATGGGCTGCACAGTTGATTAGATAATTGGGTTTTATTTCTGAAAGACGCAAGGGTAATTGCTCTAGTTGACACAAATCCAATTCTTGGTAATCTGTAAAAACCCAATCAAATTGAGTATACGTTTTGGACAACACCCTTAATTCTGATCCCAATTGCCCATTTGCCCCTGTAACTAGTATTTTTTTCATTTATTTTTTTAAGTAATTAGTGATTAGTGACTAGTGATTAGTGACTAGTAATTAGTGACTAGTAATTAGTACTTAGTCGTTGAAAAGGGTAATCAATCAAGTACTGTAAATCACTACCCTTCATATACGAACTTCGCGGTTAAACCCTTAAACAATTAACCAGTTAACCGATTAACCCCCTAAATCAATCTTTGCGAACCTAGCGTAACCCCTTGCGAACTTCGCGGTTAAACCTTAAACTCTTAAACCTTTAAACAATTAACCGATTAACCAGTTAACCAATTACCCTCTTCTCCTAAAACTGACTATTACAATTATTGAAATCAGGCAAAACCCAATCTTTTTCAGAGACAATTGCGTCCTTCAAATCCATTCCCCAGTCAATATGCAAGGTAGGGTCGTCGAAACGAATGCCTCCTTCGCTAGTCTTGTTGTAAAACTGATCGCATTTATACAACACTACCGCTGTTTCGCTCAAAACCGAAAAACCATGAGCAAATCCTTGAGGCACTAACAATTGTTTTTTGTTTTCGGCAGTTAATCTAATGCCAAAATGCTGTCCGTAGGTTGGAGAATCTTTTCGCAAATCCACTGCGACATCCATAATTTCGCCTTGTAATACTCGGACCAACTTGGTTTGCGCATAGGGGGGATTTTGATAATGCAAGCCTCGCAACGTACCTCTTTGAGAAAAGGATTGATTGTCTTGCACAAAATCGATGGCAATACCCAATGCGTTCAACTTATTTTTATTGTAGCCTTCAAAAAAATACCCGCGAGCGTCTTCAAAAACGTCGGGGGTGAGTACTACTAAATCTTTGATAAAGGTGGTTTCTAAATTCATGTTGCAAATATATTTTTTTTCAAATCAATCGGCAAAGCTATAAGGCATTTCTTTAAGAAAAAATTTGACAATAGATTATAAAAGTTGCTGCGTTTAAGACAACTTAGTGTAAGGATAAATAATATGAACTTTATATACGTCTCAAGCACAAACCTTATAGGTATGAGTTTATTTCTTCTCCAAAACTTAAGAATTTTAAAAAAACCATTCGCGGCTATACTTTTACCACAAAGAAACACAAAAAAGCCACTAAGTCCCACGAAGAAGTATGGGGCACTTGCAGTAATAACTTTGGAATTTGGAATTTATCCCAACAGTAATCGAATTGAAATTTCCCTTTTCATGCTATTCCCCACAAAACAAAAAACCCTTTCAGAGTCTAAAACTCAGAAAGGGTTCAAAATACATAAATTAACATTTCAAAATCAATTCGAGCCTTCGTGGCCATCCCTACACCAAAAAAATCCGCGAACATCCGTTGCATCCGCCTCAATCCGCGTTCCATTCCTCATCATCTTTTCAAAAATAATTTGCGAATTTGCGGTCATCCTAACCCACCATCCTTTCAAAATAAATTTGCGACCCGAGCGATAGCGAACGCATGAACTAATCTGCGGCCATCCCTTCTAACAATCTTTTCAAAATCAATTCGTGCATTCGTGGCTTTCCCATATCAAACTTTGCGACTCTGCGCCTTTGCGAGACCCCCTTTTTGGAATTTGGAATTTGGAATTTTTCCCATAGCCATTGGTTTGGAATTTCAATTTTTCGTGGCCCTACCCCACAAAACAAAAAAAACCTTCCCGAGCCCAGCACTCAGTAAGGGTTTCATTTCCAAAAACAACCAACTGTAAATAGCTGCACCCTTAATCAATACAAGAATCCAAACAACCATAATGGTATTTTGTTTTGGAAACCATATTCAATATCGTCTGCAACAACATAAGCATTTTCAAGGCCTTCGGTTTGTTTTCCAGATTTACCCTTTCCGCCAATCTCGAAAGCATACAAATCATTGACAAAAAAATCGGTTTGTTCGTGATGTTTCAACTTGTTTTTATACCCTACTTGATTGGCAAAAAAAGTTTCTCTAGCGTTACCGATATTCGTTTTTGACGCAGAAAGGGTAAACATTAAATTGGTATTCTCTAGATATATCTTAGCGGGTTTTTGCAATTTTACAGTTCCCTTTGCCTCTTTTTGTAAGTTGATCGTCAGTCCTACCTCTTCTAAATACTGCAGATACGTCATCATAGTAGCTCTATTGACACCAATTTTTGCACTTAAATTACTCACATTAGGAATAAAAGGAACCGATTCAGAGATAATAGCTATCAATTGTTTGATTTTAGGAACCAAACCCACTTCCACTCCTCTCAACAGAGGCAATTCAATCTCAAGCATCATATTGATCACCTCTTCCAAGCGTTGTTCATACAAATCCTTATCTTCTTTATAAAATGGATAATAACCATACTTCAAATAACTTTCAAAATACTGAAAGGGTTTTACCCTACTATTGATCTGTGTGGCAATTCTCAAATGGTTGTTCAAAATAGCTTCTAGCGATACCTTTTCGAATTGCTGCCCTGTTTCCATTTCAAGAAACTCCCTGAAAGACAACCCCTGCATATAATAAACAATTGCCCTTCGACTCAAATCAGCCCTAGCATTTAATATTTCCAATAGCGAAGACCCTGTAAAAACTACCTTTAACTCAGGATGATCATCATAAATATTTTTTAATTCCTGTGCCCAATTTTCATATTTATGCACTTCGTCCAAAAAAAGATATTTTCCTCCATTTCTTACAAATTCATCTGCTAAACCTACTAAAGTCCTATCTTTAAAACCAAAAGTATCTAGACTAATGTACAACGACTCCTCCAAGGTATCACTAAAATTAAGCTTCATATACTGCAGCAATAGTGTTGTTTTCCCTACACCTCTAGCACCCTTAATCCCAATTAAACGTGCATTCCAATTGATGTCATGAATCAAACTCCTAACAAAATTGGTTTCGACTCGTTGTAACTTCTTCGTATATTTTCTAAATAAATCTTCCATAACGTATAGTTTACTATACAAAAATAGTTTAATTATTGCATAACACGCTATACAATAATTGTTATTTTTTGCTTATTATACTATACAAAATAAAAAAGGAATACCTTATAACACAACTGTTCTTAATTTAAATAGTAAAACGATTGAAAAATTGAACGCTTGAACACAAGATTGATAACCCTAAATTTCCTTTTTCTACTCCAAAAAAATCCGCGCTCATCCGTTGCATCCGTGTCCCATTCCTCACCATCTTTCAAATTAATTCGTGCCTTCGTGGCTATACTTTTAACACAAAGAAGTCACTAAGCCCCACAAAGATTTATGGGAAACATACAATTAGAATTTTGGATTTTGATTTTAAATTTTCTCATTTTCATATCCTTTCCTCAAAACAAAACCCTTTCAGAGTCCAAAACTCAGAAAGGGTTCAAAATAATTCGAGCATCCTTGGCTATTAAAAAATCCGCGCCCATCAGTTGCATCCGTTTCCATCCGCGTCCCATCAAACCCTCTTTTAAAAAAAATCTGCTACCCGAGCGATAGCGAACTGACGAAGTTATCTGCGGCCATTCCTCCTCACAATCTTTTCAAAAAAATCAGCGTATCAGCGGCCATCCCCCACACAACATTTTGCGTCCTTTGCGTAACCCTTTGCGCCCCTTGCGGTTAAACAACCCGCCATCTTTTCAAAAACAAAAAACACACCCCCAACCCCTCTCTAGAGGGGAGCAACCTCCTAATCACAATCATGTATAGGTACTATTTGGATTTCTTAATTGGAAGTTATCCCGACACCTATCGGATTGGAATTCCTTAATCCTAGCAATGCTAATTCGATAAATTTGCGACCCGAGAGATAGCGAACAGACGAAGTAATCTACTGTCATTCCTTAACACCCTCTTTTCAAAAAAAATCAGCGTATCAGCGGCCATCCCCCACACAACATTTTGCGTCCTTTGCGTAACCCTTTGCGTCCCTTGCGGTTAAACAACCCGCCATCTTTTCAAAAACAAAAAACACACCCCCAACCCCTCTCTAGAGGGGAGCAACCTCCTAATCACAATCATGTATAGGTACTATTTGGATTTCTTAATTGGAAGTTATCCCGACACCTATCGGATTGGAATTCCTTAATCCTAGCAATGCTAATTCGATAAATTTGCGACCCGAGAGATAGCGAACAGACGAAGTAATCTACTGTCATTCCTTAACACCCTCTTTTCAAAAAAAATCAGCGCATCTGCGTCCATCCCCCACACAACATTTTGCGTCCTTTGCGTAACCCTTTGCGCCCCTTGCGGTTAAACAACCCGCTATCTTTTCAAAAACAAAAAACACACCCCCAGCCCCTCTCTAGAGGGGAGTAGTCTCCCCAATTGCATCTTGTTTGGTGTATCGTTTGTTTTTTTTAATTGCTTTTTTTTAGCGAACCTTGCGAAACACTTTTCGAACTTCGCGGTTAAACCTTAAACAATTAACCAGTTAAACGATTAAACAATTTTAAACAACCTTAAACAATTAAACGATTAACCAGTTACCCGATTAACCCTTTAACCTTTCAAACTACCATCCAAGTATCAACAGGAAACCGCACATCATCCTCAGCCGTTCGATCCAATGGCAAAGTGGAAAAGGAAATCAATTTGGAACCAGGTTCCAAGGATTCTATGGCATTGGCATAGCCTTCTGGTATATGCAAGACTTTACTTTCGTTAGCCGAAAGCACTACACTTTCCACAACTAAATCTTTCGAAGGCGATTCCCAATTGTCCACTTTCACAAAATGCACCCTAATCGTACCTTGCACACAATAAAAATACTTGTTATCTATTTTATGTCCTTGCCAAGCCCGCAATGGTTGCTCCTCCGAATTACTAATGATGTAAAACCGAACAATTTCGTCAAATTTCATCCCATTGACAAACGAAATTTGCCCTCTATGATCGGTATGGATACCCCCTTCTAGTAGTCTAGGTTGTTTTAGATTTGCCTCCATCTTATTTTCTTATCTTTTTTAACTTCTAACTGAAATTCACTGATAAATGTTTAGTGCATTCAACCTTCTAAGCTCCATTGTCACCTCGAGTAGTCTATACTGAGCGAAGTCGAAGTACAGTCGAGAGGCTTTTTGTATCAATTAAGCCTTGTTTTCAACTCTCTTTAGCGCTTAAACAAAACGTAAACTCAGATTATCTTACTTCAAAACACACCCCCAGCCCTATAACTCCTGTAACTATTTATTTTTGGAGTCGTTGAATCTTCGATTTCAAGAGGGGAGTAATCCTTTCAATCGAATCTAGTTTGTATATGGTTTCATATTTTTCCCAGCGTTCTTTGGGTATTCCTTTTCGACCTTCGCGGTTAAATCTTCAACTCTTCAACAACTTTACACAATTAACCTTTTAAACAACCTAACCGATTAACCAGTTAATCGATTAAACCATTAACCCCACTAGTCGCCCAAAACCTTATACCCAAATACACTCCACTCATCCCTACTAAAATCAACACAAAAACACCAAGCGTCAAAGCCTGCTGTTGTATCAAATAAACAGTACAATAATTCACCACCAACTGCGCTACGGCATAGCCCATAGCCACTCCCACGTGAGGCAGCTTCTTTTCATTAGCCAGGTATTGATACAAGTGCGAACGGTGTGCCTCAAGTATGTTTTCCTTTTTGCGCAAGCGATTCACTATAGTCAGTACCGCATCAATACCGTAGACCACAAAGAACAACAAATAACCAATTTGTTGGGTAGTACTGATTAATTTGACCATGTAATACCCCAAAAACAAGGCCATGGCAACACTTCCTACATCACCAGCAAAGGTCTTGGCACGCTTCCTCAAATTAAAAAAGGCAAAAACCAAACAAGCAAGTCCCATTATATCGAGCATAGGAACATCGGTAACCAATTCAGGTAACCAACGAAAAGAAACCAAAGTTACCAACGCATACAACACGGTAATCCCATTGATCCCATCCATAAAATTAAAGGCATTGGTCCATCCAATGAGTAAAATGGCTACTACAGGCAACCACCACCAGCCTATGGTGATGAGCTCTAAATCATACAACACCAAACCGATGGCCAACACATGTGCCAGTAACCTTGGCAATTGCGACAACGGACGGATATCATCCACAAAACTCACAATAGCCACCAGAAGAACCGCTACCGCCAACGCCCCACTCACATACCCCATCCCAAAACCCAGAAGTACAGCGATAGGAAACAAAATCCCACCTCCACGCAAGGTAATTTGGGTATGCGACGACCGCAAATTGGGTTTATCTATAATATTGAACCGATCGGCAATTTTAAAATAAAAAAGTTCTGCCAGAAGCAGAACAATAAAGAATACAAGGTATATCATTTTGTTAGAAAAGATTGAAAAGTTGTCATTAGCCCCTCTCTAGTTTGAATTGGTAAATCTTTACCCAAGGCTAGTTTTAACTTGGAGTTATCAACTACATAACTCTCAGTCAATTTCTGTAAGCGTTCCGAATTCAAAGGAAGTGGCAAAACATCCCCTATTCTTGCCAAAGAACGGATCACATTTTTTGATAAATTCCATATTTTAACAGGCTTCGCCAAAGTTTCTCCAAGCAACTCGATTAATTCATTTGTTGAAAGTGCCTCATCGTCGGCTACATTATAAACCCCAGAAGGAATGGCTTCATTTTCCAACAACTCCTTGATTACAAAACAAAGATTTTCTATACTCAAAAAAGAGCGTTGATTTTCAAAAGCACCCAAAGGCCAAGGCAGCCCTTTCGCTACCAATTGATACAACAAATTCAAATTTCCCTTATTCCCAGGGCCATGTATCATACAAGGACGAAGGATATAGACTCTTTTTCCTTCTGGCAACTCTTGACTCAAAATATACTGCTCTGCCATTTGCTTGGCTATCCCATAATGCGTTTTGGGTTCAGTAGGTTCCACTTTAGAATTTGGATTTTTCACATTGGAATTTGGAATTTCTGTTTTGGAATTTCCTCCCCCTGTCACCTCGAACGCAGTCGAGAGGTCTTCGCGCCGTTGCGTCTTTGCGGTTATCCTTTTGGAATTTAAAACCCCTTCTTCAGTCAACATACCCTCCACTCGATCCGCTACAGCCTTCACCGTACTCATAAAAATAAACACCCTAGCCTCGGATACCAAAAAAGCATCAAATAATTGCTTAGTTAATTCGAAATTAGCCTCATAATACTCTTGGGGCTGAGATACTTTTTTTAAATCATGCGCTTTTCCTGCAAGATGAACTATTGCATCTCCATTTAATTTTAATTCTTGATGTGTCTTATAACGTACAGACATAGAAAAAACCTCATGTGAGGTTTTCAAGTAGGCTGCTAGATTTGAACCAACAAATCCTCTGGCTCCTGTTATGGTTGTTTTCATTTATTTAAATTGAGCCAATGCTTTTTTATTGATTTCTATTCTCTCCTTATCAAAAAACCAACCCCATTTATTAAAATAAATTATTGCAGAATTTATAAAAATTTTAAACAATTTTGAACTTTTATTGGCTCCCGATTCGTATTCATGAACCACCGCAACCTTTGGAAAATAAATAGTTTTGTAGTGTTGATGCATTCTTCTCGATAAATCCCAGTCTTCAAAATACATAAAAAAAACGTCATCATACATCCCTACTTTTTTTATGGCTTCGAGATTAAGTAACGTAAAACAACCCGAAAGCACTGGGGCATTATAAATTATATCTTCAGCTATATTTCGCAGCTCATATTTATTTATGAATTTCTGGTATGCCCTTGCTGGTTTTTTTAATTTCCTTTTAAAAATACTAAAAGGACTTGGCAATAGTTTGGGCAAATTCTGAATTGTGCCATCTTCATTTAGAATCTGTGGCATCATCATTCCAATTGTTTCATCATTTGACATATATTCAACCATCGGCATTATCACATCACCCTCAAAATAAATATCAGGATTAACAATAAAATGATATTTTGAACCCAAATCCATCGCTTTTTGAATAGCTACATTATGAGAAGCTCCAAATCCAGGATTGGAAGGATTGTGAATATAATCGATTCTCGAATTCGTCAACAGTGTTTTTAAATCATTAGTAGGGGAATTATCAACCAAAAACAATTTATTGATATCGCCAGTTTTCAATAAAGATTGGATGGCATCCTGCAACATATTAATGTCGTTTCTGTATAGAACAATACTAGACGTTATTTTTGTGTTCATTTATTCTCTTTTACTTAAATACTCTCCCACCCCTTCCTGTCAAAATTATACTCTTCACTTGTTTTTCAAGTTTTGCTACTCTAATTACATAATCCGTTAGAATTTTCAATACTATTAAATTTATCCATATTAATATTTATATACCCGTTGTTACTTTACATTAACACTTAATCATGTTACCTTATAAACATAATTATAGCCTTTAATTCGTTTCATATAAATGCCTATTAAAAAGGAAAGTCAGTAATATTTTAATCCTAATGAAAAACTGAAAAAAATAGGCAAAAGCCAACTTGAATTGAAACTTTAATAAAAAAACAATAAATGCACCAAAAGTTCTGATTAGATACTCTGGTATAAAACTAAACAAGCGATACTTAAAAATAACATATGCAAATCCTGAGCTATAACTCTCAAATCTTTTGATTATCTTTTTAAATTCGGTGTTTTTATAAGCCGCTACTTTTTTTGGGTGATAGCTATAAATATCATTTGTAAAAACAAATTCCTCTCCTTGGTTAAATATTTTAATAAACAGATCCATATCTTCACTACTACCATATAATGCTCCAACACCCAATTTCTCGTTAAAAAAAATTTGCGTTTTTAATTTATCATATAAAATAATTTGATTTGGAGAACCTATTAATTGATGATCAGAGGGGATTATAATATTATTATTAGGAGTCTGCTTTCCAAAATACAAATCCTTTGAACCCTCATTATATATTGGTGTTATATAGCATTTATTTGTATTTAAAACAGTCGGGAAATTTAAAAAAAAGTTTTCATCAAAACTAGAATCATCATCAGGAAACATAATATACTCGGCAGAAATATTATACTCCAACAAATATTTCAAAGCAATATTTCTTGCTTTTGAGAGTCCCATTTTATTTTCTTGAATAAATACCATTGAAAGCAATGGATTCTTTGATATGTAATTGATTTCACATTCTTGTGAAACAACAACTAACAATACTTCTATATTTTCGATATTACTATCTATACTATCAATCAATTTAAAAACATTTAAATCATCTTGATGTGTAGTAGCCATTATAAGGTTAAAATTTTTCATTGTTTATAAAATCAACGAATTAAACACTATTCCAAACTACACTCTATTTTTCTAACACCTCTATTCGACAATATATTTAAAAATTTCTCAACACATTTAAACATAAAAACAGTTAAAAGAACCCTGTAAAAACCTGCAATCAACATAACCCAATCAAAATATTGAAGTATAAAATACAATTGTGTCACAACTCCAATTAAAACATATAAATTATCATTTAATCTAACCCAAACATAGTATATTAGGGAAAGAAAAAAAATTGTCAAAATACAAGAGAAAAAAAAATTTGTTTGAATATAAAAATAAGTTGGCAATGTCATATTCATAGACATATACTTATCAACAATACTCAACTCATCATTTCCTAAAAAAATAGGACGATGATACTGATTTGGATTCACATCCATCTCAAATAAATTAATGGGAGACACTTCATTAAAAGACTGCTTTAACTGATTTGCTATTCCATACTTTTTATCATAAAGCCCCACATTCATTGTTTTATCACTTATTGCATCAATTGGTATTGATGCAAGTTCAACCATAGAAATACGACCAACTATTAATTTACCAATAACATCTAGGTCAACAGAACTTCTTACATTAGTTGCATAATAAAACATCAATGGTGAAGCAACACAAAAAAAGAACACTATTTTCTTCATCTTAACTTTAGCCTCAATGCTATTTTTAAACATTGAAAGACTGAGATAAGTAATTAAAATAAAAATAATTGCAGAACGGCTTCCTGCAAACGTTAATAACAAAATATACATCAAAACCGCAACAGTGACATATTTTATGTTTTTTTGCATAAACAAAAATATTGAAAAAGCTATTGTGGCATCAAAAAATAATAAAAGGTAAGAAACCAAAGTCCCATGTGTTGCGCCTTCTAAAAGCGCATCATAAGATGTCCCCATGATAGTATAGCCCAACAGACAAATAGATATAATATAAAATTTAAAACTATGATTAAATCTAGGGGCTATTGCTAATTTTTTGTCTGGTAAAAAACGGATAACCAATATAGTTCCTAATATAGATATTACATTCAACCCAATACCCTTAATAGTACTTAGCGATCCATATTCCATTTGGGAAAATAAGTTTACAAATCCAAAGAAATGATAATATATCATTGGAAAAACAAAATGTAATATCAGATAAAACATTAAAATAATTGTGTAAACTCTCCTCATAAATAATTTAATTACTATAACTTAATTTTCAAAGAACATATAATTATACCTACGAAGGATTTCATCTTAACTGAATATTTATTATTTTTAATAGATTTGAAATACTCTCTTTTAGCTTCTTCAAACATTTTTAACTTATGATATATTCTAGCTGTACTTAGAGATCTCGTTATTTGAGCTTTCACAATCTCGTCCATACTTAGCAAATACTTGTACTTATCAAAAAGATTTCTTTCTCTAACAATTTGTTTCTCTGAAACAGATATGTTTCCGCCAATCCAATATGCTCCTAAACTTTGGTCAATATACTTAAATTTACTGGTTACAAAAGAGGCTCTTAGCCAATAATCAGAATCCTCTACTGCGATCAAGCCTTTATCTTCTGAAATAAAACCTGTTTTTTCAACAATCAGTTTCCGAATTATCACGCTCGAATTGGGTATTCCATTACTGTTTATCAACAAATCCTTTGTGATATCCCCATATAATTCTCTTCCACATACTTGGCCTTTTGCTTTATCTACAGCATAATATTTATCCAAATTATGATAAACCAAATCATAATCCTTCAAATAAGGTAAAGAAAATTCCAATTTATTTGGATACCACCAATCATCTGAGTCTAAAAAAGCGATAACATTACCATTTGCCTTTTTTATTCCATTATTCCTAGGTCTGGCTGGACCTCCAAAATTCTCATCTTTAATATATTGTATTGTTAATATAGAATTGTATTTCTCTACAACTTCTTCTGTATTGTCAGTTGATCCATCATCACACACTAACACTTCAAAATTCTTATAGGTTTGATTTTGCAATGATTTCAAGCATCTGTCTAAATCGTTAGCTCTATTGTAAGTTGGTATTATTACTGAAACAAAAAAATCTTCCATGGACTATTTTTTAAAAAATTCTTTATTTAGTTTAGTTCTTTCTAACTCTTCTTTTGTAAAATTTTTAAAATAGTCATACGTTATTTTAAGACCTTCTTCACGTGAAATTTTAGGTTCCCAATTTAAAAGCGATTTTGCTTTTGTAATATCGGGTTGCCTTTGTTTTGGATCGTCCTGTGGTAGAGGGCGGTACACTATTTTTTGATTAGTTCCTGTTAATTTTATAATCTCATGAGCAAAATCGTTCATCGTAATCTCATTTGGATTTCCAATATTTATAGGAAAAACATAATCTGACATCAACAATCTGTAAATACCTTCTACCAAATCATCTACATAACAAAAAGCTCTCGTCTGTGAACCATCTCCAAAAATAGTCAAGTCTTCCCCTCTCAATGCCTGTCCTATAAAGGCAGGTAAAACCCTCCCATCATTCAATCTCATTCTTGGCCCATACGTATTAAAAATTCTCACTATTCTTGTTTCTAAACCGTGGAATGTATGATATGCCATTGTAATTGCTTCCTGAAATCTTTTGGCTTCATCATAAACACTTCGCGGACCGACAGGATTTACATTACCCCAATACTCTTCTGGTTGGGGATGTACAGTAGGATCACCATAAACTTCGGAAGTTGAAGCAATCAAAAACCTCGCTCTTTTTTCTTTAGCCAATCCCAGCAAATTATGAGTTCCCAACGAACCAACTTTAAGAGTCTGTATTGGTATCTTTAAATAATCTATTGGACTTGCAGGAGATGCAAAATGCAATATATAATCCAATTTACCAGCAACATGAACAAAATTGGAAACATCATGATTGTAAAACTCAAAATTCTTTAACGGAAATAAATGTTCTATGTTTTTCAAATCTCCTGTAATAAGATTGTCCATTCCTACAACCTGAAATCCTTCTTTTATAAATCGATCACATAAATGTGAACCTAAAAAACCTGCCGCACCTGTAATTAAAATTCTATTACTCATTACTTTTTTTTTACTTTGTTCCAATTCCATAATATTCAAACCCTAACACATTCATTTCCTTCCCATCAAATATATTTCTACCATCAAATATAATTGGGTTACTAAGAAGTGCTTTAATTTTATCAAAATTAGGAGAACGAAAATCTGTCCATTCTGTAACAATCAATAAGGCATCAGCATTTAATAAAGTATCGTATTCGTTGTTGCAATAAATAATTTTATTCCCAAGGATGTGTTTAGCCTCATTCATAGCAACTGGATCAAAAGCCTGTACATTGCCGCCCGCTTTTAAAATACTATCCACTAAAACTAAAGAGGGAGCTTCCCTCATATCATCTGTATTAGGCTTAAAAGAAAGTCCCCACATGGCTATAGTTTTACCTTTAAGATTTCCTTGAAAACGATTTTTCAATTTATTAAACAAAACTGTTTTCTGATATTCATTAACCGCTTCAACAGCTTGTAAAATTTGCATAGAATATCCATTCTCAGCAGCCGTTTTTATCAATGCCTTAACATCTTTTGGAAAACAAGAACCACCGTATCCAATTCCTGGATAAATAAATTTATTGCCTATTCTTGCATCACTTCCAATTCCTTTTCTGACCATATTCACATCAGCTCCCATGATTTCGCAAAGATTCGCAATATCGTTCATAAAACTAATCTTTGTAGCCAACATACTATTAGCAGCATACTTGGTCATCTCTGCACTTGGCACATCCATAAATATAATTGGATGACCATTCAGTAAAAAAGGTTTGTATAATTTACACATTACCTCTTCAGCTTGTTTACTTGAAACTCCAACCACAATTCGATCTGGTTTTAAAAAATCATCGATAGCAGCTCCCTCTTTCAAAAACTCTGGGTTTGAAGCCACATCAAACGAAATATTGAGTTTCCGTTTCTCCAACTCTTTTTGTATAGCCATTTGTACTTTTTGAGCAGTGCCGACAGGAACAGTGCTTTTGGTTACAATTACACCATAATTATTCATATACTGCCCTATTTCACTTGCCACAGCAAGAACGTATTGCAAATCTGCACTTCCATTTTCTCCAGGAGGAGTTCCTACAGCAATAAAAGCTACATCCGCACCAGGAATACTTTGTTGTAATGAAGTCGAAAATTTTAACTTTCCTTTTGAAACATTTTTAATTACCAAAGCTTCAAGACCAGGTTCAAAAATTGGAAGTATTCCTTTATTTAGATTATTTATTTTTTTTGAATCAATATCAACACAAATAACATCAATACCCACTTCTGCGAAACACGTTCCTGTTACAAGTCCAACGTAACCTGTACCTACTACAACTATTTTCATGCTTTTCTTAATAATTCTTTATTAGCTACTACTTCTCTCAATGCGCTACTCAAAAACTGATGATCCTTTTTTATTGAAGTACAATTCAATACTTTTTTCTTCTCAGTTGACTCTACCAGTAAAATCTTTCTCTTTATAATCATATCCAATTAATACGAACATCAATATTGTAAGAGTGTAAAATATTCTCTAAATCTTATTCATTTACATATGACACAATCTCATCAACATGAATGCAGGGCTTTGAGTTGTATATAGCGTTCGAATAAAGTTTGTGTCGGTCTGTTTTTCTTAGGTCGATCGAGTGCGGGATCAGGTTGCAATCCTATAATTAGACAATCACAATGTCTTTTGGTTTCTTTAAGTATTTTGATGTGCCCCGCATGCAACAAATCAAACGCACTAAAGGTGAAGACAATTTTAATATTATTTGAGAGCATATCTAACTTCATTTTTAATTTAAAATAGATACGTTCAAATCTAAATCTTTCATTCAAACTAATTTATTTTATTTGTTTTCACAAACAAATACTCCAAAACATGCTTCTTTGCTCCAAGAAACAAATAATAAAGACCTCTTTTTTCTATTTTGTTAATTTCTGGATATACTGAAGAAAAACACTTAAACCATGCCTTTTTGCTTTCTACGAAATAAGAAAACCAAACCGCTCCAGCACCCATTTTTATTTTATGTTCCTGAATTGGATCTAATTGATTTTTTTCGATGTGGTTGTAAAACATTTTGTAAATCTCAACAATCTGAGTCTTCATTTTTATGCTACTTCTTATCGTAGTAGCATGTTGTCTAAAATAATTAAGCGGTTCAGATACATAATAAAAATCCGTTTTCTCTGTCAGATCCAGCCAAAACTCCCAATCGGCCACAACCAAATACTGATCCGATAATCCATTAATTTCTTTAAATAGCTCATGCTTTATTAAAGCGGCACTCAAATTTGGAATAACACAAGAAAAGGAAAGAAACTCCTTCATTTTATCTGCTTTAATCAACCCATTTTCTTTTACAGCTGCCTTAAAACTTTTTTCTCTTCGATAAAAGTCATCTGCAAAGGTTTTCCCTTTTTCATTCACAAGATTACTTTTAGAAAAAGCAACTCCTACGGAAGGGTTACTTTCAAACGCTTTCAAAAGTACTTCAATTTGGTTTGCCTCAGCAAAATCATCACACTGTGCAAAAAGAATATAGTCCCCTTTGGCAAACGAAGCTCCAAAATTACTTGCTTTTACATAACTTCCAGAATTCTGTGACTGTAATTTTAAATTTATATTTACATAATCTTCATACTCCCTAAGGATTTCTTGGCTTCCATCGGTAGAACAATCATCAATAATGATAATTTCAGTATTAGGATAGGTTTGGTTTACCAAGCTATCTAAGGCTTGCCTTAAATATTCCTGATGATTATAACTCGTAAAAACGATGCTTACTAAAGGTTGATTCAATTTATCCATTCAACAAACCTTTTTCTTTTAATTCACCCAAAGACTTTCTATAATCGGTGGTGTCTTTTGGTATATCATTTTGCTCTAATGCCCAGTCTATAAAACTGTGTAATCCGTCTTTAAAACTCCATTTTGGTTCAAAACCGACAACTTCTCTAATCAAAGTTAAGTCGGCGAAATTGTGTCTTATATCTCCTTCTCTAAAAGCTCCTGAAATTTTAATTTCAGAATCACTTTTTAAATAACTTACAATCTCTTGGGCAACTTCTAGAACATTTACAGGCACTCCGCTACCAACATTAAGAATATGCTGCCCTTTTTCCTCTAATTTCAAACAACTTATTGTAGCATTTACTACATCTTGAATATGTACAAAATCCCTACTTTCAAGTCCGTCTTCAAAAATATTTATTTCTTCGTTTTGCAAAGCCAAACGTGTAAAAATAGATAATATACCTGTATAAGGGTTTTTCAATGACTGTCCTGGTCCATATACATTTTGGTAACGCAAAGCACAACCATTAATATTCTTTAATTGGGTAGCCAAAATAATCATTTGCTCTTGTACTTGCTTAGTAATCCCGTAAAAAGAAGAAGGATGAATTTTGGAAGATTCATCTGTAGCCTCAACTTCTAAATTATGTTTTCCTGATTTAGGACAACATACCTCAAAACTTTCTTTTACGTTTTGAAAAGTTCTCGAATCGGGATAGACAATTCCATGTTCTGGAGAACTATATTTTCCCTCTCCATAAATTGATCTTGATGAAGCAACGATTACGCTTTTTATTTGATGGTTTTCGTTTATGATATAATCACATAAATTAGCCGTTGCTTGAATATTTACATTTGTATAATGCGAAACAGCGTACATAGATTGACCTGTACCCGTTTCGGCCGCATAATGAATAACAGCATCTTGCCCATCAAGTGCAGCATAAAGTACGGATTTGTCCGCTACATCACCAACAATTAATCTTACTTTACCATTTAGATCATCGGACAATTTATTTGTATCACCATGAATTTGCGGGAGAAAATTATCTAAAATTGTAATTTCAAACCCTTCCTTAACTAATACTCTGGCAACATTGGAACCTATAAAACCAGCTCCGCCTGTAATTAATACTTTTTTTATACTTTTTCCCATTTTTGTGATAATATATTATATTTTTTTATAACTCTAGCAGGTGAGCCTACTGCAACGCAATAATCTGGTATATCTTTAGTCACAACTGAATTTGCACCAACAACGCTATTTTTACCAATACTAGCTCCTATAATACAAACATTTTCTCCAATCCATGAACCATCTCCAATAACCAAATGTGGCAATTGTTTTATTCCTTGATACATAATCGGCTCATTTATATTTTCATACTGATGTAGATTATCTGAAATATAAACCTTATCCGCCGTTAGAACATTTTTCCCAATAAAAATCTCACCCGTAGCATATATATGATTAAAATTCCCTATTATGCTCCCCTCCCCTATTGACAAATGACAACTTGACTCATTCGTCAATGGCACAGCGGCTATCCATGTCATTTTTTGTATAATTACACCTTTTTCGATTGAAATATTTTCTCTACCATCAACCCTAAGCAATTCCTGAACAACCGCTTGTGGGGAAAGAAATTTATATTTTCTTCTATTCAAAAAATAAAATACTCTCCTTTGAGCATAATTAAAAACTCTTTTTATCATTTTTTAAATATTCTATAAACTTAATTGTATTAAGCATTAACTCAGAATTTGATTCAAACCATTTTTCAGAGTAATTCCACCATTCACTCTTTTGAATCATGGAAATCGTTTCTTCATCAAATCTATACTTTATATGCCTAGCAGGTATTCCACCAACAATCGAATAAGGAGCAACGTCTTTTACTACAACGGCACCAGCTGCAATGACAGCTCCATTACCTACTTTAATTCCATCCAGAATAACAGCTTTCTCTCCTATCCACACATCATTACCAATAAAAACTTTTTGACAACTACTGACATTATCAACTTTAGCATAAACTTTTGGGAGAGGAGTAGATTTTTGAATTAATGCAGGATGCGTAGTTACTTTATACAAATCATGGATACCCGGGGCTATTGAAACAGAAGATGCAATTGAACAAAACTTACCTATTTCACAATTAAAAACACGACTTCCAACTTGAATATAAGTATACGAATCTATTTTACAGTTAAAAATTATGTTCTTATCAAAAATCACAACATAATTTCCAAATTTACTATTCGATATTTCGGAAGAAGAGTAAAAAAGACACGATGGATTATTAGAAATTAATTTCGAAAGGCTATATCTCTTTCGCAAAGCAGTAAAACAGTCAAATAAAAGCCCTTTAATAAATACTAAAAATGTCTTAATCATTTTAATAAAAAGTCAATAAATATTTTGCTAGATAATTTGTCTTCAGTTTCTGGTGAAGTTTGAAAACTATATTTATATTTTTCATAATTTTTAATTGGAAGTTCATCTACTAAGTTGACTTTCTCGTCAATATTCATAAATTGATAATTGCAACCTAGATAATCCGAAAAATGAACAACGTTTCTATGAACCTGTCCAATACCATTCAAAATGTTTTTTGATGTTATAAAATGAAGTTTTTTTCCAGAAGCAATAGGATAATTAATTGAGGTACTATCATGAGCAAGAACAAAAAAAGCATTATTAGTTAATTGAGCCGTTTCATTAAAAACAACCTTTCTACCGTTAAAAAAATCTTCCGTTTTGTATCTGATTGCTTTAGGATGTGCCGCAATAACAACAGGGAGTCCATATTGTTTTTCTACACGATCAAAATAACTATTCAATTCCGGATAATAATCTTCTACTTTAACATTTTTAATATTAAACAAAACAGTATCTGGGTGTAAAGGCAAGTATTCGTCTAAAAAAAGTATATACTGATCGGTTTTCTCCCCCATTTCATTTTTTAGCATTAAATAAGTATCATAGTCATCACTATTCACTTTTACTATTTCGGCATCTTTAATCGATTCAAAATCTACTCTACCTATACCTTTCCATCCCTGCTCACCTCCTTGAAAAACAATGTCGTATTTTTTTATCTTTCCATTCTTCATTAATTTCAAAACTCTTTTAAATCTAAAATAATTTAAAACAGTTGCTATTTTAATTCTACCCAGAGTTCCTAAAAGACTTTTTGGAGGCGATGGCAAAGGAAACATATTACGGCCAAAAACTGATAAAATGCAATTGTATTTTGTCAAAAGCTGATACAACTTGCTTATCCTTCCTTCGAAAGTCATAATAGATATGAAAAGAGTTTTTGACAATAACTCTTCATTTTTTAGTGCAAACTCCAATTCGGTATAATTAGTAAATTTCCGCACCTTTGCAAGATAGGAAGAGTCTTCCATACCATGGTTATCTTCAAAAAAAATCGAAGTTAAATCCCAATACTCAACTTTCAAACCTGCCAAATCAGCTTCTCCCATATAGAAATCGGAATATACCTTAGCTGTTAGAGGCATATATCGTAAATAAACTACTTTATCAAATCTCATTTTTAGCTGGTAAAATTAATTTTAAGGTTTTAAAAAAATATTCTCTTAATGGACTAACAGTCACCAAACTTATTCCAAAGGAAAACAAAATTCCAAAACCAATAATCAATGCGTTTATAAATAAATTCATTTTATCTTTCCCTTCCAAAAAACAATCATTAAGAGAAAATAGAGTTATTATCAAAACAAGGACTGCAGGCACATAAGGAATAATTTGTTTTTTTATAAATTGATATACAGAGATTTTCAAAAAAGATAAAGAATACCAAATATAAATAAGCCCACTTATAAAAAATGCAAGAAACTTAAACATTGCAAAAGATTGAATTCCAAATAAATCAATTGTCAAATAAATTCCTGTCCAATAAATAATCGGCATTAAAAAACTAATAATGTACATTTCTTTCAATTTTTCATTAGCAATCATTAACATCCCTGCGGGATAACTTACAAACGCTAATATATTACATGCAATTAACCATTGAACAACTTCAATTGATTCTATATATTCCATTCCTACCCAAGAAATCACCAAAGGTTTTGAAAAAATTATAATTGCTATAATTGGCAGTACAACTATTGGAAAAGAAAACGTTAAAACGTGTAAATAGAAACTTTTTAAATTTTCATTCTTATCAACTCCTATAAAATGATTAAACCTTGATGAGAATGGAGAAAAAAATACGCCCAATAATGACCTAAAAAAACTTAAAATTGTAAAACCTATAGCATAAATCGCAACTTCTTTAGCCCCCAACAATTTTCCTATTGCAAATGAATCCAACTCATAATAGGAAATCCAAGAAACAGTAACAATTAAGCCTGATAAAGCAAGATGATTGGTTTTTACAAACATCTTTTTATTGAATTTAAAGTAACTTATTAGTTTTGTAAAGTCATAATCAAATTCACTCCTAGCCTTAATAATTCCAATTATAGCGCAGACTAAATTAATAATTTGAATAAATAAAAAATAACCAACAATATCATAATCTTTAAAACCGAAAAAATAGAACACAGATGAAATTTTCAATAAACTTCCAAGAATATTTATTTTTTGCAAAAGGAAATCTTGTAGCCTAATTCCAAATATCATTTGCAAAATCCTTTGTAAAATAATGGTAGGTGAAAATACTGCTAATATTAAAAGTAAGTCGCTTGCTATGTTAGATTGGAGCCCTGGCTTGATGTCAGCTATCAAAAATTCAGGATTTAAACTTAGATACAGGAAAATAAAAATTAAAAAAACAAGAAAAACAAATAATACAAAATGAGTAAATCCAATAATTTCCAATTCCGCATCCCTCTCACCCCTAGAATAACTTTCTGCAGCATATTTCATTCCAGCTCCTAAAAAACCTAAATCAGCATAAGACAGGAATATAGTAATCGAAACACACACTGTATATATTCCATAAATTACTTTATCAGAACTAAGAAACGGAACTACAACAAAAAGCGAAGCAAAACCTAAAACAATTGATAAAATTTGAAAAAAATAAATTTTTAAATAATTTTTAGAATATGAATTTTGCATGTATTTTCTAATTCTTAATTTCTTTTATAATCCTAGCCGGATTTCCCGCCACTACTACTCCCTCTGGAACAGATTTTGTCACAATCGAACCAGCACCAACAACAGAATTTCGTCCAATTGTCACACCTGGTAAAATAATTGCATTAGCCCCAATCCAACATCCTTTTTTCAAAATCACCATTTCATCAGGATAATATCCTTGATCAATTAATGGAATATCGAATCTATCAAACTTGTGATTATTTATGTAAATGTGTACACCACATCCCATCATAACATTATCCTCAATTATGATTGAGGTTTTTAAAATCTCAGACTCTCCAAATAACATAACTCCAGGACGAATAACAACACGATGTCCAATCTCAATATTAGAACAACCTACAGCATAAGCACCTGGCCTAAAATCAGCAGTATCCGCAAAATGCTTAAATTTTTTTTTACAAAGAGTAATCATCTCTTTTTTAAAATATAACTGCCAATGCGTAAATGGATGGTCAGGACCAATCCTATCAGCTGTAAGATTATATTTTATTTTTTTTATTAAATCAATTATCAACATTCCAATTTGCTATATTTTCTCCTAATTCAATTATTTTTTTTCTGGCCTTAGGCAAACCATCCCCTATGAAATTAAACAAATTTGCAGTTGCTACTGCACTTACATTTTTATATTTAAGCCCATCCATGAAATGAGATTCATTTCCAGCTCCTCCAGCAATTATAAGTGGTATCTTAATCTTTGATTCGAACTTTTCGATTGTATCAAAATCGTAACCAAATCCAGTACCATCTTTTTCTATAGAATTTAAATAAATTTCTCCAACTTCAAGTTTTTCTAGGTAGTGCAAATAATCTTCTAAATCAAGATCTATTTTAGTAGTCCCATCATTAATGTAAACTTCAAAATTATTATCAATTCTCTTGTAATCAATTGAAGCTACAATGCTTTGTGAGCCATATCTCTTTATTAACGCTCTAACTAATTCTGGATTTGTATGCAAAACAGTATTCAAAACTATTTTATCAGCTCCACTGTTAAAAAGTAATTCAGCATCTTCTATTGATCTAATTCCTCCACCAGCTGCGAGAGGAATAAAAACATCGTTCACTAAATTTTCGATAGTTTTTGCAAAATCGGTAATTGACTTATTATTACGACTTGCATTTAAAACTACCAATTCATCCAGGGAAAAGGCTATATTTTGAAATTTGTAGTTTTTTTCAAGCCAATTTAGATTCCCAACCTTCTGTAATCTAAAGTTTCTGCTCTGATTAAAAAAACCATCGCTATATATTAATGTGAATATTATTCTTTTTCTTAACATTAGAATTTATCAATAAAATTTTTCAACAATCTTAAGCCATTTTTTTGGCTAAGTTCAGGGTGAAATTGTACACCTACTACATTGTCGAATTCAAAACTAGCAATAAAATCAGAACCATAATGACAATAAGATTGGTTTATATCATCCTCACTAACCATTTTGTAGCTGTGTGTAAAGTAAAAATCAGATTCATTTGCTAATCCATCATACAGTTTTGAATTTGTCAATGTCTTTACTTGATTAAATCCTACATGCGGAACCTTTAAATTTGAATTATCAAACTTTAGACAATGTGCTTTTACAAATCCAAGCCCTTTTGTAAAACCATCTTCTGTACTTGAGGTACCTAAAAGCTGCATTCCCAAACAAATTCCAATTAACGGTTTTTTATCTTTTACAGCTATTTCCTGGAGGTATTTATCCAGATTGTTCTCTCTAATTTGAATCATTGCTTTTCTAAATGATCCAACACCTGGAAGAATTATTTTATCAGCACATTTTAAAGTTTCATAATCTGCAGAAACAACAATATTTTCAGCACCAAGATAGTTTAAGGCACTGATTATAGATTTTATATTTCCCATGCCGTAATCGGCTATCACAATTTTCATATCGTAAAATCTTCTCCGGGTGTAAATTTTGGCGACCAAATTCCATCTATTTTTTCAAAAAGATCCTTGTTTGCATATTTATCTAAAACAGCATCGAATTCTTCTTTAGTCATTTTATAATAATCAAGAAAAGTATCTATTAAATCATGTGGATAAGCATTATCATACATTTTAACTAAATTCAAAGCTTGATCTCTAGTCATAGAACCTCTTCTAATTTCAATTCCTGCATCTTGAGTTGCACGACCAAATCCAAACTTCAAATACATCAAATAAGCATGTAATGTATAAAGAGCCTGATCATTTTGTGAAAAATTAGTAAAAGTATCCACACTTCCTTCCTCTTTTTCAATTAGACCACAATGTTCTTTCGCCACAACATAATTCCTATAAGAATCCCATGATTCAAAATATGACCAATGTGTAAAGGACAAACCTATTTCTGAAACCTCTTCATCTGTTGGAAATTTAAAAAATGCCAAATCAGCTTCTGAAATATCGCCATCTGCTCTAATTCTGTCAAAAACTATTTGATGCCCTCCTTCTAGATATATTTTTTTCATATATTCTATATCGTATAGAGGATTATTTTTGCTTTCTGTAGAACCTCCGTATTCAACCTCTCCATCTTCACCATAAAACATCAAAGGGATTTTGAAGTTTGCAGCAGTTTTAATGCAAGCAGTCATGATAGCAATTAGCCATCCGTAGTAAGGAAAACCTTTTTCAATGAATCCATATTTGTTTAATCTATCTAAAACTATTGGATTTGGCGATATATGAATATGGTCATATCCTGATTGAATAAAATTAAAAAGATTTTGATCACCTATAGGAAGTGACAAAGCTGGACGAACCGTAACTGCCAATGGATTCATCCCATATTTATGCTTTAACATATAAGCTACATATGAACCATCTTTACCACCACTAACAGGAACAATACAATCGAAATTACCATTAGTGGACTTATATTTAGCAATTAACTCTTCAAGCTGTTTTTGTCTTATAGTCCAATCTATTTCTTTTTTCTCTTCCATCCACTGACAAGCATTACACCAACCCCTATTATCAAATGTAATTCTAGGTCTTGTAGACATATTTAAACAATTCTTACACCATGTAATTTTATTTGCACTCATAATAATTTTTTCGAATATAACTAATAATGATTTTTTTTTTAGTAACTTTAAATCGCAGTCCAACCACCATCAACTGCTAAATTTTGACCGGTAATATAATTTGCGTCATCTGACAATAAAAAAACAACCGAAGGAGAAATATCTTCAGGCAATCCCATTCTTCTCATAGGTACTTTTTTATTGTAATTTTTTACAAAAACAGGATTTTGACTGTCAAAAATACCTCCCGGAGAAATAGTGTTAACTCTTATGTTATTTGGTCCCAAATAAGATGCTAAATAACGAGTTAAGTTAATGAGTCCCCCTTTGATAGCAGAATATGCGGCAGGCATTGTCATTGTAGTTCCATCATATACAGTAAAATCTGGGCCAACAATACCATAAACTGAAGCCATATTTATGATAGATCCTGATTTTTGATGTATCATCTGTTTAGCTACCTGTTGGGAAAAATAAAAATAACTGTTCAATTGAAAATCAATATTTTTCTGCCAAGATTGGAATTCAATTTCCTCAAATTTATTTCCCCAATCTGCGGTTCTTGGATAAGCATTATTAACCAAACCATCAATTTTTTTGTATCTATCAACAATTAATTTCACACATGTGTCTATTGACCCTGTATCTGTAATATCGCATTTTATGGTAGATAAATCGTCTGATGTTTCATGACTGATGTCTATATTGATGCAAAAAGCACCTTCCTCTTTGATTTTTGAAATGATCTCTTTACCAAGTAAACCGTTACCACCAGTAACGATAACAATTCTATCCTTTAATTTATTCATCGTTCAAACACGTTTTCAGTACTTCTATAGAATCCGCAAAAGTATTCATTTGTTTTCGATTCCCCTTTAAACCGTCAATAAAATATTCAAGTTGATTTTTATAGGTGTCAAAGATATTGAAATCATTCTCTTTATATAAAAAATCACCAAAACTATTTACAATGGTGTTTTTAATTAAATCAATGGTCAAAGTTTCATTCTCAAATAAAATTTCAATAGTTCGTTTTACTTCTTTCCTATAATAATTTAAAATGACATTTGCAGTGAAACTTTCGTATTCTAAAACATAATTGGCATAATCAAAAGCATCAATCATTAAGGAGGAAACATTTCTTTTTAGACTATGAACTTTAAGAGGTTTTCCAAAAAGCCAATGAGTATAATCTAATTCATGGAATAAATCCAAGTGTACACCTCCTCCCATTGTTGGATTGACGCTGTAAATCGTCCTAAAATCCTTACCCGGTCGCCAATCTGGCAAATAGGAACCACAGTACACATTAACTTCATTGATCCTCATTATCTCTTTTTCTAATTTGTTTTTTAAAAAAGTTAGACAAGGATGAAATCTCAAATTGCAGGCAACATAAGTTATTATTTTTTTATCTTCAATTAACTTAACTAATTTATCTACATTTTCAAGGCTGTGAATTGCGGGTTTTTCAATAAACAAAGGAATTCCTTTGTGGGCTAATTTTTCAATAAACTCATGATGCAAATGAGTCGGATTGGAGATAATAGCAAAATCAAATGCAATAGTGTTATTATCTAGATTATAAATATTCTCAACACCTTCTTCAATCACTGCATTTAAGTTGGAACGCAATGCATAAATCTTTGCATCAACTTTCAAAGATTGCAAAGCTTTAATATGTTTTCTTGCAATAGATCCTAAGCCAATAATCAAGACGTTCATAATTCGAAATCTAGTTTGTTATTTTGCAACAAATACTCCATAAACAAGAAATCTACTGGATGATCCAAATCAAAACAAATGTGATCCATTGCATAAATCAGAGATTTATCTGTAATCGCACTTTTTGAATCTGAGTCAAAAAAAGACCTTCTGTACCAATAAAATGAAGCGTTTAAATCATAGACTTTTGGCGCCGATTGACGTGTCATTACACTACCATCAGGATTGGTTTTAACTAAAGAATAAAAACCATTGCTATTCTCTTCTACCATATTGAAGTATGGATTTCGAGCCGCATTATTTACCGAAAATAAATTTTTTGCATTTGGATTATCAATCATCAACTCTAATGCTTTTTCTACATCCTCTGATGTCCTTAGTGGAGAAGTAACGTCTAAATCTAGGACAAAATCATATTTATAATCTACCAAAGACTCCTCGTATAACAATAAATCTTTAATAGTATCTATTTTACCCGCTACATCAGTAGCTAAATACTCTGGTCGTACATATTCGGTAAGAACACCATGCGCAGCTGCTACACACTTTATTTCAGAATCATCTGTAGACAAAGCGACTTTTATATTCCATTTCTCTTTTAATTTGTTTGTCAAATCAATTGAATAAGCAATAAGTGGTTTTCCCGCTATCAACTTAATATTTTTTCCTGGTATTCCTTTTGAACCTCCACGAGCACAAAGGGTAATTAATATGTTCATGCTAAAACTTAATATTATGTATATCTATATGGGCCTTTTCAAAATCTTCATGTTTTCCTACATCCAACCAATAACCGGAAAAAGGAAAAGAAATCACTTTGAATTTTTTCTTTATTAACTCTTCCATTAAATCGGTAGCATTAAAAAATGTATCCTTTGGTATAAAACTTAGCATTTCTTTTTTTAATAAATAAATTCCTCCATTAGAATAATAGGTATAGGTTGGTTTTTCTTTAAAACTTTTAACATTACCATCGTTTGTTTCTAATACAGCATATGGAACATTTACCTGATATGGTATGGTTAACACTGCTAAATCAGCATCTTGCTTTATGAATTCCAAAAAAAACTGTTCATAATCAATGTTAGTCAACAAGTCGGAATTAGTTACTAAAATATAGTCATGCTCAAAATTTTGTATTTTAGAAACAGCTCCAATTGTTCCTAAAGGTTCATTTTCCCAAACATATTCGATTTTTACGTTTTTATGCTCTCCTGCACCAAAATGATCCTCAATTTGTTCTCCTAAATATTTTACTGATACCCAAAAATCATCAATTCCAAATAAAGCCAATCTGTCTAAGTTGTGTTCCATGATGGCTTTATTTCCTACTTTTAAAAGTGGTTTTGGAATAGTATCTGTTAAAGGCTGTAATCGTTGCCCTCTACCTCCGGCCATAATTACTGCATCAATCGGCAAATAGGATCTAATTTTCCTAAAATTGATCACATTTACAACTTTACGATTTTCGTCAACAACGGGTACAATTCTAAAATCGCCTTCGCGATATTCTATAATCTTTTTTAGATTATTTTCTCCCTTAATTATATATCGAGGATTATCTTGAATAATTTCATCAACTTTACTATCAATTGTAAATCCTTTCAGCAAACCGCGTCTAACATCACCATCAGTCAATGCTCCAATTAATTTATCTTCATTATCCACTACAAAAAGTATAGCATCTTGCGATAATTCATTAAATCGAAGTAAAGCATCTTTTATATTACTCCCTGAAAGAATCAAATGGTCTTTAAAAACTCTCATGAAAATTCTTTTACAATTTTAATAATGGTATCTGCCACTCCTTGTTTATAATAAACATTTGTACCATGGTATTTTTCAAAATTCATAGCTTTGGCAACAGCTGTAATCATAGCCCTTTCCTCAAATTCACAATTCAAAATATTCTCACTTTGAACTCTTCCTTTTTGTCGATCTCCTACATTCACAACATACTTTCCAAATGAGGCTGCTTCCAAAATCCCACTAGAAGTATTCCCTATCAAGATTTTGGCATAATGCATGGCTGAAAAATAATTTACCTTCCCAAAGTTTTCTATTAACAAAAAGCGATCAGGGAACTCATTCTTTAATTTTTCAATAGCCTCTCTGTAAACTGATCCTTGAGTATCTGCATTGGGCATGGTGATAACAATAAATAATTTCTCAGAAATCTTTGCCAAAGCATTTTTCATCTCTTGAGCAAATCGTCCATTCTCATGCACTGACATCGTCTCTGGATGAAAAGTCACTAGAGCAAATTCTTCATTAGCGATATTAAACTTCTCAAAGAAGGTGTCCTTTTCAATTGGAACAAAATTTTTAATATCATTCAAGCTTAATGAACCAACATCAAAAATACCGTTTGATGTTCCAATCAAATTAATTACTTTTTCTCTAAAGATATCCGTTGCGACAAAATGTAATTTTGATGCTAATGTAATTTGATGTCGGTACACATTATCAATGGCTCCCAATGTGGTTTCCCCACCGTGTATATGCGCAAATTTTACTCCAAAAGGAATTCCGGCTTGTATAGCAGCACTCATCTCAAAACGATCTCCCAAACAAAAGACTAAATCGTAGGTATGACTCGCCCAAAAATCTGCAAACTTGAGAACAGTCAAACCATAAGAGGATGCTATGGATTGAGCATCATCATTTGAAATCAACGATGAAATGGCATGAATACAAGTATATTGATCCTTTTCTATATCATTTAATGTATATCCGTGGCTTTTTGACAAATGAGTCCCGAAAGCAATAATTTCCAATTCAAAAAAAGAATCACTCTTTATTTTTTGAAGTAAGGGAAGATAGATACCGTAATCGGCTCTTGAACTAGTTAAAACACCTATTTTCATTGAATATCAGAAAATGAAAGTTTGTCAAATTCATTCATATCGGCTATCAATTGTTTCCCGATAACATTTTCCCATGACATTGGAGAAATTCCATCCCCTGGTCGTAATGAAATTAAATCATCATCAGTTAAAACATGGCCTTTTTTTAAATTCCTATTCAAATGAATACTTTTTCTGGCAATAGAAATGTTCTTTATTTCACTTTTACTGGCGATTTTCTCTCCATTACCGCTCATTGCCAATTCAATATTTCGTATGGCTTTCACCATCGCTTTCAATTCATCAGGTTCTAACGACGCTACATGATCTGGACCCGGTAAAGTTTTGTCTAATGTAAAATGTTTTTCTATAATTTGCGCTCCTAAAGCAACAGCAGCCACAGGAACCTCAATACCCAAGGTGTGATCAGAATATCCTACTTTAGTCTGGAATTTTCCTTTTATTGTAAGCATCGCTTTAAGATTAACATCTTGCATCGGAGTTGGATATTCTGTATTACAATGCAAGATTGAAACCATTTCTTTTGATAATCCAAATTTCATTAATACATCTAAAGCAATTTCAATATCTTTTTCAGAACACATTCCTGTAGACATTATAACTGGTTTTTTACATAAAGCTACTGCTTTTAGGTAAGGGTAGTTGGTAATTTCTCCACTTGGAATTTTAAAAAAAGATAGCCCTAAATCATTTAAATATTTAACTCCTTCTACATCAAATGCAGTAGAGAAAAAACTAATGTTTTTTGCATCACAATATGAGATTAATTCTAAATGATTCTCATGACTTAACTCTAAATTCTTCAACATGGCATATTGAGAATCATCACCATCATTAATATTAACACTCTGATATTTTGCCTTTTTTGCTGATTTGCTTACTAAACTATCTGCTCTAAAAGTCTGGAATTTTACATAATCAACGCCTGCCTCTACAGCGGCATCAATAAGCTTTTTAGCGATTTGAATATCCCCGTTATGATTTACACCTGCTTCGGCTATGATAATTACTTTACTCATTTTTAGATTATTCTTCCAGGATTACCTACTACTTTTTTTCCGTCGGGTATATTGGTTAAAACTACTGCACCAGCTCCTATTACAACATCACTTCCAATACTAATTCCTTGTTTAATAACTGCATTCGCTCCCACAAATGTTCTTTCTCCAATAGCAACATTGCCAGCTAAAACAGCACCGGGCGCTATATGAACTGCATCTTCTATGACACATTCGTGTTCTATTATACAACCCGTATTTAAAATAACATTTTTCCCAATTACCGCCAGGGCATTGACAATTACATTCTTGTTAATAAAACTGCCATCACCAATAACCACATTTCTTGAAATATGTGCCGTTTTGTGAATAATCGATGCAATGGTCTTTCCTTTACTTTCAATCAAATGGGCAATATTTTGCCTTAGGGCGTTATCTCCTATTCCAAGGACAAAAAAAACTTCTTTTTGCCATCCTATAAAATCATCACTTTTCTCAATACCTAAGTAAGGCAATTTATAAGGGTCTTTGTCTGATGCTTCTTTTTCCGAATAACCGATAAATTGTAAACCATTCTCTAAGGCAGTTTCCACTACCACATAAGCATGTCCTGAATACCCAATTAGAATATGTTGTTTATCTAACACTACTAGGTATGTTTACAATTCGTTCTTCTAAAAATTCAGCATTGTGCTGTGCGTCTTTCTGACAATGAGCATACATCGGCAAACGATACATCAACTGCCATATCGGTCGAGTCATTACCCCATTGGCATTTGTCGTTTCTAAAAACAAATCACGCTCAACTTTATTTTCCAACTCCACACACATCAACCAATAGTTTGCTTTAGTCTCTGGTGTTTCAGTCCTGAAATTTATTCCATTGGCAGCAAAGAAAGACTCATATTCTTTAGCTAATTTTCTTTTATTGTCTAAAAAATTATCCAACTGTTCTAATTGCGCACAAGCTAAAGCAGCATTTAAATTAGGCATTCTAAAATTATAACCCACTTCATCATGTACAAATTCGTAAGCATGTGGCACTTTAGCTGTGGTAGTCAAATATTTACCTTTCGCTCCTAAACTGACGTCATTGGTAACTATAGCACCACCTCCTCCACTAGTAACTATTTTATTGCCATTAAAAGAAAATACACCTAATTTCCCCAAACTCCCAGTAGGTTTACCTTTGTATAAGCTCCCCAAAGATTCCGCGGCATCTTCAATTAACGCAATTTTCCATGTAGTGCATACTGCCAAAAGTGCATCCATATGTACAGGAAATCCAAAGGTGTGCATAGGCAAGCAAGCACTTATTTTTTTACCTGTATTTTTATTATATGCGCCATCTTCTCGTAACTCTGCATTTTCAACAAGAAATTGCTCAAGAGCTGTTGGAGACAATCCCATAGTATCAAGGTCAACATCCACAAAAACTGGAATAGCGCCATTATAAACTATCGCATTTGCAGTAGCAATAAACGTTAAAGCTTGAGTTATTACTTCATCTCCTTTGACCACACCTGCCAAACGCAACGCAACCTGTATACCAGCTGTACCGTTAACAACTGCAACAGCTTTTTGTGTTTGCGTAATGCCTTGCATCATTATCTCAAATTGATCCACATAAGCTCCTACAGAAGAAACAAAAGTCGAATCAATTGTCTCAAGCAAATATTTTTTTTCGTTCCCTCCAAAATGCGGAACATGTAGTGGTATAAAATTTTGGCTTTTATATTGCTCCTTAATAAAGGATATAGTTGAATCAATAACCGTCATAATTACATTTTTGCATCTAAATATTTCCCAGTCTCTTTATGACCAAAATTAGGAATCATTTCGTGAAACAAAGCAACAATTTCCTCTTTATTCCATTTTTTTTGAAATTTCATTTGAGCAATAGCTGCCGTGAAATTTTCTAATTTTACTGCATCAAAATGAGCTTCATTTTTAATGACTCCTAAATTTTCAAAACGTTCCATATCCAAAACTTCATTGTCTGTAAAGAACTCTTCAAAATCTTTTTCTCCTGTAGTATCGCTGGACGTAAACAAACACGGCCATTTCTTTTGAGCTATTAAAACATCAACACTATTCCTAGCTTCCTCCTCCGATTCACATAAATAAGGTTCATATCCAATTTCATCCAAATATTTAACTGCAATATCGGCAAATGAAATTAAATGCAAATTCTCACTTAACTTTGGAAAGAAAATATCTCTGTTCTCTCCAAAAATGCAGGACATTAGACATAATTCCCCTGACTCTTTTGGAGTAACAAAGTAACGCTTGATATCATTAGGAGCTACAATCGGCTGTTTTTTTAAAATACGTTGATTGAATCCGTGTAATAAAGACCCATCGGAAAACGCTACATTGGCAAATCGAGCCGTTGAAATAGCCATTTCTTTACTTTTACGCATCAAAAACATTTCCATAATACGTTTCGACGCCCCCATCATATTCACTGGATTGGCCGCTTTATCGGTGGACACACAAAAATATTTTCGAGTCCCTTTATCTATTGATTGTTGTAATGTTTTTTCAGTATTAAAAACATTAACATCAATCATCCGCATTAAAGTAAAAGGATCTTTTTCACTACGAAC
Organism: Flavobacterium sp. RSSA_27; assembly: GCF_051547125.1. Lineage (NCBI taxonomy): Bacteria > Pseudomonadati > Bacteroidota > Flavobacteriia > Flavobacteriales > Flavobacteriaceae > Flavobacterium > Flavobacterium sp. RSSA_27. Next base: position 130,660 of record NZ_JBPTTN010000007.1, read on the forward strand.
ATGTTTCAAAGCAGATAGATTTAAAACATAATCATATTTCCCATCTGATTCAATAAACGCATCATATTCCACCGATCCAATATCCAAGGCAAAAGTTTGAAAATCGCCGTCAATATATCCATAAGAACTTCTCAAATCCCTTACCAATTCCACCATGTTGTTTTCACTGATATCAACAACGTGTAATTTCGCAGGGTTACGCTTGAAAATCTCTTTAGTAACTGACTGCCCTATAGAACCAGCTCCACCAATTACAAGAAAAGAACTATTCTTTACAATATCTGATAATTGTGCTTCGTGAGTAAAAATATCTTTGGTGAAAATTTCTTCTTCACGTCCAATTAAATTTAGGATATTCATTTTATATTTTAAATAACATTAATTTCTCTTATTTGCACTTCTCTTCGCAACCCACTACTCGAAAACCGGTGATCCCGTGTATTAAAATACAACTCTATCCCTTTGGCTTCGCAATACATACGGCCGGTAAAATCTTGCTCACGGTATTCGTCTCCTACAATACGTACGTCTATTTTAAAAGAACGCAAAATATCTTCTAAATCTTGCTCAGTAGCGTAGGGTACTATTTCATCGACAAACTTGCAACCTTTCAATTGGATATAGCGTTCCACCACGGTTTGTACTGGGCGGTTTTTCTCAGGTCTATCCAAAGTAGGATCCGTTTGCAAACCTACAATTAAATAATCGCATTGGCGCTTTGCTTCTTCTAGCATTTTGATGTGTCCAGCGTGCAATAGATCAAAGGCACTAAAGGTAATTCCTATTTTCATTATAATTGGTGAATCGGTGAATCGGTTACTTGGTTAATTGGTTAATCGTTTAATAGTTAAATCGGTTAATCGAATTTGGTAAATGATGTACTTACAAACTCTTAGATTGTAATAATTGTCTTTACTATAAATAGGAAATGACATTTTAGTAAAACCGAGCGTTTTTTAGTAGTTGAGAAACAAAAATCTCAGGCAATGGCGTACTATGAGTTGGAATCAGTATAGGCCTTCTTAAATCCCTCTGTGTTTTATGGCATGTCTTCCCACTGTAGGGATGGGCTTAAACTTTGATGTTCCAAAAACCAAAGCACTGTAACTAAAGGGATATTCTATAACTCATTGGCATTCCTACTTATACCCGAATCGCCCAATGTCATTAAGTTAATGCGATTTAAGAGTAACGATACTTAACCCGAGCGGTAGCGAACTGGCGAAGCATTTTAGATTTTTGCTAGTACATTAAAAATTACTACTTTCTCAGCAGCTACCCCATCTGATGTCTATTATCTATTTGTCTATTATCTATTTGTCTATTATCTATTTAACTGAGAACTGATAACCGCAATCCAACAATTTTAAACTTTTAAACCCTTAAACTTTAAACGATTAAACGATTAAACTTTTAAACTTTTAAACTTTTAAACCTCTAATAATGTCCTCTAACGGATTGTATTTCTATATACTCATCATTCACCACTTGATAGACCAAACGATGTTCCAAGGTAATGCGTCTTGACCAGGATCCTGCCAACTCGTGCTTTAAGGCTTCGGGTTTACCAATTCCGGTGAAAGGATGTTTTTTAATATCTTCCAACAATTTGGTTATTTTATTACAAACGGCCAAATTTCCAGATTTCTTCCAATACTGTATATCTGCAACAGCATTGGGGGTGTATTTTATTTCCATAAATCTTCTAAAGGAATAGACACCGATTTTCCTTGTTTTGAATCCTCTCGAGATTTAAGTATTTTTTTTACAAATTCAGGGTCATAGGGTTTTTCTTCCACTACTTTAAATTTAATTTTAAAAGCTTTCATCACCGCTTTCAAATTTTCTATTTGACCCTCGTCATTCGGATATACTTTTATGTGTACTGCTTCCATAATTCAATAGGATTTAGTTAAACAATGCATTTAAAACACCAAACTATTACAATTCCCCTAAGGTTTGAAATACAAATTTACAAATATCCTTTTTAACTCTTCTCTAAGAACTGCTTCATTCTGCCTTCTTTCTGCTTTCTGCCTTCTGCCTTCTGCTTTCTGCCTTCTGCCTTCTGCTTTCTACCCCATCACCTCTTTCATCACACGTCTTCCAATCAAAAACAAAACGGTCAAAAACCCAGCTAAAAATCCTCCCATGACCAATCCTTTGGCTTTCCCAAACTTTTCCTTTTTCAAAGGTAAAATGGGTCGATCAATCACTTGTATTAAGGGGGTTTCTTTTCTCAAGGTTACTTTAGCCAATTCCGTTTGTTTTACCAATTCGGTTAGGATAGCCGTATTCGCTTGCACATCCACTTGTCTTCTAGCTGAGGGTGCTCTGCGTACATTCAATGCCGGATTTAAATTAAACGTATTGTCATTAGCTACCGCTACCCCTGTTATGGCACCATTCAGTTCCCCACGAATAGAATCTGTTTGACGTACCAAAATATCCATGTTCATTTTGGCTTTTTTGCTTTTGGTGGTCACGTAAAAATCGGAAACGGTTTTCGCTAAATTCTCACAAAATTGCTTAGCGAATAGTTCGTTTTTATCGTTAACATCGATACTAATAATGGCAATCTTTTTATCTTTTTGTGCTACGGTTAGACTGGTTTTGGAAAGGTTATCATACATTGCACCTAAAATACTGTCGTGTACACGGGTGAAATACGTACGTTTCACATTCGGCAAAAACTGTATCTTTTCCAATTTGGGTTTGCCTTCCCATTGGTCTCGCCATTCATTATTTTTAATATACAACTCCGCCAAAGTAATGGGTTTTCCATCAGTATCGGGTACGGTACTCAACAAAGTTTTTTCGACCATCGCTCTCGATTTGAACAATTCGGTGAGGTTAGAGCCCGAAAACATACTACCGCCACCACCGCCAAGGTCCAATCCTAAAGAACTCGCCAATCCCAAAGCCCCCCCTAAGCCCCCACTTTTTTCATCTTCTAAAGCAAAGGACAAAGTTGCAGTATAGACCGGTTTTTTAATAAAAGAATAGGTAAGGCCTAGTACAGCTCCAACTATGCCGGCCAATACAATCAATTTCCATTGCGAAAGCAAATAGTGGTACCACTCCTTTCCTTTTTCTAGTAATTCTTTTAAAGAGATTTCGTCGTTGTTGTTATGTATAGTTTCTTCCATAATTCCGTGTTGTCGGTTTTCGGTTGTCTGTTATGGGTTAATTGGTTAACTTTTAATCGGTTAAAGGGTTAATCGGTTAAAGGGTTAATCGGTTAACTGTTTAATCGGTTAACTGTTTCGTTGGCTAAATAATCTAACACTAACTAATTCAACTTTAACCTAATCTATCAATCTTACTACTTACTACTTAATACTCTATTATCTATTATCTATCATCTCCATTCTGCCTTCTGCCTTCTGTTTTTCTGCCTTCTGCCTTCCCCACTCTGTTATCTGTTGTTGGTTAATCGGTTAACTGGTTAATCGGTTAATTGGTTAACTTTTTAATCGTTAATTGTTTATGAGAACTGGTTATTCGGTTAATTGGTTAATCGGTTAATTGGTTAATTGGTTAATCGGTTAACTGTTTCGTTGGCTAAATAATATAACACTAACTAATTCAACTTTAACCTAATCTATCAATCTTACTACTTACTACTTACTACTTACTACTTACTACTTACTACTTACTACTTACTACTTAATACTCTATTATCTATTATCTATTATCTATCATCTCCATTCTGCCTTCTGCTTTCTGCCTTCTACTTCTCTAACCGCAAGGTTCGCAAAGTTGTACGCAAGGAACACAAAGTAAACCGTCTTACAAATCCCTCCTAACTATCCTAGACGTGATAAATTGGCAACAATTTTAAACCTTTAAACTTTAAACCTTAAACAATTAACCGATTAAACGATTAACCTACTTTACTTAAACGATGTCACTAACAACAACGCCAAACTAGTAATCACACTTCCAATACTGACCCATTCGCCAGTGGACATTTTTTTAGTTTCAGGTTTTTCTGGCACTACGATTTGAGAGCCTGGTAGTACAGTTGGTGACATATTAAAAAACAAAAATCGTTTGGATACTGCCGCTTTACCATTGGGATAGATTACATAGGCTTTCTTACGCCATGCTTTGGCATCACCTCCGCCTACAGCTTCTAAATAATAAGTAAAACCACGTCCTTTGGCAAAAGGAATCTCTGAAGTCAACAGCACATTCCCTGTTACTTTTACACTTTCATTCAAAAAGGCAACGTCTATTTCATCTCCAGGAAACAAGGTCACATTGGCGGAACTGGAAGGATGACGATTCGCTTTTTCCCAATCTACGGGAAGGGTGGCAAATTTCAACTCTTCCTTCATTTTTTTCTCCAATTTATTTTGAATGCTATCGTTTTTGCCTAAATTCAAATCAATGGTTTCTAGGGCTTCAATCTGTTTGGCTTGAATAGGGCGTTTGATCTTTACCCCTTGAACATCCCCTAAACTCGACAATCCACCCGCTCTTTTGATAAGATCCACAATTTTTTCTTGTTTTTGCGCCAAAACATACTTTCCTGTGTAGTGTACTGCCCCTGTAACGGTAACTTGGGCTGGTTTTTCATACACGGCTACTCTGCGAATGTTGATCACATCAAAAGGTTGCAGGGCTATATTTTTTAGCTGCTCATTATTGTCTGAGGCAATCTCAAAAGCAATCAATTCCACTCGATTGGGATTGCTAGGATCTTCATCTTCTGATTTGATCATGCGTGCAATTTCTATTTTTTTAGAGGCCGAAGCGGTTAACCCACCTGCTTGTAGAATGACATCATTGAGGGTTAGCGCTTCATAATAAGGGAAAGTCCCTGCTTGTTTCACCTCACCATCAATAGTCACAGTATAGTCTTCCTTGAAATCCAAAATAGAATATACCGTTACTTCATCTTCACGCTGCAAAGGAATATTTTCGTTGGCATCACCAAGTAAGGCCTTTTCTAAATTCACATTGACGATCATGGGGGTCAAATCGGTTTTCAAGCGGACAATACGAGCTCGCTGCTTGTAGGCGTCTTCTTTTAATCCTTCGGCTTGCGAAATCAAATCTGAAATGCGCATGCCAGGCGAATAGGAATAGGTATTGGGTCTAAAAACAGCACCTGAAATCTTGATTCTATTTTCAAAGCGATTCAAAATTTTAGTCACGGTAAATACATCACCCGCCAAAGGGGTATAGCTGCCAAATTCGGCCGCTTTGATATCCTTCACTTTAAATTCTTTGCTTGTTTTTTGCAATACCGAAACGGAAGCAGTGTAGGCCATATCTGAAAAACCGGAAGCAAAACGAATCAAATCGGAGAAAGACTCTCCTGCTTTCAATTCAAAAATACCTGGGCGTTTCACTTCTCCCTCTATAGTTACTCTTTTGCTATAAGCGGGTATGCGAATCACGTCATTGTCCTTCAAACCAATATTGTCGGATTGATTGCCGTTGACCAAAAAACGGTAGATATCAATATTTCGGTAGACTTTGTTGTTACGAATCAATTCTATATTACGGTAACTCCCGTTTTTGGCAGGTCCTCCACCTAAGTACAAGGCATTGTATACCGTTGCTAAAGAAGAAATCGAATAATTTCCAGGTTGCTTACTGCCAATTAAGGTGACTTTAATGGTACGAATGCGACTCAAACTCACCCCAACTTGTGACTGCCCTGAAGCGACAGTACTGTACACTCTTGCAATGGCAGCACGTATTTTTTGAGTAGCCGCCTCAATGGTCAAACCCGAAACCGCAATTTGTCCTACATATTGTACACTCACTTTCCCTTCAACAGAAACGGGGATACTAGCATTGAACTCTTGTACGCCATACACACTCACTTGTAATTCATCCCCAGGCCCTAACACATAATTCACAGGTGTCGCTAATTTCAAATCGGGTTCAAAATTCAAAGTAGGATTATCAAATAATTCCGAACCAAAAACCAAGGCATTCGCCGTATCTTTTACTTTTTTATTGGTATAGGTTTCTTGCTCGCGCAAGGCTACTTTTTTATCCATCCCCTCTTTTTTAAGCGCGGGGTTGGATGTGGTGTTGGCCGCTACTCTCGTTTTTAACTTGGCAAACTCAGCCGCCGACATCCCTTTGGCCAAAGCCATAGGTTCGGCTTGCTCAAGGGTCATATTGTTGGATTGTAACTGTCCTTTGATTTTGGCAATATCTGCATCCGACAAATAATCTACTTTCAAAGTACTCAAATCCTGACTTTTCAAAAGATCTTGTGCCAACGACAACGACGGCTTCAATAGCGCCAATACTACAACAAAAGCTAATATTATTCTCTTCATTATTACTAAAGTATTTATTTTCAGTCTTTCCGACTGCTATACAAACTATTTATTTCCTTTCGATTAAGTTAAAGCTACAACCTTCAACTACCAAACCAAAAAATTCGGAACTAACTTCATCTCACGGCTTCGCCGCTGTGAGTCCCATTTGAGATCACATACGGCAGTAATTTTCGGCAAATGTAATTTAAAATCACAATAAAATCCCTACTTATTTTAACTTAATTTTATAAATTAACACAAAGTTTATGCAACCTTTCTGAAGAGTTTTATCAACTACTTCAAGGCAAACAAATTATAACAACACACCCAACACACTCAAAAAACAAACGGTTCAGAAAGCCCACCACTCCTACAAGGGTTTTTATAGCTATTATTATCTTTTGCCGTTACAACACAAATGACTTAACCTATATATCTGAGCACTCAGAGCTGAATTGTAACCGCAAGGGGAGCAAAGGACTACACAAAGTACCACTCCATGAACAACGTATCTTTACTAGGTTCGACAGTACAAATGAACTACCATTACAAAGATTCCTTTTAGACCTTAAACGTCTAATCTATTGGTTTTAGGTCATTCTTATAACCCCTCCCTAAGCCTCGGAATCGGAACGTACAATTTTCTATTTTCTAACTTCTAACCGTCACCCTGAGCAGTTTATGCTGAGCGAAGTCGAAGTACAGTCGAAGGGCTAACTTCCAACTTTTCACATCTAACTTCTCACCCTCACCCTGAGTTTATCCTGAGCGAAGTCGAAGTACAGTTGAGAGGTAACGATGGTTCTCGACTGCGCTCGAACTGACAAAATGGACTTTACTAAACAAGTTATTAATAAAACAATCCTAATGCCTCATCGAGCAGTTTATCCTGAGCGAAGTCGAAGGGCTAATTTCTAACTTTAAAACACACCCCCAGCCCCTCTTAAGAGGGGAGTTCGTTCAGTGTAACATTACTCATTCTGTAATTAATTTTCGCTCCCTAAAATCCTATAACTCTTTGGAACAATACCAACACCCTGAACAATTGAAACTAATCACCAATTACCAATCACTAATTACTAATCACTAATTACTAAACAAAACAACTTACTTTTTGGCTACTTTCAAAATACAACCTAAGGCTTCGAGTACTAGCACATAATGAGTGCCTTTCACTTCTTGCACCACCGCTTCTTGATCCTTAAAAATACCATGAGGCACAACCACTTTTTCACCAGGTTGCCATTGATCAAGGGCTACATCATAAGTATCAGGAGCCGATAACCACTGTTGGATGGCGGCAATCTCCACTTCTTTAACTACCGCAGGCTGACCTAACCAAAACAAATAACGAACCACCCCGGTAACAGCAAAAACCGCATTTCGTTCTCGTTCTTCTAGTTGAACAAAAACATAGGAAGAAAACAAGGGCACTTCTACTTTTTTCTTTCGATCACTCCATTGCCTTACTTGGACAGTCGTTGGACAATAAGCCTTAACCCCCATCTCTAGCAGTTTATCCGCCACTTTCTTCTCCCATTTGGGCTTTGTATAGAGTACGTACCAGTTCATTCTCGGTTTTCAGTTTTCGGTTTTCAGTTTTCGGTTGTCGGTTGTCGGTTGTCGGTTGTCGGTTTTCAGTTGTCGGTTATCTATTATGTAAACTGATAACTGGCGACCTTACTCAAACTTATTCCAATTATTTTCTACATATAATAGAAATTTATATATCTGCGCTCCTAACACATCATAGTCTTTGATTAGTTTTGAAACTATTTCACAATGTTCAGGATACAACACTAAAATTTTCTCAAGATGGTTGATTGTTTCCAAATTACTACTGTGAGAATAAACCAAAAATTTTATAAAATCTGCCTGATATCTTTTCCTCCCAAAACCTTCAACAATATTTGTAATAACTGAATCCGAAGACCTTCTCAACTGGCTTCCCAATTCGACAACTCATATTTAGGTAACTTCAAAGACATTTTATGCGTTTCTAAAAACAAATTCAACCCTTTTTTGTATATCTCTAAATCTTTGTAACTTTTCATTTATAGAATATAGATAATTAAAATCAATATAAAACAGTCTTACATTCTAAACTCCAACTAATCATATAACGAATAACAGAAAACCAATAACTGAAAACAGATAACTGATAAATTACAAATACTGTTGCTCATAATACGATGCATACGCCCCTGACGTCACACTATTCAACCATTCTTGATTGCTCAAATACCAATCGATGGTTTGTTCCAATCCTTCTTCAAAGGTAACGGAAGGTTTCCATCCTAATTCTTGATTAATTTTGCTTGCGTCTATAGCATATCTCAAATCGTGCCCTGGACGATCTTTCACATAGGTAATCAGTTCTTGAGAAGTACCTTCTGGGCGACCTAATTTTTCATCCATGATACGGCACAAGACTTTGACCAAGTCAATATTTTTCCATTCATTAAAACCGCCGATATTGTAGGTTTCATGATTCTTACCTTTATGGAAAACCAAATCGATCGCTACTGCGTGATCTTTCACAAACAACCAATCTCTGGTATAATTCCCGTCACCATACACCGGCAGGGGTTTGTTATGAATGATATTATTGATAAACAATGGAATTAATTTTTCTGGGAAATGAAAAGGTCCGTAATTGTTGGAGCAATTGGTGAGTACATAAGGCAATCCGTAGGTTTCTCCGTAAGCTCTCACGAAGTGATCCGAGCTCGCTTTGGAAGCCGAATAAGGAGAATTCGGATCATAGGGAGTGGTCTCGGTAAAGAGGCCTTCTGTACCTAGAGTACCATAAACCTCATCGGTGCTAATATGGTAAAAACGTTTTCCTTCAAAATTGTCCTTCCATTGATTTTTAGCGGCATTGAGCAGTATCATGGTGCCAAAAACATTCGTTTTCACAAAGGCCAAAGGATCGGTAATCGAACGATCGACATGCGATTCAGCGGCCAAATGCAAAACACCATCAAATTGATGCGTAGCAAACAATTCGTTAATGAACGCCTCATCAGTGATATCCCCTTTTACAAAAGTGTAATTTGAGGCCTTTTCAACATCCTTGATGTTTTCTAGATTCCCAGCATAGGTCAACGCATCTAAATTGAAAATATGATACTCTGGATAAGTAGTCACAAATCGACGCACTACATGCGACCCAATAAATCCAGCACCCCCTGTTATCAGTATTTTTTTCATTTTCTATTTTGTTTTATATTGAAAAATTTTTATTCTTTGTTTAATTGGTTAATAGGTTAATCGTTTAACTGGTTAATAGGTTAATCGTTTAACTGGTTAACTGGTTAATTGGTTAACTGGTTATTTGGTTAATTGGTTAATCGACTAAATTTAGCGCTTATTACCTCTAACCGATAAAGGTTAACTGGTTAATTGGTTAATCGACTAAATTTTGCGTTTATTACCTATTAACGATTAACCGATTAAACAATTAAACGATAACTTACAGCTTCCCATCCACAGGCACCTGCAACACCCCTTTCACATCGTACAACACACTTTTCTCATTTCGCAAAGCAGCGTAATCGACAGCTAAGAAAGCTTGATGAGCAACCCCCAAAACGATAGCATCAAAAGTTGTTTGGGGTAACGCGTTTGTGGTGGTTAATCCATATTCATGGGCAACTTCTTCTGGATTAGCCCAAGGATCATAAATCGTAACCTGAATGCCATAATCTACCAAAGCGCGAACCACGTCTACGATTTTGGTATTGCGAACATCGGGGCAATTTTCTTTGAAAGTAATTCCTAACAACAACAAATGAGCGCCATTAATGACCACTCCTTTTTTAATCATCAATTTGACCACTTGGGAGGCTACATATTCCCCCATACTGTCGTTCAATCGGCGACCGGCCAAAATGATCTCGGGATGATACCCTTTTTCTTGGGCTTTTTGAGCCAAATAATAAGGGTCGACTCCAATACAATGACCACCCACCAGCCCAGGTTTGAAGGGTAAAAAATTCCATTTAGTAGCCGCTGCTTTTAAGACCTCAGCAGTATCTATAGCTAGTAAATTGAAAATTTTAGCCAATTCGTTGACAAAAGCAATATTGATATCGCGTTGCGAATTTTCGATGACTTTGGCAGCTTCGGCCACTTTGATAGAAGGTGCCAAATGCGTCCCGGCCACGATAACCGATCGGTACAAAGCATCTACTTTTTGGCCGATTTCGGGAGTAGAGCCCGAGGTGATTTTTAAAATTTTTTCTACCGTATGTTCTTTATCCCCAGGATTGATCCGTTCAGGGGAGTAACCTGCAAAAAAGTCTACATTAAATTGTAGCCCTGAAACTTGCTCCAAAACAGGCACACACTCTTCTTCGGTAACGCCAGGGTAAACGGTAGATTCGTAAATAACGACATCTCCTTTTTTTAATACTTTTCCAACAGTAGTGCTGGATTTATATAATGGGGTTAAATCAGGTCGATTGTTTTTATCTACGGGAGTAGGTACCGTAACGATATAGTAGTTACACTCTTGAAGGGCTGTGATATCATTGGAACACAGCAAACCTTTTGTAGCAGCATCAAAATTGGAAACTAAAACCGATTGAAGCACTGTGTCGTCGACTTCTAAAGTACTATCGGTACCTTTTTGTAATTCAGAAATCCTATTTTCATTGATATCAAAACCAACTACGGGATATTTTGTTGCAAAAAGTCTAGCCAAAGGCAATCCAACATATCCGAGGCCGATAACGGCAATTTTTATATTTGTATCCAATCCTTTTCAATTTAAAACAATCCACTTTCGCTTTTTGTTCATAGGATTGCAAAGATAACGAAAACTAAGCAGCAAGTAAAAGTAAAAAACAAGTGCTGCAAACAAATAAAGCAGTGTTCTTCAGAGCAATCACACAACCCTCTGTATACAAAGACCTTAAAGTTACTTTTTTAGCGTTACCACTAAAAAAAATCACCATTTTTAGTGAGGTAAAAAAAGGCAGTAGTACAATAAAAAACAACCCTTTTTTCTTACTTAGAAATCAAATTTGTTCCCAATAAAGTTTAAAAAACAAACTTCTTCTAAACCAAAATCATGAAAAATCAACCGAAAACCCACAACCCACGAACAAATAACCAATTAACCGATTAAACAGTTAACCAATTATCAAATTTACAATCTAATCTTTGCGAACCTTGCGTAACTCTTTGCGAACTTAGCGGTTAAACCATTAAACTCTTAAACCACCTTAAACAAGCAACCGACAAACAAATAACCAATTAACCGATTAAACAATTAACCAACTAAAGATTCTCTTTTACATAAAACAACTGTCCTACTCTATCAATGTGTGCAAGCAAATCCAAATTAGTAATTTTTCTTTTTTGTGAAAGGTCGATTTTGTAGGGTAACAACAAATCATCCAATTGATTCTCCAATGCTAAAAAATCAGAAATTGATAGCGTTTGCTCTACGAGGGTTAAATCGATATCGGAACTGTTCTTAAAATTACCTTTGGCTCTTGAGCCATAAATATACACACTTTCAATGGCATCAAAATCCGAAAAAACACGGTTAATTTTAGCAATATCCTCTGCTTGTAAGCCAAATTGCATCATAAAAGGGTTTTCATTTTCTCATTGAACGCAACAAACAAATCATAATAGTGTTGTAATACCTTGTCTTTAATTTCGTTAGCCGTACTTTCATTGTAGGTATGAGACGATTGATTCCTACTTTTTATCATTTCCATCCATTGTGCCCCATCTTGAACCAACCCTCTTTGAAAAGCTTCTCTAGTAGCATCGCGAGAGCCAGTGATTGAAGTGGTACCTTGGTATTCAAAATAATCCTTCATCACGTTCCAAGCCAATTCGTGGGTGAATTCAAAGGCTTGAATCAGCCCTTGATCCTCCAATTCGTTTAATTGACCTTTTGCAATAAACTTTTGTAATTGTCCGAGTGCTTTTTGATAATTTACCAATCGTTGTTTCCAACGGATATCTTCTTCCATAACCGCTATTTTAAGCTATAAAATTAAACGTTTTGTTGCAAAAAACAACCTCAATTTTGTCTAAGTAGATCGATAATCAATTAAGTACTAACTAGTAATAATCGACAACAAAAATCAACAACAAAAATCAACAACAAAAATCAACAACAAAAATCAACAACAAAAATCAACAACAAAAATCAACAACAAAAATCAACAACAAACAACAAACAACAAACAACAAACAACAAACAACAAACAATAAACAATAAACCAATAAACATATTAAACAGTTAACCGATAACCGATTAACCGAAACCTACGCCCCTATTCCTAAGTACACAAAACCAATGGCTTTCATCTGGTCAGCATTTAAAATATTACGGCCATCAAAAACAAAGGCAGGTTTTTGCATGCTATCGTAGATTTGTTGCCAGTCGTAGGTTGTAAACTCATCCCATTCGGTTAAGATAGCAATAGCATGAGCCTTTTCACAAGCTTCATAGGCGGTAGTTGCTGCAGCAATATGTTTTTGATTTTGTGTTGTGGTTCTAGATTCTAAATAATCCAAGTCGGCCAAGATTTTTCGAAACGGCACTTTAGGATCATAAACCGAAAGTTGTGCTTCTTCATTAATCAAATCGTCAGCCACATAAATAGCCGCTGATTCCCGCGTATCATTGGTGTCTTTTTTAAACGCCCAACCCAAGAAAGCTATTTTTTTATCGGCTACCGTATTGTACAAGGTTTGCACAATTTTGTTGGAAAATCGTCTTTTTTGATGGTCGTTCATAATAATCACTTGTTCCCAATAATCGGCCACTTCATGTAAACCGTAGGATTTGGCTATATAGACCAAATTCAAGATGTCTTTTTGAAAACAGGAACCTCCAAAGCCAACCGAAGCTTTCAAAAACTTCGGACCAATTCTACTATCCATTCCAATCGCTCTAGCTACTTCATTCACATCAGCACCGGTTTGTTCACACAATTCCGACATCGCGTTGATAGAAGAAATACGTTGTGCCAGAAAAGCATTGGCGGTTAATTTAGACAATTCAGAAGACCATACATTAGTCGTCAAAATCTTCTCTGGCGCCACCCAGTTGGCATACACCTCAACTAAAGCTTGAATAGCTTTTTGACCATCGGCTGAAGTATCTCCTCCAATTAAAATTCGGTCTGGAAACAGCAGATCGTTCACAGCAGTGCCTTCCGCTAAAAATTCAGGATTCGATAAAATTTGAAATTGCACCCCATTACCGGTATGGTCTAAAATACTTTTGATGGCTTCGGCGGTACGTACTGGCAAAGTCGATTTTTCAACTACAATTTTATTGTCTTTGGCAATTTTAGCAATTTGACGTGCACACAACTCAATGTATTTTAAATCAGCCGCCATCCCTTTTCCTTTACCATAGGTTTTGGTTGGGGTATTTACTGAAATAAAAATCAGTTGCGCTTCGTCAATGGCTTTTTCCACATCGGTAGAAAAAAACAAATTGCGTCCACGTGCTTCTTGTACTACTTCGGACAAACCTGGTTCATAAATTGGGATATTGTTGACGTCCGCATCATTCCAAGCTGCAATTCGTTCTTGATTCAAATCCACCACCGTCACTTGGATGTGGGGACACTTTTGGGCAATAACAGCCATAGTTGGTCCTCCAACATATCCGGCGCCAATGCAACATATTTTTGTAATCGTCATCTTTTGATATTTATCATTTTAATTTTCAACTTCAACCTACATCAACGGACTAAAATCCGTTGCTACACTATTGGTCGTTCCTACGAAACTATTGTAAGTGATGCCAATACCACTTTACCGCTTCTTTTAATCCTTCTTGAAGGGAGAACTTAGGATCATACCCCAAAATTCGTTTGGCTTTATCAATACTCGCTAACGAATGAGGGATATCACCAGAGCGAATAGGTCCATAAGTAATAGGAATGTTTTTAATTCTTTCATCCAATTCACCTAAATACATTTTAAGATAATTCACCAAATCATTCAATGTATTGCGATCTCCAAAAGCCGTATTAAAAACGGTATTGATGGCTTCTGGATTTGTTGTAGTAATCGCCAATTCATTCATTTGAATGACATTATCGATATAGGTAAAATCCCTAGAATAATTCCCGTCCCCATTAATCTTTGGACTTTCTAACGCCATCAATTGCTTCACGAATTTTGGAATTACTGCGGCATAAGCCCCATTTGGATCTTGTTTTCTTCCAAAAACATTAAAATAGCGCAATCCGATAGTCTCCATACCATACGTCTTTCCGAAAATCTCGGCATACAACTCATTGACATATTTAGTAATCGCATAGGGAGACAAAGGCTTCCCAATGACCTCTTCCACTTTGGGCAATCCCACTGAATCCCCATAAGTTGAGGAACTAGCCGCATAAACAAATCGTTTTACCTTAGCCTCTCTAGCAGCAACCAACATGTTCAAAAACCCAGAAACATTCACCTCATTGGTCGTCACTGGATCTCCTATAGAACGTGGTACTGAACCTAATGCTGCCTGATGCAGTACATAATCCACACCATCAACCGCAAGCGCACAGTCACTAGCCTTACGAATATCGCCTTCAATCAATCTAAAATTAGGATGAGATGCCACCGCTAAAAGATTATGCCGATGTCCTGTAGCAAAATTATCCAATACCACTACCTTGTAGTTTTTTGCTAAAAAATATTCGGTTAAATTAGAACCAATAAAACCTGCTCCACCAGTGATTAAAATAGTCGCCTCCATTACACTTTTCTTTCTTTTTTCATCCAATTTAAAACTTTTGTTAGCAAGTTTTTCTCCGGTTCGCGATCATGATAGCCTTGCCCATAAGTATTGTTCCCGTAACCATAGCCATAACCATAGCCATAGCCCGTTCCGTATTTAGCCTTATTCTCAAAATCGTTCAATACAATACTTACGTTCTTCAATTCGCCTCTTTTAACTCTATTATTCAATAAAGTAATCATATCTTTCTTAGAGAAATTTTGACGAACAATATATAATGTTGCATCACAATATTGATCTAGTTCCAGCGCATCCGAAACCAATCCCACAGGAGGCGTGTCCAAAATAATATAGTCGTACTTCTGCTTTAACGCCGCCATCATTTCACCCATACTTTCACTTATAATTAGCTCCCCTGGATTCGGTGGAATAGGCCCTGAAAGAATAACATCGAGAAAAGGCACCTCGGTAGCATTAGTTATCTCCTCTAAAGTATTTTGATGAATCAAATAATTGACTACCCCTTTATCATTATTCAATTTGAACTCTTCGTAAAGTTTAGGTTTACGTAAATCTAACCCCACAATTACTGTTTTCTTTTCACTCAATGCAAAAACAGTTGCAATATTAATAGAACAAAATGTTTTTCCTTCACCACTTACAGAAGAGGTAATCATTAATGTTTTTGCCCCATCTACATTCTGTTTTTTATACATAAATTGCAGTGAGGAACGTATCGCACGAAAGGATTCCGATAAGGCTGATTTGGGTTTATCATATACTGCTAAACCTGTTTTGTCTCTATTAACACCAACTACTCCTATGATAGGTATTTGGGTCAAGTTACTTAACTCGTCTGTATTTTGAATTGAATTATTTACAAAGAAAATAATTAAAACCACTAGTAGTGGTAGTAAGATTCCTAAAAATAAAGCCAAAACATAATTTACAGAAGTCTTTGGACCAATGAGCCCCCCTCCAACGTCCTTGGCCGGGTCAATAAAGTGAATATCGGACAAATTAGCTGCCTTTACGATATCCGCTTCGCTTCTTTTTTGTAAAAATGTATTGTAAATATTGTCACTCAAATCATATTTACGCTTGATTTTTATCAATTCTTGTTGATCTTCTGGCAATTGTTTTATAACGCTTTCGGACTCCCCAATCTTACTGTTTATGGTGACCAAATCATATTGTAACGATTGCTTAGCGGTGGCAATATTTTCTAATAATACATTTTTTATCGCCATCATTTGATTGTCGAAATCTTTGAAAATCTTCTCACTTTTTACGGCATAAGCCATTTCTGATCGTTGTGTGGATAATGCTATTAATTTAGATACGTTAACTACAATATTTGGATCTTCAATTCCTGCCACAGAAGGCGCTGGAAGCTTAGCATAATCCACACTATTCTTCAAATACGATTTCAAAGAATTGTAGTACGTAATTTTTCGTGTGATTTCATCCTTTTGAACATCATATTTTAGGATTTTATCCGAAAACTTAGCTCCACCATCTTCTACATCAATAATATTCTTTTCTTTTCTGAACGTTTTCAATTCATTACCCGTTTCTTTCAATTGGGACTCCATGGATACCAAAGTACTATCAATAAAGGCAATCGTATTTGTAGCAAATTGATTCTTACTATCTAATTGTCTTTTGATTAACATTTTTACGGTGGCGTTCAAATAATCGACCAACCGTGCTTTGTTGGTTCCCTGCATGCTTAACGTAAGTATTGAACCCCCTTTATCATCTGCTCTTACACCAATCCCTTTATAATTAGAAACCGTTGCATCAAAATCATTAAATCGAACAAAATATTCGTTCCCTTTATAGAATCCTGGATTGTCAATAATTTGAAGTTTCAAATTCAAAAAAGGTAATGAAACTGTTTCACCTACTCTAAATCGTTTCTTAAACTCACCCACTGCCACAGCAGTTTTAGTTTTAGTATTATCAACATAATGATTTAATGAAACGGTACTGTTCTCAAAAGGAATTTTGATCTCATAAACTGATTCTGACACAAAAGTAATGCTGATGAGAGTACCTGCTAATTGTCCTTTCTTTTTATCCAAAATCAATTCGAATGGTACAGCACCATAGGCATCAATCAGATTGTATTCACCTTGAACCAAATAGTCTATATAATATTGTAACTTTTCAACAACTAACTCATTATGGGATCGCGATTGCAGTGTGGTAGTTATGGTTTGGACTTCATCTGAAATACCTCCCCAGTTGAAAGTCAGACTAGTGTTGGATGTAAACAAAGGGTTATTTTCTTCCTTTACAGAAATCACCGTTTCCAAACCATATATTTTTTCTTTTCGAATATTTACTTGATAAGCAATAAAAAAAGAAACAACTAAGCTAATCAAAAACCACTTCCAGTATCCTGCTATTTTTATCAAAAAGCCTTTAAAATCAAAGGTGGATTGATTTTCAAAAATGGAAAAATCTTTTAAATCAAGCATTTACAAACAGATTAGTTTCTTAATAATAAATAAGTGGTGGTCACCAATGACAAAACGGTAATGATAGTACCTAAAGATTCGAGCCCAGTTTTACCTGTACCCCACGATTTTTGTTTCAAAGGTTTTACATAAATATAATCGTTCGGTTGCAAATAATAATACGGTGAGTTTACCACATTTCGGTCTGTTAAATCAACATCATGCATCGCGACTCCTGTTGGTGTTTTTCGTATAATTGTCACCTCTTTTCGATTTCCCACCATTGTAATATCACCGGCATTGGCCACAGCTTCTAAAATAGTAACACTATCTTGAAACAAGGTT
Source organism: Flavobacterium sp. RSSA_27 (assembly GCF_051547125.1). Taxonomy (NCBI): domain Bacteria; kingdom Pseudomonadati; phylum Bacteroidota; class Flavobacteriia; order Flavobacteriales; family Flavobacteriaceae; genus Flavobacterium; species Flavobacterium sp. RSSA_27. The sequence continues at coordinate 148,491 of NZ_JBPTTN010000007.1, forward strand.
TTAGTTCCCGTACTACCTACTTCACCGTTTATTGTGTATCGAAAACCTGAGAGTTTTACATTAACAAATATATTGGCTTCTTTTTTAAAATAATCTTCCAATAATTGTTTTTCTATTTTCAATCGAACTTCTTCTAATGTGAAACCTAATACGTTTATCTCTCCCAATATTGGAATTCTAATATTCCCGTGATCGTCTACCCTAAAACCATTAAAATAAAGTCCGCTCTCAGAGTTTTGATTTTGAACCCCATTATCACCAGAAGCACTGCTTGCGTTAAAAATAGCCACCAACTTTGGATCAATTGCTTTTAAAGAAATACTCAAAACATCATTGGTTTGCAATCGATAGGGTTTTGCTCCTTGCGCTACAATAACTTTTTCTGGTACCTCCTCTTCTTTTTGTTGTAAGTAGGTCAAATCCTTGATTGGAATACAAGATCCAAAGCTTAAACTCATCAAAAACGCAAAAATCAATAGGAATTTATTCATGAAAAAAAATTTACTACAAAGATAGTTTTTCAGTACTAATATAATAGGGTTCGCCTGTATAATTAATTGCCTTACACCTTGAAGGAACTTTCAAAAGGCACTCTTTGCATGATACTTCGTCCTAAGGTTACTTCGTCAGCAAATTCAAGTTCGTCACCTACAGCAATGCCTCTTGCTATTGCAGAAACCACTAGTGTTTTATCTTCAATTTGTTTGTATATATAAAAATTTGTGGTGTCTCCTTCCATGGTTGAACTCAATGCAAAAATCAATTCTTTTACCTTTCCTTCTTTGATTTTCTGTAGTAATGATGCTATATGCAACTGACTAGGTCCAACTCCGTCTATAGGTGAAATTTTACCTCCCAAAACATGGTATACTCCTTGATACTGACGGGTATTCTCAATAGCCATTACATCCCTAATATCCTCAACTACACAAACCAACTCATGATCGCGCTTTGGATTTGCACATATTTCACACAAAAATGTATCAGAAACGTTATGACAGTTTTTACAAAAAATGACCTCGGTACGCATCGCCACTAAAGATTCTGACAGAAAAACAGTTTGATCTTTAGGCTGTTTTAATAAATGAAGCACCAAGCGTAAGGCCGTTCTCTTGCCAATTCCAGGCAATTGGGCCATTTCATTGACCGCTTTTTCTAATAGTTTTGAAGAAAATTCCATTTTACAAAAATACAATTAAAACCACACAATTAAACTCGAAAAAATTCTTGAATGGCATTTCGAATTTTACTTTTTTGTTGATGGCTCATATTTGAACTTGATGGCAAACAAAGCCCTTTTTGAAACAACTCCTCTTCAAATTTATTTCCAAAATATGCATAGCCATTAAAAACGGGCTGTAAGTGCATTGGCTTCCATAAAGGTCGTGTTTCTATACCCTGTTTTTGCATAAAATGTCTTAAATCATTTGCTGTTTTCCCTTCGGACAATTCACTATCAATAAGAATTGTTGTCAACCAAAAATTAGAATAAAAATCATCCCTAGGTTCAGTCTGAATTCTGATACACTGAAAGGTTTCAAAGAGTTGGGCATAAAAAAAATGATTGGCGCGTCTTGCCTCAATCCTTTGATCAAGCAACTGCAATTGCGCCAAACCTATTGCTGCTGCTATGGTACTCATCCCATAATTATAGCCAACTTCCGAATGCTGATAATGGGGTGCTTCGTCTTTTGATTGACTCGCCCAAAACTGAACTTTATTTTTTTGCTTTTCTGTTGCAACAAGCACTGCACCACCCGAAGAGGTCGTTATAATTTTATTTCCATTAAAAGATAAGATACCTACCGAACCAAGGGTTCCACAAAGCCGACCTTTGTATCTACTGCCTAAAGCTTCTGCACTATCCTCTAAAATAGGTATTTCATATTTAATTGCAACCGCCGAAATGGCATCTACTTGAAACGGCATACCATACAAATCCACAACAATTATTGCTTTTGGTTTTTTACCTTTAGCCATCCTTTCTTGAATTGCATTTTCGAGTGCCAAGGGACACATATTCCAAGTTTCGGACTCACTACCAATGAACACCGGTGTGGCACCCAAATACAAAACAGGATTTACAGATGCTGAAAAAGTAAAACTTTGACACAACACTTCATCACCTTTTTGAACACCTAAAAGCAATAAACCTAAATGTATGGCAGAAGTACCCGAATTAGTAGCATTAACCCTAACTTCATGATTAAAAAAACGAGCCAATTCAAATTCAAATTGAGTTACTATTTCACCCCCGGTAGTGATACTATTAGCCAATAATGCCCTTTGCAAGTAGTCTTGCTCATCTCCACTTTGATGGGGTTCAGAGAGAAAAATTTCAAATGGTTTCATGTAACAAAGGCCTTCTTAATAAATGCTCGACTATACTGATTTATCTATTAATATTGATCAGTAGCCAATAACACTAACGAACAAGCGACTTCAACTTTTATATTATTTAATTCCAATAATTGATAGAATTCAGGGTTTTCGGTACCTGGATTAAAAATAACTCTAGCTGGTTTTGCTTCAATAATATAATTGTAATAATCACGTTGGCGAACTGGATTTAAATACAGCGTAAATGTATCTATGTTTTTTAAAGGAATTGCTTTTGTCTTTATAGTCACTCCTGCTACTTCTCCAGCATTTTGACCTATTGCAATTACGGAATGCCCCTTAGCAACCAACATATTAATTGCCTTGTACGCATATTTTTCTGGTTTAGCGTTTGCACCCAAAACTACAGTCTTTTTATTTTTTACCATCTTTCCAATATTAGTTGCAAAAGTAGTTAAAAATTAAAGAAGTATCCCTTCATTTGAAGTCTTAACGTTAAAGTATTGAACCCAGCTTCGGCATTAGAAATTTATAACAACTAAATTATCCCAAATACAAAATAGTTTAGTCCAAAAGAGTTTCCATAGTAAACCAAAAAAAAGAAAAAAAATTGATTATTAGCTAATTATAACTAACAGAGCTAAAGCTAAGGTGCAAAATAATTCATGATCAATGTTACATCAGTATTGTATATTTTTTTTCCAGAGGATACTATTGAATCAATTTCATTTTTATTCCTATTTATGAGGCAACTATAAACTATGCTGTCTTCTTCAAAACAAAGAATTAATTTCCTTTCGAAACTTTTCTGGATAAATACAAACTACAAAATAATCGTCTAAGACGCTTGTTGTATTGAATTATTACGTTTCGTTATCCTATCGAATTTGGATTCTGGATAAAAACAATAATTTAACATACAAGTAAGATTAATCATGACAAAAATTGTAGCTTTGTTTTAAAATCAAGGGTATGGAATTATTTATTTATCTTTTTGCAGCTTTATTTTCAGTACTAAACCCAATCGGAACCGTTCCTATCTTTGTAGGATTAACACAAAACGACACCCAATCCGAACGTAATCGTCTTTCACTATGGACTGCAATTAATGTGTTTATTATATTAGTGGTTTCGTATTTGGTTGGACAATATGTACTCACTTTTTTTGGGATAAGTATCGATTCCTTGAGAATTGCAGGAGGCATAGTGATTGTGAGTTCTGGATTCTCATTATTATCTGGAAAATTCAACAAAAAAAGAGGTATTAATAAAAAAATAGAAAATGAAATTCAGCAAAGAAATGATATCGCTTTAACTCCATTAGCAATACCAATGCTAGCTGGGCCAGGATCAATGTCATTACTAATTGCTTTTTATCATCAACATAAAACAACACATGAAATTTTAATTTCCTTAATGGCAATATTGGCAATTTCAGCTACTATTTATATTATTTTAAGAAGTGCACATTATTTAGCCAAAGCACTTGGAGCTTCTGGAATTGTTGCTATTTCTAGAATTGTTGGTTTTATAGTAATTGCAATTGGAATACAATATATTGTTAGCGCCCTAATCAACATCATCAAAGCAAATTTTTAAACAAAAAAGCCTGTCAAAATAGTTTCTGACAGACTGTATTTTTAAAAGATATTTAATTAAGCTCTTGGCAGAAAAATCTCTGCCATCATACAGCGAGCGCTTCCGCCACCACAAGCCTCAATAGTATCTAAACTTGAACTCAAAATTGTAACATGCTCCTCTAGTTGTGTAATTTGTTTTTTGGTCAATGCTTGATGAGCTGCTGCACTCATTACTAAATATCTTCTATCGTCTGCACCTTTAACTTCAAGCATATTCCCTGCGAAATTATTCACTTGTTCTTCTGTAATCAAAATTACTTGTTTATCATCGTTTTTCAAACTATCAATCACCATCTTGCGTTCTTGCTTATCGTCAATTGCATCTGCACACAAAACAGCAAAAGTTTCTCCTAAACACATCATCACATTGGTATGATAAATCAATTTTCTTTCACCACTTACAGTTTGAAAGGCTTCAAAAATCACTGGTGCAAAATCAAAATCTTCGCAAAACTCAATAAATAACTCTTCATCTGCTCGTGGCGATAATGCGCAATAAGCTTTTCCATTTTCACGATCTAACAGTAAACTACCTGTCCCTTCGAGAAAAAATCCGTCTTGTTCAGCCTCGGTGTAATCCATTATTTCATTGACCACAAAGCCTTCCTCTTCAAGTATATCTAGAATATCTTCCCTTCTTTCCTGCCTTCTATTTTCGGCAAACATCGGGTAAAAAACTACATCACCATTTTCATGAAATGAAATCCAATTGTTTGGAAAAATACTATCCGGCGTATCTGGAATTAAGGTGTCTTCTACTACAATTACATGAACTCCAATAGCACGTAATTTAACAACAAATGCATCAAATTCTTCTTGAGCCTTTGCATTAACTGTAGCAGGCAAAAGTCCATCTAAAACTTTTTGGTAATAATTATTTACAGCAGTTTGCTCATTCATTCTGAATGCAACTGGACGAATCATTAAGATCGCATTTGTAGTCTGTTTCATTATTTGTGTTTTTTATATGGCAAAAATATTATTCTCTAAGTAAAGGCAATGTTGTACATCGTAACAAGCCTTCTTGTTTTGCTATTTCAGCATAGGGTATCTCTTCTACAATAAAATCGTTTGTTCTAAGCCAATCATTAAGTCTAGTGAAATTTTTTTCTGAAACGACTACATTGGGGGCTATAGAAAAAACGTTAGAGTACATATCATACATTTCGTCTCTTGTAATATGAAATAAATTTTCTTTCCCAAAAAGATCTATAAGAAATTTGTAATCCGCTTCTTCTCGGAAACCATTTTTATAAATAATTCCTTTATTAAGTCCAACAGGCTGAAAACAACAGTCTAAATGTAAGGCATTATCTCGAGCTTCCAAATTGGATTTCACTAAATCGAATGCTTTAATTTTTTTATTTGGAAAAAGCTTTTTTATAAACTCAACCCCATGACTGTTGGTGCGAGCTGTGATGTACTCTTTATAATCACTACCGTTATATGTTCCAATAAATATATAATCTCCCCAAAGCATTACATCGCCACCCTCAATATGCACCTCCTCGGATGGCCGAATTACTTTTTGTGGGTCCATTGTATCGATTATGTATTGAATCGCCTCCAATTCCTGTTCTCGATCAGGTAAAATGTTCGATTTTATAAATACATCTTCAATAACAAAACCAATATCTCTCGTAAAAATTTGATTATAGTTTGGAATTAATTTAGGACGTAGCACCTCGACGTTATATTTCTCAAAAACGGCGTTAAAAGCATTCATCTCTAGAATCATATCAGCTTCTAATGGATAGGTCCCTGCAATAATATGCTCTAAAGATTTAGGGTCATACGCTTCTTCTACTTTTGGTGTTGGTCCATTACTATTAGCAATTCCTAGAATTACTTTTTTTAATTTCCCTGTTTCGTTGGCTACATATACTTTTAACATTACTTAATTTTGATTTTGCTCAATAAAAAAGCTTCACAAAGTAGTGAAGCTTTTCAACTTTTAATTATCTCTTATCTGTTTCTACAAATTCTCTCAAAGGATATCCAACATATACCTGTCTAGGTCTTCCAATTGGTTCTTTATTTTCTCTCATTTCTTTCCATTGAGCTATCCAACCTGGCAAACGACCAATTGCAAACATTACAGTAAACATATCGGTAGGAATCCCTAAGGCTCTATATATAATTCCCGAATAGAAATCAACATTTGGATACAAGCTTCTGGTTTTAAAATATTCATCGTCTAGGGCCGCAACTTCCAATTTTTTGGCTATTTCAAGAATAGGATCTTCCACTCCTAAAGTAGTAAGTACTTCATCAGCTGCTTTCTTAATAATTCTTGCTCTAGGGTCAAAGTTTTTATAGACTCTATGACCAAATCCCATCAAACGGAAAGGGTCATTTTTATCTTTTGCCTTCATCAAATACTTCTCTGTATCTCCACCATCTTTATGTATTTCTTCTAGCATTTCTAAAACCGCTTGATTCGCACCACCGTGAAGCGGCCCCCACAAAGCCGAAACACCTGCAGAAATAGAAGCAAATAAACCCGCATGTGAAGAACCCACCATTCTAACTGTTGATGTAGAACAGTTTTGTTCATGATCAGCATGCAAAATAAATAATTTATCTAAAGCATTAATTACAATCGGATCGGCTTGATATGGTCCTGTAGGCAATTCAAACATAAGTCGCATAAAATTTTCAACATATCCTTTTGTATTATCATAATAATTCAAAGGATAACCCATGCTTTTTCTGTATGTCCAAGTAGCAATAACAAGGAATTTCCCCATTGTTTTACATACTGCTTCGTACATCTCTTTTTCATTTTCAACATTAACTGATTTTGGATTAAAAGCAGTCAAAGCACTAGTTAAAGCAGACAAAACTCCCATTGGGTGTGCAGTTTTAGGAAACCCATCAATGATGTTTTTCATCTCTTCATTTACCAAGGTATGCTTACGAATGTCATTTTCAAATTGGTTCAATTGTTCTGCAGTAGGTAATTCCCCAAAAATTACCAAGTAGGAAACTTCCAAAAAGTGGGCTCTATCAGCCAAATCCTCAATAGAATACCCTCTATAACGCAAAATTCCTAATTCTCCATCAAGAAAAGTTACTTCACTTTTACAAGATCCTGAATTTTTGTACCCTGGATCAATTGTGATGACTCCAGATATATCTCTCAATTTACTAATATCTACAGCTCCTTCGTTTTCACTACCTACAATAAAGGGAAGCTCAAATTTGTGCCCATCAATATCTAATGTTGCTATTTTTGACATAATATTATTTGAATATACTTTTAATTAAATATTTGCCAAATCTAATGAATTTAGAACTAATTTAAAAAAGAATTTATTCTCCAACTTGTTAAATGTTTACAAAAAAAGCCATCTGAATCAACAGATGGCTTAACAATAAATTGACTTGTATTCTATTTTAAATTAAAAGCTTTTTTTCCAGGAAAATAAGCAGTTCCTTCAAGCTCTTCCTCTATGCGTAATAACTGGTTGTATTTTGCCATACGATCAGAACGTGATGCAGAACCTGTTTTAATTTGACCGCAATTTAAGGCTACTGCCAAATCAGCAATAGTATAATCTTCGGTTTCACCAGAACGGTGCGACATTACAGAAGTATACCCTGCATTTTTTGCCATGTTTACGGCTGCGATTGTCTCTGTTAAAGTACCTATTTGATTCACTTTCACCAAAATAGAATTCGCAATACCTTTCTCAATACCCGTCGATAATCGTTCTACATTAGTTACAAACAAATCGTCACCAACTAATTGAACTTTATCACCGATTTTTTCAGTCAATAATTTCCAACCGTCCCAATCGTTCTCTTGCATTCCATCCTCAATGGATATGATAGGATATTTAGCAACTAATTCTGTTAGATAATCGACTTGCTCAGCAGAAGTTCTAACTTTCCCTGTTGGACCTTCAAATTTAGAGTAATCATATTTACCATCAACATAAAACTCAGAAGCAGCGCAATCTAATGCTATCATCACTTCGTCTCCAAATGTATACCCTGCTGCTTCTACTGCTTTTTTAATGGTATCAAGCGCGTCTTCAGTACCACCAGCTAAATTTGGAGCAAAACCTCCTTCATCACCTACTGCCGTTGAAAGACCTCTATCGTGTAAAACTTTCTTTAGATTATGAAAAATTTCAGTACCCATCTGTAATGCATGTGTAAAAGATGTTGCTTTTACAGGCATGATCATGAATTCTTGAAACGCAATTGGAGCATCTGAATGCGAACCTCCATTGATGATATTCATCATTGGCAAAGGCAACGTATTGGCAGAAACACCACCAACATAACGATACAATGGCAGACCTAGCTCATTAGCTGCTGCTTTTGCAGCTGCAAGAGAAACACCTAAAATAGCATTTGCTCCTAATTTTGATTTATTTGGAGTGCCATCTAAATCAATCATCATTTGATCTAGTTTGTTTTGCTCAAATACCGACACACCTACTAATTCTTCAGCAATAAATGTATTCACATTCTTTACCGCAGTCAAAACACCTTTACCTAAAAATGCTTTGCCACCATCTCTCAATTCAACAGCCTCATGTTCTCCTGTTGATGCACCTGATGGAACAGCTGCTCTACCTATAATACCATTTTCAGTAACTACATCAACTTCAATGGTAGGATTCCCTCTTGAATCAAAAATTTGTCTGGCAAAAACTTTAACTATAATACTCATTTTGTATATAATTTATATTAATAATTTGTATTTTCAAAATTACACATTATTTTTTGAAAAATATAAACTATTAAAGCACAATATTTTACAAATTATTAACGATATCGTTTTAGTTTTTCGAATTCTTGATATTATTAATAAAATCATCGAACAAATAACTCGAATCATGTGGTCCAGGGCTCGCCTCTGGATGATACTGTACAGAGAAACAATTTTTATTCTTCATTCTCATACCCGCAACGGTGCCATCATTTAGATGCAAGTGCGTAATCTCTAATTCAGCATGATTTTCCAACTCTTCTCTATTAACAGCAAAACCATGATTTTGAGAAGTGATTTCCCCTTTACCAGTTATCAAATTAGTAACCGGATGATTAATTCCTCTATGACCATTAAACATTTTATAAGTTGAAATTCCATTAGCAAGAGCAATTACTTGATGGCCTAAACAAATTCCAAACAATGGCTTATCATTTTCAATAATTTGCTTTGCAACACTAATAGCACTTTCAAGAGGATCTGGGTCACCAGGACCATTAGATAAAAAATAACCATCTGGATTAAAAGAAGCTAAATCCTCATAAGAAGCATCATAAGGAAACACCTTAATATAACAATCTCTTTTAGCTAAATTTCTTAAAATATTTGTTTTTATTCCTAAATCTAATGCTGAAACTTTATAAGTAGCATTTTCATCTCCAAAGAAATAAGGAGTTTTAGTTGACACTTTAGAAGCCAATTCCAAACCTTTCATGTCAGGTACTTGAGCAAGAGTAGTTTTTAATTCCTCAATTGGTGTGCCGTCGGTGCAAATTACAGCATTCATAGCACCATTATCTCGAATATATCCTACCAATGCTCTGGTATCTACATCAGATAAACATATCAAATTTTGTTTTTTGAAATAATTCTCAAGGCTTTCTTCGGCATCAGGTCGAGAATAATTAAAGCTAAAATTTTTACAAATTAAACCTGATATTTTAATAGAATCCGACTCTATCTCTTTGTCATTGACACCATAATTCCCAATATGAGCATTTGTTGCTACCATTAATTGTCCAAAATACGAAGGGTCTGTAAAAATCTCCTGATATCCTGTCATTCCAGTATTAAAACAAACCTCTCCAAAAGCGACACCACTTAATCCAATAGATTTACCATAAAAAATAGTTCCATCACTAAGTAAAAGTAAAGCTTGTTGTCTAGTTGTATATTTCATATGTAGTTAAAAATTTTGCAAATTTAAATTTTAAAAGAAGGCGAAACAATGTAAATCTACAATTAGTAAATAAAAAATTGTTTTCTTAGAAAGCAAAAAAAAAGGATAAACTAAAAATAGCTTATCCTCATTTTGTTTATAGAATGATTATCTTCATAATTATTCAGCAGCTTCAGTAGTTGGTTCAGCACTCTCAGCAGGAGCCTCAGTAGCTTCTTCTGATTTTTTAGCTTTACCACCACGACGGCTTTTTGCCTTTTTAACTTCTTTTTTACCTCCGTTGTAAAGTTCGTTAAAATCAACTAGCTCGATCATTGCCATATCAGCATTATCTCCCAAACGATTACCAACTTTAATAATACGAGTATATCCACCAGGACGGTCTCCAACTTTTGCAGCAACATCTCTGAATAAATCAGTTACGGCATATTTGCTACGTAAATAAGAAAAAACGATACGACGATTGTGTGTAGTATCCGCTTTAGATTTTGTTATAAGCGGCTCAACAAATTGTTTAAGCGCTTTAGCTTTAGCAACAGTAGTGTTAATACGTTTGTGCTCAATAAGAGAACAAGCCATATTAGCTAACATAGATTTTCTATGTGCAGTCTGTCTGCTTAAGTGATTGATTTTTTTTCCGTGTCTCATTGCTTTATGAATTTAATCGCACCTTAAAGGCGGATTAGATTATTCTTTATCTAGTTTGTATTTTGTTAAATCCATCCCGAAAGTCAGATTCTTCACAGCCACTAACTCATCTAGTTCTGTTAAAGATTTTTTACCGAAATTACGGAACTTCATTAAGTCATTTTTATTGAAAGATACTAAATCACCAAGTGTATCAACTTCAGCCGCTTTCAAACAATTTAAAGCTCTAACAGACAAGTCCATATCAACAAGCTTTGTTTTAAGCAATTGTCTCATATGTAATGATTCTTCATCATAAGATTCTGTCTGTGCAATTTCGTCAGCCTCAAGTGTAATTCTTTCATCAGAAAACAACATGAAATGGTGAATTAAAACTTTTGCAGCTTCAGTAAGAGCGTCTTTTGGATTAATAGAACCATCAGTTTTAATTTCAAAAACTAATTTTTCATAATCTGTTTTTTGCTCAACACGGAAGTTTTCAATAGCATATTTTACATTTTTCACAGGAGTGAAAATAGAGTCTGTAAAAATAGTACCAATTGCAGCATTCTGTTTTTTGTTCTCCTCTGCAGGAACATAACCTCTTCCTTTTTCAATAGTCAAATCAAAACTTAATTTGATTTTACTGTCTAGATTACAGATAACAAGCTCTGGATTCAAAACTTGAAAACCTGAAATAAACTTTTGAAAATCACCAGCTGTTAATTGATCTTTACCTGAAACAGAAATAGTAACTGATTCATTATCTATATCTTCAATTTGACGTTTAAAACGCACTTGTTTAAGATTTAAGATAATTTCGGTAACATCCTCAACAACTCCTGAAATAGTGGAAAACTCATGATCTACACCTTCGATACGAACAGATGTTATTGCATATCCTTCTAATGCTGAAAGCAAAACTCTTCTAAGTGCATTACCAACGGTCAATCCATAACCAGGTTCTAAAGGTCTAAATTCAAATTTACCTTCAAAATCGGTTGAATCGATCATGATAACTTTATCGGGCTTCTGAAAATTAAATATTGCCATAAATTTCGACTAAGTCAATTATTATTTGTTGTACAACTCTACGATTAATTGTTCTTTAATGTTTTCAGGAATCTGAAGTCTTGCAGGTACAGAAACAAAAGTTCCTTCCTTAAGATCATTATTCCAAGTAATCCATTCATAAACATGACTTGAATTAGACAAAGATCGCTCGATAGCTTCTAAAGATTTAGACTTTTCACGAACAGCAACTTTATCACCAGGCTTAAGGTGGTAAGAAGGAATATTAACCACTTCACCGTTTACAGTAATGTGTCTGTGGGAAACGATTTGACGAGCACCTCTTCTAGATGGGGCAATTCCCATTCTAAAAACAACATTATCTAATCTTGCTTCACACAATTGTAATAAAACTTCACCTGTAACACCTTTAGTAGCTGATGCTTTTTCAAATAAATTTCTGAATTGCTTTTCTAAAATTCCATAAGAATATTTAGCTTTTTGCTTTTCCATCAATTGGACAGCATACTCAGATTTTTTTCCTCTTTTTTTAGCCATCCCGTGTTGTCCAGGAGGATAATTTCTTTTTTCGAAAGCTTTATCGTCTCCGAAAATTGCTTCGCCGAATTTTCGAGCGATTCTTGTACTTGGACCAGTATATCTTGCCATTTTAATTTGTTTAAGATAGAGATTATGAATTCAGGTCATATCCTTCGATAATCTATGTTCTATCTAGGTTATACTATAAATTAATTTGAGTATTACACTCTACGTCTTTTAGGAGGACGACATCCATTGTGAGGCATTGGAGTAACATCAATAATTTCTGTAACTTCAATTCCGCCATTATGTATAGAACGGATAGCAGACTCACGTCCGTTACCTGGTCCTTTAACATATACTTTAACTTTCTTAAGACCAGCTTCAAGAGCTACTTTACTACAATCTTCTGCTGCCATTTGGGCTGCATATGGAGTGTTCTTTTTTGAACCTCTAAATCCCATTTTACCAGCTGAAGACCAAGAAATAACTTCACCTTTTTTGTTAGTTAACGAAATGATGATGTTATTGAAGGTAGCAGAAATATGAGCCTCTCCAGTTGATTCAACGATAACTTTACGTTTTTTTGCAGTTGCTTTAGCCATATTACTTATTATTTAGTTGCTTTTTTCTTGTTCGCAACAGTTTTTCTTTTACCTTTTCTAGTTCTAGAGTTATTTTTAGTTCTTTGACCTCTTAATGGAAGACCAGATCTATGACGAATACCTCTGTAACAACCAATATCCATCAAACGTTTGATGTTTAAAGAAATTTCAGAACGCAATTCCCCTTCAATTTTGAAAGAAGAAACGGCTTCACGAATGGCTCCAATTTCATCATCGTTCCAATCTTGAACTTTCTTATCTTGGCTTACTTGAGCTTTCTCTAAAATCTCAATTGCTCTACTTTTTCCTAATCCGAAGATATAGGTAAGTGCTATTACACCTCTCTTGTTTTTTGGGATGTCTACCCCTGCTATTCTTGCCATAATTATCCTTGTCTTTGTTTAAATCTAGGATTCTTTTTGTTGATTACGTATAATCTGCCTTTTCTACGCACTATAATGCACTCGGCGCTTCTTTTTTTAACTGATGCTCTTACTTTCATTTTGAATATCTTTAATATCTATAAGTAATTCTTGCTTTTGACAAATCGTAAGGGCTCATTTCTAATTTCACTTTATCACCAGGTAATAATTTGATGTAATGCATACGCATTTTACCAGAAATATGAGCAATTACAATGTGTCCGTTTTCTAACTCTACACGGAACATCGCATTAGATAATGCTTCAATGATCGATCCGTCTTGTTCTATTGCTGATTGTTTTGCCATAAAATTAAGCTACTGCTTTTCTATTTTTACCACTTTTCATCAAACCATCATAGTGCTTATTCAACAAGTATGAATTAATTTGCTGCATTGTGTCAATAGCAACACCAACCATAATGATTAATGAAGTACCTCCAAAAAACATTGCCCATGACTGTTGTACATCCATAAGACTTACTACAATAGCTGGGAACACAGCGATTAAAGCAAGAAATAAAGATCCTGGGAAAGTAATTAAAGACATCACCTTATCAAGATAATCTGATGTTTCAGCTCCAGGTCTTACACCAGGAATGAAACCACCGCTTCTTTTTAAATCATCAGACATCTTGTTTGTAGGCACAGTGATTGCAGTATAAAAGAATGTAAAGATAACAATTAAGCTAGCAAATACAAAATTATACCAAAAACCAAAGATGTCACTAAAAGCACCGACGATTGTTTGAGAAGTTTCTGACTTAGATAAACCAGCAACAGCTGCTGGAATAAACATAATCGCTTGAGCAAAAATGATAGGCATAACTCCAGAAGCATTTAACTTTAGAGGAATCCATTGTCTATTACCTCCCATCATATCCTGCTCGAAATCTCCTGAAGCAGTTCGTCTCGCATACTGAACTGGTATTTTTCTTACAGCCATTACAAGCAATACACAAGAAATAATAACTAATAACCAAATAATAACTTCGATTACCAATAACATTGGACCGCCGTTGTTGTTTGTCACTCTTGTTGTAAATTCTTGAATAAAAGCCTGTGGAAATCTAGCCAATATTCCAACCATAATCAATAAAGATATACCATTTCCAATCCCTTTGTCAGTGATTTTTTCACCCAACCACATTGCAAAAATTGTTCCTGTTACCAGGATAACAACTGAAGAAAATAAGAATTCAAAAGAATTAAAACCTAACAAAAAGGCATTACTTGGTAACGTTCTGTAAAGATTGTAGATATAAGTTGGACCTTGAACTAAGGTTATACCAATAGTTAACCAACGAGTAATCTGATTGATTTTTTTTCTGCCACTTTCTCCATCACTTTGCAATTTTTGTAAATAAGGAATAGCAATTCCCATCAACTGAACAACAATAGAAGCAGAAATATAAGGCATAATACCTAAAGCAAAAACTGAAGCTTTAGAAAATGCACCACCGGTAAACATATCCAATATCGATCCGATACCATCTTTTGTTTGTCCAGCTAAACCAGTTAATTGAGTTGCGTCAATTCCAGGTAAAGTAACGTGTGCACCAAAACGATAAACTAAAAGAAGTCCTAAAGTAATAAGAATTCTGTTTTTTAATTCTTCAATCTTCCAAACATTACTTAATGATTCAATAAATTTCTTCATATGAGTTGAAAAATTATAATGTTACCGCTTCACCTCCAGCAGCCTCAATAGCAGCTTTTGCAGTAGCAGTAAATTTGTGAGCAGTTACCGTTAATTTTGCTTTCAATTCACCTCTTCCTAAAATCTTAACGATTTCATTTTTAGAAGCCAAACGATTTGCCACATAAACTGACATATCTACAGTATCAGTTACAATACCATTATCTACTAATAGTTGAAGTGTATCTAAATTAACACCTTCGTATTCTTTACGATTGATGTTTGTGAAACCAAACTTAGGAACACGTCTTTGAAGTGGCATTTGTCCACCTTCAAATCCAATCTTCTTAGAGTAACCAGAACGAGATTTAGCTCCTTTGTGCCCTCTTGCAGAAGTACCACCTTTACCAGAACCTTCTCCTCTACCTAATCTCTTATTTTGATTGTGTGTAGAACCCTCAGCAGGTTGTAAATTACTTAAATTCATACCAGTATTTGTTATTTAATTTCTTCAACAGAAACTAAGTGTTTAACTTTATTTATCATCCCAAGGATAGCAGGATTTGAATCGTGCTCTACAACTTGTCCCATTTTACGTAAACCTAAAGCCTCTAAACCTCTTTTTTGAGTAAGCGGACAATTGATTTTACTACGTACTTGTTTTACTAATAATTTAGCCATAATTTCCTTGAATTAACCTTTAAAAACTTTCTCTAAAGAAACACCTCTTTGTTTAGCAACAGTATAAGCGCTTCTCATTTGCAATAAAGCATCAAAAGTTGCTTTAACTACATTATGAGGATTTGATGATCCTTGAGATTTTGACAATACATCATGAATACCTACTGATTCTAAAACTGAACGAACAGCTCCACCAGCAATAACTCCTGTACCATGAGAGGCAGGAATTAAAAATACACGAGCACCACCAAATTTACCTTTTTGTTCGTGAGGAACTGATTGACCATTCAAAGGAATTCTAACTAAATTTTTCTTAGCATCTTCTACTGCTTTTGCAATAGCTTCTGACACATCTTTAGATTTTCCTAATCCGTGACCTACAACTCCATTTTCATCACCAACTACAACAATAGCAGAAAAACCAAACGCTCTACCACCTTTTGTAACTTTAGTAACACGATTAACACTCACCAAACGATCTTTTAATTCAAGACCACTTGGTTTTACTAACTCTATATTCTTGTACTTACTATTAGACATACTATATTAGAATTTAAGCCCAGCCGCTCTTGCGCCTTCTGCTAATGATTTAATACGACCATGATATAAATAACCTCCTCTATCGAAAGTTACTGTTTCAATACCAGCTTTTAAAGCTTTTTCTGCAACTAGTTTTCCAACAGCAGCAGCTACTTCAATGTTCGTACCTTTCCCTATTTCTTTTTCTCTTGAAGAGGCAGCTAATAAAGTAACTCCATTTACATCGTCAATTAATTGAGCATAAATTTCTTTGTTACTTCTAAAAACAGAAAGTCTTGGTTTAGTAGCTGAACCACTAATCGTTTTTCTAATTCTGAATCTAATTCTCTGTCTTCTTTCAGGTTTTGTTAATGACATAATCTTATTTTTTAAGCTGATTTACCTGCTTTTCTTCTTAATACTTCACCTACAAATTTAACCCCTTTACCTTTGTATGGCTCTGGTTTACGGAAACCTCTAATTTTGGCAGCAACTTGTCCTAAAAGTTGTTTATCAAAAGAAGTTAACTTAACGATTGGGTTTTTTCCTTTTTCAGAAATAGTTTCCACAGTAACCTCTGGAGCAACTTCTAAAATAATATTATGAGAAAAACCTAAAGCTAAATCTAGTTTTTGTCCTTGATTTGAAGCTCTATAACCTACTCCAACCAACTCTAAAGATTTAGTAAAACCTTCGTTAACACCAGTAATCATATTATTGATTAAAGAACGGTATAAACCGTGTTTTGCTCTTTGGTCTTTGTGATCAGACGCTCTTTCAACTTGAACTTGACCGTCTTCAACTGTAACAGTAATATCTGAGAATTCCTGTGTTAGTTGACCATTTTTTCCTTTTACTGTAATAATACCATCTTTAACTTCAACAGTTACTCCGGCAGGGATTACAATTGGACTTTTACCTATTCTTGACATCTTATCTAGTCTTTAAAAATTAGTATACGTAACAAATTACTTCTCCTCCAACATTCAATTGCTTAGCTTGTTTTCCAGTCATCAAACCTTTTGATGTAGAAACAATAGCAATTCCTAATCCATTAAGGATTCTAGGCAATTTAGAAGCACCTGCGTATTTACGTAAACCTGGTTTACTAATTCTTTGGATATCTTTAATTACAGACTCTTTAGTATCTTTATCATACTTCAAAGCGATTTTGATGGAACCCTGAACAGAATTCTCTTCAAATTTGTAACTTAAGATGTAACCTTGATCAAATAAGATCTTAGTTATCTCTTTCTTTAGATTAGATGCCGGAATTTCAACAACTTTGTGGTTTGCAGCCACAGCGTTTCGAACTCTCGTCAAATAATCTGCAATTGGATCTGTATACATATGTATTAATTTGCGGTAACGGTTTTCGAACAAATTAGTAATTCGAACCTGAAACCAGTTTATAAATGTGAAAAAACAGACGTGATTACTCACGTCTGAATATTAGTTTTCTACCAAGATGCTTTTTTAACACCTGGTATCAATCCATTGTTAGCCATTTCACGGAATGTTACACGTGAAATACCGAATTGACGCATATACCCTCTTGGTCTACCTGTTAATTTACAACGATTGTGCAAACGAACTGGTGAAGCATTTTTCGGTAATTTTTGCAAACCTACGAAATCTCCAGCTTCTAACAAAGCTTTTCTTTTCTCAGCATATTTAGCTACCGTTTTTTCTCTTTTCACCTCACGGGCTTTCATTGATTCTTTAGCCATATCTTAATTCTTTTTAAAAGGTAAACCTAATTCAGCCAACAATGACTTTGCTTCTTTATCAGTTTTTGCGGTAGTTACGAAGGTAATATCCATACCAGATATTTTATTAACTTTATCAATATCAATTTCTGGGAAAATGATTTGTTCTAAAACACCTAAGTTATAATTTCCTCTTCCATCAAAACCTGTAGCTTTAATTCCGCTAAAATCTCTTACACGAGGTAAAGATGAAGTAATAAGTCTATCCAAAAACTCATACATTCTTTCTCCACGTAAAGTCACTTTTGCGCCAATTGGCATTCCTTTTCTAAGTTTAAAAGACGCAACGTCTTTTTTAGAAATAGTAGCTATCGCTTTCTGTCCAGTAATCTTAGTCAACTCCTCAACTGCATAGTCAATTAGTTTTTTATCAGATACTGCTGCACCAACTCCTTTACTCAAAACAATCTTTTCCAATTTTGGAACTTCCATTACATTTGAGTAACCGAACTCTTCTTTAAGAGCAGCAATAACTCTGCTCTTATATTCTTCTTTTAGTCTAGGTATATATGCCATTACTATAGTACTTGATTAGATTTTTTTGAAAATCTTACTTTCTTATCTCCTTCTACTCTAATACCTACTCTTGTAGCTTCCTTAGTTTTAGGATCTATAAGAGCAATGTTAGAAATTTGTATAGAAGCTTCCTTTTTTACAATACCACCTTGAGGGTTTTTAGCACTTGGCTTCGTATGTTTTGAAACCATGTTTACTCCTTCAACAATCGCTTTGTTTTTCTCACGGTAAACACGTAATACTTTACCTTCAGCACCTTTATGGTCTCCAGCAATTACTCTTACGATATCTCCTGATTTTATTTTTAGCTTTATCATCTTAAAACGAATTAAAGCACTTCTGGTGCTAATGATACAATTTTCATGAATTGTTTTTCACGAAGTTCTCTTGCTACCGGACCAAAAACACGAGTTCCTCTCATCTCACCAGCTGCATTTAACAATACGCATGCATTGTCATCAAATCTGATGTATGAACCATCGGCTCTTCTTACTTCTTTTTTGGTACGTACAACCACTGCAGTTGAAACAGCTCCTTTTTTCACGTTTCCGTTTGGAGTTGCATCTTTGATAGAAACTACAATTTTGTCACCAACAGAGGCATACCTTCTTTTGGTACCTCCTAAAACACGGATAGTTAAAACTTCTTTAGCTCCAGTGTTATCTGCTACTTTTAGTCTTGATTCTTGTTGTACCATAATTATTTAGCTCTTTCTAGGATTTCAACTAATCTCCAACATTTTGATTTACTCAAAGGACGCGTTTCGCTAATTCTTACAGTATCACCGATGTTACAGTCGTTTGTTTCGTCGTGTGCAACAAATTTCTTTGTTTTCAACACGAACTTACCATATAATGGGTGCTTTACTCTAGTTACTTGAGCAACAACAATAGATTTATCCATTTTGTTTGAAGTAACAACACCAATTCTTTCTTTTCTTAAATTTCTTTTTTCCATCTTTCAGCAGATTACAATTATTGTAACTCTCTTTTAGTAAGTTCTGTAGCTAATCTAGCAACCGTTCTACGTACACTTCTTATTTGAAGTGGATTTTCGATCGGAGAAATAGCGTGAGCCATTTTTAAATCGGCATAAACCTTTTTAGTTTGACTTAGTTTTTCTTGCAACTCCGCTGCAGAAAGATCTTTTATTTCTGATTGTTTCATAATATAATATAGATTATGCTTCGAAATCTCTTGCAACAACGAATTTAGTTTTTACTGGAAGTTTTTGAGCTGCTAGACGTAACGCCTCTTTAGCAACAGACAAAGGAACTCCTCCAACTTCAAACATAATTCTTCCAGGTTTAACTACAGCTGCCCAATATTCAACGGCACCTTTACCTTTACCCATACGTACCTCAAGAGGCTTCTTAGTGATTGGTTTGTCTGGAAATATTTTAATCCATAATTGTCCTTCTCTTTTCATATAACGAGTTGCAGCGATACGTGCAGCTTCGATTTGACGAGAGGTTAAGAACATTCCATCTTCATGTACAGATTTAATACCAAACATTCCATTTGAAAGTTCATGTCCTCTTTGAGAATTTCCTTTCATTTTACCCTTTTGTACCTTACGATACTTTGTTCTTTTAGGCTGTAACATTTTTCTTTAGTTTAAAAATTTACTTTCTTTTACGAGCGTCTGGTTTTCCACCTTTATTGAAAGGCTTTCTGTCTCCTCTAGAAGAATCTCCTCCTTTACCACCAGCTTGTTTTTTGTCCATACCAGTAAGTGGAGAAAGATCTCTCTTCCCGTAAACTTCACCTTTCATGATCCACACTTTAATTCCCATTCTACCATATGTAGTATGAGCTTCAGCAAGTGCATAATCAATATCAGCTCTGAAAGTTGATAGAGGAATTCTACCTTCTTTGAAACCTTCTGAACGTGCCATCTCAGCACCATTCAAACGACCAGAGATTAAAACTTTAATTCCTTCAGCATTCATACGCATAGAGGCTGCGATGGCCATTTTAATAGCACGTCTATAAGAAATTCTGCTTTCAATTTGACGACAGATGCTTGTAGCAACTAGATACGCGTCAAGTTCAGGTCTTTTAATTTCAAAGATGTTAATTTGAACCTCTTTGTCAGTAATTTTCTTAAGTTCTTCTTTTAACTTGTCTACCTCTTGTCCACCTTTACCGATAATAATACCAGGTCTAGCAGTAGTGATAGTAACGGTTACAAGTTTCAAAGTTCTCTCGATGATTACTTTTGATACACTAGCTTTTGATAAACGAGCATGAACATACTTTCTGATTTTGTGATCTTCGGCTAATTTATCACCGTAATCATTTCCACCATACCAGTTTGAGTCCCATCCTCTGATGATACCAAGTCTATTTCCAATTGGATTTGTCTTTTGTCCCATGCTGCTTAAGAATTGCTTTGTGTGTTATTGATAGCTCCCAACACGATTGTTACGTGATTGGAACGTTTTCTTATTCTGTGTGCTCTTCCTTGTGGAGCTGGACGAAGTCTTTTCAACATCATTCCACCATCTACACGGATTTCCTTAACAAATAAACCAGCTTCTTCTAAACTAGCGTCACTATTTTTTTGCTCCCAGTTGTTGATTGCAGATAATAATAGTTTTTCTAATTTTCTTGAAGCTTCTTTAGAACTAAATCTTAATATGTTAAGTGCTCTTTCTACCTTCTGACCTCTTACTAGATCTGCTACTAAGCGCATTTTTCTAGGTGAAGTAGGGCAGTTATTTAACTTCGCGAAAGCAATAGACTTATTAGCCTCTTTTCTCGCATCTGCTGTTTCTCTTTTACGAACTCCCATTGCTTCTTATTTTTTACCTTTATTTTTTGCTCCAGCATGACCTCTAAAAGATCTAGTTGGTGAAAATTCTCCTAATTTATGTCCTACCATGTTTTCAGTAACGTAAACAGGTACAAATTGACGACCGTTATGAACTGCGATAGTTTGTCCAACAAAGTCTGGAGTAATCATAGAAGCTCTAGACCAAGTCTTAACTACTCCTTTGTTTCCACCTGCGATGTTTTCTTCAACTTTCTTTTCTAACTTATAATGAACGAAAGGTCCTTTTTTTAATGAACGTGCCATATCTTATTATTTCTTTCTACGTTCTACGATATACTTGTTACTCGGGTTTTTCTTAGAACGTGTTCTATAACCTTTAGCTGGTATTCCATTTCTTGAACGTGGATGTCCACCAGAAGAACGTCCTTCTCCACCACCCATTGGGTGATCAACAGGGTTCATTGCAACAGGTCTTGTTCTAGGTCTTCTTCCTAACCATCTTGTTCTACCAGCTTTTCCTGATACAACTAATTGATGATCTGAATTAGAAACTGCTCCTATAGTAGCCGAACACGTTAACAAAATCAATCTTGTTTCACCTGATGGCATTTTAATAGTTGCATATTTTCCATCTCTTGCCATTAATTGAGCAAATGTTCCAGCAGAACGAGCGATTACAGCTCCTTGACCTGGTCTCAATTCGATACAAGAAATTACGGTTCCAAGCGGAACTCTACTTAAAGGTAAAGTGTTACCAATTTCAGGTTGAGCATCTGCACCAGAAACTACTTTCTGACCAACTTTCAAACCATTTTGAGCGATAACATAAGTTTTCTCACCATCAGCATAAGCTAATAAAGCGATAAAAGCAGTACGATTTGGATCGTATTCTATAGATTTTACTGTAGCAGGAATTCCTTCTTTTGTACGTTTAAAATCGATAATACGATATCTCTGCTTGTGACCACCACCCGTATAACGCATGGTCATCTTTCCTTGACTATTTCTACCTCCAGAGTTTTTTATCGGTGCTATCAAAGAGCGTTCCGGCTTATCAGTTGTAATAGCGTCATAACCATTCACAACTCTAAATCGCTGACCTGGGGTAATAGGTTTTAATTTTCTTACTGACATTTTATCTTAGATATTGTTGTAAAAATCAATTGTTTCTCCTTCTTGTACTTGTACAATTGCTTTTTTAATTGCATTTGTCTTTCCACTGATTAAACCACTTTTAGTGTATTTAGTAGTTCTGTCTGGTCTTACATTCATAGTGTTAACACTAACAACGTTTACTCCGTAAGCAGCTTCAATAGCTTTCTTGATTTCAACTTTGTTTGCTTTTCTGTTAACTTCGAATCCAAAACGGTTCAAAACTTCACTTTCTTTGGTTACTTTTTCCGTTACTATAGGTTTAATTATGATGCTCATATCCTATTATTTACTTAAATTATCTTCAATTACTTCCAAAGAACTCTCCAAAAGCACTAAATTATTAGCATTTAAAATAGCGTAAGTGCTTAATTCTGAACTACTTACGACATTAGACGCCTTTAAATTACGTGACGACAAATATACATTTTTATTGGTCTCACCCAATATAAATAGTGATTTTTTATTTTCTAACTCTAAAGCTTTCAAAACATTAATGAAATTTTTAGTGCTTGGCGTTTCAAAATTAAAGTCTTCCAAAACAATGATGTTTGACTCTTTAGCTTTAATAGAGAAAGCAGATTTTCTAGCCAATCTTTTTAAGTTTTTATTCAATTTAAATGAATAACTTCTTGGTCTTGGCCCAAAAACAGTTCCACCACCTTTAAACAATGGGTTTTTTGCACTACCCGCACGAGCAGTACCAGTTCCTTTTTGTTTCTTAATCTTACGAGTACTTCCTGCAACTTCAGCTCTTTCTTTAGCCTTGTGCGTACCTTGTCTTTGATTAGCAAGATATTTCTTAACATCAAGGTATACTGCGTGATTATTTGGTTCAATTGCGAATACTGAATCAGAAAGTTGAACTTTTCTTCCAGTATCTTTTCCGTTGAAATCTAATACTTTTACTTCCATTACTTCTGAATGATTACATAAGAGTTGTTATGTCCAGGAACACATCCTTTAATAACTAGTAAGTTCTTATCAGAAACTACTTTTAAAACTCTAAGGTTTTGAACTTTTACATTTTCTCCTCCCATTCTTCCAGCCATACGCATTCCTTTGAATACTCTAGATGGATAAGAAGAAGCTCCTACAGAACCTGGCGCTCTTAAACGATTATGTTGACCATGAGTTGCTTGACCAACACCACCAAAACCGTGACGTTTCACAACCCCTTGAAAACCTTTACCTTTAGATACACCTTGTACATCCACAAATTCTCCTTCTTCAAAAATAGAAACATCAATAAGATCTCCTAATTTTTGCTCAGTTGCAAAATCTTGAAATTCAACGACTTTTTTCTTAGCAACAGTTCCTGCTTTTTTAAAGTGACCTAAAGCCGCTTTCGTGGAATGTTTCTCGTTTTTGTCATCGAAACCAAGTTGCAACGCTTCATACCCGTCAACCTCTTTGGTTCTGACTTGGGTAACAACACATGGTCCAGCTTCGATTACTGTACAAGGAATGTTTTTCCCATTTTCATCGAAAATACTAGTCATGCCGATTTTTCTACCAATTAACCCAGACATAAATATTAATTATTAATTATTAAATATAAATATAGAACGCAGCTTTTAAGCAAATTCTATTTTTTTTGTGGGTGCAAAGGTATAACTTATTTACACACAATCCAAAAAATATTTTTTTTGCCCAAAAACAGCGTTCTTATTACTTTAGAACTACTTAAACTTTGATTTCAACTTCAACTCCACTTGGTAATTCAAGTTTCATTAAAGCATCGATAGTTTTAGATGAAGAAGAATAAATATCAATTAATCTCTTATATGACATTACTTCAAATTGCTCTCTAGCTTTTTTGTTAACGTGCGGAGAACGCAATACTGTAAACAATTTTTTGTGAGTTGGCAACGGAATTGGACCAGTTACAACAGCACCAGTAGTTTTTACTGTTTTTACAATCTTTTCAGCAGATTTATCCACCAACATATGATCGTAAGATTTTAATTTTATTCTGATTTTTTGACTCATTTTCTTAAAGATTATGCGTTTCCTTTTGCTTTTTTGATAACTGCTTCTGAAATGTTAGAAGGTGTTTCAGCGTAGTGTGAAAATTCCATTGTTGATGTTGCACGACCAGAAGATAAAGTTCTTAAAGTTGTAACATATCCAAACATTTCTGACAATGGCACATCAGCCTTAATAGTTTTAGCACCATTTCTATCACCCATGTCATTTACCTGACCTCTACGACGGTTAATATCTCCTACGATATCTCCCATGTTTTCTTCTGGTGTAATAACCTCCATTTTCATGATTGGCTCAAGAATAATAGCTCCAGCTGCTTTCGCAACTTCTTTATACCCCATTCTAGCTGCTAATTCAAAAGAAAGCGCATCAGAATCCACTGGGTGGAAAGATCCATCTAACAATGTAACTTTTAAACTATCAACCTGATAACCAGCTAACGGACCAGTTTTCATAGCTTCACGGAAACCTTTTTCAACAGCAGGAATGTATTCTTTAGGTACGTTTCCTCCTTTTACTTCATTAACAAACTGCAATCCAACTGGTACTTTACCATCCACTTCATCAGCAGGCTCAACTCTAAATACGATATCACCGAATTTACCACGACCTCCAGATTGTTTCTTGTAAACCTCTCTATGTTGAGCAGTTTTTGTAAATGCTTCTTTGTATTCCACTTGTGGCTCACCTTGATTTACCTCTACTTTGAACTCACGTTTCATACGATCAACCAAGATATCCAAGTGC
The DNA here is from genome assembly GCF_051547125.1 of Flavobacterium sp. RSSA_27. Lineage (NCBI taxonomy): Bacteria > Pseudomonadati > Bacteroidota > Flavobacteriia > Flavobacteriales > Flavobacteriaceae > Flavobacterium > Flavobacterium sp. RSSA_27. The sequence continues at coordinate 173,370 of NZ_JBPTTN010000007.1, forward strand.
AACTCACCCATACCAGAGATAATAGTTTGCCCTGAAGCCTCATCCGTTCTAACAGTAAATGTTGGATCTTCTTCAGCTAATTTCGCCAAAGCCATACCCATTTTATCTACGTCAGCCTTAGTTTTAGGCTCAATAGCAATACCAATTACTGGCGCAGGGAATTTCATTGATTCAAGAATAATTGGATGCTTCTCATCACACAATGTATCTCCAGTTTTGATATCTTTAAATCCAACAGCTGCTCCAATATCACCAGCCTCGATATATTCGATTGGGTTTTGTTTGTTGGCATGCATCTGGTAGATACGAGAAATTCTTTCTTTGTTTCCTGAACGCGTATTCAATACATAAGAACCAGCATCTAATCTTCCTGAATAAGCACGGAAGAAAGCCAAACGACCTACGAATGGGTCAGTAGCAATCTTAAATGCTAATGCTGCAAATGGTTCTTTTACATCTGGCTTACGCAAGATTTGAGTTTGATCTTCTTCTAACAATTCCGCATCATCAGGGTGAATACCTTTAATTCCCTCTTTATCCAATGGAGAAGGCAAGTATTTACATACCGCATCAAGCATAAATTGAACACCTTTGTTTTTGAAAGAAGAACCTGCAATCATTGGGATAATTGCCATATCCATAGTTGCAGCTCTTAAAGCTGTATTGATTTCCTCTTCAGTAATAGAGTTCTCGTCCTCCATATACTTATCCAAAAGATTTTCATCATAAGTAGCAATTTCCTCAATTAAAATTGAACGATAGTGCTTCACATCGTCAATCATGTCAGCAGGAATATCAACAATATCAAAAGTTGCTCCTTGTGTAGCATCATGCCAAACAATAGCTTGATTCTTAACCAAGTCAACCACTCCTTTGAAATCATTTTCCTCACCAATTGGCAAAGTAATTGCAACCGCGTTTGATTTCAACATGTCTTTTACTTGTTGACACACTGCTAAGAAATTAGACCCTTGACGGTCCATTTTATTAACAAACCCCATACGAGGCACACGGTATTGATCAGCTAATCTCCAGTTAGTTTCAGATTGAGGCTCAACACCATCAACTGCACTAAATAAGAAAACCAATCCATCTAATACACGTAACGAACGGTTTACCTCTACTGTAAAGTCAACGTGACCAGGAGTATCGATAATGTTGAAGTGATACGGTTTAGATTCTGGTAAAATTTTACCTTGCTCAGTTGGAAAATTCCATTCACAAGTTGTAGCTGCAGAAGTAATAGTAATACCTCTTTCTTGCTCTTGTGCCATCCAGTCCATTGTTGCAGCACCATCGTGTACTTCTCCAATTTTGTGTGATTTTCCAGTGTAGAATAATATACGCTCAGTTGTTGTTGTTTTACCAGCATCAATATGAGCAGCAATTCCAATATTTCTTGTATATTTTAGATCTCTTGCCATTTCTCTATGAATTAAAATCTAAAGTGAGAGAAAGCTTTATTAGCCTCTGCCATTTTGTGAGTATCCATTCTTTTCTTAACAGCAGCTCCTTCTTCTTTAGCCGCAGCTAAACATTCTGAAGCCAATCTTTGTGCCATTGATTTTTCGTTTCTTCTTCTTGAATAAAGAATTAACCATTTCATAGCCATTGATATTTTTCTGTCTGGACGAATCTGCATTGGGATTTGGAATGTAGCTCCACCTACTCTACGACTACGTACTTCAACGTGAGGCATAACATTAGTTAAAGCATCTTTCCAAATTTCTAAAGCTGATTTTTCATCATTTTGTTTTTTTGTTTCAATGATGTCAATTGCATCATAAAAAACTTTAAAAGCTGTTGATTTCTTACCATCCCACATTAAGTTGTTCACAAAACGTGTTACCAATTGATCGTTAAATCTTGGATCCGGTAAAAGTGGTCTTTTCTTTGCCGCTCTTTTTCTCATGTCTTTTTTTTAATTTTTTGTCATTAGCATAACTTTTTAAACAGAATAAAAAATTCCATTACAAAAATCACACAATTAACTTTTTAAATTACTTTTTTGCTTCCTTTGGGCGTTTAGCTCCGTACTTAGATCTTCTTTGCGTTCTTCCAGCAACACCTGACGTATCAAGCGCACCACGAACGATGTGATATCTAACTCCTGGTAAATCTTTTACCCTTCCACCCCTAACTAATACTATCGAGTGCTCTTGTAAATTGTGTCCTTCTCCAGGGATGTAAGCATTCACTTCATTACCATTTGTCAAACGCACACGCGCAACTTTACGCATTGCAGAGTTTGGTTTTTTTGGTGTAGTAGTGTAAACACGCGTACAAACCCCTCTTCTTTGAGGACAAGAATCTAAAGCAACCGATTTACTCTTCTTAGTTATCTGAGTTCTTCCTGTTCTTACTAATTGTTGAATTGTTGGCATAATTAATACTAAAAATTTCTTATTATATTAAATTCCCGCTTTTTACGGGGTTGCAAATGTATAAAATATTTTTCACTATACAAACGTTAATTCATTAATTTTCAATATCCTTATTTTTGATTATGAAATCACTAACTTTCATTAGATATTTGCTTTACATTTATTTCAAATATAAAAATTGAAAAAAACACTCTTCTTTATCGTTATACTACTGCTTTGTGAAACTAGCATGGCGCAAAAATTCATTTTAGCAATTAATGGATCATCAAAGGCAGAAAGCAAAATAATTGATTCTCTTCAATACAATAAAATCCATAAAAACATTATTTCTTTAGAAAAGGAAATTCTTTTCACTTCGAAAAAACTACAAAATATTGGCTATCTAAACAATATCAGTAATGCCCTCACACAAAAAAATGACAGCACTTTTACTATAATCTTCGAACTAAAAAAACAAATAAAATACAGTCATATATATATAGGTAAAAATGATTTCCTTAAAGACCTAGACAATGAGCTTGCAAACAAGGACACTCTTATTCTTAAATATTCAGAAACTACAACCTTTTTAGAAGAAACCGTCAAAAAATTTGAACAACAAGGTTACACACTTGCCAAACTTCAATTAATCAACATCACAACAAAAGACAACCGATTAATCGCGACACTAGAAACTAAATTAGCTACAAAAAGAAAAGTCAATCAAATTGTTTTAAAATTCAACGATGACGAAAAAGACAAAAATTTCTTCCCTAAAAACTACACCCATCAAATCAATAAAAAATTCATCAACAAAACCTTTAATCAAAATACACTTGCGGCCATTCAAACAGATTTTGACACCTATCCTTTTGCTAAACAAAGTAGAAAACCGGAAATACTACTAAGCAAAGATTCCACAAAAGTGTATGTCTATCTAGAAAAAAGAAAAGCCAACTCTTTTGATGGATTTATAGGATTAGCAAACACCACAGAAAAGAGAACAACAATCAATGGATACTTAGACATCCAACTTCAAAACCTCCTCAAGGCTGGGGAAGATTTTTTTGTATATTGGAAAAGCGATGGGAACGACCAAAAGACTTTTCGAACCGGTATCACCTTACACTATCTTTTCAAAACACCCCTAGGACTAAAAGCACAACTACATATTTTTAAACAAGATAGTACTTTTCAAAATTCTAAAACTTTTGTAGACATTAACTATCTTTTAAATTACAATACTAAATTTTATGCTGGAATAGAATCCACAAGATCAAGTGATATCCAAAATACCAACAACACTATTAGCGATTATACTAACCAGTTCATCACTATCGGATTCAACTACCAAAAAACTGTCCCCAATGCGCAATTTTTCCATGACAAAACAAAAATCGATTTTCGCTTTGGCATAGGACAAAGAGAAGCCACCAACATACTTACTAACAGTTGCAATCAAAATCAATATTTTATCAATTTAAATCTCTCACACAACTTCACAATTAACCCCAAAAACAGCATGAACATAAGAAGCCAAAACTTCTATTTAAAAAGCAACAAGTACTTAACCAATGAATTATTTCGATTTGGAGGACTATACTCTATACGAGGGTTTGCAGAAAATAGTTTACAAGGAAATGCATTTACTAGTATATTAACAGAATATAGATATTTTCTTGATCCGTCATTATACATACACTCTGTATTTGACTACGCTATTTATAAAGATGAAAGCACTTCAACAATTCTTAATAAATTTAACACAATCAACAACTTAGGAATTGGAGTGGTAGCACAAACAAAAAATGGAATCTTTAAAATATCCATTATAAACGGTTCAAATAACTATAAAAAAATCATTTTATTAAATAGTATAATCAATTTATGCTACAATGTTAAATTTTAAAATCAGCAAAAATTAATATTAAAAAAATTAGGAATGTTAACAAATTATTATGAGTTTTGGCACACTAATTCAAAACAATTAAATAATGAAACTAAAGTTCAACGGACTCTTAGTACTTTTAGTAGTACTAATGGCGCAATTAACCTTTGCGCAAGAAAGATCTGTTTCAGGAACTGTTTCTGACAATGCAGGATTGCCAATACCAGGCGTGAGTGTATTAGTTAAAGGAACGAAATCTGGAACTCAAACTGATTTTGATGGTAAATTTACCATTAAAGCTAGCGCAAGCCAAGTGCTTGTATTTAGTTATATCGGTATGAACACTCAAGAAGTTGTTGCAAAATCAACTTTAATCAATGTAAAAATGGCTAGCACTGCCATGGAACTAGAAAGTGTTGTAATTAACACATTAGGTATTGAAGTAAAAAGAAATGAAAAGGCTTCTTCTTTTTCAAAAGTAAAAGGAGATGTAATTGCAAATTCTGGAGAAACTTCAGTTATTAAAGGGCTTTCTGCAAAAGCTTCTGGTGTTGCAATCGTTTCAAACTCTGGTGATCCAGGATCTGGAGCATACATCCAAATTAGAGGACAAAACTCAATTACTGGTTCAACTCAACCATTATTCGTAATAGACGGTACTCCCGTGTCAAATGACGAAATTGGAAGCAGCACCGACGGAGTTGGACAACAAAGCCGTTTAAATGACATTAACCCAAATGATATTGAAAATGTACAAGTTCTCAAAGGTGCCTCTGCAGCAGCTTTATGGGGATATAGAGCTGCTAATGGTGTTATATTGATAACTACAAAAAAAGGTAAAAAAGGTAAAATTTCAGTAGACGTTAACTCTTCAGTATCTTTCGACAAGGTAAACGTTGAAATGAAATTGCAAGACAAATACGGACAAGGGTCAAATGGTGTATGGGTAAGAAATAACGCCAACTCTTATGGTGATAAAATCTCAGCTAGAGCAGGTGGCAGCGACTTATTTAATACAGCTGGACAATATTTCTTAACTAATGATGGAAGAAAAATTTACCCAATTGCAGCGGGAGGCAAAAGAAGTACTGCAAACTTTCAAAAGTCAAATATGGATGCCGTAATTGGAGATGGACTTTTACTAGATAACCACGTTAGTGTTAGTGGGGGTGGAGAAAATACCAACTTTTATTTAGGACTAGGTAATACTAACCAACAAGGTATTATCAGAAATTCTGATTACGAAAGAACAAGCATCGACTTTACTTCTGAATCAAAAATTGGAGATAAAACCTCTTTCAAAACGAAATTTGGATATTCTTCAGTAAATTCAAATCGTGTTCAAACTGGTTCTAACTTAGCTGGTTTATATTTAGGATTATATAGAACTCCTTCTGATTTTGACAATAGAGATTTCATTGGAACAAATATACAAGCAAATGGCTCAGCACAATTAAACAGTCATAGAGCTTACAGACAAGATGTTGGTACTTGGGCTAATGATTTAAACCCAAGCTATAACAACCCATTATGGACAACTGATGTACAAAAAAACCCAAATACAGTTGACCGATACATTGGCGGATTTGAATTAAAGCATGAATTTAGTTCTTGGATTTCTGTTCTTGCTAGACTAGGTTTAGATGGATATAGCGACAAAAGAATTACCATGTTCCCTATGAATTCAGCCGAAAACGGAGGTAACGGTAGAGCAACCGAAAGCGTAACTGATTATCAATCGTTTAATGCAGATTTAATCGCTTTAGGGGATACTAAAATTACAGAAAATATTGGATTGTCATATTTGACAGGTATTAACTTTTCGCAAACAAATTATGATCAAAGAGGAGGTTCTTATAAAAATTTCATTATTGACTCAAACGGGTTTTCTTATGACAATGCTTTATTAATAGACAAAACAACTTTCTTAGACAGAACTTATTCAAAATTAAGTGGAGCGTATTTTTCTACTGCATTTGATTATAAAAACTTTTTATTCTTAACGTTAGGTGGTCGTTTTGAAACTTCTTCAACTTATGATCCTAACTTAAAAGTTTATTTTTATCCAACAGCTGAATTTGGATATAAATTCACTAATGGCTTTGAAAGCGACATTTTAACAGATGGTAAATTAAGAGCTACTTATGGACAGATAGCTTCAATTCCAAGACCTTATGCTGGAACAACTTATTTTAACTCGGCTACGGGTGTTGAAGGATGGGGACCAGCATATGACTCAGGGGCATATAATGGATCATTCCAACAAGCAGGAACTGGAGGAAATAAAAATTTAAAACCAGAGATTAAAACAGAAATGGAAGCTGGTCTTGATTTGCAATTCTTTAAAGCTCTTACAATTAATGCTACTTATTACTCTAATGAAACCAAAGATTTATTAGTAAATGTACCTTTAAATGGAAGTTCTACTTACAGTACTCTTTATGGAAACTTTGCAACTATTCAAAACAGAGGTTTTGAATTAGAGTTTGATGCTAACTTATTATCATCTAGTTCAGAATTAAAATGGCATCTTTTTGGAAACTGGAGTACCAACCGCAATAAAGTAACCAAACTTGATGGGACAAGTTCATTATTTCTTAACGGATTCACTGGCTCTTCTTCTCGTGCTGTTTTAGGACAACCATTAGGAGTGCTTTGGGGTGGTAAGTTTGATAGAGATACAGATGGTGCATTAATATTAGATGCAAACGGATTCCCAACAGCAGCTGAATCAGAAGGAATAATTGGTGATCCTAACCCAGATTGGAGAGGAGCAATAGGAACTTCTTTTAGCTACAAAGGTTTCAAAATTAGCACTTTATTCGACGCTTCAATTGGAGGGGATTTATGGGATGGAACAAGTGGTGCTTTAAATAACTTCGGTAAAACTTTAGAAACTGCGAACGAAGTTACCTTAACTACAGCAACTGTAAACTATGCTGGTGTTACTAAAGCCCCAGGAACATACAGAGGTAATCTAAGAGATTTTGGTGCAGGCCCAGTATTATTAGATCAATCTTGGTACCAATCTCTCGGAGGTGGATTTGGCCCTGTTTCTGAACAGTTTGTTAAATCAGCAACTTGGATCAAATGGAGAGAACTTTCTTTATCGTATAATTTGAATTTAAGCAAGAAAAATTTAGGTGTTGAAAGTATTACTTTTACTGGTACAGGAAGAAACTTATGGTTATGGACTGAAGCTGATTTAGGTCAAGATCCAGAATCAAACCTTACTGGAGGATCAAATGGACGTGGATTACAATACTTCAATGCTCCAAACACTAAATCATTAATATTTAGCGTTAACTTAAAATTTTAAAAAATGAAAAAACTATTTATAAAATCAATAAGTCTATGTTTCATAGCTACAACCATTTTTAGTTGTACGGATTATGTTTCAGATTCTAATGTGGATCCAGATTTAATAACCGATTCTGACGCAAGAAACTTATTCCAAGGTATCCTTCTGGCTGACCAATTCTTTCATACTAGTTCTAACACTAGAGATGTTATGATTTGGTTAAATCAAGCCAATGGAGAAAATAGACAATACGTTGCACTAAACGATTGGAACTTATCAACAGCATCCTCTTTTGATGACAGCTGGAATAATGGCTATGTAAACTGTATTACTAATGCAAAAATAACTGTTTTAAAAGCACAAAAAGAGCAAAATCCTAGATTAGCGGGTGCTGCTCAAGTTATCGAAGCGCATTGTATGGGTACTATCACATCATTATGGGGTGATGCACCATACAGTGAATTAGACATCACTGGAAATAATTTAACTCCAAAATATGACAAGCAAGTAGACATTTACAATAGCCTACAAGTTCTATTAGACAAAGCTATAGTTAATTTGAAAGCTACCACAGGTAAAGGTATCCCATCAGATAAAGATATTTACTATGCTGGAAATGCTTCAAAGTGGTTAAAATTAGCCTACTCATTAAAAGCTAGATATTACTTACATGTTAAAAACTATGCTCAAGCTAAAGCAAATGCATTATTAGGCTTATCAAGTCCTACAGATGATTTCAATGCACAATTTGGAAATGCTAGTTACCAAGACTTTAATCCTTATTACTCTTTTCTTGTTTACGACAGAGATGATTACATGTCAGGAGATGGTTATGGAGCTCGCTTAATTGACCCTTCTGATGCCTTGTATAGAGGGAATGCAAAAACTGACGAACATGCTCGTTTTGCATTCTGCTATAATCAAGAATATTTCTCACCATATTCTTTAAATATTTATGGCGGTGATTACGGTGGAACAAATGGTAAATTTGGAAGTGATTCTGATATGCCAATGGTTTCTTATGGAGAAATGTTATTAATCATTGCCGAAGTTGACGCTAGAAGCGGATTTGCTGCTGGATTAACATCTTACAATACTTATAGAAACTTATTAAATACTGGTTATTCTATTGGAATTGACAACTCAGGTTATGAAAGTGAAACTTTCAAATATTTGCCATATGTAGCTGCTGATTTTGCAGCTGGAGGAATGGAAAACAATTCTGGAACAGCATTAACAGATCAAAATGCTTTACTAAGAGAAATTCTTCAAGAAAAATATGTTTACTTAATGGGAACCTATGAAAGTTTTACAGATTACAGAAGAACGAACAATGCTGCACAAATTCAATTAAAAACTGGAAAAGCAGGAACTCCTCAACGTTTCTTATATCCTCAAGTAGAGATAAACGCTAATCCAAACACACCAAGTCCAGTTCCATCAATTGTGACTAAGACTACGGTAAACCAATAAATTTATTTAATTATTCATTAAAACCACTCCAAAATTTGGAGTGGTTTTTTTTTATATCTTTGCCCCATGGAAAAAGAACATCAAATATTTGGGATAAGAGCGATCATTGAAGCGATTCAAGCGGGGGCCACGGTAGATAAAGTCTATATTCAAAAAGAAGCCAGTAGCGAATTGATGAAAGACTTAATGAAGGTAATGAAAAGAGAAAACATTAATTTCTCTTATGTGCCTGTTGAGAAACTAAACCGACTCACACCTAATAATCACCAAGGTGCGGTAGCTACCATCTCTCCTATTTCCTTTTTTGATTTAGAATCTTTGATTGAAACCGTTCTTGAAAACGGTAAAAATCCTTTATTCTTAGTATTGGATGGAATATCTGATGCTAGAAATTTTGGAGCCATCATCAGAACTGCTGAATGCACCGGAGTGAATGGTATTATTATTCAAAAGTCGGGTTCGGCGCCTGTAAACGGAGATACTGTAAAAACTTCGGCAGGAGCGGTATTTAATATTCCGATTTGTAAAGTAGACCATATTAAAGATGCTATTTTCTTATTGCAAGCGAGCGGTATTAGCACGGTTGCGGCAACTGAGAAAACAGACCAAAGTTTGTACGATGTAACGCTTTCTGGACCTACTGCTATTGTAATGGGAGCCGAAGACCGAGGTATTAATCCATCCGTTTTAAAAATCATAGATGAAAAAGCGAAACTGCCTATGTTTGGAACTATTGGCTCACTAAACGTATCTGTGGCTTGTGGTGCATTTTTGTATGAAGCAGTAAGACAGAGAAGTTAGATTGTAGAAGGCAGATTTTAGAATACTGTTCGTGGTAGAAATTCACGAATTGCTCAATATTAAAGGAATCAAAACTCTTGTTTTGGTTCCTTTTTTTGTGTGGGCACACAATCGTAATGAATGGGTAAATTGGAAGTAAAATACGCCATTATAGGATCTATCTCCTCCTCTACCTCAGGTTTTGGTGGGTTGACAAAATTGCCGTTCTCGTCAAAGCGTTGCATAAATTTATCTTGCGATGGGTCATAATCCGGGCGCTCCCAGTCGTATTTGTAGATTTTTTGATATTCCTCGGCTTTGAAAACGATGGACAATAAAAATCCAGTAATAAAACCTGCTAAATGACCTTCCCAAGAAATGGTATGGTCTACTTCGGGGAAGACATACCAAATCAAACCACCATAGACCAAAACGACGGCTAAAGAAAGTGCTACCAATCGATAATATTGCGTTTGAATTCCCTTAAAAAAAATAAAACTGACTAAAACATAAATGAGTCCACTAGCACCAATATGATAATTAGGACGACCTATAACCCAAGTAATACCACCAGACAAAACTATTCCGAAGCATAGAACTGCTAGCGTTTGTTTAGGATAAAAATAAGATAGGGCTGTCAACAAAACGAGTAATGGCAGGGAATTGTTATACAGATGCAACAAATCCGCATGAATGAAAGGACTAAAAAAAATGCCTTGCAATCCTGATATCGTTCTTGGTAAAATACCATTTTTATCAAAATCGAAATGAAAACGAATTTCTATCCAATAGACCATCCAAATCGTCAATAAAAAAAGTAGGGGCAATAAGACTACGCGATTACGAAATTGAAAATGGGTTTCTTCCATTGGATAAATGTGCTATATTAGAAAATATTCAGCGTTTAAATAGTTAACATATAAGTCAAGTAAGTTTGTTAAATTAGCTTTTAAGACTGCTGGTTAAAAGGAAATATAAGTTCCTACTCTTCCTTAAAAACAATCTAAAATACTTAAATAATCTACTATTTTCACTTTACTTATTTAATGTAAAACTAAAATGACTTATATGTTGTACATTTTTTATTAAGTACTGCATTGATAGCATTAAGCCGATAAACTTCATTAGTACTTCTCAAAAATACATCCAAAATAGCAGAAATGCTAAATTGTCATACCCAATGCGTCTTGGTATGTTTAGCCCAGATGGAAATGAAAAGCCCGGAGTGCCGCGCTCTATTTTTTTCTTGGTAGAAAAGAGCGACCAAAGGAAGCTCCTTTTATGCCTAGAAAAAAAAGAACGCGGTGCGAGGACTTGTAATGTACAGCTGGATAGGCTCCTGAAAACTATAAAAATGTTTATTTTTGTGGTATGGAAGCACCTTTAGCAGAACGCATTCGGCCACAAGCCTTGACGGATTATATAAGTCAAACCCATCTGGTGGGCCCCAACGGCTCGTTGACGCAACAAATTAAGAACGGCATTATCCCTTCCCTACTTTTTTGGGGACCTCCTGGGACTGGCAAAACTACGCTGGCGCAGATTATTGCACAGGAATCTAAACGACCTTTTTATGAATTGAGCGCCATCAATTCGGGCGTGAAGGACATTCGCGATGTGATTGAAAAAGCCAAACAAAGTGGCGGTTTGTTTACCACCAAAAATCCGATTTTGTTTATTGATGAGATTCATCGTTTTAGTAAATCGCAACAAGATTCGCTTTTGGCTGCGGTGGAAAAAGGATGGATTACTTTGATTGGTGCTACGACTGAAAATCCGAGTTTCGAGGTGATTCCCGCTTTGCTTTCGCGCTGTCAAGTGTATATTTTGAATGCTTTTACGAAACAGGATTTAGAAGCTCTGCTAGAAAGAGCAATGAAAGCAGACGCCATTTTGGCCAGTAAAAAAATTGAATTACAAGAAAGCGAAGCTTTGTTGCGTTTATCTGGAGGCGATGGTAGAAAACTGCTTAATATTTTTGAATTGGTGGTCAATGCGTCGGCCTCGGAACCGATTATTATAACTAATGAGCGGGTTTTGGAATTGGTGCAACAAAATACGGTTTTGTATGACAAGACGGGAGAACAACATTATGACATTGTTTCCGCTTTTATAAAATCGATTCGAGGGAGTGATCCCAACGGGGCAGTATATTGGTTGGCCCGAATGATTGAAGGTGGCGAAGACGTCAAATTTATAGCCAGACGTATGTTAATTTTGGCAAGTGAAGACATTGGTAATGCTAATCCCACGGCCTTTATTATGGCTAATAATACGTTTCAGGCGGTGGCTACAATTGGCTATCCTGAGAGCCGCATTATTTTGAGTCAGTGTGCGGTATATTTGGCAACTTCCCCAAAAAGCAATGCCTCGTATATGGCCATAGGCACAGCACAACAAATCGTAAAACAAACGGGAGATTTGCCCGTACCCTTGCACTTAAGAAACGCTCCGACAAAATTAATGAAGGAGTTGGGCTATGGTGAAGAATACAAATATTCGCATGATTACGCGGACAATTTTGCCGAACAAGAATTCCTTCCTGACGCACTGAGCAACACACCTATTTATGTTCCCAGTAACAACTCGAGAGAAAATAGTATTCGAGAGTTTTTGAAAAATAGATGGAAGGAGAAGTATGGATACTAATGAAGTTAGAGGTTAGAGGTTAGAAGTAAATAAAAACGAGAATGCTTTGACAAATCAAATCATTCTCGTTTTTTTATATGTGTGGTTGGTATTCTAAACGAACTAAAACTTAATCGCTATTTTTTCAGACATCAATTGGTCATTTTGATAATACTCAAAAAACCACTCGTTATCTTTTAAAAGTAAAGCACCTTGAACACCGTCTCTAACAGCCGTAAAATAATCGCTTTTTGAGGTTTTGTACAATTTCATCACAACTTTTGGAGTCGTATCTACTAATTGATAGCCATTGGCTGTAGGTTGCGCGTAATAGACTGTAGTATTGGCTGCTATATTAGTTGCTACTACAGTACTAACAGGTGCACTAGCACTGGATACAACTGGTACTGGTACGGCAACTGCTGTTGGACTAGGAACTACGATTGCAGGAGTTACAACTACTGGAGTTGCTCCAGGAGTATATTTATAATGCATTGCATACAACGAATTAAAAGCCTCATCTAAAACCTCCGTGTACGCTGCAGGATATTCTTTTTCTTTTGAGTAACCTGTCGCTGATTTAAAAATTTCTTTTCCGTTACAATCTTTCAATACAAAATACATTTTGGTTGCTAAGAAAGATTTAAGATTAATGATATCTATATACAACAAACTGCATTTGTCATAAGAATTAGGTTCTTCTACATAAAACGCTTCAAAACCTGCTTTAGTTAAATTGTGTTTAGTCATTGTTGACAAACGATATTCGTTTGTTTTTTTTTGAAAATCAAATTTCAAAGGAACAATAACCGCTTTAAAATCATTTATAGATTGAGCGAAAGAAAAATTTGTCAGAAGGGCGAAAAAGAATAAAAAACGTACTTTCATTATCATTATTTTAAAGTAAAAAAACAGAGGAAAAAACCTCTTTCTATTTGGTTTAAAGTTACAAGAAATTTTGTAACTCTAATAAATGTTTCACTTGTTTGATTTCGGGTGCTACAGGAACTTGATTTGGATTGAAAAATATAGCTGTTAAACCAGCATTTATCGCTCCATTAACATCTGCATCGAGACAATCACCAATCATTACGCTCTGCTCCTTTTTGGTATTGGCCACTTCGAGTGCGTGCTCAAAAATAATAGGATTCGGCTTCTTAACTCCTGCCATTTCAGAATTGGTGATGGTTTTAAAATAAATTTCTAAATTAGAATTTCTAACTTTTTTATCTTGAACAGCAGCAAAACCGTTTGTAATGATGTGCAAAGTGTATTTCTTATGCAAGTATTCTAAAATATCGATAGTCCCTTCGAATAGAAAGTTATTTTCTGGCAACAAATCAATATAGTCAATTGCCATTTGATGAATTGCTGCGTCAGAAATGGCATATCCTAAGGCATCAAATGACAATTTCAAGCGATCATAACGCAATTGATTATGCGAAATTTGATCTTTTTGATACAGTTTCCAACAGGCTTGGTTAATCGGGATATATTTTTCTATAAATAAGGTCGTATCCACATCAGGATGATTTTTTTTGAAAATAGCATCAAAAGCCATCTCAGAATTTTTGTCAAAATCCCAAAGAGTGTGATCTAAATCAAAAAAGACATCGGTTATATTTTTTAAAAGCATACTATTATTTGAATATTCGTTTATCAAAAGGAAAATCAATCTGATCTGTAATTTGAATTTGTTTGAAATCCTGATGAAACGGATTAATTAAGAAATTAAAATCTCCTTTAACCACTGCTGAAGGTACTTTGAGTATCGCAAAATCATTTTGTTGAATAAAACGGTCTCCAATTACAGCCGTATGAAAAGAGGAAGGAAACACATTCCAATCCGATTGTAAATCGGCCATTTTAACTTCCAAAACCTCAATAGCATCAGGAATAACAATGGTTAGCATTACAAAATCGCTTGGCAAAGTAGCTAATGACAAATGTACAACAACCTCTGCCATAGCAAGTGCTCTACTTTCTGCTGTGTAAATGATTTCTGTGCCTTTAGAATTCCATCTGGCACCACAGATTGAAGCACCTTTACCTGACAACTCTATGGGATACTTCTTTCGGGCTAGTCGAAAAACTTCCATTACACAAAAATACCTTGGTCGATTTTTATCATTTCTTGTAAAACCATTTCTTTGCCGTAAGAATCTCGCAACAACTCAATTGGTTTTAGATTGCCTAAAGCATATGAAGGAAGTGTTAGCCAACTGTAAAACTGTTCTTCTGAATCGAAAATGGTTCTGCCAACGGTGGTGACTTCGGCCAGTTCTACTATTTTTTCGGATTGCAAAGGTTTAAAAACAAAACTATCCTTGGCACGACAGCGTTGTAAAGATTTTGTGGATATTCCTAAGAAAAGCGCCCAATCTTCTTCATTAAAAGGCGTTTGTTCTTGAATCAATTTAAAAAATTCATAGGGAATCCCTTCGCGAATGGCGTGAACAATTAGCATTTTATTCTTTAAAAAATCAGCATACGTCAATTTTTTATTCAACACTTTGTAGCCACTACTTTGCTCTAATTTAGAAACAAAAGAACGCACCATTGCATTGATAGCTGTTTGAGAATTTAGTTTAATAGCTTCCATAAAAAAGACATTTGTCTGCAAATATAAGACAAATGTCCGTATTAAATACGTTAATTATAAAATTCCTTCATCAGCAAAGCTAAAATAACTATGCTCAGTGACAATTATATGGTCTAAGACAGGAATATCCAACTGTAGTCCAGCATTTTTAATTTTTTTAGTTACCTGAATATCGGCTTCGCTGGCTTGAAGTTTGCCTGATGGATGATTATGTGATAAAATTATTGCTACTGCATTTTGTTCTAATGCTATTTTGAATACTAATCGCACATCAACAACAGTTCCTGTAATTCCTCCTTTGCTGAGTTGTGCTTTAAAAATAATCTTATTCGCATTATTAAGATATACCACCCAAAACTCTTCATGAGCTAACTCCCCTATAATTGGATACATTTCTTGATACATCACTTTACTCGAAGTTACTTTTACCAATTCGAGAGGGTTTTCTTCTTTTCTTCGTCTTCCCAATTCTAAAGCCGCTGCAATCGTAATGGCTTTGGCTTCGCCTATCCCTTTAAATTCCATCAACTGAGCCAAAGATTGTTTTCCTAAAGAAGACAAATTATTATTGACACTAGCTAAAATACGCTTACTCAGCGCCACTGCCGATTCATTTCTACTTCCTGAACCTATCAAGATAGCGACTAATTCGGCATCACTTAAGGCACTTTTGCCTTTAAGCATCAATTTTTCACGAGGTTTGTCATCTTCAGACCAATGGGTAATAGGGAAATTAGTTGCTTCCAAATGGTAAATGTTTATAAATGAACAGATTACTTATAAAGTAAATATATAGTATATTTCTTAAAATAAAAAATGTGCTCTTTACAATTTGCAAAGAGCACATTTATTTTATACAAATGAATTTATTATTCTATTATGCTTTTAACTTCATCAAAATTCAACCCGCCGTAATTTCCAGAGCTCATCAGTAGCAATGCTGAATTCTCTAAATTTTGATTAAACAAAAAAGTCTTGAATTCGGCTGGATTAGTATAAATAATTAAGTCTTCTCTATTGAAAGCTTTGGCTATTTGTTCATAGGTCACTTCTTCGAGTTGCTTAATTTTTACAGCATCAGGAGAATAGAAAACCACGGCAACATCCGCGTATTCAAGTGCTCCTTCGTATTCTTTTAAAAATTCAGCATTCAAACTGCTGTAAGTGTGTAATTCCAAACAAGCCACCAACGTACGATCAGGATATTGCTCTTTTACGGCTTTTGTAGTTGCCGCTACTTTACTCGGTGAATGTGCAAAATCTTTGTAAGCTACTTTCCCTTTACCTTCGGCTATTTTTTCTAATCGTTTCGAAGCTCCTTTAAAACTAGCAATCGCTTCATAAAAATCAGCTTCATCTACGCCCATATTTTGACAAATCCATTTGGCACCAGCGAGATTGTTCAAATTATGCGCTCCAAAAACTTCAATTGGCATAGGTCCTTCTGGCGTTTCTAAAAGCGTTACTCCATCTTTTACTTCATAGTTTGGAGTGTTATACGCCATTTTACGAATCGGATTCGTAGCTGCTTCGGCCACTCTTTTCACTTCTGCATCTTCTGCATTATAGACTAAAATTCCGCCATTGGTGATTTTGTCAATAAAAATCTCGAATTGATTGACATAATTTTCATAGGTCGGAAACACATTGATATGGTCCCAAGCAATTCCAGAAATCAAAGCAATATTCGGTTGGTACAAATGAAATTTAGGTCTTCTATCAATTGGAGAAGACAAATATTCATCTCCTTCCAAAACCATAAAATCATTTTCTTCTGTAAGATGCACCATAGTATCAAACCCTTCCAATTGGGCGCCCACCATATAATCTACTGCTATATTATGATAGTGCATCACGTGCAAAATCATAGAAGTAATTGTAGTTTTTCCGTGCGAACCTCCTATCACAACACGGGTTTTGTTTTTGGATTGTTCGTATAAAAACTCAGGGTAAGAATAAATTTTCAATCCTAATTCTTGAGCTTTTAACAATTCTGGATTATCAGCTTTTGCGTGCATTCCTAGAATCACGGCTTCAATATCAGTAGTAATTTTTTCAGGAAACCAACCTAGTTCAGCAGGCAAAATTCCTTTTTTCTCTAAGCGAGATTTTGAAGGTTCGAAAATAGCATCATCGCTACCTGTTACTTGATATCCTTTGTTGTGTAGCGCCAAGGCCAAATTGTGCATTGCACTTCCGCCAATAGCTATAAAATGAAGCCCCCTAGCCCCCGAAGGGGGAACAGCAGCAGTATTGTTTGTATTTGAATTCATAATGAATGAGTATAATTATTCCTATTTTATTTATAATGTCATGAGTTCCCCCTTTGGGGGCTAGGGGGCTTGCCCTTTTAGTTCTTGCGCTTTCTTAGGGTTGTTTAATTTTTTCAAATATAATTGATATAATTTTTGAAAAGTGACTTTTGAATTGCCAATTTCGTGCGCTTTTTTATATTGAATTTCCGCAGCCGAATAGCGGTCAAAATACTCCTCAATATGCCCACGAGACAAATAACCATCCACAGGAGAAATTTTCAATAACTCATTAGAATACTGTATCGCTTTGGCTTGACTACCACCAACTATTCCGGGCAATTGCAAATTGAGTTCAATGAGTGCCCATCTCGCCTCAATGTGTTTAGGATCGAGAGCAATGGCTTTTTCAAAAGAGGATCGAATGTCACCAATCATCCCCAAAGCCTTGAATTTATTCACTTCTTTGGCTTTCATCCCCATAACTCCGCCACATTTGTAATGATAATCGGCTTCATTGGGTTTTATTTTTTTTAATTTATTGTAATAGCCTAGCGCTTTATCCCATTGCTTTTGTTTTCCTGCAATATCGCCAAGATATTCGAGAGCTTTCAAATCATTTGGGTTGACTTTCAAAACCGACTCAAACAAAGGAGTTGCTTGTGCATATTTTTCAGCTTTGAACAATTTTTCAGCGGTTTCGAAATTAGATTGAGAAACCATAAAAAGAGGAAATAGAATAAAAAACAGTGCTGATTTTTTCATTCTTCAAAAATAAATAAATTTTAGAGTAAACAGACGCATAATTTACATTCAAGATAAACTAAGACGAAATAAATAATACAAAGAAAAAATTAAAATCACATTCCCCTAACACTACCCTCTTATTTTCGTAAAAACTTTATATGAAATCGATAATAACCAAAAGTTTGCCTAAGCAAACACCGAAGAGAAGCAAGTCGATACCATATGTGTCCTTGAAAAAATATAATTCACACATATGAAAAGTAAACGAAAAATTCCTCTAGTCGTAATTAGTGATTTGCATTTGGGCACGTATGGTTGCCAAGCCAAAGAATTACTACAATACCTCAAATCCATTCAACCACAAATTTTAATTCTCAATGGCGATATTATTGATATGTGGAATTTCAGCAAAAGTTACTTTCCTGTAGCGCATATGAATGTTTTGAGACAAATCATAAAACTCTCCAATTTAGGCACAAGAGTCATCTACATCACCGGAAATCACGATGAAGCTCTTCGTAAATATTCGGATTTTGTTTTGGGAAATTTTGAGTTGGTCGACAAATTGATTTTAGAAATCGATGGCAAAAAAACCTGGTTCTTTCACGGCGATGTGTTTGATTCTTCCACCAGAGGCTATGCCAAAATCCTTGCTAAATTGGGTGGCAAAGGCTATGATTTATTGATTCTAATCAACAGTTGTATCAATTGGTTTCGCGAATTGTTCGGCAAAGAAAAAAGAAGCTACTCCAAAACCATCAAAGACAGTGTAAAAAAGGCCGTCGCTTTTATCAGCAATTTCGAAACGACCGCTGCCGAAATCGCTATTGAAAAAGGATATCATTATGTAGTTTGTGGACATATTCATAAACCTCAAATGAAAATAATAGAAAACGAACACGGACAAGTCACCTACCTCAATAGCGGTGATTGGGTAGAAAATCTCACCGCTTTAGAATACAAAAAAGGAAAATGGAGCATCTACCAATACCTTAAAGAACATTACAAAGATCAGGAAACCATTGAAGTGAAAGCAAAAAATGACATGCTTTCAAAAATTTTATCTCAATAAGGTCTTCCTTAGACTAAAGATTACCGTTTCATTGCCAAAACAACAACTAAATCCCGTAAAAAAACCGCCTTGAAATGAATCAAGACGGTCTTATCTATTATAGTTTTTAGGAGCAGAAAAAATGGGCATTCTAGTTGTCATCGTCCCGCTATCCTTTACAATCTTTGGTGTCGAACACCGTCACCAAAGGATTTTCACTGCTATCGGGGCTAAAGAGCCACAATATTCCTTCTTGCCTTCAATTTTATTTTGAACTATTTTACGATAGTCATTTCATCAATAATATTTTGAGCTCCAGCATATTTATCAATAATCCAAAGCACAAAACGAATATCTAAATTGATGGTTCTTTGTAGTTTTTTATCAAAAATAACATCACCTGCCATTGCTTCAATGTTACCGTCAAAAGCAACACCAATCAACTCTCCTTTTCCGTTCAATACTGGAGAACCTGAGTTTCCACCAGTAATGTCATTATCTGTCAAGAAGTTTACTGGCATATATCCTACTTTATCCGCATACTGACCAAAATCTTTGGCTTTGTTCAATTCTAACAAACGAGAAGGTAAATCAAACTCAGCGTCACCCGCTTTGTATTTGTTTACCATTCCTGTCATAGTCGTGTAATTGTTAATTTTAGCATCGTTACGTTTGTCAGCAGGCAAAGCACGAACTTTTCCGTAAGTCAAACGTAAAGTAGAATTCGCATCTGGATACTGAATCGTATTCAATTTTGATTCTCTCAAACCTTCCACCAATTTGCGGAAAGCGATAGCAAAATCATCATCAGCTTTCGCTTGTTCTGGCGATTTGGCTCTAATTTTAGTCATCAAATCATTAGAAATAACATACAAAGGGTCGTTAGTAATAGTTTCAACTTTAGGCTCTTTCAAAAACGAAAGCACTGCATCTTTTGAAGTAAAAATACTAGAAGTTACCGCTTTGTGTACATCATTGGTAAAATCACCATTATTTGCCGCTTTCATTTCAGCTACTTTTGGTGCCAAACCATATTCAGCCGCTTTTGCAGCATACAAATTCAATTGTGCGGTCAACACTTCTTTTTCAAGAGGTGCGTACAAACTTCCGTAAGCTCCATCAATTGCTGCTGTTAATCTTGGCAACATTTCGGCTCTTTTTGCTTCGTTTTCTTTAGCATAAGCGATTAAACCATTTCCTAAATTAGCAGGCAAAGTTCCGTAAGTCGCAGTACGCAATAATTGTGTCAAATAATTATCGTGACGCGCTTTTAAGTTGGTTTGCGCATAGTAGTTATTGATTGTAGCAATAACGTCTCCGTATTTCGCTTTGTTCTCCGCTTTGTTAGCCCAAGCATTAAATTTAGCTTCTTCTTTCGTTTTGGTTTGAGCCGTTTTAGCTTTAGTCAAAGCATCAATCATCCCTTGACGGTTTTTCCAATAGTTAGCAGTAGACGCATATTTAGAAGCATATTGCAAATTTACCGTAGCATCTTTGGTCATAAACTTTTTCATATTGTCCATTCCAGTTTTGGCACCTTCTACCCAAGCAGGATAAGCATACTTCACGTTTTGCTCAATTCCATTAGCAGGCATCCATCTGTTGGTACGACCAGGATACCCTAAAATCATTGCATAATCGTTTTCTTGTACCCCTTTTAAGCTTATTGGCAAATAATGTTTTGGTTGCAAAGGCACATTCTCTGGAGAATATTCTGCTGGATTTCCGTCTTTGTCAGCATACACTCTAAACATAGAAAAATCGGCAGTGTGGCGTGGCCATTCCCAGTTGTCTGTGTCTCCACCAAATTTCCCTAAACTCTCTGTTGGAGTTCCTACCAAACGAACATCTTTGTAATCTTGGTACACAAAATAGTAGTACTCATTTCCTTGAAAAAATGGACGAACCGAAACGGTATATTTTCCACCTTCGCTGTTTTCTTTTTCAATCAAAGCAATTTCTTGTTGAATCGCTTTATTGCGCTCAGCTTCGGTCATTTTATCATTTACTTTAGACAAAATACGTTTAGAAACATCATCCATACGCACAAAGAAACGAACGAACAACGATTTTGGCTTCATTTCTTGACTTTTGTCTTTCGCCCAAAATCCATTTTTTAAATAGTTGTTTTGTTCTGTTGATAATTCTGCAATCGCATCATACCCGCAGTGGTGATTGGTCAAAACTAGACCTTGTTTTGAAACTATTTCCGCAGTACATCCCCCGTTGAACTGTACGATTGCATCTTTCAAGCTGTGGTGGTTGATACTGTAAATTTCTTCGGCTGTCAATTGCAAGCCCATTTTTTCCATATCTCTATGGTTTAACCTTTCGATGAACATCAAGAACCACATTCCTTCATCTGCTTTTACAGGAAAAGCCATAAGGCAAAGGGTCAAGAATAAGACAATCTTTTTCATATAAGTACATATTTATTTTAGCATTGCGAATATAAGTCATTTTTGCATTTTAAATAACGGTTAACACTCAAAATCATAATTTACATTCCCTTTATTAACTTAATTTTATGAATTTTATAAAACAAAAAAAGGCGCTCTTTTTCAAGAACACCTTTTATATTTGATTGAAAAGAAATTATTCGTTCAACATTTGCCATAATTTGTCTTTCAATTCGGTCAAACCCTGTTGGGCAACCGACGAAATGAACATATAGGGTACGTCTTTGAAAGCTACATCTAGTTCCGCTTTTAGTTCCGCTTTTAATTCATTGTCTAGCATATCGCATTTTGAAATGACCAACAAACGTTCTTTGTCTAACATTTCTGGATTGTATTTGGTCAATTCGTTAACCAAAATATCGTATTCCGCTTTGATATCTGGCGTATCTACTGGAACCAAGAACAACAGCGTAGAATTTCTCTCGATGTGACGCAAGAAATAATGCCCTAATCCTTTCCCTTCAGCAGCACCTTCAATAATACCAGGAATATCAGCAATTACAAACGATTGAAAATCGCGATAGGCTACAATTCCTAAATTAGGTTTCAGAGTGGTAAAAGGATAATCGGCAATTTTTGGTTTGGCAGAAGTCAATACCGACAGTAAAGTTGATTTTCCAGCATTTGGGAAACCTACCAAACCAACATCAGCCAAAACTTTCAGCTCTAGAATTACATCCATTTCAACACCAGGCAAACCTGGTTGCGCATATCTTGGTGTTTGGTTGGTCGAACTACGGAAATGCCAGTTACCTAATCCGCCTTTTCCACCGCGGCATAAAATTTGTTTTTCTCCGTCTTCGGTAATTTCAAATAATGTTTCGCCAGTTTCTTTGTCCTTAACAACGGTTCCTAATGGCACCTCGATAAATTTATCTTCTCCATCAGCACCTGTACTTCTGTCGCCACCACCATCTCCTCCATGACCCGCTTTGATGTGACGTGCAAATTTTAAATGAAACAACGTCCAAAGTCCTTTATTACCTACTAGATAAATGTGTCCACCTCGACCTCCATCTCCACCATCTGGCCCACCGTATTGAATAAATTTCTCCCTGTGCAAATGCGTAGAACCTTTTCCACCTTTACCAGATGAAACAAATATTTTTACGTAATCTACAAAATTTCCTTCTGTCATTTTTTCTTGTATAAAAGTTTAAAATTCAAAAGTTTAAAATTGTTCTGAGAACCAACAACAGTAAACATTTAAACCTAAACCAAATTAACCATTTAAGGCTTTCACCATTACTTTATCTATCTTAACCCCATCCATATCAATGACTTCCAGTTCAAACTTTTGCCAAATCAATTTTTCGCCTTGTTTTGGAATGTGTGACAACTCGGTCATTATCAAGCCACTCACTGTGGTTACTTCATAATCATTGATTAATTCATCAAGTTCGAAAAAGGTTAAGAAATCGTGTAATGAATAATGTCCATCTACCAACCAAGAGCCATCTTCTCTTTCTATTAATTGAAAATCATCTTTATAAAACTCAGCTGCATCACCTACTAAAGCTTCTAAAATATCATTTAAGGTAATCACTCCCTGAAAATCGCCATACTCATCGGATACAAAGGCGTAATGAATACCTGTTTTTTTGAAATTCTCTAAAGCCGTGTAAGCGGTAGTTTGTTCCATAATAAAAGGCGCTTCGGTCATAATATCCGCCAAATTGAAGTTATCATTTTCAAAATTAGAGAATATGTTTTTTAAGTTCACCACGCCTACTATGTCGTCAAAATTTTCTCCATAAACTGGGTAAATAGAATGCAGCTCTTTCAACATTAACTGCCTTACTTGTTCTTTGTTGGCATTGAATGGCAAGAAAACTACAGACTTACGGTGCGTCATTAAGGAATTGACTTTTCGGTCACCAATATGAAAAACGCGCTCTACAATATCTTGTTCAATTTCTTGTACTTCACCGCCTTCGGTTCCTTCTTTGATAATGGCTTTGATTTCTTCTTCGGTTACCTTACCGTCTGCCGTAGGTTTGATTTGTAAAATATCTAAAATAGCATCTGTAGAAGTAGTGAGTAACCAGATAAAAGGCGCTGTGATTATCGAAATAAATTTCATTGGCATCGCAACAGTCTTTGCAATAGATTCTGGGTGGTTGAGACCTATTCGTTTAGGCAACAATTCTCCAAGTACTAAAGAGAAAAAGGTAAGAACAACAACCACAATCCCAACTGCAATGGTATGGGCATAGGGTTGAAAGATTTCAAACCCTTGTACAAAAAGCTCTACATCATTCGTGATTTTATCCCCACTATATATACCCGTCAAGATCCCGATTAAGGTAATCCCAATTTGAACAGTTGACAAAAACTTATTGGGAGAATTGGCCAAATCTAATGCCGTTTTTGCACTATTATTTCCTTTTTTGGCCGCTGTTTCTAATCTGTTTTTCCTTGCTGAAATCAGTGCGATTTCTGACATAGAGAAAACGCCATTTAAGAGTATTAGAAAAAAGATAATCAGTATTTCCAATTTTATGTTTATTAGTTAAACTTTTTTTAGCCCAGATGGAAGAGAAAAGCCCGGACTCTTGTGGTTTAGTTTTTGTTAGTAGCGCTAAGCGACTGAAAGAAGCTTGGGCGATGCTTTACAAAAACAAACCACAAGAGGAGGACTTGTAACGTACAGCTGGAAATGCTCCTACAAATTATCGATAACTTGTGTAAGTCTTTCGGTAATTTCTTGAATGCTCCCTATACCATCTACAGCGTGAAATTTGTTTTGCGCCTTGTAATACTCCATCAAAGGAGCCGTTTTTTCATTGTATTCTTGGTAACGGTTTCTGATTTTTTCTTCGTCTTGGTCGTCTACTCTACCACTCGTTTTTCCTCTTTCAAGCAAACGTGCCACTAGTACTTCGTCATCAGCTTCTAGGGCAACAGTCGCAGTTACTTGACTACCGATAGTTGGCAAAAATGCATCTAATGCTTCGGCTTGAGAAATGGTTCTTGGGTAGCCATCGAACAAAATTCCTTTGGCATCCAAATTTTTGTTTACTTCGTCAATTAGCATCTTGGTGGTTAATTCATCTGGTACTAAATCTCCTGCGTCCATAAATACACGAGCTTGTTTTCCTAACTCGGTATCATTTTTCAGGTTATAACGAAATACATCTCCTGTAGAAATGTGAACTAATTGGTATTTTTCTTTTAGGAATTCTGCTTGAGTTCCTTTTCCTGCCCCTGGTTTCCCAAATAAAACAATGTTAATCATTTTTGTAATTTTAAAAGTGGTAACCTTACATTTAAAGATTACCTTTTAATTAGTTATAGTTACTTTTAGTTATTCTTGCACTTGATAAATTTCGGGTAAGTTTCTTCCCAATCCATCATAATCTAGACCGTAGCCAACGATGAATTTGTTTGGAATTCGGATGCCGATATAATCAATTTTAACATCTTGCTTATAGGCTTCGGGCTTAAAGAAAAGCGTAGCAATTTTGAAATGCTTTACCTTTTGACTTTTGAACAATTCTTTTAATTCTACCAAAGTATTTCCGGTGTCTACAATATCTTCGAGAATCACAACTGACCTACCAGAAAGATCTTGATTCAAACCTATTAATTGTTTAACATTCTCTGTAGAAGATGTCCCTTCATAGGAAGCCATCTTAATAAAGGTGATTTCACAAGGTTTTTTGTATTTTTTCATCAAATCTGAAACCACCATAAATGACCCATTCAAAACTCCAACAAAAACAGGAGTCTCATCGGCAAAATCGTCTTGAATTTGAGCCGCTAATTTGGCAATAGCAAAATCAATTTCGTTAGCAGAAATAAACGGAACAAATTGTTTATCGTGAAGTTGTATCATTATTTTTAGGTTTAAAATAATGCGCAAAGATACAGAATTCGGATTTGACATTTAACAATTGATTTTAAATTTGTATTTTAAAATTAAAACCTTCCAAAATGAGCACTGAACTGTTGTCCCATCTAGATTATGTAAGTGGTTATCGAGACAAAAGAGTGCTGGCGGCACAATTTGTTTTGAAGCATCCCGCTCATTTTGAGGAATTACTACAACTTTGCTTTGCTACTGATGATGAAAAGTCATACAAAGCCTGTTGGGTTTTGGAACAAGTGGCTTATAGTCAACTTGAATGGTTACAACCTCATTTGGATTTTTTTTGTTCGCATTTAAACAAACTCAACAATGAAAGTGCGATTCGTCCGGTTGCCAAAGTATTGCAGTTATTGGTTGAAAATCATTTCAAAAAAAAGACCGTACAACTCACCCCAAAACATCTTGAACTAATAACGGAATGCTGCTTTGATTGGTTGATTTCCGACACTAAAGTAGCGGCCAAATGCTACAGTATCCGCACACTATTCGTGTTAGGAAAATCGAATGATTGGATTTATCCCGAATTACAAATTATAATTGAAAAAGAATATTCTACCCAATCAGCAGCCTTTAAGGCCGTTTCCAAAGAGCTATTGAAGAAAATAAAATAGGATTTTCGGTTTCAATCATTATAAGTATCTTTGTCGTTTACAAACACACAACCATGAATTATTTTTCTTCTGATTTTAAATTAGGCATACTTGGTGGCGGACAATTAGGCAAGATGCTGTTGTTTGACACTCGAAAATTCGACATACAAACCTATGTACTAGACCCTAGTGATGAAGCCCCTTGCAAAATCGCTTGCAACCAATTCTTCCAAGGCGATTTGATGGATTTTGAAACCGTGTACAACTTTGGAAAACAAGTCGATGTACTGACCTTCGAAATAGAATTAGTAAATCTAGAAGCCTTAGAAAAACTAGAAAACGAAGGCAAAAAAGTGTATCCTTCGCCAAAAACCTTGCGTTTGATTCAAAACAAAGGCGTACAAAAAGATTTTTATACACAACACAATATCCCCACCGCTCCCTACACTCGATTTGAAAATCTTGATGCTTTACAATTGGCTGTTGCATCCAACAAAGTCGCTCTGCCTTTTGTATGGAAATGTACTGAATTTGGTTACGACGGAAACGGCGTAAAAGTGGTGCGAAAAGCTTCGGATTTGGATTTGTTACCTAATGTAGAATGTATAGCCGAAACGATGATTCCGTTCAAAAACGAATTGGCTGTTATCGTTTGCCGCAATCCATCGGGCGAAATCAAAACCTATCCTGTAGTCGAAATGGAATTTCATCCCGAAGCCAATCAGGTAGAATATGTAATCTGTCCTGCAAGAATCGATGAAAAAGTAGCCGAAAAAGCTAGAGCTATAGCACTAAATGTTTCGCAACAATTTAACCACGTTGGCCTTTTGGCTGTGGAAATGTTTCAAACCGAAGACGACGACATATTGGTAAATGAAGTGGCGCCTCGTCCGCACAATTCAGGTCATTACAGCATTGAAGCGAGTTATACCTCGCAATTCGAAAACCATTTACGTGCCATTTTGGATTTACCTTTGGGCAATACCGACAGTAAAGTGGCTGGAATTATGGTCAATTTGGTAGGTGCCGAAGGTCATTCAGGAGACGTGGTTTACGAAAACATCGAAACGATTTTAGGTTGGAATGGCGTTACCCCACATATTTATGGTAAAAAGCAAACCCGCCCTTTTAGAAAAATGGGACACGTTACCATTGCCAATGAAAATATGGCTGAAGCAAGAAGAATTGCTGAGGAGGTTAAAAATACGATAAGAGTAATTTCAAAATAATTAAAAAATTTAAAGATTGAAAGATTTAAAGATTGGAGTATTCCTTTTTAAATTTTTCAATCATTTCATCTTTAAATATAAAATAATGAGTAAAGTAGCCGTAATAATGGGCAGTATATCTGATATGCCTGTAATGCAAGACGCCATCGATATCCTAAACGGATTTGATATAGAAGTAGAAGTCGATATTGTTTCGGCGCACAGAACACCAGAAAAATTATTTGATTTTAGCCAAAACGCTCACAAACGAGGTATTTCAGTGATTATTGCTGGAGCTGGTGGAGCCGCGCATTTGCCAGGAATGGTGGCTTCGATGTCGCCACTTCCAGTGATTGGTGTTCCCGTAAAATCAAGTAATTCTATTGATGGTTGGGATTCTGTATTGTCGATTTTACAAATGCCAGGTGGTGTTCCAGTTGCCACTGTGGCCTTAAACGGTGCTAAAAACGCTGGGATTTTGGCAGCCCAAATCATTGGTAGTGCTGATCGATGCGTTTTAGATAAAATCGTTCTTTATAAAGAAGGATTGAAAGATGCCGTAAACAAAGCGGCTGAAGGATTGAAAAAATAGATAACTGACGAACAAATCGGTTATTTTAAATTATTAATCAATAAAAGTTATGGACAGGTCGCGACCTGTCCCTTCGATATATGGAAATATTAACCTCTACCTTCAAAACGAAATACAATACTGCACCCTTTTCTCAGATAAAATTGGAGGATTACCAACCTGCATTTATCGAGAATATCGCTGCGGCAAAAGCGGAAATTGACGCCATCATCAACAATCCAGCAGCTCCGACTTTCGAAAACACTATCGAAGCCTTGGATTTTTCAGGAAACGCTTTGGACCGTTTATCATCTATTTTTTTTAATTTGAATTCGGCCGAAACTTGCGATGAGATGCAAAAAATCGCCCAAGAAGTTTCGCCTTTGTTGACTGAATTCAGCAACGATATCACCTTAAACGAAGCCTTATTCCAAAGAATAAAATCGGTTTACGAGCAAAAAGACAACTTGAATTTATCTCCAGAACAAGCAACACTATTGGATAAAAAATTCAAAAGTTTTTCTCGAAATGGTGCTTTGCTTTCGGAAGAAGACAAACTAAAATTACGTGAAATCGATACGGAATTGGCTAAATTAAAACTCACTTTCAGTGAAAATGTTTTGGCCGAAACCAATAACTACCAATTGCATTTAACCAATGAAGTTGATTTGAAAGGTTTGCCAGAAGGTGCTATAGAAGCGGCTAGTGCATTGGCAAAAAGCAAGGATTTAGACGGATGGATTTTCACTTTGGATTTCCCAAGTTACCTTCCGTTTGTGACCTATGCCGACAATCGTGAATTGCGCAAAGAAATCACCATCGCTGCTGGTAAAAAAGCCTTTCAAAATAACGAATTCGACAATCAAGAAATTGCCTTGAAAATTGCCAAGTTACGCTTCGAAAGAGCAAATTTATTAGGCTATGAAACACATTCTCATTTTGTTTTGGAAGAAAGAATGGCGCAACATCCCGACAAAGTCAAATCGTTTTTGAATGATTTACTGACCAAAGCCAAACCCGCAGCCGAAAAAGAGTTTGCTGAATTATCGGCTTTCGCCAAAGAATTAGATGGCATAGAACAATTAGAAAAATGGGATGGCGCTTATTATGCTGAAAAATTGAAGCAAAAATTATTCAATTTGGATGACGAAAAACTAAAACCTTATTTTCAATTAGAAAATGTTTTGAACGGGGCGTTTACCATTGCCAATAAATTATTTGGATTGACCTTTACAGAAATTTTCGACATCGATAAATACCACGAAGAAGTAACCACATATGAAGTAAAAGATGAATTTGGCGAACTCGTGGCTATTTTCTATGCCGATTTTTTCCCAAGAAAAGGCAAACGAAACGGTGCTTGGATGACTTCTTTCAAATCACAATATATCAAAGACGGGATAAACGAAAGACCTCACATTTCTAATGTTTGCAATTTCACGAAGCCAACCGCCACCAAACCTTCCTTACTAACGTTTAATGAAGTAACGACTTTATTCCACGAATTTGGTCACGGATTACACGGTATGTTGGCCAATACTATTTATCCAAGTTTATCAGGAACCTCAGTATATTGGGACTTTGTGGAACTACCAAGTCAGGTAATGGAAAACTGGTGCTACGAACCTGAAGCTTTGGCTTTGTTTGCTAAACATTATGAAACAGGAGAAATCATTCCACAAGAATATGTAGATAAAATCAAGGAAAGTGCTAGTTTCCAAGAAGGAATGGCTACGCTTCGCCAATTGAGTTTTGGTATTTTAGATATGGCCTTTCATAGTAACAATCCAAGCGCGATTACTGACATCAAAGCGTTTGAAAAAACAGCTTTTGAAGGTACCTCTTTATATCCTGATGTTGCCGAAAACTGTATGTCGGTTTCTTTCTCTCATATTTTTGCAGGAGGCTATTCTTCTGGCTATTACAGTTACAAATGGGCCGAAGTACTCGATGCCGATGCATTTGCCTATTTTCAAGAAAAAGGCATTTTCAATAAAGAAGTGGCAACAAAATTCAAAGACAACATACTTTCGAAAGGCGGCACCGAATTGCCAATGGAACTTTACAAACGTTTTAGAGGTCAAGAACCAAAGGCGGATGCTTTATTAAAGAGAGCAGGATTGATTTAATCAATTTCAGCATTCATATAAAAAACCGAGGTAGCAATGCTTCGGTTTTTTTTATAGCAATAAACGAAGTGCCAACCACCAAAAAACTGGTATCGCCTCCACCCAAAACAAGGTGTAATATTTAAACCGATATTCATTGGCAAAAGCCAAAAAAAGGGCAGTAACTAAGATAAAAGAAAGAGAAAGTAAACTAAAGTTCCCGTTCCAAAAATCCAAAACTAAAAAAAGAACCAATAAGCCAAAACCAAGGATCTTCGTTCGGTCCACTCCTATTTGTTGCGGTACGGTCTGCAATAAGGGATCATCGTTTTTTAAATCAACGATTTCAAAAATTAGGATGAGTACAAATACCAAAAGAAACCGCTGTAAACCATAAACAAACAACATAACATCTAATGAAAAATCTGCTTCTAAAGCAGGCAAAAAAACAGTAGCCAGAGTCCAACACAAAGACACAATATAAATCTTAATCCCTTTCCAATTTCTGGCATTGCTTCGATTAGGAAAAAAAGGTAAAGCATACAATAAGGTGAGTGCTACAATAAAAAAACCTCCTAATTGTGTCTGAAATCGCAACTGAAAGTAATAGTAGAGTAATCCCAAAAAAACAACCGCGCTAAACCAACCAATTACTTTTAATTCCTTCCGAATACCATTTTTTCTCCTTCTGATTAAAGACTCATACTTAATAAAATTGTAGGCGAAAATTGTCCCAAAAAAAACAAATAGCGACAAAGAAAAAGGAGAAGAAAAAAATAACTGTTGTTGAGTACTACAAAACAAAGCCAAACAAGACAAGCCCACGTGTACGCTGCTATTGATATAAAAACGAAATAAATGTCTGAAAATCTTCATTAAACAAAATTAATCAATTGTAAACAAATCATTGATTTAGTTGAAAAATCAATAAAAATTACCCAACAAAATACGTCTTGAATTATTAATAATACTTATTTTTGCAACACAAAACAAACAACACCTACTATTTTAATTCAAAAAAAGTCTGATGATTGTATTATCAAAAGTAATCCAAAACATTACACTACAGACCAATTTGTTTTAGAATATAAAAAACACTATTTAGTACAAATGAGAACAGATGCTTTTGCTTTAAGACACATTGGTCCAAGAGAGAATGACCTTCAACACATGTTGAAAACCATTGGAGTTGATTCTATAGAACGACTCGTTTATGAAACCCTTCCAGATGACATTCGTCTAAAAGCACCACTGCAATTGGATCCCGCAATGACCGAATATGAATTTGCGAAACACATTCAAGAATTAGGTAATAAAAATAAAGTTTTCCAATCTTATATTGGTTTAGGCTACCATCAGGCTATCGTTCCTGCTGTAATTCAAAGAAATATTTTTGAAAACCCAGGATGGTACACCGCTTACACGCCTTACCAAGCCGAAATCGCACAAGGTCGTTTAGAAGCGATTTTGAATTTCCAAACTATGGTAATTGAACTTACCGGAATGGAAATTGCCAATGCCTCACTTCTTGACGAAGGTACAGCAGCGGCTGAAGCTATGGCTTTACTTTTTGATGTAAGAACTCGCGATCAAAAGAAAAACAATACCAACAAATTCTTCGTTTCTGAAGAAATTTTACCACAGACGTTATCGGTTTTGCAAACACGTTCTACACCAATCGGAATCGAATTGGTAGTTGGTAACCACGAAACTTTTGAATTTTCAGAAGAGTTTTTCGGTGCGATGTTGCAATATCCAGGTAAATTCGGTCAAGTATATGACTATTCACAATTTATCTCTAAAGCAGCAGCTAACGAAATAAAAGTAGCCGTTGCAGCAGACATTTTGAGTTTAACAAAATTGACACCTCCTGGAGAAATGGGAGCTGCAGTTGTAATTGGTACTACACAACGCTTCGGAATTCCATTAGGATATGGTGGACCTCACGCTGCTTATTTTGCAACAAAAGAGGAATACAAACGCTCTATGCCAGGCCGTATTATCGGAGTAACTATTGATGCCAACGGAAATAGAGCCTTGAGAATGGCTTTAGGAACCCGGGAACAACACATCAAACGTGAAAAAGCCACCTCAAATATCTGTACAGCACAAGTATTATTGTCTGTAATGGCAGGTATGTATGCAGTGTACCACGGACCTAAAGGTTTACGTTATATTGCCAATAAAGTACACGCTGTAGCCGCAACAACTGCTAATGAATTGACTAAATTAGGCTACGAGCAAACCAACAGCGCTTTCTTCGACACTATCGTAGTGAAAGCAGATTCTCAAAAAATCAAAGTAGTAGCAGAGCAAAACCAAATCAACTTTTTCTACATCGACGAAGCAACAGTTTCAATTGCATTCAACGAAACCACAAGCATCGAAGACGTAGCCAAAATTGTTAGCATTTTCGCTGCTGCAAAAGGAACTCAAGCTCCTGAAATTACGGAATTAACAGTAACCAACCACTTCCCAGAAGAATTAAACAGAACATCTTCGTTTTTACAACACGATGTTTTCAATAAATACCATTCTGAATCAGCAATGATGCGTTACATCAAAATGCTTGAGCGTAAAGATTTATCATTGAACCACTCGATGATTTCTTTAGGTTCTTGTACTATGAAATTGAACGCAGCTTCAGAAATGTTACCATTGAGCAACCCACAATGGAATAACATTCACCCTTTTGCTCCACTAGATCAAGCACAAGGATACCAAGAAATGTTGCGCAAATTAGAACAACAATTGAACGTAATCACTGGATTTGCTGGTACAACTTTACAACCTAACTCTGGTGCACAAGGAGAATATGCCGGATTGATGGTGATTCGTGCGTACCACCAATCTCGTGGAGATCACCACAGAAATGTAGCGCTTATACCTTCCTCCGCACACGGTACGAATCCAGCATCAGCTGCTATGGCAGGAATGAAAATCGTGGTAACCAAAACTTTGGAAAACGGAAATATCGATGTGGAAGATTTACGCCAAAAAGCCATTGAGTATAAAGATGAATTGTCTTGTTTGATGGTAACCTATCCTTCTACACATGGTGTTTATGAAAGTGCAATTTGCGAAATCACCAAAATCATTCATGATAATGGTGGTCAAGTATACATGGACGGTGCAAATATGAACGCTCAAGTAGGTTTAACCAACCCAGCTACTATTGGCGCGGATGTTTGCCACTTGAACCTACACAAAACCTTCGCTATTCCTCACGGTGGTGGTGGACCTGGTGTTGGACCAATTTGTGTGGCGCCTCAATTGGTTCCATTTTTACCAACAAACCCAGTAATTCCAACAGGTGGAGAACATGCCATTACTGCTATATCTGCTGCACCTTGGGGATCTGCTTTAGTTTGCTTGATTTCTTATGGATACATATCCATGTTAGGTGCTGAAGGATTAAAATCAGCAACGGAACACGCTATTTTAAATGCCAACTACATCAAAGAAAAACTAAACGGTCACTATGACACTTTATATTCTGGTGAAATGGGTCGTGCAGCTCACGAAATGATTTTGGAATGTCGTCCTTTCAAACAAAAAGGAATCGAAGTAACGGATATCGCTAAACGTTTGATGGATTATGGTTTTCACGCGCCAACGGTTTCTTTCCCAGTAGCAGGTACTTTAATGATTGAACCAACCGAAAGTGAAAATTTAGAAGAATTGGATCGTTTCTGTGACGCTATGATTTCCATCCGAAAAGAAATCGATGCAGCAACTATCGAGGACAGCAATAATGTATTGAAAAATTCACCACATACACTAGCGATGCTAACCGCCGAAACTTGGGATTTCCCATACAGCAGAGAACAAGCTGCTTTCCCATTGGATTACATTGCCGAAAACAAGTTCTGGCCTACTGTGCGCAGAGCCGATGACGCTTATGGAGACAGAAACCTAGTTTGTAGCTGTGCTCCTATTGAAGCGTATATGGAAAGTTAAGAAATAACAATTTTACAACTATAAGCCCGACATAATTTTATTTGTCGGGCTTTTCTTTTTTTAAATAAAAATAGTACCTAAAATCAAAAAACTAGAAACACCCGATTTCAATCGATTGAGATTTTCGAAAAAACACATAATTCATTAAAAAATAAACAATAATTCAACAAAAAATAGGTTATTTGATAATTATATGCGTGCATAATAAATTTTATTGCTCGAATTATTTTATAATGCTTAATTTAGCTATGATAATGCCAATTTTACGACCGATGAAAATAAAAATAACAGGAATTGGAAGCTACATTCCTAGCCTAAAAATTCAAAATACCGATTTTGACCAACACGTTTTTTTAAACGAAGATGGATCAGCTTTTGCTTATCCTAATGACGTGGTGATTGACAAATTTAAAGGAATTACTGGCATCGAAGAACGTCGTTACGCAGAGGATCATTTGAACTCCTCAGACTTAGCATTTTTTGCTTCTGAAAAAGCTATAGAAGATGCAAAAATAGATCCCGAAACCATTGATTACATTATTTACGCACATAATTTTGGCGATGTCAATCACGGTACCATCCAAGGGGATACTTTGCCAAGTCTAGCGACAAGAGTTAAAAACAAATTACAAATCAAGAATCCAAAATGTGTAGCCTACGACATACTTTTTGGTTGCCCTGGTTGGATTGAAGGCGTATTGCAAGCCAATGCCTTTATCACTTCTGGAATGGCCAAACGTTGTTTAGTTATTGGAGCCGAAACCTTATCAAGAGTAGTAGATGCTCACGACAGAGACTCTATGATTTATGCTGATGGTGCTGGTGCAGCCATTATCGAAGGCTCAGATTCTGAAACAGGAATGCTCTCTTACGAAAGCGGCACTTTTGCCATAGACGAAGCTAATTATTTGTTTTTCGGCAAATCATACAATCAAGATTTGAATCCGAATACTCGCTATATCAAAATGTATGGCCGCAAAATATACGAATTTGCATTAAGCAAAGTCCCTGCCGCAATGAAAAGTTGTTTGGACAAAAGTGGCATCGATATTAGTGAAGTGAAAAAAATCCTAATTCATCAAGCTAATGAAAAAATGGATGAGGCTATAATTCAACGATTCTATAAACTCTTCAAGCAATCACCACCAGCAGGTATTATGCCCATGAGTATACATGAATTAGGCAACAGCAGTGTCGCCACTGTACCAACTTTATTCGACTTATTGACGAAAGGCCAAATCGAAAACCACGAAATTCACAAAGGAGACGTCATAATGTTTGCCTCAGTTGGTGCCGGAATGAATGTCAATGCTTTTGTATATCGCTACTAGTAGTAATTAGTCCTAAGTCCTTAGCTCAAATTGTGCTAATTACTAATCACTATGAACTAATCACTATTTTTCAGGAGCCAATCCAGCTATCCCTACAAGTCCTCGCCTGGAGTTTATTTTTGCAAGGCGCCTCAAGAGCTTCTTTTAGTCGCTTTGACGCACCAGCAAAAATTAAACCCCAGTGCTGTGGGCTTTTCGTTTTTATCTGGGCTATACAATACAGGGCATTCATTTAAAAAAAGTAGCCACGAATGCACAAATAGCTTAAACAATTTCTTGAAATTGATGCTAAATTTTACAAATAATACGATATATGAATTTGTGGAATCAAAACGCATTCAAATTTGTGCTGAAATAATGTAATCTATGGCAAAATAGTTAAAAGAGAACACCCTGTTTACAATGCCTTCAAAACACATATAATTTGTATATTTGCGCCTTGTTTCCAAAAGGTCAACACCCATTACTATGTACGAAAAAACATTTCCCAATAAACGATTCAAACATACTTTAGAATTTTTACAAAAACACATTTCAACTTCTGAAACCATTTTTGATTTAGGCGTTCCCAACCCTTTCTCAAAAATCATGGAAGAAAATGGATATACTGTAAAGAACACCACTGGCGAAGATTTAGACAACAATCAAAACGCCTTACAAACTGAAGACTATACGGTTTTTACCGCCTTCGAAATCTTTGAACATTTATTGAATCCATATACTGTTTTACAACATGTAAAATGCGACAAATTATTGATTTCAATCCCTCTTCGTTTATGGTTTTCACCCGCTTATCGCAGTAAAACGGATATGTGGGACAGACATTACCACGAATTTGAAGATTGGCAATTGGACTGGTTGTTAGAAAAAACAGGCTGGAAAATTATCGCAAGAGAAAAATTTACACATCCCGTAAAAAAAATAGGCTTCCGTCCGCTATTGCGTTTTTTTACACCAAGATATTATATTATTTACGCTGAACGAGCCTAAAAACAAATCACAAAAATGAAATTCCAATTTCCAATTTGGACTCATCCAATCATTAGGAATTTGGAATTTTAAAATTTTGGAATTTTATTTTTTATGAAATACTATATCGTCATACCGTCTTATAACGAAGAAGCTTTAATTGGTTTGACACTGCAATCACTGATTACGCAAACGGTTTTGCCTTCAAAAATTGTGGTGGTCAATGACAATTCAACAGATAGAACCGCTGATGTTGTATTGGAATATGCTAAAAACAATCCCTACATCAGTTTGGTCAATAAATCATCAGAAAACATACATCTACCAGGAAGCAAAGTCATTCAAGCTTTTGAAAAAGGATTCGAAACTTTGGACGACAACTATGATTTAATTGTAAAGATTGATGCCGATTTAATATTTCCTCCCAATTATTTCGAAACCATTATCAAACATTTCGAATCCGATGAACGCATAGGAATGGTCGGTGGTTTTTGCTACATCGAAAAAAATGGAGAGTGGATATTAGAAAATTTAACCGACAAAGACCATATTCGTGGTGCACTAAAAGCTTATCGAAAAGAAACTTTCCAACAAATTGGTGGATTAAAACCAGCTATGGGCTGGGACACTGTAGACGAATTGTTATGCAAATTTTACAAATGGAAAGTAGTCACCGACGAAAGTTTGCATGTAAAGCACCTTAAACCAACCGGCGCAAGCTACAACAAAGCTGCTAGATACAAACAAGGAGAAGCCTTTTACAGCTTAGGCTATGGATTTATCATCACGGCTATTTCATCATTAAAATTGGCCATGCGAAAAGGGAAACCCCTATTATTTATTGATTACATAATGGGTTTTTGGAAAGCAAAATCATCAGGAAAACCATTATTTGTAACCCCGGAGCAAGCTAAATTTTTTAGAAACTACCGCTGGAAAAAAATGAAAGAAAAACTGTTTTAGCCTACTATAAAAACTAATCACTATTTTTGGCAATATTTTACAACCTATGATGCTCCTCCGCTACTTATCACAAATCGGGAAATATTTCCTGATGATCAAAGAAATTTTCATTAAACAGACTAAATGGTCGGTAATGAAAGACCTTATCTTTAAAGAAATCGACGACCTCATCATTAACTCGTTGGGTATCGTTTGTTTCATTTCGTTTTTCGTTGGTGGCGTAGTTTCTATTCAAACAGCGTTGAACTTAACCAATCCGTTAATCCCAACTTTTTTAATTGGATTTGCCACTAGACAGTCTGTAATATTAGAATTTGCTCCAACTTTTATCTCTATTATCATGGCGGGTAAAATGGGCTCTTTTATCACATCAAGTATTGGAACCATGAGGGTTACTGAGCAAATTGATGCTTTAGAAGTTATGGGAGTAAATTCATTAAACTACTTGGTTTTTCCAAAAATTATTGCCCTATTAATGTATCCATTTTTAATAGGAATAAGCATGTTTCTTGGAGTTTTTGGTGGCTGGTTGGCATCTGTATATGGTGGCTATACAACAAGTGAAGCTTTTATCACAGGATTACAATTGGATTTTATTCCGTTTCATATTTTATATGCCTTTATTAAAACCTTAATTTTCGCATTATTATTAGCAACCGTTCCTTCATTTCATGGTTATTACATGAAAGGAGGGGCTTTAGAGGTTGGAAAAGCAAGTACTGTTTCATTTGTTTGGACATCGGTTAGTATTATCCTTTTCAACTATATTGCAACTCAAATTCTACTTGGATAATGATAGAAATCAAAAACATAGAAAAGTCCTTCGGTAACAGCAAAGTTTTAAAAGGGGTATCAAGTCTCTTCGAAGCTGGCAAAACCAATTTAATAATCGGGCAAAGTGGCTCGGGGAAAACGGTATTACTAAAAAGTCTTTTAGGCATTCATTATCCTGACAAAGGCACTATTTCTTTTGATGGTCGAATTTATAGCGAGCTATTACCCGAGGAAAAAAGAGAATTGCGAACAGAAATTGGTATGGTCTTTCAAGGGAGTGCTTTGTTTGACTCTATGACAGTAGCAGAAAATGTTGGATTCCCTCTTAAAATGTTTACCAATAATTCTCTATCAGAAATTAACGACCGTGTTGATTTTGTATTAAAAAGAGTAAACTTAATTGATGCACACAAAAAATTACCTTCCGAAATTTCGGGGGGAATGCAAAAAAGAGTTGCCATTGCAAGAGCTATTGTTAACAATCCAAAATATTTGTTTTGCGATGAACCCAATTCAGGTTTAGATCCGAATACTTCAACCATTATTGATAATTTGATTAAAGAAATCACAGAAGAATACAATATCACAACCGTAATTAACTCACATGATATGAACTCGGTAATGGAAATTGGCGAAAACATTTTATTCTTAAAAAACGGCATCAAAGAATGGCAAGGTACTAAAGAAGAAATCTTTAAAACCGACAATCAAGCCATAGTGGATTTTGTTTACTCTTCGAACTTATTCAAAAAAGTCAGAGAGGCTTACTTAAGAGGGTAAAAAAAAGGCTTGATTTTATAATCAGGCCTCCTTTTTTACTTCTTCAATTTATTGGCAATCAACTTTATGTCCTGTTCTTTGCTTTTGGGATAAATAAGTAAGACATCCTCTTTATCTACAATAATAAAATCATGCAATCCATCAATGACCACAGTTTTTTGGGTTGCGGTACGAATGATATTATGCGAGGCATTTTCTAAAACTACTGTAGCATTTACTACTGCATTATCTTTGTCATCTTTGGGTAGTTTATCATACAGTGAACCCCATGTCCCCAAATCATTCCAATCAAAAGTAGCGGATAAAACATATGTATTCTTTGCTTTTTCCATAATAGCATAATCAATAGAAATGTTTTCTGCTAAGGGGTAAAATGCTTTGATAAAATCATTTTCCCCGGCAGTATTATAAATGGAATACCCTTCCATAAAATGGGCTAACATTTGAGGCTGAAAGGTTTCGAATGCTTTCAAAATCGCATTTACACTCCAAATAAAAATCCCTGCATTCCACAAAAAATTACGACTTTGAATGAACTTTCGAGCCGTTGCATAATCTGGTTTTTCGCGAAACTGCACTACCTTTTTGATTGGTCTGCTGTCTAATTTATCGTATTCTATGTACCCATAACCTGTATTTGGAAAAGTGGGCAAAATACCCAAAGTCATAAGAGTGTCTTCTCTTTCACATAAATCAAAAGACAATTGCAAATTGGCAATAAATTGCATTTCATCTTCAATCCAATGATCGCTGGGAGCCACTACCATCACTGCGTTTGGATTTTTCTTTTTAATTTTTAAAGAAGCAAATAAAATGCAAGGTGCTGTATTTCGCATGGCAGGTTCTAAAACAATTTGTTCTTGACTCACCATAGGCAATTGCTCTAGTACAATACCATTGTAGGCTTCATTCGTAAGAATCAATATATTCTCTTTTGGAATTAACTGTGACAATCGACTGAACGTCTTTTGAATCAGAGTCTCCCCCGTGCCTAACATATCGTGAAATTGTTTTGGAAACGCTGTAGTGCTTACAGGCCAAAAACGAGATCCTACACCTCCTGCCATCAAGATAGCATAATAATTTTTGTTCATGGTATTTCTTTTTTGTTAGAATAAAGCCTTTCAATTACTGAGGCAACAATTCTACTTCGGCATTCGGATTAAACAAATACATACGTTTGGAATTCAATTCAACACATTCGTATCGTTTAGTTCGTAAAGCCCCTTTTTGGAATATTTTCCCATTATGAATTCTAAAAATGCTTCCATAAGGGAGTTCAAAGATAAAGTTTTTATCGTTTTGTTGATCATACTGTTTTAAAGCCAAGGCCAAAGTAGCATCGGTATCACTACTTGCTGCAGGATTTTTAAAATGCCTAGCTAATAAGGGCAGCAAATGGTTTGGGAAAATTTCTGGTCGTATATACGGAATCATTAAACGCTGAAACGTATATTTCCATTCGGCTCCATGGGGTTTAATGTTTCTACCAAATTTTTC
Organism: Flavobacterium sp. RSSA_27; assembly: GCF_051547125.1. Lineage (NCBI taxonomy): Bacteria > Pseudomonadati > Bacteroidota > Flavobacteriia > Flavobacteriales > Flavobacteriaceae > Flavobacterium > Flavobacterium sp. RSSA_27. The sequence goes on from NZ_JBPTTN010000007.1 coordinate 213,539, forward strand.
AAAAGCCACCAAATGTGCAATCTCATGAATTAATGTAATCAAGAACCGGTATTTATTCAAGCTAGCATTTACGGTGATTTCATGTTTTCCATTATGTGCCCTTCTATAATCTCCATGACGTGTAACCCGTTCGTTGACAATTTTCAAATGCACTTGATTCGCAACAATCAGTTCGAAGACTGGCTTTACGGCGTGTTCAGGCAAATATTTTAAAAGTGTGTCTGACAAATTGAGCTTTAAGTTATGACTTTGGAATTTTGTTTTTGGAATTTAGAATTTGGAATTTGGAATTTGGAATTTTGAAAATTAAATCACTTACGGATTACTCGTAGTGACTTGCAATACTTTTCCGTTATAGTATTTGTTTCCGGTAAGCGTGAAATCGAAAATGTATTCAGCCATTTCAGCAGCAGATAGTGGGGCTTGATACCCAGGAAAAGCTTCTTGAAGCATTTCAGTTTGAACTGCTCCTAATGCCAAAACATTAAAAGCAATGCCTTGTTCTTTATACTCCTCAGCCAATAATTCTGACAAAGTAATCACTGCTCCTTTGCTTGAACTGTATGCGGCTAAGCCAGCAAATTTTAAACTGCCCTGAACGCCTCCCATAGAACTAATCGTTACTACGTGACTTCCTTTTTGCAAATAAGGCAATACGATTCGCGTAAGATTTGCCACTGCAAAAACATTGACTCTATAAATGGCTTCAAAATCGGCTTGAGTGATGGTCGCAAAAGGCTTATTCAATAAAGCACCTGCGTTGTGTATAATGGCATCTACATTTTTCCAGCTGCTATCCAAAAAATCGGTTACTTGATACAAGTCCTCTTCGGTAGATAAATCGATAGACAAGCAAGTAATATTTTCGTTTTCGATTAGGGCTTGAGGTGTTTTTCTAGAAATGGCCAACACTTGATGACCCGCATTGGCAAATAGCAACGCCATTTCATACCCGATACCTCTAGATGTTCCAGTAATAATAATTTTTTTCATACCGCAAAAATAACAAAACCGAAACAAATTGACTTTGCAAAATGCAAAAGCTTATCACACAATGCTGATTTTAACTTCAATTTTGTATTTTTAAAAAACTAATATCCGAAACTATGCCATTAAACATCATAATAAAAACAGCTACTGAAGATGATATTCCAGGTATTGTAGCCCTACACAAAGCTAATTTAGTTGTAAACTTAACCGAAGTAGAAAAACAAGGAGGATTTGTGACCACCGCTTTAACCATTGCCCAAATCCAAACAGTAATAAAACAACAAGGCCTCTTTATTGCGAAAATGGAAGACGCCATCATTGGGTTTATCATTGCAGCTGATTGGGAGTTCTTCAAACAATGGCCAATTTTTGAGTTTATGATGCAACTGTTTCCGAGTTTTTATTTTAAAAACTTCGAAATCACCACAACTAATAGCTTTCAATATGGCCCGATTTGTATCGACAAAAAATATAGAGGACAAGGCATCATCACAGCGCTTTTTGAATATATGAGAATTCATATGAAGGAGAAATATCCTTTATCTTTAACCTTTATCAACAAAACGAATATTCCTTCTTATAAGGCACATACCAAGAAGCTTGTTTGGGAAGTGATTGATGAATTCCAATTCAATGGAAATGATTATTATGTATTGGCGTATGATATGCGAGAAAAAACACCAAGTATAGAAGAGAAGTAAACTATTTAAAAACAAAAAAACCATTAAAAGCAGTCCATCGTTTTTACAACGATTGCAACTTTTAATGGTTTATTTTTTTTATTAAAATTAAAGGGTCAGTCCTCTCGAAATCACAATACGTTGAATTTCAGAAGTTCCTTCATAAATTTGGGTAATTTTAGAATCACGCATCATACGTTCTACATGGTATTCAGCCACATAGCCGTTTCCGCCATGAATTTGAACTGCTTCATTGGCTACTTCTAATGCAATTTCAGAAGCATACAATTTGGCCATAGCTCCAGAATGTGCAATATCTTGTCCAGCATCTTTTTCGCAAGCTGCTTTCATTATTAACAATTTGGCGGCTGTGATTTTTACATACATATCTGCCAATTTGAAAGCAATAGCCTGATGATTGAAAATTTCTTTACCAAAGGCTTTTCTTTCTTTAGAATATTTCAAGGCCAATTCATAAGCACCTGTAGCTATTCCTAACGCTTGAGAAGCAATTCCAAGTCGGCCGCCATTTAACACGTTCATGGCAAAAGCAAATCCAAAACCATCAGCACCAATTCTGTTTTCTTTAGGTACTTTTACATCGGTAAACATCAAAGAATGTGTGTCACTACCACGGATACCCATTTTCTTTTCTTTAGGACCAATTTCAAAACCTGCCCATCCTTTTTCTACTATAAAAGCATTGATTCCTTTGTGACCTTTTTCGATATCAGTTTGAGCAATTACTAAATAAGTAGAAGCTGTACCTCCGTTGGTAATCCAGTTTTTAGTTCCATTTAAAAGATAATGGTCTCCCATGTCGATTGCAGTTGTTTTTTGCGAAGTTGCATCCGAACCTGCTTCAGGCTCTGACAAACAAAATGCTCCAATAACTTCTCCTTTTGCAAGAGGCACTAGGTATTTCATTTTTTGCTCTTCGTTGCAGTATTTTTCTAATCCTGCACAAACTAATGAATTGTTCACCGACATGATTACTGCTGCTGATGCATCCACTTTGGCAATTTCGGTCATGGCCAAAACATAGGAAACACTATCCAATCCAGCGCCACCATACTTTGGATCAACCATCATTCCGAGAAAACCTAAGTCTCCCATCATTTTTACTTGCTCCGTTGGAAACTTTGAATGTTCGTCTCTTTCTATAACTCCAGGTAGCAGTTCCGTATGAGCAAAATCCCTTGCTGCCTGCTGAATCATCAAATGCTCTTCAGTTAGATTAAAATCCATGTTGTATAAAGTTTTTTTAGGTAAGTATTCAAATTTTGTGTCCAAAAGTAGAATTTATATATCAAAAACTCAAACGATTTCGTCAATTTAGCGTTTGTTCAAAACAATTGACAATATTTTGACAAAATCACTAAAAATTTGCACAGAATGCCCAGTTTACACTTTGATTCAGTGTTCAAAAAAAAAAGAAGCTACTCGTTTCTAGGCATTTGAATGCTTTTTTTTGAATAAAAATCCACTCAAAAAAAAGCTTTTTACCTAAAAAAGCTTGTTTTAACATTTCTAAATACACAACTATTTAACAAAAATTGATTACAATTTTATTTGTAATGAATCAAACTTCAAACATTATAATTGATTGAATTTAAAAACAATATCAAATATTGAATAGTGCATTTCATGTAATAAAACAGTATTGAAAACTACTCATCTTAGCCTAAATTTACACTCAATTTTTAATACCACATCCTATGAAAAATTTTATAAAATTAGTTTTAGTATTCTTTTTTATTCTTTCTTCGTTTAGCGGAAATGCGCAGGAAAAATTTTCACTAAATGGGGTAACGGTTCCAAGAACCATTGATTTTGAAAATGAGAAATTACAATTAAACGGTTTTGGATCTCGTACTAAATTCTGGACTGAAGTATATGTACAAGCTTTGTATTTAACCGTACTCTCTGAAGATGCCAAAGACATTTTAGAAAGCGATACCAATATGGGAATTCGTTTGCAAATCACTTCAGCTTTAGTAAGTTCACAAAAACTTTCTAAGTCCTTACACAAAGGAATGGTGAAGTCTGTTGGTGAAGAAAACCTTCCAAAATTTAAATCGCAGTTGGATTTATTAGAAAAACTATTAAATCGTGAACCAACTGTTGAAAATGATGCTTTTAATTTAATTTATTCTTCCACTGAAAAATCCATTTCAGTATACAAAAACAAAAAATTAGAAGGCAAAATTCCTGGTTTTGATTTCAAAAAGGCTTTTTTCGGAATTTGGTTATCGAACAATCCAGTCGATGCTGAACTTAAAGACGCTCTTTTAGGAAAAGTGAAATAAAAGCATTGCATTTCCCCCTTTTTGCCCCAAAAAAAATATGCCGTTACTGATTTTTTCAGTAACGGCACTTTTTATTTAGGTACATTAGCTAACAAAATTAACTACCATTTGAATCACTTCCTTACTTTTTAAATCGTGACCCAAGCCTTCGGTTAAGACCAGTTGACTGTTTTTCCAGTGTTTGTTTAATCGAATAGAATAATTATGATGTGTCGCTTCATCTCCTTTGTCGTGAATGATTAAAGCTGGAATGGTAAGGTTCTCCGCAAATTTTGCAGTAGAGAAATAGCTAGGCAATTGCCCCAATTGCAACTCAAACTCCTTGATTATTATCTCCAAAGCTTTTGAACTCAAACCTAGCGTTTTCTTGTAAAAGTCAAAAAAATCAGAAGCCTCACCAGGAGCGCCCATTATGATTGCTTTTTCTATTTTGTGGGACTTGTAATGGTCTAAATAATAGGTTGTAGCAAATCCTCCAATGGAGTGACTCACAATGGCAGTAACATCTGGCTTCCTTTGTAGAAACAAATCGATGACTTTAGCGTACAAAACAACGTGAATCATTTTACCAGTAGACAATCCGTGTGCGGGAGCATCTAGCGCATAAACGGTAAAGTTTTGTTGCAACAACTGCTCAACATATTTTTTCCATCTAAAGGAATGACTTGCCCAACCGTGTACAAACAGTATTTTTTTGGAACCATTCCCCCATTTATAGGTTTGGATTTTATAGTTTTCATACTCAATTACCTCAGCAATACCTTTTTCCAAAAATTGCATTTGGTGTGGCTTCACTTTGTGAGCAAAGGGGTTACAAAAAAGTGCAAAACCTTTTCGCTGTAGCATTTTTGGGTGAACATAGGCTAAAATATTAAAGTAAAATCCTATGTTTTTTTGAATCACTTTCTTTAATTTCATCTTATTTTGTGTTTTTTGATACCAATCGGTATCGTTTTGAGTAAATTTTTTTATAATAATACATCGGCCACAATCCAATTTTTTAGATGCTTCACAACCGCCTCAATGTCACTATTAGAATCCTGCAATTTGCTCATCATTATCGCGCCTTCTAGCGAAGAAATCATAACAATGGCTACCAATTTTTCATTCACAATAGCATTCACTTCTTTATGTGTTTTACCGTTGATAACAATCGTTTCTATCGAATTTCTAAATACAGTTAAAGCTTGTAATGCTTTGCCTTTTAATACCATTGTGGTATCATCAACTTCTGTTGACACATTCAGTAAAGGACAACCCCCACTAAAAAAAGGATTATTGATATAGTCTTGAAACAACTCCAAAACACAAAACAACTTATCTCTTGTGTTGTTTTCTGCTTTGATTTTTTTTTGCAATGTATTGAAAATCGAATGCATCATATTTTGAAACGCTTCGATTTCCAATTGCTCTTTATTTTCAAAATGGCGATAAATGGCACCTTTCGTTAATCCAGTGGCATTGGTAATATCACTCAACGAAGTAGCCCGATACCCTTTTGTATTAAAAAGAGTAATTGCTTCTTGTAGCACCTTGCCTTTTGTAATTTCTGACGACTTCATACGCAAAGATACCGATTGGTATCAAATAATTTGAAAAATGCCAAAATATTTTTTTCGTATGTCGAAAAAAGTAAATTTGCTCAACTAAACAATACCCATTTTTAATGAAAGATTTATTAAAGAAATTCGAAAATAAACAGCCTGAAATCATCTTCAATTGGAAAGATTCTGAAACCGAGGCCGAAGGATGGACTGTAATCAATTCCTTACGCGGAGGTGCTGCTGGTGGAGGTACAAGAATGAGAAAAGGATTGGATATGAACGAGGTTTTGTCTTTGGCCAAAACGATGGAAGTAAAATTCTCTGTTTCAGGACCAGCTATTGGTGGTGCCAAATCAGGTATCAACTTTGATCCTAACGACCCAAGAAAAAAAGGCGTGTTACAACGTTGGTACAAAGCGGTTTCTCCTTTATTAAAAAGTTATTATGGAACCGGTGGCGATTTGAATGTAGACGAAATCCACGAAGTAATCCCAATGACTGAAGAATGTGGCGTTTGGCATCCGCAAGAAGGCGTTTTTAACGGACATTTCAAACCTACCGAAGCTGACAAAATCAATCGCATCGGGCAATTGCGTCAAGGCGTAATCAAAGTAATCGAAAACCCAAAATTCTCCCCTGATGTAACTAAGAAATACACCGTTGCCGATATGATTACCGGTTATGGCGTGGCACAAGCTGTTGGTCATTATTACAACATCTACGGTGGCGATATCAAAGGTAAAAAAGCCATTGTTCAAGGTTTTGGTAACGTAGGCTCGGCAGCAGCTTTTTATTTGTCTGAAATGGGCGCTAAAATCGTCGGAATCATCGACAGAGACGGAGGAGTAATCAACGAAAATGGTTTTTCATTCGAAGAAATCAGAACTTTATTCCTAAACAAAGACGGCAACAAACTGGTTTCCGAAAACATGATTCCTTTTGAAGCAATCAACGAAAAAATATGGACTATTGGAGCAGAAATTTTCACGCCTTGTGCTGCCTCTCGTTTGGTAACTCAATCTCAAATTGACAGTTTGATTGCGAACGGATTGGAAGTAATTTCTTGTGGCGCGAACGTTCCTTTTGCCGACAAAGAAATCTTTTTTGGCCCAATTATGGAAGATGTAGACCACAAAGTAAGCTTGATTCCTGACTTTATTTCCAACTGTGGAATGGCTAGAGTTTTCGCCTATTTTATGGAGAAAAAAGTACAAATGACCGACGAAGCCATCTTTCAAGACACGTCCGAAACCATCAAAAATGCAATCGTAAAAGCACACGCTTTAAGCACTGCAAAAACCAACATCAGCGCGACGGCTTTCGAAATCGCTTTGAAACAATTGGTGTAAAATCAACATACAAATTACCCAAAGGTGCGGTTCCTCAATCGCACCTTTTTTTATACTTTCATTTTTTAAAGTCGCAAAAAAGCCACGAATTCACAAATTACAGTTACAATTCCTCAAAATTGAGATGAAATTTGCTACTTTCTTTCAAGCTACAAATAATACGTTTATATGAATTTGTGGAATTAAATCCACAGTCCAATTTGTGTTTCATTAGTGAAATACGTGGCAAAACCAATTTATACGGCCACTACTATTTAGACCAATATCGTTCTACAGACTGCTAGAGAGCAACAACCTCAATTTTTGCTATCATTTTCAATATAACGCTCCACTTTTCTTGACAATTTTTAGTACTTTTCAGCGTTTTAACCCATACTTAAAATTCAAAACCATAATGCAATCCCCAGTTACCTCAGATAAGAAAAAAGCCATCGCCTTTTCCGTAGCGATTTACGGAATACTGCTGTTGATTTTATTTTTTATCCGTTTTTGGCCTCCCTACAACCCCGATTCTTTTACAGCACTTGCTGGCGGTGGCGGCGGTGGTCTTACGGTCAACTTTGGCGATAGCGAAATGGGACAAGGTGCCGATTACCAAAGCGAGGTTTTGGACGTAAAAAACCAAACCAAAGTTACCCCCACACCAACAACTCCAGACGAGGCCATCTTATCACAAGAAACGGCCACAGAGGAAAGTGTAGTTATTCCTAAAAAAGAGAAAGTAAAAAACAACGCACCTACTCCAAAAGAAACACCAAAACCCGCGGTTGAAAAACCAAAAGTTTCCAACACTACCAACGATGCCTTGTCGAGCATCCTAAAAGGCTCCAACAAAGGAGGCGATGGCGATGATAAAGTAGCGGGCAATAAAGGAAAAGCCAACGGAAGCTTGAGCGCCAAAGACTATTATGGTTCCGGAGGTTCTGGCGGTGGTACAGGCGGTGGCAACGGAACCGGAAATGGCATTGGCACCGGAAGTGGTTATGGTGCAGGAAGCGGCGGTGGCTCCGGTGGAGGCGCAGGCTATTCTTTAGGCAACCGCAGAGCCATTTCAAAACCTGTCCCAAAATACACTTGCAACGAAGTAGGCAAAGTAGTGGTAGAAGTATCCGTAGACCGTAACGGCAACACCATAAGCGCCATTGCAGGAAGCAAAGGAACCACCAATACGGCCAAATGTCTTTTGGACCAAGCCAAGATTGCCGCAATGAACACCAAATGGGACGCTAGCAGCAACGCACCAGAGAAACAAGTCGGCAAGATTGTATATAATTTCAATTTGAATTAGATATCGTAACAACAATATGTCTTGGGACTAGTTAAAATGCGTGAGGGATAGGAGCTGGCTACCGAAGTAGCGCGGATAGCCCGACCGCAGAAAAGAAAAGGGGCGAATAACACCTATGCTATTCGCCCCTTTGCTTTTATGGGGTCACGCCCAAATTATTCTTATTTTGGACTGGTGGCTATGACAAACTTTAGGTTATTTTTTACGCCGATTTGAAGGACGTCTACTAAATCTTGTACTTGTAGGTTGAATGGAATGCGGACGATGACCGTTTGGTCTTTTTCGCCACTCATTTTTCCCATCAAAGTGGTTTCAAGGTCTTCGAAAGCAACGGGTTGTTTGTCGAGGTAGAACTTTTTGTCTTCGGTAACCGAAAGGCTAATGTATTGCTTATTCGTTTTTTCGTTGGACTTGGCTTTGGGCAAAGTCATTTTAATCACATTGGGATTGGCCAATGTGGAAATGATTAGGAAAAACAACAATAAGAAAAACATAATATCGCTGAGCGAAGAGGTCGCTACTTCGGCGTGAAATCTTCTTTTTCTTTTGATCGCCATAACTATGCTCTTTGAATAATATTTACAAATTCTAAAATCTGTTTTTGCACTTTTAGCGCAAAATTATCAATCTTTCCGTTCAGCAAATGGTAGGCACTGTAGGCGATGATTCCAACAATTAATCCAGCACCACTACTAATCATTTTCTCGTACAATCCACCAGAAATGTTTCCAATACTGATGTTTTCTGTAACTGAAATGCTATAAAAAATCTTAATTACCCCCGAAATGGTTCCGATAAATCCTAGTGTTGGAGCAATACCTGCAATTAATCCTAAATGACCTAAATGCTTTTCCATTTGACCAATTTCGATATCGGCGGCGCGGTCCATATTCGATTCAATCTCTGCGATGGGACGACCAATCACCAGAATTCCTTCTTTTATAATTGTGCTTGAAGCATTAGTAGAACGTTCAACGATGGCTCTAGCCAATTCTATATTTCCGGATTGCAATTGCTCTCCCACATCGCGCAACAAACGATCGTCTATTTTTGAGGCTTTATCAATATACATATATCTTTCGGCAATAACATAAAAGGTATAAAACAATAGAATGGCAATTGGAATTAGGAAAACCCCACCTTTCAAAATAAATTCCAATACCGAGATTTCAGTATTTGGAGCAACATTTTCAATAACAGCAGTAGAAGTCGCAGCAGTAAGTGAGTCGGCTTGTAGAGAGAGTAAAGTAAACATATTTTATTCTTGATTTTTACGAATTAATTCTAAAAAATAGTTCAATTTTGCACTAAAGATACTTTTCGTTCTAGTATTAAACTAAAAAAAATGAAAATTATTTTAAACCCCTCTTTTTTGCTCAAAAAATGAATTATCAAGAAACCCTTCATTGGCTATACAATCAGTTGCCAATGTATCAATTGCAAGGCGCATCGGCTTATAAAAAAGATTTGACCAACGTACATTTGTTAGCCGACTACTTGGGGCATCCCGAGCAAAAATTACGATGCATACACGTGGCGGGCACCAATGGTAAAGGCTCCACCTCTCACCTTCTAGCCTCTGTTCTCAAAGAAGCAGGACTAAAAGTAGGCTTGTACACCTCACCTCATCTTACGGATTTTAGAGAACGCATCAAAATTATTTCGAATGCCAATCCAGAACAAGCTTGGGAAGAAATTCCAGAAACTTTTGTGTGTGATTTTGTGAACCAACACCGTTCGTTTTTTGAAGCACAGGATATGAGTTTCTTCGAAATGACCGTAGGTTTGGCCTTTGATTATTTCGTAAAAGAACGGGTCGACATTGCTATCATAGAAGTTGGAATGGGTGGTCGATTGGATGCTACCAATATTATTACGCCATTAGTTTCGATCATCACCAATATAGGATTAGATCACACTCAATTTCTTGGTGATACACTAGCGGCTATTGCTGGCGAAAAAGCTGGCATCATAAAACCAAGCATTCCCGTAGTGATTGGGGAATACACTCCAGAAACTTTGCCTATTTTTATTAGCAAAGCCAAAAGTTGTTTTGCTGAAATTCATTTGGCCTCGGATTTGATTTCGAGTACTTATCCATCTGACTTATTAGGCGATTACCAAGTGCACAACAAGAAAACCGTAATGCAAACCATAGCCGTTTTGAACGAAAACAAATCCATATTGGTTACACCAAAACAACTCCAAACTGGTATGGCGAATGTAATAAAAAACACAGGACTCCAAGGTCGTTGGCAACAGTTGAAAGAGCAACCCAAAGTAATTGCCGACACAGCTCACAACAAAAATGGACTTGAAATAGTGATGCGTCAAATTCAAAAAGAAAAATTTGACCAATTGCATATCGTTTTGGGAGTGGTAAATGATAAAGATTTGAAAGGAGTCTTGCCTTTGTTTCCAAAAAACGCCATTTATTATTTTTGTAAACCAAATATTCCACGTGGCTTAGATGCAACCACACTAAAAACCGAAGCGCAGTTAATTGGTCTTAATGGAGAAGTATATTCTTCTGTTTCAGAAGCCTACACAGAAGCATTGAGAAATGCGGCTCCTACAGACTTTATCTACATAGGCGGAAGTACTTTTGTGGTTGCAGAAATTTTGTAATTTTTTTTCATTTTTACTTGCACATCCCGAAAAGGGTTGTATATTTGCACTCGCAATCACGAAATGATAGCAACCTAGTAAAATAGGGCGATTAGCTCAGCTGGTTCAGAGCACCTCGTTTACACCGAGGGGGTCGGGGGTTCGAACCCCTCATCGCCCACCAAGAAACTCCAAAGTCTTTTGATTTTGGAGTTTTTTTTATCCCTCTACTCAAAAAAAAAGGATCAAGTTCAAAAGTTGGGGATTATGAAAAAAGATTAGATAATCTAAATAAGAAGTAATCAATTTTTCTCACTCATCTAAATTTACTTCTAAAAACCTTTTATTGAAAAATACCTATAGCCTGATTAGTTCATTACTCTTTATTCTTAAAATTATACTATAATAGAACCATCAAAATGTAATTACCTTACCTTTACATAATTTTAAATTTTACGGCATTTTATATTTGAAGTTTCGTCATTATCTCAACTAAATTGTCTACAAAATATTATACATATGAAAAATAACACTGGTGAGATGATACTCGAAAAACCCGACAACCTTGTTTCTTTATTTGAATTGGCTACAAAAAAATTTGCTCATAATTCTTTTTTAGGAACTAAGGATTTGGTATCCGGAATTTTTAATTGGGTCACTTATGGAGAAATTGGCAAACGTGTTAATGATTTCAGAAGTGGTTTAGCACATTTGAACATTCAAAAAGGTGATGCTGTGGGGATAATCGCTAGTAATCGTTCTGAATGGGCTATTGCAGCTTTTGCAAGTTATGGTTTAGGCGCACGATTTGTACCCATGTATGAAAGTGAAAATTACGGTACTTGGGAGTATATAATAAAGGATGCAAATATTAAATTCTTACTTGTTTCTACTCCTGCAATCTATGATCAGGTTCAGAGTTTAAAGGGGAATTCAACAATTTTAAAGGATATTTTCATTATTGATACCGTTGGGGAGCAAAGTATGCATCAACTAGAAGCAATAGGAAGTACTAATTTTGTTCCATCATATATTCCCGCTTCTAGTGAAATTGCATGTTTAATTTATACTTCAGGAACTACTTCTGACCCTAAAGGTGTTTTGCTTACACATGGCAATTTAACTTCAAATGCAAGAGCTGGTTTTAGACGTTATTGTAATCATCTTGGGGAACATTCGGTAAGTTTGTCTATATTGCCTTGGGCGCACAGTTATGGTCAGACAGCTGAACTTTATAATTGGCTTTTTTTTGGAGGCTCAATTGGATTTATGGTCAGTATGGAAACCCTTTCGGACGATTTTGTCAAGGTAAAGCCAACTTTTTTGATTGCTGTTCCTCGAGTTTTTAATAAAATCTACTCTGGTATTCATCAGAAAATGAAAGAGGAAGGTGGATTTAAATTGCGACTTTTTCAAAGTACTTTACTAGCCGCACGTGAATATCGTCTTAAAGAAGGAAGAGTTTCTATGGTTACTAAACTCAAGTTTTGGCTTGGCTCCAAACTTGTTATTTCTAAAATTAAAGAGCGCTTCGGTGGAAATTTAGTTGCAAGTATTACAGGAAGTGCTCAAATGAATGAAGAAGTAACTCATTTCTTTGCAGACATTGGCATTTCAGTTTATAATTGTTATGGCTTAAGTGAGACTTCTCCTGCCATAACTATGAATAGCCCTGAATTGAACCGAAATGGGAGCGTGGGAAGTCCACTTGAATTTATTAAAATACGTATCGACAAAACTGTTGTGGATGACCAAAGCGAGGATGGTGAAATACAAGTTATGGGCCCCAACTTGATGGTTGGGTATCATAACAAGCCTCAAACAACTAAAGAGGTATTTACTCAAGACGGTTGGTTAAAAACTGGGGATAGGGGGAAATTAGACTCAGATGGATTTTTATACATAACAGGTCGCTTAAAAGAACAATTTAAATTAGAAAACGGCAAATATGTATTCCCTTCTGCATTGGAGGAAGACATTGTTTTATTGCCATATGTTGAGGCAGCAATGATATATGGCGATGGTAGGCCTTATACTATATGTGTGGTTGTACCAGATCACGCCATGCTGCGCAAAACTGCTGAACTTTTACATATTAAAACCAATGTCGAAAAGCTAATTCATTTACCTTCTGTTCAAGAATTTGTTGGTATAGAAATTAGAAAAAGTTTGAAAAATAAATATGGAGGTTATGAAATACCCAAAAAGTTTATTTTTTCTGATGTACCTTTTACTATAGAAAACGGTTTTCTAACCCAAACCTTAAAATTAAAAAGAAGAGTAGTTTTAGATACTTTTAAGGAACAAATAGAAGCTCTATATCGACAATAATAAGAGCAATACCCCAAATAGATTCTTCTTTTTGGGGTATTTTTTTTGTGCAATCTGTATCAAAAACTGGTTGCTTATTCAATCTCTTTATCTTCTGTTTCCTCTAAATCTTTGGTTTCTTTTCCTACTTTTATAATAGGATTATCCTTGTTGCCTGTAACAGTTATTGGTATTCCTATTATGCCCAAGGGAGGAAGTCCTAACCTCATTTTTAAATTTAGTCGACCATCTAAACTTGTAGTTCCTTCTATTCTTGGTCTAAAGCCTGCAAATTTGAATTTGAAACGTTCGATGGTGATGATATTATTTTTAATTGAACTTTTAATGTCAACTTTAGAAAGTTCAGGATTCTTCATTTTATCGTTATTGGTTTGGCTTCCCACTACAGTAAACATTTTCATTCCATAGAGTTTAATATCTTTTACAGATAAAATGCCGTTTCCTACTAAAGAGGGGAATACGGGTTCCATATTTACATTCAAACGCCCTTTAAGTTTATAATCTAAAGAAACGATTCCTTGAGCTTTTTCAGCGGCACTTGCCATCTCTCGAAAAATTTTAACTTCTTTATAGGCTCTTTTAATATCAAAGTCTGTAGCCTTAATTTGGTATTCAAACAAAGCTTTTTTAGTTGTTAAGCTTTCATATAATCCGTTCATTCCAACTTGACACCCAATCAGGTCAAAATTGGTGTTTTGGAGGTATAATTTACCGTTTTTCATTTTCAAATCACCATTGGCTTTGCTAAGATGTAATTCTTGAAAATCTACTTTTTGAGCAATAGCTTTGAATTGCAAATCAAGATTTTTAGGGATAATTATGACTCCTGTACTAGTTGTTGACTTAGCGGGGTTCTCTTTAGTTGAGTTTACAGTAGCTGTGGTTGTTGCTCTAGAACTCATAAACTCATCCGCATTAATATATTTTGACTGTAAAGTAAATGCACCTTTTAGTGTTCCTTTTCTTGGGCTTAAAAAATTAAATACATTTTTCAAGTAACCATTCAATTTAAAATCAGATTGACTATAACTTGCTATAAATGTATTGAAGGACATTTTGTCTTGATTGAATTTGAATATGCCTTCTTTGATTAAAAATTTTTTAGGAAGATAGTTTGTGGCTACAGCAATATTCCTGATTTCGAGTGTTCCTTTACTGTTGAGTTTACTATAATTTCCTTTTTCAGCATCACTTTGTTTGCCTTTAAGAGCCAAGTCAGTTTTAATGTATCCATCAACATCTAATCCTTTTTGAGAAAAAACTTTGTATATTTTACTGATGTTTAAAACGCCTTTTGCCTTTACATCATAACTCAAATCTTTAAAATTTTCTAAATTAGCTTCGACTGTAAATGGTTCTTGTTCAAACGTAAAACTAGCGGGTTGCAATTTAACTTTTAAATCATCAATAGATCCTTTTTGATTTTTTATGGTAGCATTGCAATTGATGTTGGTGATAGGATTGGGATAATATTCTGTTTGAATAAATCCATTTTTAAGATCAATAGCAATATCAGCAATTGGAAAACTGTTAGTTTTTGCATTATAGGTTCCGTTCATTGTTCCTTTTCCAGTCAAAAGCCCTTTTACGGTTAGATTTGGAATTCCTAATGCATTATTTAGTTTTTCTAAATCAATAAAGCTGTACAATTCTCCATTCATTTCAATATTTTCAACTCCTTTGGAATGCCATTTTGCTTTTAGGTATTCTTTTTCAATATTTAACGAAATGCCATTTACATCTAAAAGTAATTGGTTCGGGTCAAGCGATTGTAATTTTGCGCTAAAATCTAAATTTAGATTAGAAACAGGAAAATTACTTTTATTGTAATTGACAAAACCGTCTTTTATTTTTAAATCCAAATGTAAATCCGGTGCTATTTTTTGAGAAGCAATGTATTTTCCTTTTAGGGTCAAAAGCAGGTCCGTTTTTCCTTTAACATCTGTTTTTTCTAGCCATGTAATAAATTTTGGAGGAAAGGCATTAATCAAGTCATAGAGTTCACTATCGTTTGATTTTATGTTAAAATCAATGTTGTACCCGTCTTTTAGAAAATCAAATTTGCCTTTGAAATCCACCAATAATTTGTTGATGTTCAGATTATTTTCTTCAAAAACAAAAGACAATGAGTTTACATTAACCCTTGTAATTAAATCACCCTCTACTTTTTTATTCATCAAATAGGGTTCGTTTTCGTAGATGAAATTCATTTTAGAAATAGCAACTTTTGAATACAAATCAAATAAGTCTGAACTTAAATCTCCTTTTCCGGTATAATTAAAATCAAACAAATCTAGGTGAATCGCTGTGGATTGGTCATCATAAACTACCTTGCTGTTTAGGATTTCGATTTTCTCAAGTTGTAATGCTGTGCTGCTTTCATCATCATTTTCCTTGGTTGCTTCTTCACTTGCTTTATACACATTGTAATTGGCTTGACCATTTTTATCAACCTTCACATTGATGTTGGCTTCGATAAGAATTATTTGATCAATGTCTATAGCTTTTCCAAAAAGTAAACTGGTTACATTGATTCCAAAAGCGATTTCTTTTGCAGATACAAATTTTTCTTTTTCAAAAGGGGTTGAGCCGTTTAAATTGACATCATTTAAGGTTAAAGTCAATGATGGAAAATGTTTAAAAAACGATAGATTAGCATCGCCGTAATTCAATTCACCTTCAAGTTTTGTGTTGGCGTATTTTTTGACTTCTTCTTTTATGGTATCAGAAAAAATAAGAGGGGTAAGAAGCATTATAACCAAAATACTACCCCATACGATTCCTAAATACTTAACTGTTTTTAAGAAGATGTTTTTTATATTTATCGCCATTTTTAAACAAAGTATGGGTTATTTATCCGTGTACCGTTTCTGATTTTCCATAATTTCCAATGATGGAGCTTTCAAACTCTATCCATTCTTGCCAGCGTTTATCAATATCTATTTTTTCAGCATATTGTCTGGCAAATTTCAAAAAAGTTGTATAGTGTCCAGCTTCACTTACCATTAAATCGTGGTAGAATTTTGCTAGTTCTGGGTCTTTTATGTTTTTGGAAAGCACTCTGAAGCGTTCACAACTTCGAGCTTCAATCATTGCTGCAAAAAGTAATCTTTCGACCAAAGCATCGTTACGGCTACCGTCTTTTTTTGCAAATTTGACTAAATCATTAACATAATTGTCTTTTCTTTCTCTGCCTAACGTCAATCCTTTTTCTTTAATGATGTTATGAACCATTTGAAAATGTTCCATTTCTTCTAAAGCAATTCTGGTCATTTCGGTCACTAATTCTTCTTTTTCTGAATTATTGATGATAATATATATGGCATTGGAAGCCGCTTTTTGTTCGCACCAAGCATGATCGGTTAGAATCTCTTCAATATTTGATTCAACGATATTTACCCATCTTGGGTCAGTAGCTAATTTTAAACCTAACATAATAGTATTCAATTTATTGATTACAAATTTAGCTTTTTAGTTTTGATTTTTCTTTCAAAAAGCTAGAATCAGAATGAAATAGTATTATTTTGTACCCACAATTAATTTGACATGAAAAAATTATTGGTAATTGGTTTTGTTTGGCCAGAGCCTAATTCTTCGGCTGCGGGAAGTAGAATGATGCAACTCATTGGTTTGTTTCAAAACCAAGGATATGAAGTTACTTTTGCCAGTGCAGCTCAAGATAGTGATTTTATGGTTGATTTATCAAATTTTGGTATTCATAAAGTCGCTATAAAGCTTAATGATTCTAGTTTTGATGCGTTTGTCAAAGCAATGCAGCCCAATGTGGTTTTGTTTGATCGATTTATGATTGAAGAACAGTTTGGTTGGCGAGTAATTGAAAATTGTCCTGATGCAGTTAGACTTTTAGATACAGAAGATTTACATTGTTTGCGAATAGCGCGACAAAAGGCATTTAAGCAAAATCGACCATTTTCCATCAATGATTTGCTAGTTGAAGATGTTGCAAAGCGAGAGATTGCGTGTATTTTGAGATGTGATTTGACATTAATGATATCCGAATTTGAGATGGATCTTCTGCAGACTGTTTTTAAAATTGATCCCTCGCTATTGTTTTATTTGCCGATTCTTTTGGATGCAGTTGAAGCTTCTTTTGAGAAAAAATTACCTTCTTTTGAAGAGCGAGAAGGTTTTGTCTTTATTGGAAACTTTCTTCATGAGCCTAATTGGAATGCCGTTCAATATTTGAAAGAGACGATTTGGCCTAAAATTCTTCAAAAACTACCGAATGCTACTTTGAAAATTTACGGATCGTATCCTTCTCAAAAAGTACTGCAGCTTCATCAGCCGAAGACTAATTTTTTTATTATGGGACGCGCTGAAGACGCTCAGGAAGTAGTTCAACAATCAAAAGTAGTTTTGGCTCCTTTGCGTTTTGGAGCGGGTATAAAAGGAAAATTATTAGAAGCGATGCAAACAGGTACGCCTAATGTAACCACTACTATTGGTGCAGAATCTATGCAGGGAGATTTACCTTGGAGTGGCTATGTTAGTGATGCTGTTGAAGAATTTGTAGACGCAGCAGTTCAATTGTATACTGATAAATCCAGCTGGCTTACATCACAACAAAATGGTTTTTCTATTTTGTATAAAAGATATCAAAAAGATCTTTTTGAAGGTATTTTTATAGAACGATTACAGCATTTGTTGGCTACCATTGCCGAACATCGACGGAATAATTTTTACGGTGCACTTTTGCAACATCATACGCTTGCTAGTACAAAATATATGTCCAAGTGGATTGAAGCTAAGAATAAGTAAAAAAAATCCCGTTTTGAAAAATTCAAAACGGGATTATTATAATAAAGAAAACTTTGTTATGCTAGCATTGTTACTGGGTTTTCTATGTATTGTTTTAATGTCTGTAAAAATTGAGCGCCTGTCGCACCATCAATAGTTCTATGGTCACATGCTAATGACAACATCATAGTATTGCCTACAACAATTTGTCCATTTTTCACTACTGGCTTTTCAACGATTGCTCCTACAGAAAGAATAGCTGAATTTGGTTGATTGATGATAGAGTTGAATTCAGTAATTCCAAACATGCCTAAGTTAGAAATGGTAAAAGTACTTCCTTCCATTTCAGTAGGTAATAATTTTTTGTTTTTTGCTCTTCCTGCTAAATCTCTTACACTAGCACCAATTTGTGATAAACTCATGCCGTCAGTAAAAGGTAATACAGGAACAACTAAACCATCTTCAACAGCTACTGCTACACCAATATTTACGTGATAGTTGATAGTGATAGCATCCTCTTTCCACTGTGAATTGATTTTTGGATGTTTTTTTAATGCCAAAGCACTTGCTTTAATAACCATATCGTTGAAAGAAACTTTGGTATCTGGCACAGTATTGATTACGGATCTTGATTTCATAGCTTCGTCCATACTCACTTCAATTACCAAATTGTAATGAGGTGCTGTGAATAAAGATTCTGATAAACGTTTTGCGATAATTTTACGCATTTGAGAATTCTTAATCTCTTCTGTTGCTACTTGTCCAGCAGGAACATAAGGTTTTGGAGCTGCTACAGCTTCTGTTTTAGCAGCTGGTGCTTGTTGTGGAGCTGCTTGAGGAGCAGTAGTTGCTTGTGGTGTAAAGTTTTCGATATCGCTTTTTGTGATACGTCCATTTTCACCGCTTCCTTTAACTTGTGATAATTGGATTCCTTTTTCTGATGCTAATTTCTTAGCTAGAGGGGAAGCTAATATTCTTTGTCCGTCGGCGCTTGGCTCTTGAACAGTTTCAATGTTTTTTTCTGTTGTTGCTGGTGCAGCTGCTGTTTCTGTTGCAACAGGTGCAGCGGTAGTTCCGCCAGCAGTAAAGCCAGCTGCCACTCCAGTAATATCAGTTCCTGCAGGTCCGATTATAGCTAAAAGACTGTCGACAGGAGCAGTATTTCCTTCTTGAATTCCTATATAAAGTAAAGTTCCAGCGTTGAACGACTCAAACTCCATTGTGGCTTTGTCTGTTTCGATTTCAGCTAGGATATCTCCTTCTGCAACAGTATCTCCTACTTTTTTTAACCAAGTTGCAACGGTACCTTCAGTCATAGTATCGCTTAATCTAGGCATAGTTACTACGATTACTCCTTTTGGAAGTTCTGTAGCGGTAGTAGTAGCTGCTGGTGCAACAGCTGTCTCTTTTGGAGTTTCTGTTGCTGCTGGTGCAGGTGCTGTAGCGCCTCCAGCAATTAATGCCGTTACATCTTCGCCTTCATTTCCAATGATTGCAAGTAGTGAATCTACAGGTGCAGTTTCTCCTTCTGGTATTCCAATATATAATAGCGTTCCTTCATTAAAGGATTCGAATTCCATTGTTGCTTTGTCTGTTTCGATTTCAGCTAGAATATCTCCTTCATTTACTTTGTCACCTACTTTTTTAAGCCAAGTCGCTACCGTTCCTTCAGTCATAGTATCGCTCAAACGAGGCATGGTAATAATTGTTGCCATAATGGATTATAATTTATGAGGGATGAATGGATAGTTTTCTTGTTCGTATACCACATCATAAAGTTGTTGTACTTCAGGATATGGAGATTCTTCAGAGAATTTTACGCATTCTTCTACCAAATCTTTAACACGTTGGTCAATCACTTCGATTTCTTCCTCTGTTGCATATTTTTGATCTAAAATTACATCTAGTACTTGCGTAATTGGATCTATTTTTTTGTATTCTTCAATTTCTTCTTTAGAACGATACAATTGAGCATCAGACATTGAATGTCCTCTATAACGGTAGGTTTTCATTTCTAAGAATGTTGGTCCGTCGCCACGTCTTGCTCTTTCGATAGCTTCTGTCATTGCTTCGGCTACTTTCACTGGGTTCATTCCGTCAACAGGACCACAAGGCATTTCATATCCTAATCCTAGTTTCCAAATGTCGGAGTGATTAGCTGTTCTTTCAACTGAAGTACCCATTGCATATCCATTGTTTTCTACAATGAAAACCACTGGTAATTTCCATAACATGGCCATGTTGAAAGCTTCGTGAAGGGATCCTTGGCGAGCAGCTCCGTCTCCAAAGTAAGTAAGAGTAACTCCTCCTGTATTGTTGTATTTATCTCCAAAAGCTAAACCAGCTCCTAATGGGATTTGTCCTCCTACAATTCCATGTCCTCCGTAGAAACGGTGTTCTTTTGAGAAAATGTGCATAGAGCCTCCCATACCTTTTGAAGTACCTGTAGCTTTACCTAGAAGTTCAGCCATTACTCTTCTTGGGTCAACTCCCATTCCGATTGGTTGTACGTGGTTTCTATAGGCGGTAATCATTTTGTCTTTTGTCAAATCCATAGCATGGAGTGCTCCTGCTAAAACGGCTTCTTGACCATTGTACAAATGAAGAAAACCTCTTATTTTTTGTTGTATGTAAAGAGCAGCTAGTTTGTCTTCAAACTTTCTCCAAAGAAGCATGTCTTCATACCACTTTAAATATACTTCTTTCGTAACTTCTTTCATCTGAAATAATTCTTTTGTAAGTGTTAATACTATTCGAAATGGTGTAAAATTTATTTTATAGAAATACAGTTTCTGAAATCTGAACTTCTAATCCAACACAAAATCGCGAAATGCAAAAATAAGACATTCCTAGTAAGCAATAAAATTTAACTACCAGTTTTTATTCTGATTAGAGGAATTTTTTGTTAAACATAAAAGGAAGTAGGTTTTTAAGTGAATCAGACTGGTAGATTACACCTGTTTCTCCCATAAAATAAATTTCAATAGGTTGGTCTTGTTTAATTTCATATTCGGCTATAACTTGTCTGCAAGCGCCGCATGGTGGAATGGGTTCTGTAGTTGGGTTAGTGTCAGAGGCAGCGCTAATGGCCATACTCTTTATTTTCACACCAGGATAATTTGCTCCCGCATAAAAAAATGCCACACGTTCTGCACAAAGACCAGAAGGATATGCCGCATTTTCTTGGTTGGAACCACAAACTATTTTGTTGTTTTCCAAAAGTAAAGCGGCTCCTACTCTAAAATTTGAGTAAGGAGCATAAGCGCTTTTGCGGATAGCAATCGCTTCTTGCATTAAGTCTTGAATTTCATTGGGTAATTCAATTATTGTATCAAATTGTTTGAATGAAGTTGTGAGATTAATTTCTTTCATAATTCTATATTTTATTAAGTAGGCATTATAAAAAAGTCGTGTTCATTGTTGAGGAAAAAAAATCCAAATTTCAAGGCTAATGCTTTTGAAATTTGGATTTATTACCAATTTAATGCGTTTTCTAGTAATTTTCGTATTTGTCTCCAAAATTGAAGGTTAAAGAAAAGCGCAAGGTATTCTCTAAAGGATTTTTAACTCGTGAAGCAGAAAACAAATAGGATACATCTACTTTGACCACATTATATTTGAATCCAGCTCCTAAAGACAAGAATTTTCTCGCTCCTTTTTCGTCACTTTCGTGAAAATAACCTGAACGCAATGAGAAAGCATCTTGGTATTCGTATTCGGCTCCAAAGGCATACGTTATTTCTTTTAATTCTTCGCTAAACCCACCAGGTGCGTCACCAAAGGATTTAAAAATTCCAGAAGCCCATCCAATTCTACGATAATCTTCTGTTTTTTGAATCGATTCTGCATTGGTATCGGTGCTTTCGTATTGTGGAGTGGGCACTAATAATTTGTTGAATTCTAAATTGACACCTATTTTGTTATATTCGTCTAAAATGAAATCGAATCCTCCTCCAATCTTTAAATTAGCAGGCAAGAAATTTGTGCTGAACTCATCATTGTCGTAGCTGATTTTTGGTCCCAAATTTTGAATATTGAAGCCTCCTCTCCAGCGACCATTAAAGTCAGCATAGGCTAATTCTTCGGATTGATAATAGCCCGCTATGTCTACTGCAAATGTGCTAGCTGGCGAAGCATCTCCATTGTCTGATGCTACTTTTAGGTTGGAGTGAATGAATCTTCCTGCTACAGCCATTGAAAATTTATCACTTAATTGTAGAGAATAAGATCCGTCTAGTGCGAATTCGTTTGGAGATACTAGTCTTGGGATATCATTGGCATTTTCGCGAAGTTCAATTTCTCCTAAGCCAAAGTATCGTAGACTACCAGCGAAAGCACTTCTGTTGTTTATTCGGTTATAGTAGGTAACTTGACCTAATGAAATGTCATTTACAATATCGGTAAGGTATGGTGTATAGCTCACCGAAAACCCCTGTTTGTCAATAGCAAACGCATATTTTGCTGGATTCCATTGTTGAGAATAAGCGTCTGGAGAAGTAGCTACTCCTAGGTCGCCCATACCAGCTGCTCTTGCATCGGCAGCAATTAATAAAAATGGAACTCCTGTAGTAATGGCTCTTTCTTGTGCCACTAAATTAGTAGTAACTAAACCAATAAAAATCAAAATAAATTTCTTCATTATGCTATTAAAATCATTGAACAAATATAGAATAAATTAAAGGATAACCAATTTTTCGATTTTTTCTGCTTTCTTGCTATTTAGTGCAGATTTCACAGTTAATCTATAAACGTAAACCCCTTTCCCAAGTCGATCTCCATAATCATCTTTACCATCCCATTTTATGTCTCTCGACAAAAAGCCTTCAGTAGTAACAATTTGGTTTTTGGACCATACCACTTTACCTGTGATGGTCATCACTTGCACTTGAACTTCTAATGGTTCAAATGGCCTATTATGAGTGAACCAAAATTCGGTATAACTTACAAATGGATTGGGGTAATTCAAAACGTTTGTAAGGGTTATAGTTTCGTTTCCAACGACCAAAAATTGTATTTCACTTATCACAGGATTATTATATACATCCCAAGCTTTAAGGGTTAAGGTATGATGTCCTATTGAAAGATTTCGAAAAGGAAACCTTATGGTACCCGAAGTAAAATCATCTAGTTTGGTTTCATAATAGTCATTTAAAATAATAGGATTGCTCTCATCTCCGTCTAAAATAGCTACAATATCATGACCTATTCCACTGGCAGTATTAATACCGTTTTCGTCTTCCAATTGCGCTATTAATATTGGAGATTGATTGGTTGTACCGCCCGAAACAAAATTTTCATCATTCATATATAACTTCACTTTTGGACTAATATTGTCTGCAACTGCATTTTCATTAATTCCTCCTATTTTAATAGTAGTATTTTGTCCGGTTTGGTTTTCAAAAGCATTGTCTTTTTTTGAATAAAAACTAATCTTTCCATTACCAACTGGAATGCGAATATCTTTTGGGACGACAAAGCTAAATTCAAATTGACCATTTTTTACTGTGCCATTTCCTCTAAAAATGGCTTCTCCTAAAACTGAAAATGCTAAGCTGGGACTATTTCCATCATTATTAAGGGTATTTCTAGTTACTAATTTATCAGTTATAATTGTTGCGATTTCCCCATTATAATTAGACAGTAAATTATTGTTTTCATCAGTTACTTCACCAGAGAGTTTCATTTTAGCCAATGACTTGAAGTCGTCTATTGGTTGCAAAATACTGACATCGTTCACTTTTGTTAAGTTGATTTTAGGTTTGGGGATAGCCAATTGCAAAGCAGGATCACCTATAAAAACCACCACGTTTGTTGAAGAATTGGGACTCGCGTTTTTAGAAACACGCAGGGCTTCTGCTATTGAAGTGTAAGTGCTCGAACCGAAAGAAAGTAAATTCCGAGTCAATATTGGGTTGAAATTTTCAGCACTGAACTGTCCGATAGAGCGTATTGTTGTAATCATTGCAATAGCACCACCTTTTGGATTCCAATAGGTAAATTCACCAGCCGTTGGACGTAAAGGATTATCAAATCTAGAAAACTCACAAGTAATCGTTACAAATAGTGGGTATTTGAATGGATTATTCAAGTTTTGCCCGTCTGATTTTTCCCAAATACGTTCAGCAGCCAATCCGTCTTCACCACCATGTCCTAAATAATTAAAAACTAATGCGCCTTTTTCGAAGGAATTGAATAAATCGATTCTGGCTTTTGGATATCGAAATCCACCAGCTGATGCTTCTTGCATATAGGAGTCAAGTAAAATTTTGGAGACATTTAGAAATGGTTTTTCAGTCGTGATTAAGTCTCCTAAATTATTTTGTTTTTCTTGTAGGGAAGCGTCTGAGGGAACATCTGAATCATCACCTATGAGTACGAAGTTGTTTCTCCAATTTCCATAAGATTTTATATCGTGATAGTCGATTACTTTCTGAACCATTTCATCTGCTTGCTTACTGTCGTTTACAATCATTCGTCCCACTGCAATATCAACACCTCCAAAAGATCCAACTATATTACCCTCGTTAGCATCCATTAATCCAAAAAAATCATCTGAAGCAAAAGATGATTCTCCTGAAGCATTACTTCGAAGCGAATGATAAATAGGTACTATATTGCTGTTATTTGGAATTCTGTTTTTGTAATCGTAGGACGCATCTCCAAAAAGGTTCACATATTTAATTCTTTTATCTGCAGATGAAGCATTGTCGTATATATATTTAATGCAATTTCGTATGGCCCCAATATCTTGTTTTCCTGAGGCAAATTCGTGATAAATAGACTCGGTTGGGATTACTTTTACATTCAAATTAGAATAATTTCTGTGGAAAGAGGCTAGTTTTTCGGCTTGATTAAGTAAGGAATTCGGTGTGATAATTACGTAATCGATGTCTTGAAATTGACCAAGATTGTTTTTGAAAAGGGTTCCTTTAATGTTTTGGTTGGCAACTTTTGGTTTTTTTGAAAGGGATGGAGTTAAAAAGTCATTCGAATCTAGAGCAATATATTTTCTGATTTCGCCTAGATTGGCTTTAAAGCTAAATTGACTTTGATTGTTATTTTCAATTTTTTGAATAGCATTGAGTTTGGTTACATCCCATATTTGATTTATTGTTGAGGCATTAGAAAATATATATTCTACAATTCCACCTGTAGAAAAAGCATTGTCGTATTGAAAATGAAATTGCTTGCCGTAACCTACTAGTTTTCTTTTGGCTACCACTTTTATATAATCTAAATAGCCAATTGCGTTTGGAACGCCTCCATTATTATAAGTGTATTTTATTTTGCTTTTTTCGGAGCCTAAAAAAGAAGCAGTAATTGGAAGGTTACCTGTATAAAATGAAATTCCTGAATTGATAGTAAGAGCTGGGAAATTTATGGTTCCAATAGGAGAATTATTTGCAGCAATAAGGAATGATGTTGGGGTAAAGCCTGCGGAAGCTGTTTCTGTACTAATTTTTACAGGTATAGTTGTGTCAATATTTGGAAATTCAAAATCGAACTCATGTTCTTTGTTACTATCAAATTTTTCACCAAACCATTGCCGGCCTAATTGCCCAATATTGATTTGATCCACTTCATGAAATTGTGTGTCATCAAATGTTGTTAGACTTAGGGTTGGACTTCCTGTTGGTTGATTTAGCGATTGAATTCTTTTTCCTGCTCCACCTGAAGCGGTGATGTAATAATATGACTGATCTTCAAATAGGTTGTTGAAGGTTTTACTCTCTTCATTCCAAGTGTCAGTCCCTTCCCCATAAAAGAGAATGTAGTCATTATTATCGAAAACACCATCATTTTCTCCAATGACTTCAATTGGTGTTTCTTCTATGTCTAGTGGATAGGTATTGTTGTTGTTCAGCGGAATCATTTTTCCTCCATTACCAAATATTTTGATTCTTTTGGGATCAACACCATTGGTAGAAAAACCAAGTTGTTGCAAAAAATTCTTGGATATTTTATATACCCCCGATTTTTGTATTTGAAATTGAAACCAATCTCCTGAAGCCAATACCGAATTACTGATTGAACTGGTAGCGAGGACTTTGTATTGGTTTGAAATTCGATTCAAATTTGGGGATGCTGTATAAGAAAAAGAGGTGATTTTTTTGAAGCCCGTAGCATCCTTGATTATGGGAGAAAGTGTTAATAGAGTCTTGGTCAGGTCTCGTGAAGTTGATTTTTGAAAGTTTTCATTTGGAGTGGCTGGTATGCTAGTTATGGATAAATCACCCAGCTCTTCAGTACTAATTTTCTCGTAAGTAATGTTGGTTAAAGAAAAATTATTTTCTGAAGAGTTAGGGAGCAATGTGACAAAATTTAGCGATTTATTGATGGGATCAAACTGAAAGTTAGTACTATCAAAAGTAGGGATGCGAACATAATAATGACCCATTGATATTGTTTGTATTGGAAACCAATTAATGGTTATTGTAACCTTGTTTTGCCCCAATACTAATAAAGGGAATAAGTAGATTAACCAGACAAGTAATTTGTGTTTCATGGGTGCTATAACGGGTATAAGTAGCGTATATTTTAATACGTAAAAATAATTTAATTACTCTAGGTTTTAACAATAAAAAATATATTTTTGCGTTGGTATTGAGGAATTGAATAAATTTAATTAGCCCCGTTTAAATTATTAAGTATCGGTGTTGTAGGTATAAGGTTAATTGTTATATTGCGGCACCAAATTATGACCTATTAATAGTATGAAAGTAAAGAAAATTTTGAACTTAAAATTGATCACATCAATTTTACTGATTGCAGGATTAGCTAGTTGTAGTAAGAAATCTAGCTCTAGTAATGCTTCAAGAGCAACCGGATGGAACTTAGATCGTCAGAAAAACGTTGCTTATAAAAATAAAAATCAAGCTGGCCCTGGTTTGGTTTTTGTAGAAGGAGGAACTTTTACTATGGGTAGAGTTCAAGATGATGTAATGCACGATTGGAACAATTCTCCAACACAACAACATGTTCAATCCTTTTATATGGATGAAACAGAAGTAACCAATTCTATGTACTTAGAGTATCTAGAATGGTTGAAAAAAGTTTTCCCTCCAACTGAAGAAAATTATAAAAATATCTATGAAGGAGCATCTCCTGATACTTTGGTGTGGAGAAATCGTTTAGGATATAATGAAACGATGACCAATAACTATTTAAGACATCCTTCCTATGCTGAATATCCTGTCGTTGGTGTTAACTGGATTCAAGCCAATGAGTTTGCAAAATGGAGAACCGACCGTGTAAATGAAAACATGTTAGAGAAAACCGGTTATCTAAAGAAAAACGCAAAAATAACCGATGTTTCTGCAGAAAGTCCTTTTAGTTCTGAGACCTATTTAGCATCGCCTACTTCAGTATACGGAGGTAATGAAGAAATAGTGCTGAAAGATAAAGCTAAAAGAAAAGCTCCAAAAGCTAGTAAAGATGGCAAGGTAACTGAACACAAAAATGTATATGCTCAACGTTCTTCTGGAATTTTATTGCCAGAATATCGTCTTCCAACGGAAGCTGAATGGGAATATGCGGCGGCGGCTGATGTAGGACAAAGAGAATATAATATTTATAAAGGACAAAAAAAATATCCATGGTCTGGAAACTACACTCGTTCGGCAAAACGTGTAAGTAGAGGAGACCAATTGGCTAATTTTAAACAAGGAAACGGAGATTACGGCGGAATTGCTGGTTGGTCAGATGATGGAGCAGATATTACTAACCAAGTTAAAAAATATCCTGCCAATGATTTTGGTTTGTATGACATGGCTGGTAACGTTGCTGAATGGGTTGCAGATGTTTATCGTCCTATAATCGATAATGAATGGAATGATTTCAATTATTATAGAGGAAATAACTATACCAAAAACAAAATTGGTAAAGACGGAAAAATAGAAATCGTTACTACAAGCACTATTAAGTATGATACTTTGAGTAATGGTAAATTGGTAGCTAGAGCATACCCTGGTCAAATTGCTCAGGTTCCAGTAGATGAAAACGAAACTTATTTAAGACAAAACTTCGATAAGAGCAACAATATTGATTACAGAGATGGAGATAGACAATCTACTCGTTACTATGATTTTGGAGGAGAAGAATCTAAAAATAGTAAAGATTCTAAAAAAATGTACAACTCTCCTAAACACAATGTTCAAATTGATAGTTTAGGAAGAATGACAAAAACTTATGACAAATCAACCAAAAGAACAACCTTAATAGACGACAAAGTTCGAGTATACAAAGGGGGATCTTGGAGAGACAGAGCCTATTGGTTGGATCCAGCTCAAAGAAGATATTTGCCACAAGATATGGCAACAGATTATATTGGTTTTAGATGCGCAATGTCTAGTGTAGGACCTAAAGCACAAAAGAAAAGATCACCAAGAAATTAAAAAACACATATTATATTTACAAAAGCCCTAATTAGGGCTTTTGTTTTTTTAAAACTACTGATTATGGAAATTGCGAAAATTCATGAATTGTTTCTTGCCTGCGACTCTATTTCAATAGATACTCGAAAAATTCGACCTAATTCATTTTTTGTAGCCATAAAAGGCGACAATTTTGACGCTAATACTTTTGCAACCGAAGCTTTGTCAAAGGGCGCAAAATATGTGTTGATTGATAATGCTAATTATTATATAGACGAAAGAACTATAGTTGTTGAGGATAGTTTGGTTGCGTTACAAGATTTAGCCCGTTTTCATCGAGTATTTTTAAATATTCCTATTGTGGCACTAACGGGTAGTAATGGAAAAACCACAACAAAAGAGCTTATTCAAGTGGTGCTTTCTAAAAAATTCAATACCAAGGCAACTGTAGGGAATTTGAATAATCATATAGGTGTTCCGTTGACCTTACTTTCTTTTGATTCAAATACTGAAATTGGTATAGTTGAAATGGGTGCCAACCATCAGAAAGAGATTGAGTTCTTGTGTTCTATTGCTACACCTGATTTCGGGTATGTTACCAATTTTGGCAAAGCTCATTTAGAAGGTTTTGGTGGTGTAGAAGGAGTTATTAAAGGGAAAAGTGAAATGTATACTTATTTGAGTCAAAATGATAAAACAGTATTTATTAATCTTGATGACCCTATTCAGGCAGAAAAATCAGTACATTTCAAGCGCTTTACTTTTAGTACTCTTCAGTCAACTGCTGATGTAAAAATTGAAAAAGTTACAGCAAATCCTTTTGTGGTTATTACTCATGAATTTGGTGTGATTACAACGCATTTAATAGGATTGTATAATGCTAACAATGTCAATGCTGCATTGGCTATTGGCACTTACTTTGATGTGCCACAAGCTGCAATAAAAGAAGCGTTAGAAAATTATATTCCACAGAACAATAGGTCCCAGTTGTTAGAGAAAGGAACCAATTCCATTGTGCTAGATGCTTACAATGCTAATCCTAGCAGTATGGCGGTTGCTATTGATAATTTTGTTCAGTTGGATAAACCTAATAAGATTTTAGTTTTAGGAGACATGTTTGAGTTAGGTGCCGCTAGTTTAGTGGAGCACAAACAAATTGTAGATAGGTTGATTAAAGAGTCAGATGTCCAGAGTTTTTTTGTAGGGAAAGATTTTTTTGCAAACAAAGCTGTTGCACAAAACCTGCACTTTTTTGTTTCATTTGATGATTTTTCTGCTTATCTCAAAGAGCATCCCTTTGTCAATTCGACATTTCTGATTAAAGGATCTAGAGGGATGGCATTAGAGCGAACACTAGATGTTTTATGAACAAGCAACGCAACTTTTAAAAAGGTTGCGTTTTTATTTTCCCCCTTTTAAAAGCCTTTAGAAGTCAATTTAGAGGAGTGAGAGAAAATTGATTACTTCTTATTCAGATTATCCAATCTTTTTGCTTAATCCCCAACTTTTGAACTTGATCCCTTATATTTCCGTGATGATAGAAACATAAACACACAAAAAAACCCTTCATTTTG
>NZ_JBPTTN010000008.1:0-190194 GCF_051547125.1 Flavobacterium sp. RSSA_27
AGTTCGCCCCAAGAGATATAACGGACAGCCGGAAATAGCTCCTAAAAAAAACACTACTATATATTGAAGGTGTTTTAGTAAACGTTTATATTTGCATTCCTAAAATAAAAAGAACAATGATTAGTATTACTTTACCCGATGGGTCGATTAGAGCGTTTGCGCCGGGAACCACTCCGATGGAGGTTGCCAAAAACATTAGTGAGGGATTTGCAAGGAATGTCATTTCGGCATCTTTTGAAGGCACTACTATTGAGACGAGCACCCCATTGACCACGGATGGAAGTCTTATTTTATACACATGGAATGATGCAGAAGGAAAGAAAGCTTTTTGGCATTCCACCTCTCATGTCATGGCTCAGGTATTAGAGGAAATGTTCCCAGGCATACAATTGACTCTTGGTCCAGCTATTGCCAATGGTTTTTATTATGACGTTGATTTTGGTGATCAAAAAATCACAGAAGCTGATTTCAAAGCTATCGAGAATCGTATTTTAGAAATTTCGAGAGAGAAGCATGAATTTAGAATGCGTGCTGTTTCTAAAGCAGAAGCCTTGGAAGTTTACAAAAACAATGTATACAAAACAGAATTGATTAGTAATTTAGAGGACGGAACCATAACATTTTGCGATCATGCTACTTTTACTGATTTATGTAGAGGAGGTCATATTCCGAACACCGGTATCATCAAGGCAGTTAAAATTATGAGTGTCGCAGGTGCTTACTGGAGAGGTGATGAAAAAAACAAACAATTAACCAGAGTTTATGGAACTTCCTTTCCTAAACAAAAGGATTTAAACGATTACCTAGAATTATTAGAAGAAGCTAAACGACGTGACCATAGAAAACTCGGCAAAGAATTGGAGTTGTTTGCTTTCTCTCAAAAAGTAGGACAAGGTTTGCCATTATGGCTACCAAAAGGGGCTGCTTTAAGAGATCGATTGGAGCAATTTTTGAAAAAAGCCCAGAAAAAAGCAGGTTACGAGCAAGTGGTAACTCCCCATATTGGACAGAAAGAATTGTATGTAACTTCGGGTCATTATGCCAAATATGGTGCTGATAGTTTCCAGCCCATCAACACCCCAGCCGAAGGAGAAGAGTTCTTGCTAAAACCAATGAACTGTCCT
Source organism: Flavobacterium sp. RSSA_27 (assembly GCF_051547125.1). Lineage (NCBI taxonomy): Bacteria > Pseudomonadati > Bacteroidota > Flavobacteriia > Flavobacteriales > Flavobacteriaceae > Flavobacterium > Flavobacterium sp. RSSA_27. The sequence goes on from NZ_JBPTTN010000008.1 coordinate 1,125, forward strand.
CATCACTGTGAGATATACAATGTACGCCCATGGTCTTACAAAGATTTACCAAAACGTTATGCTGAATTCGGAACCGTTTACCGTTACGAACAAAGTGGAGAGTTGCACGGACTAACTCGTGTTCGAGGATTTACTCAGGACGATGCTCATATTTTTTGTACTCCAGAACAGCTAGATGAAGAGTTCAAGAAAGTAATTGACTTGGTACTGTATGTTTTTGGGTCTTTAGGATTTGAAAACTTTACCGCTCAAGTATCTTTGCGTGATAAAGAAAATAGAGACAAATACATTGGAAGTGATGAAAACTGGGAGAAAGCAGAAAATGCCATTATCAATGCTGCCAAAGACAAAGGACTGAACACTGTTGTAGAATATGGTGAAGCCGCTTTTTATGGTCCAAAATTGGATTTCATGGTCAAAGACGCTTTGGGTAGACAATGGCAATTGGGGACTATTCAAGTAGATTACAACTTGCCAGAACGTTTTGAATTGACCTACAAAGGCTCTGACAACGAATTACATAGACCTGTAATGATTCACAGAGCCCCATTTGGTTCTATGGAACGATTTATTGCGATTTTGCTTGAGCACACTGCAGGAAATTTCCCTCTATGGTTAATGCCAGAACAAGCTATAATCTTGTGTTTGAGTGAGAAATATGAAAATTATGCTAAAAAAGTTTTAAATCTGCTAGAAAATCACGAAATTCGCGCCCTAATTGACAATAGAAACGAGACTATTGGAAAGAAAATAAGAGATGCCGAAATGCAGAAAACCCCATTTATGTTGATTGTAGGTGAGGAAGAAGAGAAGAACGGTACGGTTTCTATCCGACGTCACGGTCAGGAAGGCAAAGGAAATATAAGCGTAACAATAGATGAATTTGCCGCTATTGTTGCAAAAGAAATTAGCAAAACATTGAAAGTATTTACAGTTTAACTTAAATTATAAAGCCATAGCAATAAGAAGCAACAGAGGTTATCAACCTCGCGTAGAAAAAAAGGATGCCCACAGAATCAACAACAACATTCGTGGGATACAAGAAGTAAGACTTGTAGGTGAAAACATTGAACCTGGTGTTTTTAAATTAGCCGAAGCATTACGTCTTGCGGATGAATTTGAATTGGATCTAGTTGAAATTTCTCCAAATGCAGAGCCTCCGGTTTGTAAAATTATGGATTATAAGAAATTTGTCTACGAACAAAAGAAACGTGACAAAGTCCTTAAAGCCAAATCTTCGCAAGTGGTGGTAAAAGAAATTCGTTTTGGTCCTCAAACCGATGAGCACGATTACGAGTTTAAAAGAAAAAATGCGGAGAAATTCTTGAAAGAAGGTGCTAAATTGAAAGCGTTTGTATTCTTTAAAGGACGTTCTATCATCTATAAAGACCAAGGTCAAATCTTGCTGTTACGTTTGGCAACAGATCTTGAAGAGCATGGAAAAGTAGAAGCAATGCCGGTACTTGAGGGTAAACGTATGATTATGTTTATTGCACCGAAGAAAAAGAAATAAAGCCTCCCCCAGCCCCTCCAAAAGAGGGGAGAAAAAACTCTAACAAGATTCATAGGGTGAGTAATAATATCATTTCTCGTTTCCCCGTTTGGTGGAGCTTGGAAGGGAAAAATAAGTAAGTAAGAATAAATTAAAAATCTAGGAAAAAATGCCTAAAATGAAAACCAAATCTAGCGCCAAAAAACGTTTCAAAGTTACTGGTTCTGGAAAGATTAAAAGAAAGCATGCTTTTAAAAGTCACATCTTGACTAAAAAATCTAAAAAACGTAAATTAGCTTTGACTCACTCAGCGCTAGTTCACACAACAGATATGAAAAGCATCAAACAACAATTAAGAATTATCTAATAAAAGTATTAAGTCTTGAGAATTGAGTATTAAGACTATTACTTTACAGAATTCTTTAGGTTAAAAAACATTTAATAACCTTGGAGTATGGCCATAAGTTCCTTTGATTGAATTCAGGACGCCTGCTACAAAAAAAACAGTAAAATTATGCCAAGATCGGTAAATTCAGTTGCTAAAAGAGCAAGAAGAAAAAAAATAATGAAGCAAGCCAAAGGTTTCTTTGGAAGACGTAAAAACGTTTGGACAGTTGCTAAGAACGCGGTAGAAAAAGCAATGTGCTACGCCTACCGTGACAGAAAAGTGAACAAAAGAAATTTCCGTGCTTTATGGATTCAACGTATTAACGCTGGAGCTAGATTGGAAGGAATGTCTTATTCACAATTCATTGGGAAATTGAAAGCTAACAATATCGAATTGAACCGTAAAGTTCTTGCAGATTTAGCGATGAATCACCCAGAAGCCTTCAAAGCAATACTTAATAAAGTAAAATAAACGTTTTATCAACTCAATTTAGATTACTTACTTATAAAAAGTCCCATTCATATGAACGGGACTTTTCTTTTTCTTGTCATTACAATACTAATAACGGCGCTATAATTCCAAAATTTAATTGTCCGGTATTTCCATTAGCAACATTTAAATTATTGAGCGCATAATCAGAATACCTGTTTACATTTCCTATATAGGCAACATAGCACTTTAAGTTCAAATCTTTAAAAGGTAAATATTGGAATGTTGGTATGAAACCAAAAGAATGTAATAATAATTTTCCTCCTTTTGGATCTGGATTTCCGTTCCAACTTGCTTTACTGTTCATCAAAGTTACTAATAGACTGCATTTTGAATTTAACAAATATTCAGCACGGACCCAATTTTCAACATAGCTAACATCTTGAGCGGCATAATTTGAAATTGGCTTTATCATTCTAGAAACCACACCTTTACGGTCTAATTCTTCATTTGTGAATTTAAAATCATAAAATAAAACAAATTTTTTGAAGGAAAACTTGTTGCCTAAAGCCAGATAATTCATCCCTGTATTTTCTGCTTCATTATGGTAGCTGTAACTGTAAGTTGTAGACCACTTACCATTAAAAAACTTGCCTCTCCAATTAAAAACCATAGCCAAAGGAAACTTTGAAGGCACGATTTCTGGAGGAGCTGTTGCCCCATATTGTTCTTGGAAGGTTGCCGTCCTAGAATTTAAAAATTGCAGTCCAAACACATTTTTAGTATCTTTTAAAGCATGTGTCAACCCAGCTCCCACTAAAAAAATATCTGCATTCCCTATTATTGTATTATATTTTAGAATATCAATTGGATTAAAATCAAACTCATAACCGCCATAATCTGAAACCAATTTACCTACTGAAAGTTTGGTTTGACTACTTAGATCAAAACGTACTAAAGCTATATCGGTAGCCCGGCTCACACCGTCTAAATTTCCCGGATTAGTGTCTTTAGTATATCTATCGCGAAATCTAAAAAAGACTTTGTCATGAATTTTTCCTTTGAATTCCAATCGAAATTGATTGACATTAAAATTAGAAAATTGATGATCTCCATCGCTAAATTTGTTTTCAAATGCGATTCTAGTATTAAAAATAACATCTACATTTTTAAGAAGCGATTGTTTTGATAATGGTATGATCGACGGGATTGTATCAGGCTGGAGCAAACCTTCTTGATTCGATTGTTTTTGCATTTCTTGGCTATACCCAATTGCGATAAATAGAAGTAAAAAAATAGAGACGCTTTTTTTCATAAGTAGAAACTTTTATAAATTATTAAATGATCTCATTTATTACTTTTAGAACAACGAAAAGAAAGTAAAAATAAGCACAAAATTCTTGACCAGACACTAAGGTTCAAGAGGTTAAAAAATAAAACCTATCTGATAATTCCCTCAAATATAACAAAAAAGATAATACATTTTAACTGCTTATTGGTGCAATAATTTCAAAAAGACACTAGAACTATTGGCACTTTCAAAGTAAAACTTGTTTGGTTTTGAAATAATTTCGCTATATGTTTTAACCGCAAGGTGCGCAAAGGAAAATCACAAGCTTCAAAATGTATAGGGTCTGGTAGTTCAATTGAAAAACGTTTGCTACAATTCCACATTCGAAATTTAGAAGTAGCCAATGTCTTCAGTAATTTATAGGTAGTACTGATGATTTGTGCTAAACTCAATTATTTCAAACATTACTAATCTAAAGACTCACTTTACTATTACACTTAAGAGTTAATAAACCTAGGATTAATCAAATTATCAATAGCATAAATTTCGTCCCATTTGGCTTGTGTTATTAATTGGCGTTCCAAAACAGCAATCTGATGGACACTTTTGCCTGTTTTTAGAGCTTCTCCTGCAATACTTGCACTTTCTTCGTACCCTAAAATTGGATTCAATTGCGTCACAATTCCGATGCTGTTCATCACTAAGTCATAGCAATGCGTTTCGTTGGCTGTGATGCCAAGAATACATTTGTCTATTAAAGTATGAAGGGCATTAGATAAATAATCGAGAGAGGTAAACATAGCGAATGCTATTACAGGCTCCATTACATTCAATTGCAATTGTCCGGCTTCGGCCGCCATGGTTACTGTCAAATCTTGTCCTATTACGTAAAAGCATGTTTGATTGACTACTTCTGGAATTACGGGATTTACTTTTCCAGGCATGATAGAAGAACCAGGTTGGCGAGGTGGTAAATTGATTTCGTTGAAACCGGTTCTTGGTCCTGAGCTCAAGAGACGAAGGTCGTTACAAATCTTAGAAATTTTTACTGCGGTGCGTTTTAGTGTTCCCATGATTTGTACATAAGCGCCAGTGTCTACGGTAGCTTCGATTAAATCAGGAGAGAGTGTTAGTGGAATTCCGACTTCTTGGGCCAAATATCCCACACATTTTTCTGGGTAACCTTCTGGTGCATTTACCCTAGTTCCTATGGCAGTTGCTCCCATATTGATTTCGAGCACCAAACTTTGCGCTTATTTTAAACGTTTGATATCCTCACCTATAGTTGTCGCATAAGCGTGAAATTCTTGTCCTAAAGTCATGGGTACGGCATCTTGCAACTGGGTACGTCCCATTTTTAATACTTTACTAAATTCGCGTCCCTTAGTTGTAAATGCTTTTTCTAGTTCTTCAAGAGTAGCTAAAAAACTTTCCATTTTCAGGTACAATGCAATTCTGAAAGCAGAAGGATAAGCATCGTTTGTGGATTGAGAGCAATTGACATGATTGTTTGGGTGTAAGTATTGGTACTCCCCTTTTTTGTGTCCTAAGTATTCTAAGCCGATATTGGCGATCACTTCATTGGCATTCATATTTACAGAGGTTCCAGCCCCACCTTGAATTAAATCGCTCACAAACTCTTGGTCAAATTTTCCTGCTATCAATTGGTCGCTCCCGTAACAAATGGCTTCTGCAATTTTGGCATCTAAGACACCGCACTCTTTGTTGGCCAAGGCTGCTGCTTTTTTTACATAGCCTAAAGCTTTGATAAACAAAGGTTCTTTTGAGATTGGAATTCCTGTGATATTAAAATTTTCAATGGCTCTAAAAGTTTGGATTCCGTAATATACTTCGTTTGGAATTTCCAATTCTCCTAAAAAATCATGTTCTTTTCGTGTTGCTTTCATAAAAGTATTGTTTTTTATGTGGTGATTGGCTGAATTATGAAAAAATTTTTCTTTAAAAGACAAAATAAATAAAATATTAAACAAATGTACTAAATAATAAGTTAAATTCGTTTTATTTTTCAATAATAAGAAAAAATTAAATTCAAAGCAAAACACTTACTCTTGACGGTCTTGATGCTGTACTGTTTCCTTTTCGGGTGTTTTACCACCATTGTAATAGAAGAATAATCGAAGGGTATGGTTGGCATCGTACTGATAGCCCGAATATTTTTGTTGAAAGACATTCATATAACCAAAATCGTAACTGAGTTTTGGGGTTATGTTTTGACGGATTCCTATGAAAATTCGATTTTGATCGAGCGTATTGTACACTACTTCTTTGCCAAAATGCAGTAATAGCTCTTCGGCAACTACCACCGATGGGAGTGTCTTGTCTTTAAAAACAGGAATCGTAAAACTTAACAAATAGCGCACTCTATTGGTGAATCGGGTATCGACAGCGACGTCATTGACCATTTTTTCTTGCCATCGTTGCTCGTTTCTTAGCCTTTGAAGCACATTGATTTTTCCTATTTTGGATGTATACACCAGTTGTTGATACAAACGATTTTCATCCGCAAAATTGTTCCACTCGGGTTTGGCTGGGGCTAACCACAAATGAGCATAACCCAAAGCTAGAGTCAGCTTAGGATAAGCTTTATAAGTAATTCCGGTTCTAGCGAAATAAAAATTTTCTTTGTCGGCAAAATCTGTTCTTCGGATGTGCACATCATTCATCATGCCCCAACGGTCGTTGAATTTGTAATTGGTATTGAGACTTACCCATGTTTGGGCTTGATGATTGACTTCTTTGGCAGTTTTGGTTTGTGCGTAGTTAGAATAAAAACAACATGATCCAAAAAAAAATAATAGGAATCGGTACATTATGTGTAAATTATTTGAATAAAAAAAAACTCACTATTGTGGATGACAATTCACTCGTATTGCTTTTTTTTTACTTCCAAATTTAGGCAATTTTGGGGGACAACTGGTTGTTAATTTTTTCTTTATTTTGATTTATGGACAGGTCGCGATATGAAATTTGAACAGGTCATGATATGGAATTTGGAAAGGTCGTGATATGGAATTTTGGGCAGGTCACGACCTGTCCCTACGTATTATATTGTATTGTTTTATTTATTTTAATCATCTTTATAAATGTACTACTCCTTAAAATATTTTTTAATGATATAAGGCGTAATTGGTTTTAAGGTTTTACCTGTAGTAGGGTGTAATCCTGGTTGATTAAAAAGTTCAATCTTACCATCGATTTTAGCATACCAAACTTTTGGTTGGCCATTTTCAAAATAGGTATTTATTTTCTTTGAATCTAATTTTTTTAAACCTAATTTTTCTTTGCTTATTGGAACTCGTGAGTCAAAAAAATCACTACTCTCAGTAGAGCAATCCACAACTTCATAATGATTGGTATTCCATTGCATGCATTCATTTTTAGGGAGCAAAGTACCAAACCCAATTCCTAATCCAAACAAAACCGCACCAATTGTAAATACTTTTTTATAACGGATTAATAGCGATTTTCTTTGAAAATCATTCATCACCCTACCTCCTTCAGAAACTACAGAAAATTGTGCATCTCCTTTATTATCCTTTAAAATCATCTCCTCATTATTCAACTCGTTCCCTTCATTTTTAAAATAACTATGAAAAGGTCGTGGATTAAAATCTACAAGAATGGCGGCCAATTCTATTCGATTTCTATTTTCAGAATTTTTTTCACCCTTTAAAAAGGAAATCACTGATTTTAATTTCCCTATACCATAATTTTCTATGGCTCTAGTCAATTTTTCTTCCTCTTTTGCATTAAAAAAATACCTAAAAATCATTTCATCCTTTGGACTCATCTTATTTTCGGCCATTCTCAAACACAAATCTCTCAACTGAGCTGGTGTAACATTGGATAAGTCCCCGCTGCCATAAATCCCCACTCTTTTTATTACTTGAAATTGTGCTTTTATCCCCTCTTTGTACTCTTCAAAAGTAATTGTATTCATAAACTCCAACGGATTGTATTAGAATTAGTAGATCTCAACGGAATTACTGGAATTATTGGAATCTCCTTAGTATTAACCTCTAGAGTGGTCATTCCTTTGCTACTGAATTAGTGCTTGTTCTATTTCTTGAAACGTACAAATGTACAAAACAAGTTTAAAAAAAGTGCGGGTAAACTTTGGGTTTAGTTAACCTATAAAGAATCAATTCAGGATCAACTTTAATAGCACACTTCAATCCACATTCATATTAATACAAAGGGTTTTTAAGAATACACTCCTAATCCAACTCCTTCGATTATTTAATCGAACCGACTTTCCTATTTCAAATTTTAAATCAAATCTTATGAAAAGAATAGTTGTTTTTTCGTTTTATTTATTGGCAATTATGACATTTGTTTCTTGTACCAATGATGAATTGGAACCAATTACTCATTCATCCAACACTTCAATATTTTCTGATGATAGCGATTACACAGGTGGAAATTCGAGTGGACAAACCCCAATCACACCTCCAAAAAAATAAAAGATGACACTCTATTAATTCGAATTTATTTGATATTTTCGGGAAATGATTTTTCAAAAAACATCTATCCCTTTTTTCATGTTTCAACTGTTGTTGGGATGTTTTTTCTTTTCTTGTACTCGTAAAACTCCAATTACAAATGAGGTCCCTACTGTAAGTGCTTATGATCAATACATTACAACTGCAGAAGATTTTTATGCCAAAGGGGTTTATGACAGCGCTTACTTCTACTACAATCATATTCGCAACCAAAGTTCTGTCCAAACTGAGGCAGATAAAATAGCCTATTCCCTTATCAGAATGGCAGTTATTCAGCAAATGCTTGGCGATTATATAGGGAGTGAATCAACTGCAACTGAAGCAATCTCGTATTTTCAAAAAGACACCGAAGCCCAATACAAAGTGGCTATTTACAACACCTTAGGCATTAACTACAAAAACTTATTTGATTACCCAAATGCTATTCGGTATTATCAAAAAGCGAGTGCACTATCCGACACACCTCTTCAAAAAGCTATTCTACAGAATAACATCGCTGTGGTATATATGGAGCAACATCGTTATAAGCAAGCCATTCAACTATTAACGGCTCTATCTCAATCCCCTATCGCTTTGCAAAATCTAGAACATCAAGCGAGAGTTTTGGACAATTTAGGCTATTGCTATTTTAAAATCAACGATTCTAGAAGTAGCGCTTATTTAAAAAAGGCATTAGCCATTCATCAACAAATACAATTTGACTATGGCTTGATTACCAGTTATGGGAATTTGGCTAAATACTATCAAAAAAGTAATCCCCAATTGGCTGAAAAATACGCACTACAGTCCTATACTAAAGCCACTACCCTCCACAGTACCGAAGATCGCTTGTTTGCTTTGACACTCTTGATGGATGTAAGTGCGCCTTCAAAAATTCGCACCTTCTCTAAACAATACCTACAACTCAACGACAGTGTAAATAAGGTGAAACAAATCGCTAAAAATCAGTTTGCCAAAATCAAATACGATGCGACTCAGGAACGCAATGAAAATTTACAATTAAAAGCAGAAAAAGCAGAAAATGAGTTGACCTTAGCCCAACAAAGAATCAACAATTACCTACTGTTTTTTATACTTTTATTCGTATTAGCTTCGGTGGTATTGTTGTACCACTATCTAAAAAATAAAAGCCAGAAAGAAAAGCAAGCCGCTATAGAGGAAAGCGAAAGCCGAATGGCAAAAAAAATGCACGATGAGTTGGCCAATGATATGTATCAACTTATTGCTTTTGCGGAAACCCAGGACTTACAAAATCCCATTCAAAAAGAAACTTTATTGGATAATTTGGATAAAATTTATACTCTTACGAGAAATATATCCAGAGAAAATAGTCCGATTAGTACTGGTGAATCCTACGAATTGGAGTTAAAAGAAATGCTTTCAGGTTTTACCTCTTCGCAAGTACAAGTCATTTTAAAAAATATCAGTAGTATTCCTTGGGACAAAATAGCAAAAGAGCCAAAAATAGCATTGTATAGGGTATTACAAGAACTCATGGTCAACATGAAAAAGCACAGCCAAGGTTCTTTTGTGGTTTTGCGATTTGAAATGAATGCCAAAGCGCTCCTCGTACATTATTCAGACAATGGAATTGGCATGCCACATCCCATTCCTTCAAAAAATGGACTTCAGAATGTGGAAAACCGTATTCATGCTATTGGTGGAACTATTATTTTTGACCCTATCCACTCAAAAGGGCTAAAAATTCAACTAGTATTTCCTAAATAAAACCAAGTATGTTTCAAAAAGTATTGATTGTAGATGATATTGACTGCAATGATGTAGCAGCAATGCGTGTTTTAGAATCCTTAGACGTACCCCATATAGACTTTGCAAAATATTGTGACGATGCCTTGCTCAAAATCAGAAGAAGTTATCTAGACCATGCTCCATTCGATTTATTGATTACCGATTTGTCTTTCAAAGCAGACCATCGCTCGGTCCAACTTACTTCTGGAGAAGCGTTAATCGAAGTGGTAAAGGAGTTGTTTCCCGAAATCAAAATCATTGCTTTTTCTATTGAAGACAAATCTTATCGCATCAAATCGTTGTTTGACCATTTGGGCATCAACGGTTTTGTAATGAAAGGCCGTAATAGCATGATTGAGCTACGCAAAGCTGTAGAAATAGTGGCTAACCAAGATACCCCTTACTTATCCGCAGATTTACAGTATATTTTTCAGGATAAATTGGTTAATGAAATTGATGATTATGACATTCAATTACTAACCTATCTCTCAAAAGGCGTTTCACAAGAAGCGATGGAATCGGTTTTGAAGCAAGCCGGTATTACACCTAACAGCAAAAGCACTATCGAAAAACGCATCAGTAAACTCAAAATTTACTTCAAAGCACACAATACGACTCATTTGATATCGATTACTAAAGACTTGGGTTTGATTTAATCTAGATTGAAAAATTCAAATTTCAAATTTCAAAATCCAAATTCCAAAATCCAAATTACAAATTACAAATTCCAAAATCCAAAATCCAAAATCCAAATTACAATTCTGGAGAATAGGGATAAAAAATAGAGAAGCTTTGCTACTTTTTAATAATGAAAAACGCTGTATATAGTGAAAAGTTTAGAAAAGATTTCTGAAAACTTGCTGCAATTCATTTAGTAAAAGCACTTTTAGGAAACTGTAATTTTAACCGCAAGGTTCGCAAAGAAAAAAATCGCAAGGTTCGCAAAGTTTTCAATTGGGGTTGTAATTGAATATAGATAGGGAGGAATTCCAAAATTAAAATTTCAAATTCAAAATTCAAATTCCAAATCAAAAATTCCAAAATCCAAAATCCAAATTACAATTCTAGAGAATAGGGATAAAAAATAGAGAAGCTTTGCTACTTTTTAATAATGAAAAACGCTGTATAAAGTGAAAATTTTGTAAAGATTTCTGAAAACTTGCTGCAATTCATTTAGTAAAAAGCACTTTTAGGAAACTGTAATTTTAACCGCAAGATCCGCAAAGAAAAAATCGCAAGGTTCGCAAAGTTTTCAATCGGTGGTTTGATGCAATAGAGGTATAGAAATTCCAAAATCCAAATTACAAAATCCAAATTACAAATTACAAATTACAAAATCCAAATTCCAATATCTTATCAGGATGCCTTGGTATTAAATGCCGGGGAAATTTGATGCATTAAAAGTATGAGCTAGCTACATTTATGAGTTGTTTCTGAAGGGGTAGCACTATAAAAAAGCCTCTTTGCGGTTTCCCGTAAGGAAGTTATTCTATAGCACCCTATTTTTGACTTTTTTCAAAAACAATGCTTATGTTGCCTTGCTACCGTACTATAATTTTAGCATGTTGTTTGTTATTTTTATATCCATTGACCCTTTTGGGGTGCCATGAAAAAATAACACCACCCCAAGCAACTCCAATAGTTGTAGATAGTTTATCTCCTTTCCCGAAAAAACCTTATTTTATACCCTTCTATACCGATTCGTTGGTTGTAAAAGAGTTCCCAACCCAACAACACGTTTCCCCAAAAAAGAAAAGTATTGCCCGAAAAAGAAAAGGAAAAACCGCCTTTCCTTCCCAGTAATTTCCTTTTGCCAGTATCAGCAACTGTAAGGCCTTTTTTATAGAAAGAAAAGATGGTTGCTAAGTAAAGAACAAATTGCAAACAACTTCAATTACAAAAATAAAGGTGACTTGAAGCACCACTTCCTAACCCAATAATTATCAAAAGTTTAACACTGCATCATGACATAAATCAGCTCCTAAAACTACGTCTTACAATAAATTTGTATCTGTAAAAAAAATGCGACATCCAATACTTACTATCTTTATGTAGATTTAGAAGTTTTAATAGTTTTTTTTTGTTAGAAGCAGTATAGTTCAGTTATAAATGTAAAAAAAAGAAAACCCAACAATAAATTTATAGTAGTAGATCCTTCTGAAGATTTTTTAAAACAAAAATGGTTATACTTAAATTAATAGTGTTTCTCCTTTTTTGGACCTTTTTCACAAAGTATTATAGTAGCATTAAAAATAGTGTTATGGAAAAAATACAATCCCTTTTCAGGGGAATTAAATTCACCTTTCAACGAATATATAGATTGTTCAACGTGAAAAAAGATTCACATTATGTTTGGATGGAATTAATTAAATATCATAAAAACTCTGGACATACTTTTGGACAATTTGACAAAGAAAAATATATCGAAGGTGGTTATAAAGTTGATGATACAAACGGTATTAATTTTACACACTCCATTTGCTCAAGTGAATTGATATTTAGTGCAACAATCCTTCAAAGTTTTGATGAAGAATTTACCAATGATATATTAGTTTTAGCTTCCCATTTTAATGGAATTTTAAGATTTGGTGTCGTTAAGGTAAATGTGAAATACAACTATGTTGAATTTTATTATTCTAGGGATTTATTAATTTATTCCTTATTTCCTGAAGAAATAGCACATGATACCTACACTCATTATTATTTAACAAAAGATTGTTTTTGGTCCTTTAGAACTATGATTGAAACTGGAGATAATCCTGTGTTTGTTTTTTCAGAATTTTTGAGAAGGAAAGAGGAGAAAAACAAAAAAGATAACTAACTATTTAGTCACAATTATGGAAGGAATTACTATCAAAATAACGAAAGGTTTTAGAGGTGTTAGTGGTTTTAAAAAAAACACATTTTACGGTTTCCCGTAAGGAAATGCCTCTATAGCTATTTATATTTGGTTCTGTTAAAATCAAATTCTATGACGTCTTCCTTCCCTACTCTATTTGCATTTTACTGCTTGTTATTTTCATTTTCGTTTAGTAGTGTTAAAGGAAAAATTGTTCGATCCAGCTCCGCAGGAATTGAGACGGATGGCATCACCTCCTTACACAAAATGCCCTACGATTCCTCTTTCAACCCTCATCCCTTGGTAGTACAAGAGTTCCACAACCAAAAGTTTGTTTCCCCAAAAAAGAAAAGTAATGCCCGAAAAAGAAAAGGAAAAGCCGCCTTTTCTTCCCAGTAAATTCCTTTTCCAATGCAAGCAACAGTATGGACGTTATTATAGAAAGAAAAGATGGGTGGTTAGCAAAGAGCAACTACCAAACCCCTTTAATTATAAAAAAAGATGACTTGAAGCCCCACTTCCTAACCCAATAATTATCAAAAGTTTAACACTCTAACATGATATATATCAGCCCCTAAGACCTTGATTATGAATAATATTGCAGTACGAAAAAAAGGATTGGATTGAAGGGATTGGTGAGAAGGGAAAACGAAGAGTTTGTTTTATTAAGTCTAATAAAAAAACATTTATTAATACAATTAAACAAATTTAATAAACTAGTAAATAGTTAATATTATTAATGTATCTAAATCAAATAAAAAGAGAATTTTAAAATTATAGTAATGAATAAAAACCGTACAGTTACAATATTGTTAATATTATCAATTTTGGTTTTGCTGTTTTTTAATTGCAAACGTCATGATAGTGATAGTAAAATTGAAAATACTAAAACAAACAAAACTCCAGTAGTTACTTCTATTGACATTTACATAGAAAACTCATTGAGTATGTCAGGTTATATCAATGGAAATACGAGTTTCAAAAATAACATAAGAGAATTAATAACTGAACTTGAGTATTTTTATGGTAAAAACAAAGTGAATCTATTTTTAATTAATTCCGCTATACATCCTATAAATGTGACAAATAAAACCGATTTCGTCACACAATTAAATCCATCTAACTTCAATGTAGGCAAAACTAACGAAAGCAATTTAAATAACGTTTTCAAACAAGTTTTAAATAGGTCTAGTGAAAATAAAATTTCATTTTTAATATCTGATTGTATCTATTCTGTTAGTGGGAATGCTGCTCCTTTATCAGTACAAAAAAACGGTATTAAAAATGCTTTTTTGAATAAATCCAATAATGGAATAAATCTTTCTACTGAAATTGTGAAGTTAAATTCAAGATTTAATGGCATTTATTATGATAAGAACAACGGTAGACATCAATTAAACAACCAAGATAGGCCGTTTTACATTCTTGCTATTGGAGAAATCAATTGTATAAAAAAATTAAACTCAAAAATCCCTTTTGACAATGACCGTTTTGAAGGTTACATTGATAAGCTTATGTTATCTACTAAAAACTTCTCTGATAATTATTATTCTCTTGTTAAAACAAATTCAGATAAAGGAGTATATAGCTTTAGTAATGATAGAACAACGCAAAGTAGGTCTCATAAAAGGGGAATAGAAAATATAAGAAAAAACAACAACCAATTTTCATTTTCAATTGGAGTAGATTTTAGTGATACACCAATCCCATCTAGTTATATTTTAGATAAAAACAATTATAAAATAAGACAGGGAAGTTTTAATATTTCGAGTGTTATAGAGGTAAATGACAATGATTTAAATAGTTTAAAACCTAACTCAATAGCAATGTTAAAAAATAACAATAAAAGAATTACTCATATAATTACTTTCACTAGTACTTCCAATAGTCAAAATGATTTAGAATGTGCTTTAATCTATAAAATCCCAAATTGGGTTTACGATACAAGTATTTTAGATGACACTAGAAAACCTATTAACAAAGATAAAACTTTCGGGTTCAATTATCTAGTTGAAGGCATTAATGAAGCCAACGAATTAATTAGCAAGACCAATAAAACAATATTCACCATTAAAATTAAAATAGAATAAATATGAACGATTTTTTTGTACTTTTTTATGACAACTTATTTGCTAACCAAGACTTTTCTAGTGATTTATATGATAAAGACTTCTTTAGTTTTATTGGCACAATTACCATACTAGTATCGGTTGGTATAATGACACTTTATTATTTTTTACTTTCAAATTACAAAGATTTCTATAAAATTACTGGTTGGCTTACTTCTCTATTAATTGTTGCCATCCTAACCTTCGGAATTACATGGTATTTTGCTTCCGATGAAATAAATTTTATATACAGAGAGTCTGAAAACGGACATCCTTACAACGTAATGGACTTTGTTTTTTTAGCTTTTAGTTTAGCTCTTTATTCAATATTTTTTTCATTTGTAGCTTCACTTTTTCTCAAATTAAAAAGCACTTCTGCTTCTAAAACACCTTTCTAAAATTATGGCAAAATTATATGTATTCGGCATTGGAGGAACAGGGTCGAGAGTAATCAAATCGTTAACCATGCTATTAGCAACAGGAATAGAATGTAATGGATATGAAATTGTTCCTATTATTATAGATCCTGACCAAGCAAATGGCGATGTCACTAGAACTATCGGAATATTAAATAGTTACAAAAATATTAGAGGAGAATTAAGTTTTTCAGATACAAACATAAACAAGTTTTTTCAAGCATCTATAACTGATGCCACTAAAGGTTTTAAGCTTGAACTAAGTAATGTTAGAAACGATAAGTTCAAAGATTATATAGGTTATGCAGGACTTGACACCAATAATAAAGCACTAGCTAATCTATTATTTTCCGAGGATAATTTAAATTCAGACATGGAAGTGGGTTTCAAAGGAAATCCCAATATTGGAAGTGTGGTTTTAAATCAGTTTGATCAATCTCAAGATTTTATAGAATTTGCTTCTTCTTTTGGATCAGGTGATAGAATTTTTATAATAAGTTCAATTTTTGGAGGGACAGGAGCCGCTGGATTTCCGTTATTATTAAAAAACCTACGCAACGGAAGTAATAGAATTCCAAATCAAGCATACTTAAAAGATGCACCAATTGGCGCCATTACAATGTTACCTTATTTTGGAGTAAAACCAGATGAAAATAGCAAAATTGACAAAGCCACATTTATTTCTAAAACAAAATCGGCACTCAACTATTATGACAAAAATGTAAGCGGAACCAATTCAATTAATGCTTTATATTATCTTGGAGATGAACCCAACATGGATTATGAAAATAATGAAGGATCATTTACTCAAAAAAACGACGCTCACTTCTTAGAATTAGTTGCCGCGTTGTCGGTAATTGATTTTGCAAATATTGATTCTAATAAATTAACCAATATAGAAGGTATAGCTGATTCTCCAATTTATAAAGAATTTGGGGTTAAAGTTGATGTTAATGAACTAGAATTTTCAAATCTTGGCGATTTTTCACAAAGTATTCTCAAGAAAAATCTAACACAATATCAATTATTTCAACTGTATTTTTCTAAAAAACTAAAAGAGAATGAAGATAGAAACTGGGCACAGAAGATGGATATGAAAACCTTCTTTGGAAAACCTTTTTATAATGATTTAAAGTTATTCAACAAATCTTTCGTGGAATGGCTACAGGAATTAGAAAAAAACAGAAAAAGTTTCAAACCTTTTAATTTGAATGCCGACGATTCAAATTTATTTCAAATGGTTAACGGAATAAAACCCAAAAAGGGATTATTGGATCAAGGTGGAGACAATTATGGCCGATACAATCACATAATAAGTAAAGAGCACACCCAAATACCTTACAATTCACAGGAGCAATATTTTATCTCTCTTTTTTATAAAGCTACGGAAACATTAGTTAACGAAAAATACAATTTTTAAGATGGCAAAAGTTTTTAGATTTCATACTGACAACAATACAATTGAAGATTGGCAAAATTCTCAATCTTACGGATCAAATGCAATAAATGGCATTCAAGACCCTGAAGGAGGTAAAGCTTCTAAACAAATCACTTCTATCCCCTCCCCTTTTGCCAGAATAGATATAGTCAAAACTGCCTTTGAATATGTAACAAATATTGAATCTTTGGACGGTACAACTATTTATCACAAAATGGTATCGGACAGTTTTGATGTTGCCGAATTATTTTTCAATATAGATAAATTTTCGGATAAACTAAAAATCATAGTTTGGGACCCAAACACCGATTTATCAAATTTATTGAATTCAACAAACGAAAAACATCGATTGTTAGGTAAAACTCTTGACTTATTTCTTAAGCAAGACGCTAAAGCCAATAATTTTGACAAAATGAAACGTTTGTACTTATTGAACTACACCAATGGTCCTGACCAGATGAATATTATTGGGGGTACATCACCTGCAACTTTATTTTTCAATTCTGCAAATGATTTGAGTTATGTAAAAGCTCAATTTGGTAATGATAAAGTATTTGACAACGAGTTCCAACCGCTGTATAAAAGAAATTTTGAATTTCAAAAATACATTTACGGATTACGTCTTTCTAATCCTAATTTTAATTCAGATTTCAAAGCTGTAAACGACTATCTAAATTTAAACTACAGGCAACTTTCACAAGAAGAAAAAAATATCATAAATAATTTAACTGAAGCTGAATTTGAAAATCAATACTGCCTTCAACAAATAAATGAAGGTAATCAGGTGGAAATATTAGGTATGCCACTTCGAAAAAAAGTAGAATCTTTAGAAAGTATTGAAAAAGCAAGTGGTTTCACAATTGAAAGTTCTATTTATGACGACATAAAACCTTTGGTTTTACCTATTGATACCCTTACTGAGTCCATTAAATACATATCAGCCAACTGGGATTGCAACAATAAAGTACCATTTTTTGATAATGAATCACTTGAAAACAGAAAATTACCTTTTGAGGGAACTAAATATCCATACTTAACCGTTGGTGATTTTTTAGAAGATTACATCATCGCTACACCCTACCCAATAGACAACACGAAGTATTTCACAGCGAATTTAAATGGAGATTCTAAAAAAGGATATTTACTTCCTATAAAAGAATTATTTTTTAAGTTTTTCGATTCATCCTTTTTGATGGGACATATGCATGATGGCAAGAAAAACTTTGAAATTAAAGAAGGAATTCAAAATAGCATAACGGCAATTTTGAGAATTCCAATCAAAGACAAAAAATATATTACCTATACCAAAATTTATAAGCGCCCAATTGAAGAGCATCAAATGGCAGAAATAGATCAGGAGCGTAATATAGGGGCAATTATTGAAAATAGGTTTAACATCACAATTTATCCATTTCATAAATCTATCCAAGGAAATCCATCCTATCGCGTAGGAATCATGAATGTTGATAATCATCCACAATACCAGCATAGTGAATACAATTTCACCTTTTACAACCAAAAAGGAAAATTAAACTCTACTATTCATAAAACAAGACGAAGTAATAGAGCCAAAGGAGACGAATTAACTTCTGATTATTTTATTCTAGCAGACAATTTTAACTATATAAGAGTTGAACACCAATGGGCCAATGGAATCTTGATACCGCTTTTAAAGGAACAATATGGGGTTGGTAAATTTACATTTGCTGTTGATTTTGGAACAACCAACACACATATAGAATACAAAAAAGATGGTGGACATCCAATTGCATTTGAAATTTCTGATAACGATGCACAAATTGAGCCCCTATTCTTATGGAATGATTATACACAAGGCTTATTCAATCAATCGACTTTAGGTCTATTTAATGACAATTTAGAAGATGAACAAATTCCAAAAAAAATTAACTTTTTCCCAACGAGAACTGTTTTGAGTTCGAATGAAGAATTAAATTATAATCAAGCTGTACATACTTTAGCTGACACAAACATCCCTTTTTATTATCAAAAAAAGATCTCTAGAAAAAATACTGTAATTACATCCAATCTAAAATGGGATACAGTCGAGTTTAACGAAAAAAGAGTAGAATCTTTTCTTGAAAAAATTATACTGCTAGTCAGAAACAAAGTAATTTTAGAAAAAGGTGACCTTGATCAAACGGAATTAATATGGATGTACCCTACGAGTATGTCAACCTACAAAGTAAATCAAT
The DNA here is from genome assembly GCF_051547125.1 of Flavobacterium sp. RSSA_27. Taxonomy (NCBI): domain Bacteria; kingdom Pseudomonadati; phylum Bacteroidota; class Flavobacteriia; order Flavobacteriales; family Flavobacteriaceae; genus Flavobacterium; species Flavobacterium sp. RSSA_27. The sequence continues at coordinate 20,011 of NZ_JBPTTN010000008.1, forward strand.
TTCAAAACATTTGGATTAAACTGTTTAACAAGCATATTAATAAAAATGAACCGATTAGGGTTTCTGAATCACTAACACCTTTTTACTATTATAGAAATGAAAAAGGGGTAATGGCTGGTCAAAACTCTGTACTTTCTATTGATATAGGAGGTGGCACAACTGATGTAGTAATATATAAAGATAACCAACCTTGTTTGGCTACTTCTTTCCGCTTTGCCGGAAATGCTTTATTTGGAGATGCTTTTGGGGATAGAAATGCCAATATGAGTGGATTTGTTCAACATTTTATTATTAAATATAAAAATTTATTAAGTGAAAATCATTTGATTAAATTATCTGAAGTTTTCGATCAATTAATATATAATAGAAAATCAGAGGAAATTATTTCATTTCTATTCTCTCTAGAAAATAATGAAGAAGTTAATGCAAAAGCACTTGATATTTCATTTACGAATGATTTATATAAAAACAGTGAATTTAAAATAGTAATAACTTTATTTTATGCTGCGATTATCTATCATATCGCCACAATTTTAAAGAAAAAAGATATTGTTTTCCCAAGATACATAACTTTCAGTGGGACTGGATCTAAAATAGTAAATTTAATTGGTAATCAAAGTACCCTACAAAAATTATCACAAATTATTATAGAAACAATCTTAGAAAATAAAGACAATACCAAAATAGATATTAAATCAGTAAACAATCCTAAAGAAATTAGTTGTAAAGGGGCATTGTATCAAACGCCACAGGATCGTCAAATTAATATGAAAGAGATAGAGTACACACATGTATCTAATGATGCAACTGTAACTACTGAAAAACTTAAATATTCTGATTTAAACGATTCAATTTACAATACTTCTAAGCAAGAATTTTTTGAATTTATAGATTGTTTTTTTCAAATAAAAGACAAATTTAATTTCAAAGACGAGTTAGGAATTAATCCAACCAATTTTGAAAAGTACAGAGAATATTTGGTAGAAGATACCATTGACAATCTAAAAAAAGGGGTAGAAGTCAAAAAAAGGGAGTTAAATGGAAATGTAGATGAAATTCTTTCTGAAACATTGTTTTTCTATCCAATTATAGGTGGCCTCAATAACCTTGCCTATAAAATTCATCAAGAACTTAGTTAATAGAATAATTTACACTTTGACTGCTTAACAAAGCAGTCAAAGTATTACCCAAAAACAATATTTATGAAAAAAACTATTTATTTATTTTGTTTGTTATTTTCGACCTTATATAGTATTGCACAGGATAAGCTTGACAAAGTAAAGTTTGAAAAAATTGTAGATTACATAACATGTATTTGTATTAATGATGCATTAGGAAATGGCCAAAAAAATTGCAATGAAAACATTATCACTTTAGATGAAATTGACAAATCAGAAGTAAAAACTATAGAATTATTTAATGAATTTCAGACTCTTAAAAAAAGTGGAGACAAAAACGAACGAACAATTTCATTTATAAATAATCAACTATTTTATTCAACTAAATATCAAAAAATTAAATCTTTTGCCGGAAAAAGAAAAGGCAAAAATATAGATGATATTAAAAGTAAAATCAATAGTAAAATTGAAGAACTTCAAGATAATTCTATTGTTAGTCAATCCACACATTCAAATACAACTAAAGAATTTGAAACTACAAAAAATTATCAGTATTCTGCTAATATTACCCCTACAGAAAGCAATAAAAAATCAAGCTATTTAGACACCTTTTTAATTTATTTTCCTCAAGCCATCTTGTTATTGTTGATTTTAGTGCAATTTTTATTTTTCAATAAAAAAATTAAAAAAATTAATAGTGAAATTATTGAGTTGAAAGGAATAAAAGATAAAAAAAATAACACCTTGGATATACAACCAAGTCATTCATTTCAATCAAGTTTTTTTGAGGAGAAGTTTAGAGATGTTTATAACAAAATTGATAATATTAACAATGAATTACTAAAAAAAATAAATGCATTTGAAAGAAATATTGAAAGTAAAGAAAATTTAATTAAAGAATCTAAAGAGTCAACCACTATTCAGCCAAAGATTGATAATTCTGATCCCTACTTTAATTCCTTTTATAAGCATGCACCTGACCAAAATGGGTTTGATACAAAATTTGATGTCCCATTAAATGATGCAGTATTTAAGTTTATTATTGACAAAAATAATCCAAACAAAGCAACTTATGAATTGATTAATGAGCCAAAACAAAAACAATTGATTCTAAATTATCCAAATAAATACATTAAACCTGTTTTTGAAGAAATTAATGCCTTAAATCAAAACGCACGAAATTTAATTGTTACCCCTGGAGTAGTAGAAAAAAGAAACGATTTTTGGGTAGTTACACAAAAAGCAAAAATTAAATACGAATAATATGAAGGAGCATGAACATGATATCATAATTGGACTATTAATTTTAGTCATTGTGACCATACAAATTATTGTATTTAGAATTACATTAAAAAAAATTGTACAATATAAAGCAATAATACCAAGTCAAAATAATTTCAAAACTATAAAGGTATTTATTCCAGAAAGCAAGATTGATACTATTGATTTAAAAGAAATCTATATGAGTTTAGATCAAAAGCATATAGACAATACTTTATTTGAAAATAAAACAAATAAAGATGCAATACCAATAAATCCAAGAATAAATGATATTGAAAAGGAATTGGGTTCTGATGAAAACATTAACCTACCTTACAATATAAAAGTTGAAGTAAGCACTAAAAAGGTGGTGTTGAATCAACCCATTACGGTCAAATACAGTATGAACAAGGAGGTCAGCATTGTTGCATTTAAGCCTTTTGAAGGTTTTGAAATGATAAATAAACCAAAATTAGAACATAATGATCTATTAATTGATGAAAAAGTGGTTAATGTAAAAAGTTTCACATATATGCTCAAACCAATTAAAACTGGAATTTTAAAAATTGAAAAAGTTTCTTTTCGTTTCAAAGATGTAATAATCGAATCAAAGGAAATTAATGTTGTAGTTAAGGAAGCATAGTTTTAAAACTGTAAATAATATGCAAGAAAAAAATATAGAAATGACTTTGGTCATATCTGATGAACATAATGAAGAACTAGGCAATATAATTGAATCAGTCAATACCTATTTAATTCGAAACAAAGGAGCTGTAAGCGATTTTAATCTAATAAAAGATATTGTTGATCGTAATTGTGATGCCGTTGATGAAGAAATTAATACATTACTTTCCATACCTCTGTATTTAGGATTAATGGGAACAATGGCTGGAATCATAATTGGTCTTTTTTTTATGCCTGAAATGAAGGATGATAATTTTGATAAGGCAATTGATATGCTTATTGGTGGAGTCAAAATTGGAATGATTGCCAGTTTTATTGGCCTTTTCATGACGGTGTATCTATCTGGATGGTACTACAAAGGTGCTAAATCAGTTGTGTTAAAACATAAAAACGATTTTTATTCTTGGATTCAAACCCGATTACTTCCAGTACTTTCCAACAATACAACCTCAAGTATCTATGCTTTGCAGTCTAACTTATTAAAATTCAACGATACTTTTTCAATTAATGTGCAAAATTTCAATGGCGTATTAACCAAAGTATTGCATTCATTCGACAGCCAAGTAGGATTAATGAATGAATTAAAGGAAATTGATGTTGCTCAATTAGCAAAATTAAATGTAAACGTTTTACAAGAATTGAGAACCAGTACTAAAGAATTTGAAAAATTTAACACATATCTTAACCAAGTGAATTCTTTTGTTGATAATGCACAAAAATTAAATTTTCAAATAAGCAATCAATTAGAGCGAACACAAACTATACAAACAGTTGCCGAATCTATAGGTACAAACATTGATGTAAATAAAGAATTGATTGGTGTTTTACAATCTGAATTGAGAGAAGTAGCGAATAGAAAACAATTTGTTGCTGATGCAGTTATCGATGTAGATGATTCGATAAAGAAAAGTCTAGAAGAATTAAAAAAACATATCAGTGCTCAAATAGAATCTATTCGAAATATTACCATTAAGGAAGAAAGTTTCTTAGAAAATTTATTAGGGGAAGATAGAGGAAATTTAAATGAATTAAAAAAACTAGCTCATTTAGACAAAACAATGTCTAAAATTGAAAAAGGCACATCGGAACAAAATAGAAAATTAGTGGCTTTAACAGATGGTATCTCAGAATTAACTCAAGTTCTTAAAAACCAACAGGAAAATACAAGTCCTAAATTAGAATTCGAAATTCCAAAAAAAATAGTCTACTTTACTTATGCTTTTTTAAGTACCGGTACTACGATTGGTCTTGGCTATGTATTATGGACACTTTATAAACTAATACGATAATGTCAAAAAGAGCTAAAATTTTCTGGACGAGTTATGCCGATTTAATGACTAGCTTATTTTTTATTATGTTGGTTTTATTTGTGCTTACTATTTCTTGGATGAAAAAGGAACAAAAAGCAACAAAAGATCAGTTAAATAAAATTAAGCAAATTGAAAAAACTGTTGAAAACATAAACAGAGAATACTTTAAATACGAAGAAGAATACAAAAGATATAAACTAATGATTGATGTCAATTTTTCTAGCAATAGTTCCAATATTAGAGATATTCCTGTAAGTTTAAGGGCCGATTTACTCAATGCAGGAAAGAAATTGTATGAAAAAATGATGGAGCTAGAAAAAGTCAAAGAAGTTGATTTTTTGTTAATTATTGAAGGTAACGCTCAAAAATATAATAGTAATTATATAAAAGCTCCGGATGTAGGTTACAATTTGAGTTATAACCGTTCTTTATCATTAGTTAATTTTTGGAAACAAAACGGTATTGATTTTTCTGAATTTGATAACTGTGAAATGTTAATAGTAGGAAGTGGATATTTTGGTAAAAACAGAGAATCCAATGAAGTTGAAAATAGAAAATTTACTATTCAAATTACTCCTAAAATACGTTTAGAAGATTTAAATAATACTAAAAAGAACTAGAATGAATAAATTTGTTTTGATTGGAGTTGCTTGTTTATTTTGTCTTTTTTTAATGTGTCCTCGTAAACATCGCGACAAAACAACAACTTACAATACAACCAATGAAAGAAAGTCTGTTGAAAGAAAAAAAAGTAATAAAACAAGGAATTATAGCAATTCCAATCAAGGAAGCAGCAGCATTCAAATGATTAAAGAATCAGGAGTTTATATGATTCCTGTAGAAATTAACGGAAGTTCAATGAAATTCATATTTGATACTGGTGCATCTGACATAACAATATCTGAAACTGAAGCCATGTTTTTATACAAACAAGGAACACTTGAAAAAGAAGATATTTTAGGTACTCAACAATATCAAATTGCTGATGGATCTATTGCAGAGGGGACAATTATAAATTTAAAAACGGTAAAAATTGGGAACAACCTTTTAAACAATGTAAAAGCTTCAGTAGTTCACAATAATGATGCACCATTATTATTGGGCCAATCTGCACTTGCTCGTTTTGGAAAAGTTTCAATTGATTACAAAAAAAACAAAATTACTTTTGAATAAACAACAATGATCCCTTTAAAATTAACAAATCTATTTAAACAAGCAAGTCGTTTTGTTTGTACTCATCCAAAAATATCCATAATCATAGGAATATTTGTGCTTATATTTATTATTAGTTTAATTTTCTATTTTTTAGAATCTAATAAAAAGGTAGTAAATGTCAAACAAAAAACCATCAATCTCCTAGCGATTACCTCACTTGGACTGTTAATCACTTTTTTTATTGTTTTTAAGAGAAATGATCGAAATGCGAATGACTTGGAAAACCTGAATATGACAAATACTGACTATGTTTTTGGCATTGATTTATCGCATTATCAAGGGAACATCAACTGGAAAAAATTTGAGCAAACCCATCATCCTATAGAATTTATCTTCATAAGAGCTACAATGGGAACTAATTCCAAAGATAGAAAGTTTGAGGAATATTGGAATCATCTTAAAAAAACCAATTATATTATTGGAGTCTACCATTATTACCGCCCAAATCAGGATCCAGTTGCTCAATTTGAAAATTTCAAAAATCAAGTAAGGTTATCTGAAGGAAATTTGATACCTGTTTTAGATATAGAAAAGCAAAGCATACATGGTAATAAAAAGTTAGTAGAAGGGTTAAAAAAATGGTTAGAGTTGGCTGAGGAACATTTTGGAGTTAAGCCCATCATCTATACTGGACATAAGTTTTATACCAGTTATCTACAAAGAGATTTTAATGATTATCCACTGTGGGTTGCTTCGTATAGTAGAAAAACAGAATCTTTACATTTAAGATGGGATTTTCATCAATTCACGGATAAAGTCAGAATTAAAGGCATCGATTATCCTGTTGATGGAAATAATTTTAGAGGGTCGTTATCTAATTTAAAAAGTACATTTTGTTTTTAATTGAGTACAGAGTTTAACACAAAAAATTTGTTGTATTACCTCTTGTAGTAAATTTTATTTTATGCTTAGACTTTTCTATATTCTATTTCTCCTCCTCACCTCCCTCTCTTTTGCTCAAATCAAACTTGTCTCTTGGAACATTGAAAATTTGGGGAAATCGAAATCGGTAAATGAGGTGGCGTTTATGGCGCAAACCTTAAAGGATTTTGATCTCGTGGCTATTCAAGAAGTAGTGGCTGGTGATGGTGGGGCTCAAGCTGTGGCGTTGTTGGCAGACGAATTGAACCGAAAAGGAGCAAAATGGGACTATGTCATTAGCAACCCAACCAGTAGCAGTGCCTACAAAACCGAGCGCTATGCGTTTCTTTGGAAAACAGCGCAGCTCCAAAAAATCGGGCGCCCGTGGTTGGAACAGCGCTACCATTTAGCCATTGACCGCGAACCTTTTTATGCCACTTTTGCCTACCAAAAGAAACTATTTACTGTGGTGAATTTTCACGCCATTACCAAAAGCAAACAACCGGAAACTGAAATCAAATATTTCAAATTCTTACCGGCTCAGTATCCTCAATTGAATCTGATTTTTGTAGGCGACTTCAATTGTCCCCAATCGCATAGTGTTTTTAACCCTTTAAAAAAAATGGGGTATACCTCACTACTGCGCAATCAAAAAACATCGCTAAAAAAACAATCCAAAAACGGGCAACATCTTGCCTCTGAATTCGACAACATGTGGTATTCCAAACCGGTTCAAAAGAAAAACGGAGGGGTCATTCATTTTTACAAAAGCTTTCCTTCTTTGCAAGAAGCTAGGAAAATCTCCGACCACATTCCGATTTGGATGGAATTGGATCTTTAATACCACAGACCGTTTCAATTGGGATTGTAATTGAATATAGATAGGGAGAAATTCCAAAATTCAAATTCCAAAATAAAAATTCCAAAACAAGAGAGTCAAGAGAAGAAAATTCCAAATTCCAAATTCCAATACGGAAGGCTATTGATTAGGTTTTTAACTTTTTTTTCTTTGCGGCGGGAAACAAAACATTGTTTAAGATTAGCCGATATCCTGGTGAATTGGGATGCAAATCAAGAACCGTTGCAGGATCGCCGACTTGGTGTTGGAAATCCTCTGGATCATGTCCGCCATAAAAGGTAAACATGCCTTTTCCTTTTTGGCCGTGAATATAGCGTGCTTCACCATTGAGTTCACAACTCCCTAACACAAGGATATTCGATTTGACCAATTCAGCATCGAAAGCGGTTGTTTGCCCCATAAATCCTTTAATCAATTGGGTATGATTCTGACATAACATACTGGGTATGGGGTCCCACTTGGCAGAAAATTCCATTAAGGTAAAATAATCTTTCTCCATCGGAATCTTTCTCCTTCCAGTCATATCAATATCTGAAAATTCATAAAACTCGGGGCGGCGTTCCAAAGTAAAATTTTTGAAAGCAAAAGAATGCTCATACTTTAATTGGGATTGATAGTTCGGAGTACTGGCATCACCGTCAAACATTGCTTCACAAATATCAATTCCATGAGCTGCTAAGGCAATATCGAAACTGTCGGTTGCGGAACACATGGCAAACATAAATCCCCCTCCAATTACAAAATGGCTAATTTTTTGTGCCACAGCTCCTTTTTCTTCGGATACCTTAGTATACCCCAACTTCTTTGCCAAAGCTTCGGCCTCTTTTTTTTGATCAATGTACCAGGGCGTATTCTTATAAGCTCCATAAAATTTACCATATTGACCGGTAAAATCTTCATGATGCAAATGTAACCAATCGTACAACAGCAATTGATCGGATAAAACTTCTTCATCATAAACTGCTGTAAATGGAATCTCAGCATAAGTTAGCACTAGCGTCACAGCATCATCCCAAGGTTGCTTCCCTTTTGGCGTATATACCGCAATTTTTGGCGCTTTCTCTAACAAAACCGATTCCATATTTTGGGAAGGACTTGCAATGAGATTCAGCAAATCGGTTTCCTCACTATCCGATAACACTTCAAAGCTCACGCCTCGAATTTGGCATTCTTTCCTGATTTCTGGGGCATCTGGCAGCAAAAAAGAGCCACCTCTATAATTGAGCAACCAACTGGCTTTGTAGTTTTTATCCAAACACCAATAGGTGATGCCATACGCTTTTAAATGATTTTGCTGGGCCGTTTCGTCCATGGGCAATAAAAGAAATCCCGCTTTGCCAACAACGGAAACCAATAATGCTATACCAATAAAAAATGATTTGATGGTCATACAAATGTTACTAAATCTCAAAGATAAAAGTAATAATTAATATATAAGAGCTTTTACAAAATACTTACAGGGCAAATGCATGAGTTAAAAAAAAATGACCACGAATTTCAAGAAAGCGGAAAAACTTTGACGGCAGTACGGCTAACTTTATTACCGCTGATGCGCTGATTTTCAAAGAATAAAAAAAGTTAGATAGGATGACACTACTACCCACTACTATTTGTGATAGTAAAATTTGTGTTAGTTTGTGTAATTGCTTCGCCTATTCGCTATCCCTCGGTTGTGGGTAATTATTATTCTAAACTCATGAGTTTGCTCTGAAAATACTTACTTTTTATAACAACTCCTATCTCCTTTTATTTAAACCCAGATTCCGCATTAGAAATCTACTACAACTAAATTACTTCACCATTTTTTTATTTTTTAGAGGAGTTCAGTGAATGAATTTCTTCTTCAAAAGCAAGAGCTTTTTTCACGAGTTTATATTTTTTGAGAGGAGTTCAAGATACGCTACGCTTGATTCTCCTATTTTTAAATTCAAAATACAAAAGTATTAGCTCATTGGTATATATTTTACAGAGGTATTCGCTGAACGTTGTTTCATTCTTCAATAATAGTCCGTGAGCTCTTGCTTTTATTGAATAATTCAGTTTCGCTACGAAGTCTAATGCGGAATCTGGGTTAAAAAAACTACAATTGATTCAAAATCAGGTAGAATTGCGTATTTCCATTTTAAACGATACTTCTACATTTGAACTATAAATAAAAAAACTATGAGATACATTATTAACCACCTAGATCAAAACCAAATCGATTTGGAAAATTCAAACACTTTTAGAAAAATAGGCATTGTTTTGCTCATCATTCTTTTGATCAGCTTTTATGTTTTATCTTTTCAATTTCTCTTGAGTTAAAGCCTCTTTTCACAAGAGTAAAAGCTGTTTTTTTTTCACAATCCAACCTACTTATTTACTCAAATAAATAATTAAAAGATTGTATTATGAAAAAGATTGTTTTACCATTAGTTGTTTTGTTGTTGACTACTATTATGTATAGTCAAAAAACTTATTTTATTGAAATTGATGATAGCGCTTCACTTTCTGCTAAAAAAAATGAAGGAATTGCTCTCCACAAGAACAGCAATTACAAAAATGATGCGTCTGCCGAAGGAACGGTAAAAAAATTAGAAGAAGCATTTTTACACTTCAACTCAAACATTACCTATACTGAAGGTGAAGCTGTGGTGGTAAAAATTTACTGTGCCAAAGGAGAATTAAATGCATACTATGATGCGAATTTAGTTTTACAGCGCGTTGAAGAAACGTATAAAGCGATTCAAATACCCAGCAAAGTTAGAGCTAGTGTGAGCCGAAATTACCCAGGATGGTCCATAGTAAATAGTAAGTATTTTTATAATCAAGAACAAGAAACCGTCGAAAAACAAGAATATTGGGTAAAAATTCAAAAAGACGGCCTCAAACAAAAAGTAAGAATGAATCCTGAGGGAGCAATTTTAAAAGAATAAAGAATTGTTTTGAATAGTAATTGGTGAGAGGATAACTGAAAATCAGTTATAATTTCACCAATTCGTTTTGTATAGCATACACTACCAGTCCTGCCACATTTCTTGAATCGGTTTTAAGCAGTAAATTATTTCGATGTCCTTCTACAGTTCTTGGACTGATGAATAACACTTCGCCAATTTCGGCGGCATTTTTTTGCAGACAAATCAATTGCAATACTTCAATTTCTCTTTCAGAGAGCAATGATTTATCCAAACTGCATTTTAATTTATTCCCAGACAATACTACTTCTTGAACCACTTTAAGTACTTGTTCAGAATAATAAAATCCCTTGGAATACACTTCATTTATGGTTTTAATTAATTCTGTAGGAGAACCATTTTTAACCATATAAGAAACGGCACCCACATCTATCATATTCGCAACAAACGACTTGGTATCATAGCTGGTTAAGGCTATAATTTTAATATCTGGAAATTCTTTATGTATGATTTTAGTGACCTCTACTCCATTCAAACCAGGCATCTTTAAATCCGTAATGACAATATCAGGCAATACCTCAGTGGTATTCAGGAAATCAATCAATTCCTGACCGTTGGAGGCTTCATGAACAATGTCAAAATTAGCCTCGCGTCCTAAAATGAACGACAAGCCTTTTCGAAACAATTCTTCATCGTCAACTAATACTATTTTAATGGTTTGATTCATACTTAAAAAACAAATTCAACTTGTACTCCTTGATTTACTTCTGATTGAAAAGACAAACTTCCTTTCAAAAAAGAAATTCTACTCTCTATATTTTTCAATCCTAATCCTTTTTGATGTGCTTCATTGGTTTCATCAAAACCAACTCCGTTATCGGTATACAAACATTTAGTATAGTGGCCCTGTTGCACAAAACTAACGGTCATATTTGTGGCTTTTCCGTGTCTAATGGAATTATTTAATAGTTCTTGCAGAATTCTAAAGACATGCAAATGTCTTCGCGTTTCAGCTTCATCGAATGTGACTTCGTTATTATACACCACTTGAACTCCTTTGGCAGAGCTAAACTCCATACACAACTCTTCTACACCTGCATCTAATCCAAATTTCTCTAACACTGGGGGCAATAAATCATGCGCAATCTTTCTTGAATTTTCTAGAGCCTTTCCTGTCAAGGTGATGACATTCGATTTAATTTCCTCTAATTCTTTTAATGAGAGATTTGGTGTAGTTAACAAATGGGCATTCAAAGCCACTACATTCAGCTTTGAACTAATATCATCGTGCAAGTCTTGGGCAATGCGTTTTCGTTCCGTTTCTTGCGTTTCGATCATGGCTTTCAAAAGCTCCTTCTGATGGGCTATTTCACTATTTTTCTTTTCAATTTCTTTTTGAATGATTTTTTTTCTAGAAAAATAGAAGAATACAATCAGTACCACTGCCAAAATCATAAAAAAGAAGGACGTATATAAAATAACTAGAACAATTTCTTTTTCTGAAATGGAGGCTGTTTCCATGAAATAAGTGGTATTTAATTATGCACTACTAAAAGTCAAAAGTAGTGTATTTATCATAAAACCGCACCCATTTCAATTAAAAAACTAGGGCAAACTCCCTATTTTTTTTTTTCACATGGCTAACTTTGTTTACCGCTGATGCGCTGATTTTCAAAGATTAAAAAAAAAGTTAGATAGCATTGCAACTTGGCGACTTGGCGAGAAATAAAATGACACAGATTACACAAATTAACACAAATTTCAAGAAAGTGGAAAATCGTTGATGGCAGCTTGGCTAACTTTGTTTACCGCTGATTCGCTGATTTTAAAAGATTAAAAAAGTGTTAGATAGAATGACACTACTACGCACTACTATTTGTGATAGTAAAATTTGAATGACACGAATTGTATCTTTCTTTGGCAGATTTGTGCTATTTATGATACTCTAATTTGTGTTAGTTTGTGTAATTGCTCCGCCAATTCGATAACGCTCAGGTTGTAGCTAACTTTATTTTTTTTAACTCATTCGTTTGCCTTTATAAAAAAATAAGGCTATTCGTTTTTAGTAGTAAAATAACTCACTTTCCATTCGTATAAAATAAAAAGATGATAAATAATTATCAAAATGGCATTCAAATTCCATGTAATTAACTTCATACTATTTGATAAGTTAATCGTTAAGCCACCTACTAAATAAAGAATAGTACTACTGCATAAATAAAGAAGAAGTCCTATCGTAAAAAAATAATATACTTTTTTACCTGTCAACATATTGTACAAATGCATCAAAGCAAACAGTATCGTTGCCAAGCAAGTTATGGCAATTTCGAACAAATTGAATTTGAATAATTGGTCTGGTTCCCTCATTATTTGTACCAACAGTAACAACAAAACGATCACTACGCTGCTCTTTACCACTTTTTCTTGTGTTTTATTTTTAAGAATGGAGGCATAAAACAATCCCAACAAAACCATATCTCCAATAAAAAAGAAGTTCATCACGATCAAATTGTCTTTATGCAGCATGTACAACAGATGCATGACTGCATTCATGAGAAAGTTAAAGTACAAATAGACCATAAAAAAACCATTAGCTTTTTTTCCTTGAAAAAAACTAATGGTATATAATGCAACATTTAGTACTAAAAAAAAGTACCCAACGTAAACACAATATCCATAAAATCCATTCATATTACGTATTCATTGGACTATTGGGGTCTCCATTTGGCGGACATGGTACAGTACCATCATACACAATTTCGGTATCGCCAGATTCCGCATTTCCAATTCCATTTGGGAAAACATCTACATAAATCCCTGTTTTGCTATCCAAGACTGTTCCTACCAACATCAAGGTTTCTTCACCTGCATCATTAATGCCTTTGTAAGCACGAACAGCATCAATTTTTTGATCCATTACTTTTTGTAAAGATTCCAGCGGAATTAAATAAGCATCGACTTTTTTTGAATTGTCTTCTGCCTTTGGTGCTTTGTATTTTTTTACCCATTCTTGTGCGGTTGGTAAGGTGATTTCAATTTTTCCAGGAAATTTTTCTTCGGTCATAGTGTTACTAAATTTTATAGTTCATAATAGTTTAGGCTAAAATAAAACTTTTTTAGCTTTCAAAAGATACAATTAGGAAGAATTTTCTTTTGAAAAAATATTAAAACGGTACGTCGCTATCGTCTTCTGGATCATTATTGAAAGTACTTCCAAAAGCTTCATTGGGCGAAGGTAGATTTTTGGTAAAATCCTCATGATTCATACTCGAGGGCAAATCATCATAACCGCTACTATAATCCTCTAAATTGTCAAATTTACCAAGACTACCTACGAATTTCAATCGTACGTTTTCTAGTCCACCATTTCTATGCTTCGCAATGATAAATTCGGCTTGTCCTGCTGTAGGTGATTGCTCTTCATCGTCCCATTCATCAATTTTATAGTATTCGGGACGATAAATGAAAGAAACAATATCCGCATCTTGCTCAATCGCACCCGATTCACGAAGATCCGAAAGCAAAGGACGTTTACTAGAACCACGAGTCTCCACCGCACGCGATAATTGTGAAAGGGCAATTACAGGCACGTTCAATTCTTTTGCTAAAGCTTTTAAATTTCTAGAAATGGTTGAAATCTCTTGTTCACGGTTTCCGCCTCCTTTTCCGTTACCTCCAGCAGTCATCAGCTGCAAATAATCGACAATAATCAGTTTGATACCATGTTGAGAGGCCAAACGACGGCATTTCGCACGCAAATCAAAAATAGAAAGCGAAGGAGAATCATCTATAAACAAAGGCGCTTTCTCTAGATTCTTCACTTTGGTACTCAATTGCTCCCACTCGTGTTTTTCGAGCTTACCGGTACGTAGTTTTTCGGAAGACAATCCCGTTTCGGAGGATATCAAACGCGTGATTAACTGAACGGATGACATCTCTAGCGAAAATACGGCTACTGGTTTTTGAAAATCAATTGCAATATTTCTAGCCATCGATAATACAAAAGCCGTTTTACCCATACCTGGACGAGCCGCAATAATAATCAAATCCGAAGGTTGCCAGCCCGAAGTTACTTTGTCTAGCTTTTCAAAACCAGTGGCCACACCACTCAAACCTTCTTGACCCGCAATTTCTTCGATTCGCTTTTTGGCTTGGAGTACTAAACTTTGTGCCGTTTCCGAACTACGTTTCACATTTCCTTGAGTAACCTCGTATAATTTGGATTCGGCTTTGTCTAACAAATCGAATACGTCGGTTGTTTCATCATACGATTCTTCGATAATTTCAGATGAAATACGAATTAAACTACGTTGAATGTACTTCTGCAAAATGATTCTCGAATGGAATTCGATATGTGCCGAAGACGATATTTTTTGGGTGAGCTGAATAAGGTAAAAATCACCACCTGCAAGCTCTAATTTGGCGTTCTTTTTGAGTTGAGCCGAAACTGTTAATAAGTCAATTGGTTGTGACTCAGTAAAGAGTTGTACAATCGCCTCAAAAATATGTTTGTGGCCCTCTTTGTAAAAGGCATCGGGTTGTAAAATATCAATAACCTCATCTACACCTTTTTTATCGATCATCATTGCACCTAACACGGCCTCCTCTAAATCGAGGACCTGTGGCGGTAACTTTCCTTTTTCCAGGTTAATAATAGTGGATTTATCCACTTTGATAGGGCTTATTGCTTTAAAATTTTCCATGCAGCGAATTTAGAAAAAAATAGAAATGTTGCGCTATAGAGTTATTACAAAAATATGTTTATAACTAATAGTTTTTTGTTGATAACCATAAAAAAAGTCCGAAACCCAAAGGCTTCGGACTTTAAAATATTTTGTAAGATATTATTCTTTAAAATGACCCATTTTACTGTATTTATCCATCCTTTGAGCGATTAAATCGGCTGTTGATAAGTCTTTCAATTCGTTATATCCTTTCAAGATATAATGCTCTACCGTTTTAAATGTTGTCTCTCTATCATAATGGGCTCCACCCAATGGTTCAGGAATGATATCGTCTACTAGTTTTTGCTTTTTCATATCTGAAGAAGTCAATTTCAAAGCCTCGGCAGCTTGCTCTTTGTACTCCCAACTTTTCCATAAAATAGACGAACAGGATTCTGGTGAAATTACAGAATACCAAGTATTTTCCAACATGTAAACGCGATCACCAACGCCAATTCCAAGAGCTCCACCAGAGGCCCCTTCACCAACGATTACTGTAATGATAGGCACTTTTAATCGTACCATTTCAAAAATATTTCTTGCAATCGCTTCTCCTTGCCCTCGCTCTTCCGCTTCCAAACCTGGATATGCACCGGGAGTGTCAACTAGTGTCAACACAGGAATGCCAAATTTTTCAGCCATTTTCATTAATCGAAGGGCTTTGCGATAGCCTTCAGGATTGGCCATACCAAAGTTGCGGTATTGACGGGTTTTGGTATTGTATCCTTTTTGTTGTCCTACAATCATAAAGGATTGTCCACCTATTTTTCCTAAACCACCAATCATCGCTTTATCATCTTTAAAACCACGATCCCCGTGTAATTCCAAAAAGGTATCACCACAAAGTGCTCGAACATGGTCTAAAGTATAAGGGCGATTTGGATGTCTGGACAGTTGTACACGTTGCCAAGCCGTCAAGTTCTTATAGATATTTTTTTTGGTCTCTACTAACTTCTTGTTAATTTCATTACAAGTTGCGGTAACATCAACCTCTGACTCTTTACCGATAATGACGCATTTTTCTAACTGCTCCTCTAATTCTTTTATGGGTAGCTCAAAATCTAAATATTCCATAGGATTTTTGCGTTTGTATAATTTTGTAATTGGATGTGCAAATGTAAAAATTTAAAATCGTTTCAAAAGATTATTTTTTATTTAACTCGCAATTAAATCATAATTAGCTATTGTTTTTGCCTTTTTCCAGATAGTGCTTAATGACTCCGTTTAGTATTACGGTGATCACTATTATCAAGGCGCCGATATAAAATTCGGTACTCATTTTTTCCTTGCCTCCAATAATAAAATAGGCTAAAATAATACCATAAACAGGCTCCAAATTGGTGGTAAGCATCACAGTATAAGGCGTTAATCGTCGCATCACTTTTACCGATGCCGTAAAAGCATAAGCGGTACAAATCGAAGCTAAGAGCAAGATCAGAATCCAATTTTTTGGAGTTAAAATAAAAAAATCTGCCGAAAAGGAACCATTAAAAATAAAGTAAATACTTATAAAAACAAAGCCAGATAAAAATTCATAAAAGGCAATAACCGATGGTTCATGGTGCTCAATTAATTTTCCGTTAAATAAGGTAAACACTACCCCTAAAACAATTGAAACTAACGCTAACAACATTCCATGCAAATAATTGATTTCAACTTGCAAAATCAAAGCCAAACCTGCAATAATTACTAAACCGAAAAACACTTCATACCAAAGGATTTTTCTCCCATAGAAAAGAGGTTCTAAAATGGAAGCAATAAAAGCACCTAAAGAGAACACAGATAAGGTTATAGAGACAGTTGAGACTTTTATCGATTCAAAGAAAGTTATCCAATGTAAAGCAATTAGCAATCCAACAAAAATCAATTTCAGTACTGCACTAAAGGAAATTTGAAAAGGAATTTTCTTCAACAACAAAAAGCTTCCTAAAAAAAGAGCGGCAAATAACATTCGATACCAAACTAAAAAATCGGCATTGATGGTAATTAAGGCACCTAAAACGGCTGTAAAACCCCAAATAAAAACAATTAAATGAAGGTTCAAGTAACTTTTTAACTTATCGTTTGGCATTGCGTAATAAATAAATGGCTAATATTCCGAAAAAAATGTTGGGCAACCATACAGCTAATAAAGGAGAAAAAGAAGATTTCTCAGCTATGGTACCAAATATTTTATCAAAGAAAACAAAGGCAAAAGCAATTGCAATTCCGATGGCTAAATTGGTACCCATGCCGCCTCTGCGTTTCATAGCAGAAACCGAAACTGCAATTACCGTAAGAATAAAGGCTGAAACCGGTACACTGTATTTTTTATATAAGACTACTAAATAGGTATTGATTGTAGAGGATCCTCTTTTACGTTCTTTTTCAATAAAAGCATTGAGTTGCGAAAGATTCAAGGTTTCTGCAATATATACAACTGGAGTAAGGTCTTCTAAATCAAAAGCAAAGTGAAATTTTTTCTCAGGAGCTTTCTCAATCACGTCGCCCATTGTACCAACAGTTCGTTTCGTATAATCATACAACGTGTAGGTACTATCTTTTGGATTCCACTTGATTCTACTCGCCGTCATTTTAGACACCAGCTGTTCTTTTTTGAACTTCTCTAGCGAAAAATTAAAAGCCATTTTGGTTTCTGGATTAAAACTATTCACATAAATGAATTCGTGATCGTTAATTTGTCGGTACACATCGGTATTGTCCCCACGCATGGCTTCTTTCCCTCCTCCTTTTAGGTAAGTGTACCTAAAATTATTAAATCCTTCGCTGGCAGAGGGCACCAAGAAAAAGCCCATCAACAACACCAAAACAGACACGATGGAAGCTCCAATAATATAAGGACGTAAAAATCGAGTAAACGAAATACCAGAGCCTAAAATGGCAATAATTTCAGTATTATTGGCCAATTTGGAAGTAAACCAAATGATTGACAAAAACAAAAATATCGGAAAAAGTGAATTGGCAAAATAAATGGTAAAATTATAATAATAGGTCGCTATATCCCAAAACGGAATTTTGTTCTCTAGCATTTTATTGATTTTCTCCGAAACATCAATTACTATTCCAATCGGGATAAATAATAATAACATTACAGCAAAAGTCGCCAAGTAGCGCTTGAGAATGTATTTGTCAATTATGGTCAATTTCATTTCTTAAAGTTAGAGGTTAGAGGTTAGAAGTTAGAGGCTAGAAATTTGTTGGTCTCCCGACACTTCTAATTTCTAACTTCTAACTTCCTATTTTTTTTATAATCTCTGGCTCATGTTTTTGACCATCATTTCTTTCCAAGGTCTAAAATCGCCCGCTAAGATATGTTTTCTTGCCTCACGAACCAACCACATATAGAATCCTAAATTATGAATCGTAGCAATTTGCTTTCCAAGCATTTCATTCGAAGCAAACAAATGGCGTAAGTAAGCTTTAGTATAAAAAGTATCTACATAAGTAATTCCCATTTCATCAATTGGAGAAAAATCGGATTCCCACTTTTTATTTTTAATATTGATAGACCCATTGGCGGTAAACAACATTCCGTTTCTAGCGTTACGAGTAGGCATCACACAATCGAACATATCGATTCCTAAAGCAATGTTTTCCAAAATATTAATTGGTGTTCCCACCCCCATCAAATATCTCGGTTTGTCTTCGGGCAAGATTTCGCATACCACTTCGGTCATCGCATACATTTCTTCTGCAGGCTCTCCTACTGAAAGTCCACCGATAGCATTACCTTGTTGTCCCGCATTGGCAATGTATTCTGCGGATTGGCGGCGTAAATCCTTATACGTACTTCCTTGTACAATAGGGAAAAACGACTGCTCAAATCCATATTTATAAGGCACTTTTTCCAAATGCTTGATACAACGATCCAACCAACGGTGCGTCATGTGCATGGAACGTTGTGCGTAGCGATAATCACAAGGGTAAGGCGTACATTCATCAAAAGCCATGATAATATCTGCTCCAATAGTACGCTGAATCTCCATTACATTTTCAGGGGTAAAAATATGATACGACCCATCAATATGTGACTTGAACTTGACCCCTTCTTCTTTAATTTTTCGGTTGGCAGACAAAGAATAGACTTGATATCCTCCAGAATCTGTCAAAATAGGACGTTCCCAATTGATGAATTTATGCAAACCACCCGCTTTTTCCAAAATATCGGTTTGCGGACGCAGGTATAAATGATAGGTGTTTCCTAAAATAATATCCGGATTAATATCGTCTGCCAATTCGCGTTGATGCACTCCTTTTACCGTTCCTGCAGTTCCCACAGGCATAAAAATAGGGGTTTCAATTACCCCGTGATCGGTAGTAATACTACCCGCTCTTGCTTTAGACTGTGTATCTTTTTGTAATAAATCAAATTTCATCTCTCTCGTTTTTCTCCCGACCGTTCGGGACGGCAAAGATAATTTATTTCAGATTTACGAATTAGGATTTACGATTTTATTTAACAATGCTATCTTTTGGGCGTATCACCACCTCCGCAAGCTACGGTGCTGTCGGGCTGTACACTATATCTCTTGGGTCGAACCCCGCCACAAGAGGATGCCGCTTCCATCCCTTACGCATCTGTAGAAACCCTACACATAAACTACAACATATTATCAATACATATAATATTGAAACAGGTCTAGATCTATCCCTACGAGAATCCAAAAATTATTTAATTGTGTAACAATTGTTACTCAAAAACCCATTTTGTACCTTTACTTTTGCCCTACTCAAACAAAAACAAAATTGAATACTTATGACACTAGAACATTTCATTAAAGAAAACCACGGCACCATTGTAGATGTAAGAACCCGAGAGGAATTTATGGGCGGGCATGTTGCTACGTCTATCAATATTCCACTAAATGAAATCCCAGAACGCCTAGAGGAAATCAAAACTTTAGCTACTCCACTAATTTTATGTTGTGCTTCTGGTGGACGCAGTGGTCAGGCAGAGTCGTATCTTTCACAACAAGGAATAGAGTGTCTGAATGGCGGTTCTTGGTTGAATGTGAATTTTTATCAATCCTTACAAAACAAAATCGATTAAAATGATACCTTTCTTACAACGCCTTTTGGGTCTAGTTCCAGCCATAAACTATAAATCCTTACTTCAACAAGGTGCTCTAATCGTTGATGTACGCAGCAATGGAGAATTCCGTGGAGGGCATATTCAAGGTGCTCTCAATATTCCAGTTAATGAGTTACAACAAAATTTAGATCAATTGAAAAATAAAAACCAAATCATTATTACTTGCTGTGCCTCAGGTATGCGAAGTGCTTCTGCCAAAAGCATCTTAAAAGCCAGTGGCTATACCAAAGTTTACAATGGTGGAGGTTGGCATAACTTAAAAAGCAAATTGTAAACTTAGCCGTTAATTTTTTACCACAAAGCAGCACGAAGAAGGCACGAAGCAACACGAAGTTATTTAGTTGTTTTTGCGCCCCTTGCGTAAATCTTTGCGATCTTTGCGGTTAAATTTTTAGACACAAATTCCACAGATTTTCACAGATGGATACTTCTATGTCATTATTTGCCTTAAATGGTTCAAAATAAATAGCCCAATTCAAAAAACTGTTTTGACTTATATGTTTTAATTTTTTGCGCCCCTTGCGTAAATCTTTGCGATCTTTGCGGTTAAATTTTTAGACACAAATTCCACAGATTTTCACAGATGGATACTTCTATGTCATTATTTGCCTTAAATGGTTCAAAATAAATAGCCCAATTCAAAAAACTGTTTTGACTTATATTTTTTAATTTTTTGCGCCCTTTGCGTAAATCTTTGCGATCTTTGCGGTTAAATTTTTAGAAGCGTATTCAAAAATAACTTCTATGTCCTTATTTGCCTTATTATGGTTCAAAATAAGCATACCAATTCATAAAAACTTCAATGACTTATATGTTTTATTTCAAGTTTTGTGTTAATCACTAATCACAAACTTCCCTTTTTCAGGGTCAAAAACAATATGTTCGTCTTTGAAAAGTGTATTGAAATTTCCTTTCGCAATCAAATTGCAAGGTTCATCTTGCACAACGATTTCTGGAGTCATTATAATCATTTCGTCACTCAATTGAATCGCCATATCAATATCGTGCGTGGAGAAAAGAATACATTTTCCCGTTTCGTGAGTGAGCTTTTTGAGTAATTTCAATAGCGACACTTTGTGTAGCAAATCCAAGTGCGTTGTGGGTTCATCCAAAATAATCAAAGGCGTGTCTTGGGCTAAGGCGCGTGCAATGAGTACTTTTTGCAATTGCCCATCACTGATTTGATAATGCTTTTTATCGGCCAAATGACTGATTTGAGTAAGCGACAACGCTTTTTCAACTTGATTTTTATCTTCTTGGGTCAAAGTTCCCAACCAATTGGTATAAGGCTGACGTCCTAACGCCACCAATTCATACACAGTTAAATTACTAGGAGGTAATTTTTCGGTCAAAACCAAGCTCATTTCTAGTGACAAATCGGAAATACTGTAGGCTGCTATATTTTTACCGTGTAATTGTACATCACCCTCAAGAGGTTTTTGAATTCCAGTAATGGTTTTTAAAAGTGTTGATTTTCCAATGCCATTAGCACCAATCAAAGCCGTTAATTTTCCTTTTTTTAGCGCTATAGAAACGGCTTTAGCAACAAAAGTGTTACCTTTTTTGTTTTGATATCCAATACTTATCGATTGGGTTTGAAGGATAATTTTATTTTCCATTAGCCCATCATTTTTTGTTTTCTAACCAATAGCCAAATTACCACAGGAGCTCCTAAGATAGAAGTCACCGCATTAATGGGTAGACTCACTTCGGTGCCGGGGACTTGTGTAACTATATCGCAAACCAACATAATACCTGCGCCTAAAAGGAGTGTACTCCAAAATAAAATGCGATGATTGCTGGTTTGAAAGGTCAATTTGGCGATATGTGGGACAGCTAATCCCACAAAAGCAATGGGGCCAGCAAAAGCAGTAATGCTTCCGGCTAGAATACTAGTAGCTATAATAATAATCAATCGCGCTTTGTTGTAGTGGAGTCCCATACTCTTGGCGTAATTTTCACCCAAAAGCAAAGCGTTAAGCGGTTTAATACTAAAGGCACTTAGGGTTAATCCAATGCCGACACACAGACTCAAAATCCACACCGATTCCCAAGATAAATTTCCTAAGTTTCCCAGCGACCAGAAGGTGAATTTTTGCAATTGTTCCGCTGTACTAAAATAGGTCAATGTTCCCACTATGGCCGAGGTAAAACTGCCAAACATCAAGCCAATTATGAGTATCGCCATCGTGTCTCGCAACCTTTGGGATACGATGAGTACCAGTAATAAAACACTACTACTTCCTAGGGTTGAAGCTAAAACGACACCATAATTGGAAAGTAAAAGAGGACTTAAAAAAGAAGGTAAAAAACCAGCACCCAAAATCACGAAAGCCACCCCCAAACTCGCACCAGAACTCAGTCCTAATACGTAGGGGCCTGCCATTGGATTTCTAAACAGCGTTTGCATCAACAGGCCGCTCATCGATAGCCCCATTCCTACCAATACAGCGGTAATGGCTTTGGGCAAACGATAATTTAGGATAATGTATTCCCAAGTGTCTTTGGAAGCAGATTGACCTAGCAGACTTTTCACCACTTCTTTTACAGGAATAGCGATAGCACCATAACATATGTTGAGTACAAAAAGCCCAACCAATCCGATACTTAAGATTGTAAAAAGAATACTATGTTTATAAGGAAACTTCAATTTATTGTAATTTATCGGCAAAGGTAAATAGATACTTCGGAAGTAATTCGGGATGAAATATTTTAATATAATCTTTCAAAACCAAATCAGGTCGACTGGTGGATACTTCATAGTAAATATTGCCTCCTTTGGGTCCAATTTTGGATTCAAAAGTATAGATGTTTTTGGTTTTAAAAGCCTCAAATTGAGAATAATGAGGGTTGGCTTGCTTCATTTCTGCTAAACTGTGAAAAGATCCCGTAGCAATCCAAAATTGGGCTTTTTGCGCTTTTTCTAATACTTTTTCAAATGGCAAAGCCAAGCTTCCCGTTCCGTTGGTATCCTTCCATAGATAATGGGTTTGGGCATCTTTTAAAAATTGTGCCACCCAGCTTTCTCCTTTGGCTACAAACCATTGATCTTGGTACATGGACCCATAAAGAACAGTGGGGTTTTCTTTTTTTGAAGCCACTAACTGTAAGGTTTCCTGGTAACTTTTTTCGATGTATTGGAATTGAGCAGCTGCTTCTTTTTCCTTACCAAACAAAGCGCCATAGAGTTTGATCCATTCTGCTTTTCCTAGTGGCGTTTGTTCCATCCAATCGGCTTGAATGAGTACCTTTAAGCCACTTTTTTGTAAATTATCAATTGTGGGATTTGAATTGTCAATTCCAAAAGCTACAATCAAATCAGGGTTCAAATCAATCAATAGTTCGGTATTTAAAGTTTCGTTTTGTCCTACATTTTTAACCTTGCCTTGATCGATTAACTGTCGCGTTTTTTTTGAGGAAATATAATCCGTATGAGGAAAACCCAATAGCTTTTTTTCAACACCTAACATTTCTAAAAAAGGAACATTAGTAGTTGATGTTACTACGATACTTTGTAATGGAACTGGAATAATCGGATAATTTTGAAGGCTATCTGGAATATTTCCATTTTTTTCTTGCAATACATACTTAAAATGATGCTGAGCCTTTGGCCAAGGGTTTTTTATGGTAACTACAGTATAACCTTTTTGTGTAAGGATTGAAAGACATGATGCATATTGAATCCTTTCATTTGTTGCTACTGAATTGGCTTTGGAAGGGAGTTGCGTTGTTTTTTTGCAGGAACCCAAAGCAAATAACAGACTAAAAAGCACCAATAATAAGAGTTTGTTCTTCATGATTGTTGTTTGAATGGAAGCAAAGGTAATTCAAAAATCGACTTTTGTGTTTAAAAAAGTGAGGACAATGTTCTAAGTCTACATTTGAATAAATTTGTCAATCCATCCTTGAATTTATTTTATAAAGGCTATATTTGCACCCGAATAAAGGTTGCGTTTTACTTTTTTTTAGGAAACGCATGAAAAGGGAATTAGGTTAAAAACCTAAGCTGTACCCGCAACTGTAAGCTATCAAGCTTGTTGTTATCTACACAACCACTGTTTCAAAGTGGGAAATTAGAAATTTAAAATTAGAAGTATAACTTCTAACCACCAACTTCTAACTTCTACCTTGGAATGGGAAGGTCAACAACAAGACGCAAGCCAGGAGACCTGCCTTTTTTCTTAATCAATAACGAACTTTCGGGAAAAAAGGTTCAGGAAATTATGATATATATTAAATCTTTTCTTTGTTTTTGCTTGCTGTTCAGTCAACTGATTTTTAGTCAGCATGATACCATTACTCCGCTCAAAGAAGTAATTGTTTCGGACACTAAACTGCGTAAATTCTCTAGTTCTCAAACCATTCTGAGTTTGAACGATGCTGTTTTGTCTAAAAATAGTGCGTTGTTGACCAATGTCCTCAATTACAATTCGGTTTTGTATTTTAAAGAATACGGTCGTGGTATGCTTTCGACGGTGGCTTTCAGGGGAACTACTGCATCGCAAACTGCGGTGATTTGGAACGGTATCAACATCAATTCTCAGATGAATGGGAGTACCGATTTTAATACTGTCTCAGGAACGGATTATAATTCGATTGCAGTTAAAGGAGGTGGAGGAAGTGTTATTTATGGCAGTGGGGCTATTGGTGGTACCGTGCATTTGAACAATGACTTGCAATTTGATCGTTCTTTTTCAAATCAATTACGTCTGGATTACGGAAGTTTCAATACGCAGGGCATACATTATAACAGCCATTTTTCCAAAACAAAATGGTCGGCCCAAATTGGTTTTTCAAGAACCTATTCAGATAACGATTATCCATATCTTGATCGTTTTGATTGGAAAGGCAATCAGCGTTTTAATGAAAACGGAGAATATGAAGTGATTGGGTTCAATGCAGCTATTGGTTTTAAAATCGCTGATAAGCAACTACTAAAAGCATACAGTCAGTCTTCGAATACTGATAGGAATGTTTCTTTGCTCTCACCCTCAGAATCTAGAACAAAATACAAGAATGAATTTAGTCGGAATTTGTTGGAGTATAATGGTGTTTTTGACCAATGGACGATGAATGGTAAGATGGCTTACCTCACCGAAGGCTATCAGTATTATCCTGATAACACTAACAATCAATATACTTTTGGACATACGAATACTTGGATTACCAAAGCAGATGTTAGTTTTCAGGCGACTCCAACTTTGTTGTTGAATACGATTTTGGAACACAATACAACCAAGGGTAAAGGATCTGGTTTTAGTAATCGCCATCGCGATATTACCAGCTGGGCTTTTTTGCTGAAACACGAGGTGTCAACTGCATGGCAAAATGAATTGGGAATTCGAAAAGAATTTACCAACAATTACCAATCGCCATTCCTTTTTTCTTATGGTACAGCCCTTCGTCTGGCAAAATGGTACCAGTTGAAAGCCAATGTATCACGAAATTTTAGAATCCCTACTTTTAACGATTTGTATTGGGAAGAAGGTGGTAACCCCAATTTAAAACCCGAAAGTGCTTACCAAGGCGAACTGGCCAATGTCTTTACTTATAAAAATTTCAGCTTGACGCAAACGGCCTATTACAATAAAATTAAAGATTTGTTGCGTTGGGTTCCTGGTAATAATGGCATTTGGTCTCCTCAAAATACGGATCGTGCCGTCGCTTATGGAATAGAAACGGTATTGGCTTGGCAACAACAATTTGGAAATAGTATATGGCTAATTAACAGTACTTATGCCTACACCATTTCTAAAAATGAGGCCACGCAAAAGCAATTGTTTTTTGTCCCTTATCACAAAGCAACGGCTTCTTTGGCTTACAATTACAAAAAATGGAACGCTAATTATCAGTTCCTGTTTAATGGTTTTGTTTATACCCAATCCGATAATGATCCTAACACTATTATTCCTTCCTATTGGGTTTCAAATTTGGGCGTGGATTATGAGTTTTTCAAAAAAAACCCAATAAAAATAGGAGTTCAAGCACTGAATCTTTGGAATGAAAAATATGTGAGTGTGGAGAATCGTATCATGCCTGGACGAAATTTTAATCTGTATCTAATCTTTAAATTTTAATATAATGAAGTTAACTAGAGTGTTGTTAGTAGCCTTTACTTTTGCCTTTTTGGCGTCGTGTAGTAACGATGACATCGAGGATGTATCCAAAGGGAATTATGATAATGGTGTGTTTATTTTAAATGAGGGCAATTCTTCTGGCGGTTCGGTATCGTTTTTAGGAGATGATTTGACAACTTTCAAGCAAGATGTGTTTCGAGCAGAAAACCCAGGAGAGTTTTTGGGTAAATATTTGCAATCCATTTTTTTTGATGGCGATAAGGCCTTTATTATTGCAAGTGGCTCTAATGTAATAACCGTTGTCAATCGATATACTTTCAAAGTTGTTGCCAAAATTGAAACAGACTTAGTGGCGCCAAGGTATGGGGTTGTAAAAAATGGTAAAGCCTATGTGACCAATGCGAATACCTATTCGTATGTAAATCCTACTACAGGAAATACCGATGACTATGTGGCTGTAATTGATTTGACTACCTACAAAGTAGAATCCAAAATAAATTTGAATGCTACCGCCAATCGTATTGTTTTGGATGGTGATAAATTATACATCACCGAACCCTACAATAACGACAAAGTTTTGGTAGTAAATACAATTACTAAGGCATTAGAAACACCAATAACTGTTGGATCAAGCGCCAATACTATGGAAGTAAAAAACGGTATTTTGTATGTGTTAGCTTCACCTTACGGAAGTGCAAGCAAAATTGTGAAAGTGAAATTATCGGATAAGTCGGTTACTGAAGTGGTGTTCCCAACAGCTTTGACAGCTGCAGAAAATTTGGACATTTATGGTTCTAAAATCTATTTCACAAAAGATACAGGAGTATATAGTATGGATATTACGGCTACACAGCCTTCGGATAAACCTATTTTTAACTACACCTCTACTTCTCAATATGGAGTGATGTATGGTTTTGCGGTTGACAATGATAAAATTTACATTGCCGATGGAGGGGATTTCGCTTCGAATAGTAAGGCTTATGTGTACTCTTTAACTGGAGCTTTACAAAAAGAATTAACTGTAGGAATTGGACCAAATGGAATCTATTTTAATAATTAGGAGCTAATTCTAATACCTAAAAAAGGCGTTTTCATTTAGTGAAAACGCCTTTTTTTTTGAGAGAAGAGCTTATTATTTGCCTTATTTTTTTTTTACAACGATTGCAATAACCCCTCAGGAATCGTTTCTAGATACATGTCATTTCTAAAGCCTTTGATGGATTTGGCATCTTTGAAATATTCAAATGTTTTGCCTTTGGTAGTAGGTGTTCCTTTTGCTGTACCTGTAATTTTTCCGATCGCTAATTTTAATAAAGGTTCGTTAACATCGCCTAAAACACCAAAAGTACTGATAGTTTCAGCTTGTTGGAAAGTTGGCGTTAATCCACTTTGGTAGTCGCCAAAGCCATCAGCGTTTACAATTTTGAGTACCAAGGGTTGCATAGCATATTTGTGAGAAGGGTTTACATTTTCTTTTTGAAACGTTGGAGAATCATACAAAGTAATCGAACCTACATTTTTACCTGTTGTGGCATCTCCAATTTGAATGACATTGATAAAAGGCTTCAATCCATTGATCACCAATTCACTAGCAGAAGCTGTGCTTTTTGAAGTAATGATATAGACTTTGGTCAAATTCAAACTATTGATTGGAGTACTTCCAATTTTATCAGTAAAAAAGTTTTTGAGGGCATCTGGATTGTTGGTGCTAAAATAAGCCTCAATTTTTTCGTTCCATTGTTGTTTTGCAAATACTTTTCCTGTGAATTGACCCGTAATCATACTCGCCAATCGCGTCGCGGTTTGTACGGAGCCTCCGCCATTATAGCGCAAATCCAACACCAAATCGGTGATGCCTTGTGACTTTAAACTCGCAAAAGCCTCGTTGAGTTGGGTGTCATAATTGGCAAAAAATCCGTTGTACATCAAATATCCTATTTTTTTTCCTCCTGCATCGATAACTTTATTGATAAAAATTGGATTTTCATTCAAAACAGTTTTGGTTAAAGCCACTGTTTTTCCGTTACTCACGATGGTAGTTCCATTATAATCGGCTAAATTCAAGGTGTAACTTTCGGCATTCAATAATAATGTTTGATAATTGCTGGCGGTTAATTGGGTTCCATTAACTCCTGTAAACATATCTCCTCGTTTGATGGCTTTGGTTGCTGCATCAGAGCCAGGAATAATGTATCGCACATAACCAAAAATTTCGGTAGTACTTCCGGGTTTGAAACTCAATCCAAAATCAACGCCGTCGTTTTTGGTAGTACCTTGAAAGGATTGCTCCAACGCAACATAGTCATCCACAATCCAGCTAAAACGATCGATGGTTTTGTCTACTCTCAAGGCTTCAAACAAACTTTCAGGAGTGCTGTAGCTTTTCAGAAAGGCATTTAATTCCGTTTGATTTTTGAATTTATCATCGGCCAAATTGGGAACATCACTTTGCCATAAATAATATTGATTCATTCCTTTCCAAATAAAGTTCTGAATCTCTAAAGATTTTGGTGCAGCAATATCATCCTCATCTTTTTGGCAGCTCTGTAAAAGGAAAAGGCTTATAAATAATAGCAATACAATTTTGTAGTTTGTTTTCATTTTTTGGTTATAGTAAATAGTTTTCGTAAAAATACTAACTTTAAAACTATTTTTTTATTGTTTGTAACAAAAATAATTGTCGTTCGTCTTGCTTATAGGAACCGCTAGAAACAACCCTTAGAATGAACCAAAATGAGTTTGTACAACTGATTGCTCCTTTCAAAGACAAGGTCTTTCGATTGGCCAAACGATTACTCGTAAGTACCGAGGAGGCGGAAGATGCCACGCAAGATATTTTGGTAAAGTTGTGGAATAAAAATGAAAGTTTGTCCGGTTATGCCAGCGTTGAAGCCTTGGCCATGACCATGACTAAGAATCATTGTTTGGATCAGTTGAAAGCAAAACGTTCTAGCAATTTGAGAATTGTACACAACAATTACACGGATCGAGAACCAAGCTTGCAGCAAAAAGTGGAAGACAACGATAGTTTGCATTGGGTGGCTAAAATAATTGATCAATTGCCAGAACAACAAAGAATGATTATTCAGCTTAGAGAAGTAGAACACTATGAGTTTGAAGAAATCGCCAAATTATTAGAAATGAATGAAACCGCCATTCGCGTGGCACTCTCTAGAGCAAGAAAAACCATTAGAGAGCATATGTTAAAAACACACCGTTATGGAACTGTATAAAATAGAAACGCTTCTAGAAAAATACTTTCAAGGAGAAACTAGTATTGCCGAGGAAAAAGAGTTGACGAATTATTTTTCTTCATCGAATGTTGCGCAGCATTTAGAGCAATACAAACCACTATTTGGTTATTTCTCTTTAGCAAAAGAACAAATAAACCCTAAAGAATTACTAGAATTCCCTACTCAAAAGCAGGCTACATCAAAACCCGTTTGGTGGTCTTTAGCGGCTTCGGTTGTTATTTTGCTCGGAATTGGAATGTATGTTTACACCACCAATGAAACCAAAACTAGTGTAGCTACCAACGAATTGGGGACTTATGATTCTCCCGAGGAAGCATTTAAAGAAACTCAAAAAGCACTAGCCTTGTTATCAGGTCACGTAAACACCGGCATAGGAAGTGTGCAGGTCATTCAAGAATACAATGAATCAAAAGGAAAAGTTTTTAATCAGTAAATCAAAAAACAACATGAAATCAACAGTTATAAACAACAGCACAATTCGTTTAAGTATGGAAATGAAAAAAGTATTTTTAGCTTTAGTCTTTTTACTAGTTGCTAACCCCTTTTTTGCACAAGGTGCCTTCGATAAATTTGATGGTCAAGACGATGTCACTTCGGTTATTGTCAATAAAAAAATGTTCGAAATGATGAGTAAAGTCAAAGTAGATGCCTCTGATAAAGAGATGCAACAATACTATCATTTAATCAAAAAACTAGATAATTTAAAAGTATTTACTACCAAAAGTGCACGTGTTGAAGCCGAAATGAAAGCCACTGCTGAACGTTATATGAAAACGGCTAACCTAGAAGAACTTATGCGTGTAAACGATAATGGTCGAAGCATTAAAATTTTAGTAAAATCAGGAGCCAAAGACACACAAATCAGAGAGCTATTGATGTTTATCGATGGCGGAAAAGGCGAAGACAGTGTCTTGATGTCCTTAACAGGCGATTTTGATTTGAATGAAATCTCGGTATTGACCGATAAAATGCGTTTTCCTGGCGGAGACGATTTGAAAAAAGCTACCAAAGGGAAAAAGTAGCGCTTAGTTACTAGTCTTTAGTGATTAGTAATTAGTACATAGTAATTAGCTCCTATTCTGAATCTTAAATAGTAAAAAAAAGAACTAAAAGAATTGGAGTAAACTAGAGTTAAGACCATTCAAAATGGAACGCAATTAATTTAAAAAGTTAGAAAAAATGAAAGCAATAGTTGGATTGGCTATTTTCCTATGCCTGTGGTTGAGTAGTTGTAACTCAGAACCGAGTTTGCAAAAATATTTTGTAGAAAATACAGAAAATAAAAATTTTATAGCGTTTGATATTTCTTCTTCGATTTTGAATGTGGATAAAACGAAACTCTCTTTAGAGCAGCAAAAAGCTTTGCAGTCTTTTGAAAAAATAAATATTTTGGCTTTTAAACGCAATCCAAATAATACGGCTGAGTTCGAAACTGAGCGCACCAAATTGAACGGAATCTTGAAAAATCCAAAGTACCAACAACTTATGAAAATTGGTTCTGGCAAAGAAGGTGCTTCGGTAAGTTTTGTGGGAACCGATGAGCATATCGAAGAATTTGTTTTATTTGCCAACCAAAAAGAAACGGGTTTTGCAGTAGTTCGCGTATTAGGTAAAGACATGAATCCTACCCATATTATGAATATGATGTCTGTTATGCAACAATCTAAAATTGATTTGGATCAGTTGAAGCCTTTGCAAGAATTGTTGAAGAAATAAAAAAAAGAAAATCTCAGTTAAATTTTAAAAAATGATGTGTTTGTTCCTAAAATTGGTTTTATTTTAGCCTTTTTTTAAATCCCCAAATGATGAATACTAAAAAATGGAAAATTGCTGGTCTTGTTTTTTTAATAGGATTTAGTAGTAGTTTGCAAAATTGTACAGTACACCACGTTTATCATCCTACTAAAGTGGTTAAGGTAAAAAAAATTCCACCAGGACAAGCCAAGAAAATAACAGGCGAAAAGAGTGCACGTAAGCATGCTCATGGTTAAAAAAAACCGTTTTAGGATTAACTCTTAAAACGGTTTTTTTGTTTAAAAATCTGTCGATTGTAAGTAAAATATAGAAGGCAAAAAAAAACACCCTAAAAATAGAGTGTTTTTAAAAATGGTTAACTAATACCAATCAAAATCAATGCAACAATTGATATTCAATGTTTTTTTGTGACCATGGAGGGATTTGAACCCTCACGCCCTTGCGAGCACCACCCCCTCAAGATGGCGAGTCTACCGTTTCTCCACATGGCCTTCAAATAAAAAAAGGTCATTCGCATTGACGAACAACCTTTGTGACCCGACTGGGGCTCGAACCCAGGACCCCATCATTAAAAGTGATGTGCTCTACCGACTGAGCTATCGAGTCAATCATTCAAGAAACTAATGCGTAGTTCACAGTAATTGTGACCCGACTGGGGCTCGAACCCAGGACCCCATCATTAAAAGTGATGTGCTCTACCGACTGAGCTATCGAGTCAATTCGTTTCTTGAATGCGGGTGCAAATATACGTACTTTTTTTTCAAGTTTCAAAGCAATTTTATTATAAATTTGCCTTTTTTAATCAAAAAGCTACAATACCTTAATTAGTAAGGTTTTATTACTATGAAAAAAATTATTTTATTAGGATATATGGGTTGCGGTAAGTCAACCATAGCCCATAAACTGTCTGAAAAAACATCCATACCTTTTATAGATCTAGATCAATATATTGAAAAAACAACCCATTTAACAATAAAAGAACTCTTTGAAAAACACGGAGAAGTCTATTTTCGTAAGCTCGAACACCAGGCTTTTGTATCCCTTTTAGAGCAAGAAGAAACCATAATCCTTGGCCTTGGCGGAGGAACTCCTTGTTATGCCAATAATCATGAATTGTTGCAACGACCCGATGTAATTTCTATTTATTTAAAAGCTTCAGTGGCTACTTTGTTCGAAAGATTGTCTAGAAACAAAAGCAAACGTCCTTTAATTGCCGATTTAAACGATGCCGAATTACAAGAATTCATCGCCAAACATTTGTTTGACAGAAGTTATTATTACAATCAAGCCCAGCATAAAATAGCTGTTGACGATAAAACAATAACAGCAACAGTAGAAAGCATTGCAACGTTATTAGCTTAAATACGCATAATTGTTGCCTGAGTCTTCAAAAACTACTTGAACATGTTCAAACAAGGAAGTAGATAATGAAATCCCTTTGAAATCAGCTTTTACAGGATATTTTTTGTGGTTTCTATCAATAAGTACTGCTGTTTTGAATTTTTTCAAAGGTACCTCTAAAAAATGACATACAGCATAGATAAGTGTTGTTCCTGAATTCAATACATCATCCACTAGAACTAGGCCTTTATCGGTATAGTTTTCTTTCGCCAATGAAGTACGGATTGCCAAATCGGGTTGGTGTTTGTTGAGTTCGACTTCGCATAGCGAAACTTTAATGGGAGCAATCAAAGCCAAAGCAGCAGCAATTTTTTGCGCAAACACAAAGCCATTTTTGGTGATACCAGCGAGTACAATTTCTTCTTCATCTACAAAAGTTTCATAGATTTGGTAAGCAATTCGCTTGATTTTGTGTTCTATTTCTTGATGGGTTAAAATGATATTTTGGCTCATGGTTTTTATTTTAAAAAGTACAAAAAGATGGTTTAGGTTTGATGGAAATAATGAATTTCTTAACAATTTTCCTGATTACAAAAGGGAATCCGTTTCTTCATCTTCTATAATGACATTACCAAATTCATCAATGTCACGACGGTCTTTTTTAGTGGGGCGTCCGGTTCCATTTTTTCGATAATGTTCTTTAGACAGTTTAAGCAATTCAAGGTGCTGGTACACTTCAGGAGGCGTATCATTACGGCGATACCTATCAACTAATTTTGCACCAACACGATTTTCGGGAATATCTAATATTGTTATGATTTGGGTAATTTGATCTTTGCGAAAAGTAATCTTGTCAGTAGGAAAAACTTCTTTCGATGCTTTGGCTACTTGACCATTTACGGTTATTTGGTTTTTTTTACAAGCCTCGGTAACCATATTTCTGGTTTTATAATAACGAACACACCATAAATATTTATCTATTCGCATAAATTTTCAAAATTCAAAGTTAAATAGTTTATCAAAATCAATCTAAATTGTATCTTGCGCACTCAAAAAGCAGTACTAATGAACAAAATTAAGTTTTATTTTATTTTATCAATGCTATCTTTGGCATTATTTTCATGTTCCAAAGACAAAGAGGAAGAGATCACGCCACCAAGAGAATTTAGTGTACAATACGACACTGATATTAAAGACATTGAAGAATATTTGAAAACGTTTTATATTGAAGAAGTTACCGCAGACTTCGATATTAAAATTACCAAAATCCCTGCAGGTGGCACTCAAAAGTCTATTTGGGAGCAAACAACTTACCCCCTTAAATTCAGAGAGGTAAATTTACATGGATTAAAGTATAAGTTGTATTATTTGATTTTAAACGAAGGAGTTGGAGACTCACCAACTAATGTGGATAATTATTTCGTAGCATACAAGGGAGATTATTTGCAGCAAGTAACTAAAGATGAAGTAACTACACTTACAGTAACCGAATTTGAAAGAAATAGTTTTGTTCTTTTACCTAATGCTGGTTTACGAGTAGGGTTTTCTGAGATGATGCCTAAATTAAAAACAGGAACCTATACTTCTAATCCAGATGGTACAGTTTCTTACAAAGATTTTGGTGCTGGTGTTGTTTTCATTCCTTCTGGATTGGGGTATTTTAATAGCGCACAAGGGAGTATTCCCGCTTATTCGCCGCTTATTTTTAATATTAAAGCTTATGAGATTCAACGCAACGACCAAGATGGAGATGGTATTCCTTCCTATTTAGAAGATTTAGATGGAGATGGTTATATCTACATTTTTACCAATACTACTTTGTATCCAACCAAACCTACGACCAATCCAGATGATACCGATGGCGATGATATTCCTAATTGTTTTGATGTAGATGATGATGGCGATAATTACACCACCAAATTAGAGCGTTCTTACAAAGATGCTAATGGTGTGGTTAAATACTATGATTTTGCTGATATTCCTTTGTGTACTGGAGGTAATGGAAAGAAAAGACATTTGGATCCAAAATGTTATAATTAGTGTCTACTAAAGATTTATAAATGAAACCGTTCTTTTTTAAGAACGGTTTTTTTTGGACTTAACTTTTATGGTTCTAGATTTGTCTTCTTAGGTGTTATTCAAAAATACGCTTTGATACAATTTTAGTTATTGATTGGGTTTCAATAGTATTTAGAGGTAGCGATTTTACTTGACTTTTAGGTATAAAAAATCCCGCCAAGTTGGACTTGACGGGATAAATATAAAATTACTGAATATTATTTTCTAGCCAACACGCGCTCAACTGCAGCTTCAATTGCTTGGTGATTCAATTGGTATTTTTCCATCAATTGTTCTGGCGTTCCTGATTCTCCAAAACTATCATTTACGGCTACAAATTCTTGTGGTGCTGGAGTGTTTAAAGCTAAAACTCTAGAAACGCTTTCACCTAAACCACCAAGAATGTTATGCTCTTCTGCAGTTACCACACATTTGGTTTTGGCAATCGATTTCAAAATAGCTTCTTCATCCAAAGGTTTGATGGTGTGAATGTTGATTACTTCTGCTGAAATTCCTTTGGTTTCCAAAGCTTCTGCAGCTAGTAAGGCTTCCCAAACTAAGTGCCCTGTTGCAACAATTGTAACATCTGTTCCTTCGTTCAATACAATAGCTTTTCCAATTACGAATGGTTCGTCTGCTGGCATAAAGTTAGGCACTACTGGGCGTCCAAAACGCAAGTAAGCAGGGCCATGATGCTCTGCTAAAGCAATCGTAGCTGCTTTGGTTTGATTGTAATCGCAAGTATTGATTACCGTCATACCTGGTAACATTTTCATCAAACCGATATCTTCTAGAATTTGGTGTGTAGCTCCATCTTCGCCAAGAGTTAAACCTGCGTGTGATGCACAAATTTTTACATTTTTATCAGAATAAGCTACCGATTGACGAATTTGATCGTAAACACGTCCAGTAGAAAAGTTAGCAAATGTTCCTGTAAATGGAATTTTACCTCCAATAGTTAAACCCGCTGCAATCCCAATCATATTAGCTTCTGCAATTCCGATTTGGAAGAAACGCTCTGGGTGATTTTTTTTGAAATCATCAAATTTTAATGACCCAATTAAATCGGCACAAAGGGCTACAACATTTTCGTTCTTTTGACCCAATTCTGTCATTCCCGCTCCAAAACCTGAACGAGTATCTTTACTTCCTGTATTTGTATATTTTTTCATTATTTGATTTTAATTGAAAGATTAAAAAATTAAAAGATTAGTCATCTGAAGTCAGAAATCTTTAATCTGTTATCTTAATTCTAGTAATCTGCTAAAGTTGAACTATTTTGAGCTAATCCGGTTGCTAATTGAGCATCGTTTGGAGCTTTTCCGTGCCATGCATGGGTGTGCATCATGAAATCAACCCCGTTCCCCATTTCGGTATACAATAATACACAAACAGGTTTTCCTTTACCAGTTTTAGCTTTAGCCTCAGTCATACCAGCAATAATCGCTTCGATGTTGTTTCCTTCTTTGATTTCAAGAACCTCCCAATCAAAAGCTTCGAATTTAGCTTTCAAGCTTCCCATGTTCAATACCTCATCAGTAGTACCGTCAATCTGTTTTCCGTTAACGTCAATCGTAGCAATTAAGTTGTCTACGTTTTTAGCAGAAGCATACATAATGGCTTCCCAGTTTTGACCTTCTTGCAATTCGCCGTCACCATGCAATGTATAAACGATATGAGCATCTCCATTTAATTTTTTCGCTTGAGCAGCGCCCAAAGCAACAGATAAACCTTGTCCTAACGATCCAGAGGCCATACGAACACCAGGAAGTCCTTCATGTGTAGTTGGATGTCCTTGCAAACGAGAGTTCAATAGTCTAAAGGTAGCAAGCTCAGCTACTGGAAAATAACCACTTCTAGCTAATACGCTATAAAATACAGGTGAAATGTGACCGTTGGATAAAAAGAATACATCTTCTCCAATACCGTCCATATCAAATCCTTCTTTGCGATCCATTAGGTATTGATAAAGAGTAACCAAAAATTCTGTACATCCTAAGGAACCTCCTGGGTGTCCTGAATTAACAGCGTGTACCATACGAAGAATATCTCTTCTAACTTGGATAGTTAAATCGTTTAATTGTTGTGTGTTAGGCTTCATTTTGTGTGTAAAAGTTAAACTGCTGCAAAAGTAAATTTTATTTTCCGTAAGACCAATGATTTTACAAGCAATTTCATGAGAATGATAAGTGGATTTTTAGAATGCATTAGTACCAGGCATAACAACAAAAAAAGACTAGCGAGAAGCCAGTCTAAAAGCGAATAGTATGTGATTATTGCTGCTGTGTATAACCAAGAATCCCTTGGCATAGCTAATTCAAAATTCAAAATAGCATCGATAATAAATCATTGACTAAAAGCTACTTACCATAAAAAACCAACCTTCACAACTGTAAACTACCCGATAAATTTGCCCACCGAAAGCTGTCTTCTCGCCTCCCCCACCACAAAAGCAACAGAATTGGCAATATTAAAACTGCGAATTAGAGGCGACATAGGGATTTTTAATTGATTTTCTTTGGCGAACAAATCCAATACTTCTTGGCTCAAGCCCACACTTTCTTTACCAAAAACCAACCAATCTTCGTCTTGAAATTCGATATTCAGATAAGAATGCTCCGCATGCGAACTCATCAAAAAAACTCTTGAAGGATCTGGCACCACTTTGAACCATTCGGCTACATTTTGATATTCGGTTACATCGAGATGCACCCAATAATCCAGTCCAGAACGTTTGAGATTTTTGTCATTAATTACAAAACCAAAAGGATGTATCAAATGCAAACGACTTTCGGTACCTACACATAAGCGACCAATGTTCCCTGTGTTATTTGGAATTTCGGGTTCTACAAGAACGATATTTAACATGTCTAAAAATTAAGGATTTGAGATTCTGGATTTTAGGATTTGGAATTTGGAATTTAGGATTCTGGATTTGGGATTTCAAAACCCTTTACTTCAAGAACTTCTCCTGCTTGTAAATGATTTAACTGCACATTTCCAACACGCACACGAACCAAACGCAAGGTAGGAAATCCGACTGCTGCCGTCATTTTGCGCACCTGACGGAATTTGCCTTCCTTGACCGTAATCGATGCCCATGATGTGGGACCATGTCGTTCGTCTCTTATTTTTTTTCCTCTTGGACCAAAATCGGGGATTTCGTTCACCATAAAGGCCTCGCAAGGTTTGGTTGTATATTTGGTTCCATTGAAACCAATTTCAACTCCCTTCTTTATTTGCTCAATAGCTTCGGGGGTAATGATCCCATCTACTTGAACATAATATTCCTTGGCAACTTTTTGGCTTCTAATATGTTCGCTGACTTTTCCATCGGTAGTCAAGAGTAGTAAGCCTTCTGAATCTTCGTCTAATCGACCGATAGCCATGGTACCTTGTGGGAAATCATACAATTCGCCCAACAATCGTTTTTTGCGTTTGAGTACGTAAATAAATTGACTTAAATAACCATAAGGTTTATGTAGTAGAAAATGACGATGCATGGGTCTTACTATAATTTGGCAAGATAATTTTAGTTTTTGAGTAGCTTTTTAACTTCTTTGAAATCACCATCTATAGTACCTACTTTAAGCCCTAAAATATGAGCAATCAAGGGATACACACTTACGTTTTGAAAAGATTTGACAACTTTACCTTTGACAAAATTAGGTCCTTTGGCATAAAAAATAGCTTGCATGTCTTTATTTTTAGTATCGTAGCCATGGGTGCCTCCACTGATTTTTTGATCGGGTTTGTTGACCAAACTATAGCCTGTCTCTGCTTCAACCACAAAATCAAGAGCTCTCGGATTGGTACCAAAATGCAATCGTTTTGGGACTTTT
Source organism: Flavobacterium sp. RSSA_27 (assembly GCF_051547125.1). Lineage (NCBI taxonomy): Bacteria > Pseudomonadati > Bacteroidota > Flavobacteriia > Flavobacteriales > Flavobacteriaceae > Flavobacterium > Flavobacterium sp. RSSA_27. Next base: position 58,355 of record NZ_JBPTTN010000008.1, read on the forward strand.
GAAGAAGGATACCATTTGATATGAGGTACTTTTTTTAAAGCTTTTGCTATGGTATCTTTATACCCAGTTTTGGCTTCAATACTCATAATTGGATTGATTACTGCTGCATAGCCATACCATTCTGGCTGTAAATAGTCCAAAATAGCTATTTTCTTATCGTTATTAATTGGCGCCATGCCATGATCTGAAACGATTATCAAATTTATTTCGTCTGCAATAGGTAGTTTGGCCAATTGTTGCTCTAATTGACCAATGATAGCATCCATTTGAACCACCATTTCTCTATTTTCTTCCGACAATGGACCAAAATCATGTCCGGTTGTATCCGGTTGATCAAAATAAAGAGTGATCAAATGAGGACGTTCGGCTTCAGGCAATTGCAACCAATGTAACACGGTTGCAATACGCGTTTCGTAACTTACTGTAGCATCATATTCTTTAAAAGTACTCGGACTCATAGCACCTGTATCTGACCCCGGCCAATAAAAACAAGCGGCTTTTACCCCTTGCTGTTCGGCGAGATACCAAATGGGTGTGCCACCATAAAATTGAGGATCTTTTTTTGCAGCTGTTCTCAAGGTAAACTGTTGTTTCGTTTTGGGGTCAAAAAAGGCATTATTAACAATCCCATGATGGTCCGGGTACAAACCAGTTGCAATGGAATAGTGATTCGGGAACGTTTTGGTGGGATAACTAGGCTGCAGGAATTGGGCTTTTACTCCTTTTTGGGCTATCCCATCCAAATTAGGAGTTTCAAAAAGCTGCGGGTAATCCCAACGAAAACCATCTAAAGAAACCAAGATGACATAGGGCTTTTTGTCATTTTGCGCTGTCATACCTACTACCAAGAATAGGAAAAACGCTACTGCTATTTTTTGCATACTGTTGTTTTGATCAACAAAGATACAATTTGCCATTGAGGATTTGTAATCTAAAAGTGGAAGTCGTAATTTTTCTGAAGTGAGTTTTTAATCCAACTTGTTCTATTGCTGTTTTTTATTGCCTTTTCATTATAAAAACAATACTTTTACTCTTCACCAAAAAAACTATTTATGCCCGAATTATTTTCCTTTATAGTCGTATTCATCCTCGCACTTGGTCTTGGTTTTTTTATTGGGAAACTGCTATTTTCTACTCGATTCGAGTCACAAAAAATTAGCTTAGAAGAAAAGATGCATGCTGCCCAACTTTTGTTGCAACAACAAAAAGAACAAGCTGTACTGGATAAAACTGCCTTCGAAAAACAATTGCAAACTAGTCTTCAAGAAAAAGAAGCTATCCGAAATGAAAAAGACAGTTTGGCCATTCAACTCTCTAAAAAAGAAGTAGATTTTGATAATTTATTGGAGCGTCATAAAGAACAGAAAAATGAGGTAGCAGCGCTTCAGGAAAAATTCACTAAAGAATTTGAAAATTTGGCCAACAAAATTCTAGACGAAAAATCGAATAAATTCACCGAGCAAAACAAAGAAAACATGAAAACTATCTTGAGTCCGCTTCAAGATAAAATTCAGTTATTCGAGAAAAAAATCGAAGATACCCACAAAGAGAGCATAGACTATCATGCGGCGCTGCGTCAGCAAATTTTGGGGCTTAAAGAAATGAATTTACAAATGAGTAAAGAAACGCTCAATTTGACCAAAGCCCTTAAAGGTGATAGTAAAATGCAAGGCAATTGGGGTGAGCTGGTATTGGAACGCGTACTCGAAAAATCGGGTTTAGAAAAAGGACGCGAATATGAAGTACAACAAAGTCACATTACCGAAGCTGGGAATCGCGTGATTCCAGATGTAGTGATCAATTTACCGGATGGCAAAAAAATGATTGTCGACTCGAAAGTTTCGTTAACGGCCTACGAAAAATACACCAACGAAGAAGACGATTCCCTTAAAGCTTCCTTATTGAAAGAACATGTTTTCTCCATAAAACGCCATGTGGATCAATTGGGTGAGAAAAACTACCATGATTTGTATCAAATGGAAAGTCCTGACTTTGTGTTGCTTTTTATTCCGATAGAACCCGCATTTGCCATAGCACTAAATGAGGATACAAACTTGTACAACAAAGCTTTTGAGAAAAATATTGTAATCGTTACCCCTTCCACCCTTTTGGCCACGCTACGCACTATTGACAGCATGTGGACGAATCAAAAACAACAAGAAAATGCAGTAGAAATCGCTCGTCAAGCAGGGGCTTTATACGACAAATTTGAAGGCTTTGTAGCCGATTTGATCAAAGTTGGTAAGAAAATTGACGAAAGCAAAGTGGAATACGGAGCGGCTATGGGCAAGCTTTTTGAAGGCAAAGGCAACTTGATTGTAAGTGTAGAAAAATTAAAAAAGATGGGCGCCAAAGCCAAAAAAGCCTTACCCGAAAATGTATTGAAAAGAGCTGAAACTGACGATACTAACTTACTAAATTAATTAAATAATGAAAAAAATTGCCGCTTTATTACTCCTTGCTGGAGTTGTAGTCTTATCCATATACATGGCCTTTATGTATTACATACCCGTAAGTGATGGCGTTCGCTCTGGAGAATTGATCCGATTGAGCCACAAAGGGGTACTCATTAAAACTTGGGAGGGTGAATTGAGTCAAGGAATTTCGGGAGCTCAAATTTTCCGTTTTTCAGTATTAGACAAAGACAAAGCCGTAATAGACAGTTTAAAAGCATTTCAAGGACACTATGTTCGCTTGACCTATGAAGAAAAAAAACGCACTTTTATGTGGTGGGGTGAAACGCGTTTTTTTATCACATCGGTGCAAAAAGAAGCCTCACCATTCAATAATCGTTAGCTCATGACCAACATTTTCAAACCTGTTGCTGCATCTCATGTAACCATTTCTGAACTGATGTTGCCCTCACACACTAATTTTAGAGGCAAAATTCATGGTGGCTATATCTTATCCTTACTAGATCAAATAGCCTTTGCTAGCGCTTCCAAATTTTCAGGAAATTATTGTGTCACTGCTTCAGTAGATACGGTTAATTTTTTACAACCTATTGAGGTCGGAGAATTGGTCACCTTGAAAGCCTCTGTGAATTATGTTGGTAGAAGTTCAATGATTGTGGGTATTCGAGTTGAAGCAGAAAACATTCAAACAGGAAGTATCAAACATTGTAACTCCTCCTATTTTACAATGGTTGCCAAAGACGATCATGGTAAAAGTGTAGCTGTCCCTGGGCTCCAATTGAAAACGAAGGACGATATCCGTCGATTTAGTAATTGTTTGCAACAAATAGAACTTAAAAAAGTACACGAAATCCATGAGGAAGAATTCAATTATTGTTCCCCTGAAAACCTAGCACTTGTATCACAATACAAAATTCAATTGGAATTATAATGCCGCAATACTCCAGTAAGTTAAGTGTTTAAAAATAAGTTGTAAAGAACATTAAAAAACAGTAACTTTAAGTAATGTTATTTATTGAATCCCATGAAAAAAATGCTACTTATTTTCTTGTTTTTCTATTTTAACGCGGTTCAAGCTCAAGAGGAGCTATCAACTTCAACTGGAATAATTCTTTTTGAAGCTTCTGTTCCAATATTTGAAGAAGTGAAAGGTGTCAATCATGACGTTATTTGTACTATTGATTTAAAAACTAGTGAAATTAGTTGCACTGTTTATATTAAAAAATTTCAGTTTAAACGAGATTTGATGCGTACCCATTTCAATGACAATTATTTGGAAAGTGATCGCTATCCCAAAGCTACTTTTATTGGAAGAATTGAAAAATTTGATTACAAATCACTCTCCGAATTACCCACCGAATTCCAAATAAAAGGCATTATTAAAATACATGGCAAATCTAAGCCTCTTTCATGCAAAGCTACACTTAAAAAAGTAGCATCAGGAATGGAAATAAACACTTCATTTGTTTTAAATACGGAAGACTTTAAAATTGAAATCCCTTCAATTGTTGCCCCAAAAATATCCAAACAAGTGCAAACTACTTTAAAAGCAATTGTCTTGCAATAAATGGTTAATTTTCAGATTACTATACTACAATTACTTTATTATAGTTGTAAAATAAACTCAAAAAACAAGAAATTATGAAAACAATGTATTTTATCAAACAAAATCTTGTCATGCTTTGCTTCACTTTACTATTTTTTTCTTGTAGCAGTGAGGACACTAACTCTAGTACGACTAATTCAGCTGAAAACGTTGCGAGTATTCTAAAAACTGGCACATGGAGAATCACCTATTACTTTGATACCGACAAGGAAGAAACCAGTAATTTTAGTGGGTATAACTTTACCTTTGCAAACAATGGTGTATTAACCGCTTCAAACGGTACCTTAACTCAAACGGGGACATGGTCTATAACAGACAGCAATAGTAAAGATGACAATATAAGTGATTTGGATTTCAATATAGCCTTCTCCACCCCAGCGACCTTTGCGGAATTAACCGATGATTGGGAAATTATTGAAAAAACAGCCACAGTAATCAAATTAAAAGATGTCAGTGGTGGAAATGGCGGCATTGATTATTTGACTTTTACCAAAAACTAAATTCGAAACCTCTCGAATAGCATCAAAACGTTGAAGAATACTCAACGTTTTTTTATGCCAACTATTGATTAACTTTACGTTATCGGCTTTTAAATACAAAAACTATGAATCGATTACAGAATTTTTTGGATTTACATACTGGAGAAGAAGACAAGCAAAAAGTATTGGAAAACGTAAAGGCAAATATATCCTTTAGAGGATCGACTGTTTGGATTTTGGCTTGTGCTATAGTGGTAGCCTCTGTGGGACTCAATGTCAATTCAACGGCGGTTATCATTGGTGCCATGCTCATTTCTCCTTTGATGGGGCCCATCGTAGGAGCAGGATTTAGTCTGGGAATTTATGATTTTGAATTATTAAAAAAAGCGGCAAAAAATCTCCTTATCGCTACTTTAGTTAGTTTGTTGGTGTCCACAGTCTATTTCACTCTCAGCCCTTTTAAAGAAACCCAATCGGAATTATTGGCACGAACTTCGCCAAATATTTATGATATTTTGATTGCTTTTTTTGGAGGTCTCGTTGGTGTTATTGCAATTACAAGAGTCGAAAAAGGAAATCCGATTCCTGGAGTTGCTATTGCCACCGCTTTGATGCCTCCTTTGTGTACTGCAGGCTATGGACTCGCAATTGGCAATTGGAAATACTTTTTAGGGGCTCTTTTTTTATATACTATCAACTGTGTTTTCATCTGTATTTCAACCTTTGTGATTGTCAAATACTTGAAGTATCCGGTGGTGCAATATGTCAATCCAAAATACCGCAAACAAATCAAATATACCATTACAACTATTATCGTTTTATTAATTGTTCCAAGTGTTTATTTTGCCTATGCCTTAGCCCAAGAAAAAAAGTACCATGAAAAAGTCGTTGTTTTTCTTAATGAAGAATTTACAGAAAAAGGGTTTGCCATTTTATATCAAAAAATCAATTACAATAAAAATCCAAGAAGCATAGAATTGGCTTTTCTTAACAAAAAAATTACTAAACAAGAGATACAAAGCTTGAGTAGCTTACTTCAAAAATACCACATCGAGAACACTCAACTCATCATCAAGCAAGATACTACAGATATCAAAAAATACATTTTAGAAAATAGTGCCAATGAAAAAGCCAAAGAAAATGAAAAGGATTTAATGATCCTTCAATTGCAAAACAAACTAAAAGCCAATACTTATAATAATCAAGCCCTACAGGAAGAAATTGCTATTTTGTTTCCACAAGTACGTCAAATATCATTAGCCAACCACCTATTTAACGAAAACACAGATAGTACCGTAACCAAAACGATAGCTATTTACAGCAGTAAAAAGAATTTATCCTCACAAGAAGAAGAAAAACTTACACTATGGTTACAAAAAAGGGTCGCAGGACACCCCATAGTATTGTATAAAGAAAAGGGAGAGTAATTTATTTTAAAACTCGATTAACCTGCACAAAGTTTTTACTATAATAGCCTTCTTTGGTAGACGAAATTACCACTCCGCTACTTGTTGAAGAATGGATAAATTTTATTTCATCTCCTTGCACTTCAACAACTACACCAACATGGTTAATACGACGACTACCTCTGGTTTTAAAGAAAATTAAATCCCCTTTCTGGGCTTCAGCTGCTTTTATTTTTAATCCAACATTTGCCATCTCACCTGAAGAACGAGGCAGTTTAATATCCATAGCATTAAATGCGTAACAAACAAAACCAGAACAGTCAAAACCAGCTTTTGTAGTACCTCCTGAACGATAGCGCACTCCCAAATTATCAGAAGCATTAGCTATTAAATTATCGGCTACCGAATAATTCCCAAAAAAAGTGGCATTCGAAGCTGTTTCCTCTAGTGGAGTGGTTTTACTTTCTGAAACTACATCAGAGGTAACTGTATTCCCAGCAGTTGGGTTTCCTTCTTTAATTTTTAAAACAACACCAACTCTTAAATTTTTATGCAAAGTGGGATTTAATTGTTCTAATTCCGCTATCGTTAATCCATATTTTTTGGCGATGCCAAATTTGGTTTCTTTGGGCAAAACCTCATGAACTATAGCAGTTGTTGGTATTGAAGAAGGTGTTGCTGTGGGAAGTGTTTCATTGCCTATTGGTTCATTTACAAGAGCAGCCTTTACATCGCTTTTACTTTCTATTGCATTCGAAATTACAACAGTATTGAGAGATTCATCCGTTTTATTTTGCATGGGGACATTCAATTGCTGGCCTACTTCTAGGGATTTGGCAACAATAGCCGGATTCCTTTTTTCTAATTCAGCAATAGTGATTCCGTACCGTTTTGCTATTCCATATTTAGTTTCACTTGTTTGTACTTGATGAGTGTGCTGCTCTTCTATTAAAGTTGTGGTTACAAACTCTTGAATTGGAGTTGTGGTCTCCATATTTTCAACTTTTTGGGAATAATCCTGGTTTAAGGTTACAATTTTTTCTTCTTTTAGTTCGAAATTTTCTGGTACTAAGAGTGTAATTTTTTTACCAATTTGCAAACCTTGCTGTTCAATTAATGGATTACTTTTCTTTATATCGTCAATCGAAAGCTGGAATTTTTTGGCAATTCCAAATAAAGTTTCTTTTGGTAGAACCACATACTCAATCGTTTTGGTATTTTTCTTTTTCTCAGACAACTCCTTTTTAAAATTCTTATTTGGGATTTTTAAAACGGAATTTAATTTTAAAATTCCAGATGCTTTTGGGTTTAAATCAAAAATAACTTTTTGACTAACATGGTATTTTTCGGCTATAGTAGATATAGTCTCGCCTTGTGAAATTTTATGAGAAATGAATTTTTGTTGAGCAAAAACGGAAGTTGTAGCGCCAATTAAAAGCCAAAATAGTAATCCAAAATACTTCATGCTAAATTATTACAAATTATGGTATTATTATTATCAAAAAACTGATTTTGTTTAATTTAAAATAAAAACAAGCCCTTTTACTACCTCAAAATCAATTTTTTATCAAAAAACACAAATATACCCCTTTTTGCTAATTTAAAAATGTTAAAACAATTATAAATTCAATTTTTCGTTCATACAAGGACAAAAAAAAACTCCAAAGTTACCCGAGGAGCTTTCTTTAAGGTTCATTTATTTAGTTAAACTTGACCTGCAGCTGCTATTAAATTGAGTGCTGAACCTGCAACAAACCAACCAATTTGACTTTCATTATACGTATGATTCGCCAAAATAGTTTCTCTTGTACCATCAGAATGAACTAATTCAATTGTCAAGGGTTTGCCAGGTACAAACTCGGTCAAGTCCAAGAAATTGATGGTGTCATCTTCTTGAATTGTATCATAATCCAATTCGTTAGCAAAAGTTAAAGCCAACATACCTTGCTTTTTCAAATTTGTTTCGTGTATACGAGCAAATGATTTTACCAAAACAGCTTTCACACCCAAGAAACGTGGTTCCATAGCCGCATGTTCTCTTGAAGAACCTTCTCCATAATTATGATCTCCCACTACTATTGAAGGAATTCCTGCCGCCTTATAAGCCCTCTGAACCGTTGGGACTTCCGCATAGTCTCCAGTTAACTGATTTTTAACTTCGTTGGTTTTTTGATTAAAGGCATTGACCGCACCAATCAACATATTGTTAGAAATATTATCTAGATGTCCACGGAAACGCAACCAAGGACCTGCCATAGAAATATGATCAGTGGTGCATTTACCAAAAGCTTTAATCAACAACTTTGCACCGATGATATTCTTACCATCCCATGGCTCAAATGGAGCTAATAGTTGCAAACGGTCTGAAGTGGGACTTACCAAGATTTGTACATTTGAACCATCCTCTGCGGGAGCTTGAAAACCATCCTCTTCAACATCAAATCCTCGTTTGGGTAATTCGTCACCGAAAGGAGCGTTCAATTTCACTTCTTCACCATTATCATTCAACAAACTATCCGTTAATGGATTAAAATCCAATCTTCCAGCAATTGCAAGAGCTGCCACCATTTCTGGAGAGGTAACAAAAGCATGCGTATTAGGATTTCCATCTGCTCTTTTAGAAAAATTACGATTGAATGAATGTACGATGGTATTCTTCTCTCCTTTATTCGCTCCTGCTCTATCCCATTGCCCGATACAGGGCCCACAAGCATTGGTAAACACTTTGGTTCCCATTTTTTCAAAAGTTGCGATAATACCATCTCGCTCTATAGTGTATCGGATTTGTTCCGATCCTGGATTAATGCCAAATTCGGCTTTGGGAGTAATCCCATGATTCACTGCTTGCTCAACAATAGAAGCTGCCCGCGCCATATCTTCGTAAGATGAATTCGTACAAGAACCTATTAGTCCCCATTCCACTTTTATGGGCCAACCATTTGCAGCTGCTTCTGCTTTCATTTTAGAGACCGGAGTACCTCTGTCTGGTGTGAATGGCCCATTGATATGAGGTTCTAATTCCGACAAGTTGATCTCGATCAATTGGTCAAAATACTGCTCTGGATGGGCATATACTTCAGGATCGGCTGTCAAATAAGAAGCAACTGCATCAGCGGCCTCCACCACTTCTTGACGTCCTGTAGCCTTCAAATACCTTCTCATACTTTCATCATATCCAAATGTAGAGGTGGTCGCACCAATTTCGGCACCCATATTACAAATCGTTCCTTTTCCTGTGCAGGACATATTTAGAGCACCTTCTCCAAAATATTCAACGATTGCACCAGTTCCTCCTTTTACCGTTAGAATATCAGCTACTTTTAAGATCACATCTTTGGGAGAAGTCCATCCTGATAACTTGCCTGTAAGTTTTACACCAATGAGCTTAGGAAACTTTAACTCCCATGACATTCCTGACATGACATCTACGGCATCGGCTCCCCCAACACCTATGGCTAACATTCCTAAACCACCCGCATTTACGGTATGTGAGTCGGTACCAATCATCATTCCTCCTGGGAAAGCATAATTTTCTAAAACAATTTGATGGATAATTCCAGACCCTGGTTTCCAAAATCCAATACCGTATTTATTGGAAACTGAGGATAAAAAATCAAATACTTCTTTTGACTGTTCATTGGCAGCAGCCAAATCATATTTTGCACCGTTTTTAGCCAAAATCAAGTGATCACAATGCACTGTTGTTGGAACAGCTACCGTTTTTTTTCCAGCTTGCATGAATTGCAACAAAGCCATTTGTGCCGTAGCATCTTGACAAGCCACTCTGTCTGGGGCAAAATCTACATAATCAGTCCCTATATGATATGCCTTTGTAGCTTTACCATCCCAGAGATGACCGTATAGAATCTTCTCCGTTAAAGTAAGAGGTCTACCAACAATTTCTCGTGCAGCATCAACACGTTCAGCCATGCTTGCGTACACTTTTTTTATCATTTCAATATCAAAAGCCATAAAATATAAAATTAGAGTTTGTTTGTTTTTTTCAACACTCTAATTTACAACAATTTAATACAGCAACTGCAATAGAAATCTACTATAACTATAGTACTCCACCATTTTATATTTTTTAGTGGAGTTCAGTGATTGAATTTTTCTTCAAAACCAAGAACTTACCGCTCCCGAAAGTTTTCTGGATACCTTCCAAATACAAAAGTAGTAGCTCATTGGTTTATCTTTTTTTTGCAAGTATTCATTGAATGTTGTTTGCTTATTTAAAAATAGTTCGTGAGCTTTCCTTTTTTTGAATAATTCAGTTTCGCAACGAAGTCTATTGCGGATTCTGGGTTTAATTTGTAAATAAAAAAAGCCCGAGGTTTATCCTCGAGCTTCTTGTTACAAACAGCTTAATTATGTTATTATTATACCAACTGCTTATTAGAAGGTGTAAACTTAGTCAAGTTAATTCCATCAACAGCGGCAATGTATTCTTCAATGGTTGGAGTTCTACCAAGAACAGTTGACAAGACTACTACTGGAGTAGAAGAAAGCAATGATTCTCCTTTTTTGCCCTCAGCATCTTCTACTACTCTACCTTGGAAAAGTCGTGTAGAAGTTGCCATAACAGTATCACCTTTAGCTGCTTTTTCTTGATTTCCCATGCAAAGATTACACCCTGGGCGCTCTAAATATAGCATTTTTTCATAAGATGTTCTAGCAGCAGCTTTAGGTGCATTATCATCAAACTCAAAACCAGAGTACTTCTGCAACACTTCCCAATCCCCTTCCGCTTTCAATTCATCTACAATATTGTAAGTAGGAGGAGCTACCACTAGAGGTGCTTTAAACTCCACTTTACCATTTTGTGATTCGATGTTTTTTAGCATTTGTGCCAAAATTTTCATATCTCCTTTGTGTACCATACAAGAACCAATAAATCCTAAATCCACAGGCTTGTCTCCTCCATAAAAAGACAAAGGCCTGATGGTATCATGAGTATAGCGTTTAGAAACATCGGCATTGTTAACATCTGGATCTGCAATCATGGGTTCCGCAATTAAGTCCAAATCAATTTCAACTTCTGCGAAATACTTCGCATTTGCATCTGGAGTTAAAGCAGGTTTTTCACCTGATTGAATTTCAGCAATTCTTTTATTCGCTTTATTGATTAATCCTTGTAGTACTTGATTTTTGTTATCCATTCCTTTATCAATCATAATTTGGATTCTGCTTTTAGCAATTTCCAATGATTCGATTAAAGTAGCGTCTTCAGAAATACAAATAGCAGCTTTGGCTTTCATTTCAGCTGACCAGTCTGTAAATGTAAAAGCTTGGTCTGCCGTAAGTGTACCAATGTGTACCTCGATAACTCTTCCTTGGAAAACATTTTCTCCACCAAATTTCTTAAGCATCTGAGCTTGTGTAGCATGAACCACATCACGGAAATCCATGTATTCTTTCATCTTTCCTTTGAAGGTTACTTTTACAGATTCTGGAATTGGCATTGATGCTTCACCAGTGGCCAAAGCTAAGGCTACGGTTCCTGAATCGGCTCCGAATGCAACCCCTTTCGACATTCTGGTATGAGAGTCCCCTCCAATAATAATAGCCCAGTCATCGATTGTAATATCATTCAAAACTTTATGAATTACATCGGTCATCGCATGATACACCCCTTTTGGATCACGAGCCGTAATCAATCCAAAATCGTTCATGAATTTCATCAACTTTGGAATATTTGCTTGTGCTTTTTTATCCCAAACCGAAGCAGTATGACAACCTGATTGATAAGCTCCGTCAACTGTCGGCGAAATTACAGTAGCCGCCATAGACTCTAATTCCTGTGCAGTCATAAGCCCTGTAGTGTCCTGAGACCCTACAATATTTACTGCTACACGAACATCAGAGCCTGCATGCAATACTTTACCTGGTGTTGTACCAACAGCATTTTTGTTAAATATTTTTTCTACAGCTGTAAGCCCTTGCCCTTCTACAGAAATCTCTTTTGAAGGAGCAAACACAGTTGGAATAGCAATTCCTAATGTTTTAGCAGCAAACGTTTGGATTTTTTTACCAAAAACAATTGCATAGGAACCACCAGCTTTGATGAATTCCATTTTCTGTGGTGTAAAAGCTTTTGAAATATCAATTAACTCTTGCGCTCCATTATATAATTTCTTTTTCTTAGTATTGATTGTAAGTACCGTACCTGTAGCTACAGAATAAACCTCTTCTAAAATTGGGTCTCCGTTTTCGTTAAGCATTGGTTTACCATTAGCATCTATTTTTTTAACCCAGTTTTTGAGATCAATACCAATACCACCCGTAACATCTACAGTTGTTAAGAAAATTGGAGATATTCCGTTTGTCCCACCCACAATTGGAGCAATATTTACAAATGGAATATAGGGACTAGCTTTTTTTCCTGTCCAAAGCGCCACATTATTTACCCCAGACATTCTTGAAGATCCTACCCCCATGGTTCCTTTCTCTGCAATCAACATCACGCTCTTATCTGGATGTTGTGCCTGCAAAGCTTGAATTTCAGCCTGAGCCTGTAGAGAAATCATGCATTTTCCGTGTAACTCACGATCTGATCTCGAGTGCGCTTGATTTCCGGGTGACAATAAATCTGTAGAGATATCTCCTTCTCCAGCAATAAATGTAACCACTTTAATTTCTTCTGCTATTTCTGGAAGTTTTGTAAAGAACTCCGCTTGAGCATAACTTTCAAGAATTTCTTTGGCAATTGTATTGCCATTTTCGTAAGCTACTTTTAGACGATTAGTATCTGCGTCATAAAGGTACACTTGCGTTTTAAGTACATCGGCAGCGCCTTTAGCTATAGCTACGTCATTACCTAAAGCTAAGTCCAATAAAACTTCAATTGAAGGACCGCCTTTCATGTGTGATAATAACTCAAAAGCAAATGCTGGAGTGATTTCATTTACTACAGACTCTCCTAAAATGATCTCTTTTAAAAACGTTGCTTTTACACCAGCTGCACTAGTTGTACCTGGTAAAGTATTGTAAATAAAAAAGTGAAGAGAATCTGCTCGATATTGATTGTCAATATCTTTAATTTGCGCAATGATTTCGCTCAACAACTCAGCAGTATCAATGGGCTTTGGATGTAATCCTTGAATTTTTCGTTCTTCGATCTCTTTGATGTAATCGTGATAAATGCTCATAATGTAGTATGTTAATGACCCTCCTTATTAATGATTTCAATACCAAAAACCATAATAATTAAGTATTTTATTATTCTTGTACGCAAATTTAGGAATTAAAGCCGAGAATTAAAAAAATTTAATAGAAGTACCTTTTTTGAAAATTATCATCGACAAAAACGGCACATTACCGCTATTTATTGATAAATTATCAAATTTTATGATAAATTTTGCTTATTCATTATTTTTAAAAGATTTTTTTATCAATATGAGAATATGAGTTGAAATAAAAAAAGGTTCTTTGCTGTATTTCAAACAAAGAACCTTTCTAAATTAAGACAACTATAACGTTATAATAGCTTTTCTATGATCATTTCTTCCGATATACCTTCAGCATCGGCTTTGTAATTCTTGATAATCCTATGACGCAAAATTCCTGTAGCCACAGCCTTCACATCTTCTATGTCTGGGGAGAATTTTCCGTTAAAAGCAGCATTCGCTTTGGCAGCTATTATCAAGTTTTGAGAAGCCCTTGGACCAGCACCCCAATCCAAATAATTTTTCACATAATCATTAGACAAAGGGTTGTTAGGACGTGTTTTACTAACTAAAGTTACCGCATACTCAATCACATTGTCTGCCACGGGTATACGACGTATCAAATGTTGATACGCTATAATTTCTTCGGCAGTAAAAAGTGAATTAATTCCTAATTTAACATCTGATGTTGTATTTTTCACCACTTGTACTTCCTCCAAAAACGAAGGATAATCCAACTTGATTGCAAACATAAAACGATCCAACTGTGCCTCAGGCAACGGATACGTTCCTTCTTGCTCGATAGGGTTCTGAGTTGCCAAAACAAAATAAGGCAAATCTAATTTATAATTATGACCTGCAATTGTAACTGCTCGTTCTTGCATGGCCTCCAACAAAGCAGCTTGCGTTTTTGGAGGAGTTCTATTGATCTCATCAGCCAAAATTATATTAGAAAAAATGGGGCCTTTTATAAACTTAAAATGTCTATTCTCATCCAATATTTCACTCCCCAAAATATCAGAAGGCATCAAATCTGGGGTAAACTGAATTCTTTTAAAATCCAAACCAAGTGCTTGCGCCAAAGTATTTACCATAAGCGTTTTGGCCAAACCTGGCACACCAACGAGCAATGCATGACCACCAGAGAAAATAGAAAGCACAATTTGATCAATAACATCATCTTGACCTACAATAATTTTGGCAATCTCTGTTTTGAGTTGGTTTCGCTTTTGCACTAAAGCATGAATCGCTTCAACATCTGACATATAAATATGATTTAATTAAAAAAGAGTTAGTTTATGAAATCATAAAACTAACTCTTTTTATTTATTTTATAAAACTTATTTTTTTAACCAATTATTGGTAAAAGCACAGTCTCTGTACTCTCCATTAATTTTGATATAGGTTTCTTTGATTTTTTCTTCAAACCATTTTCCTACTGCTTTGATTTGTTTTTCTTTCAAAGCCAAATCTTTAATTTTGATATAATCTTTAGAATAATCAGCTGTATGCTCGTTGATCCTGTTGGTCACAGTAATGATTTTAAACGTCTTTTTCCCTTGATCTTCTTCCAGAAATGGCTGAGAAATTTCTTGGTCTTTAAGATTAGAAACCCTACTGTATAAACTTGGATCCATTTTGGTCAACTCAAAACGAGTATCTTGTGTTTTTGGATTAATCAAAGCCCCACCATTAGTTCTTGTTTCTTTTTCGTCTGAAAGTGTTCTTGCCGCTTCGGCGAAGGAAATTTCTTTATCAATGATTCTTTTTCGAATCAAATCAATTTTTTCTTTGGCTTCTTTAATGGATGCTTCCGTAACTGTTGGAGTAAGCAAAATATGACGCAATTCTAATTCTTGTCCTTTAATTTTTTCAACTAAAATGATATGAAAACCAAAATCTGTTTCGAAAGGCTCTGAGATTTCTCCTTCGGCTAATTTAAAAGCTACTTCTTTAAATTCTTTTACAAAAGGTGTTTTTCTATTCATTTTATAGAAACCACCGGTAGCTCTTGATCCTGGATCTTGGGTATACAATACGGCTTTGGTTGAAAAACTAGCACCTGCTTCAACTTCTTTTTTGAACCCTTTCAAACGGTCAATTACTTTTTGTTTGTCTTCTTGTGTCACTTTTGGGGCGATAACAATTTGAGCAACTTCCATTTCGGCGCCAAAGGTTGGTAAATCCTCTTTTGGGATGGATTTAAAGTAATTACGAACTTCTTCTGGAGTGATTTCTACACCATCCACAATTTTTTTACCCATTTCTGAACTCAATTTTTGCTCTTTTAAGACGTCGAAAAATGTAGTTCTAAGTTCTTCTTCTGTGCCCTTTTTATACATTTCGATAACTTTGTCCATAGACCCTAGACTCTCCACCATGTAATTGAGACGTTCCTCCATCATTCCTTTGATATCAGAATCTGAAACTACAATACTGTCTTGAATGGCTTGGTGCGCATAAAGCTTATCTTCTAATAATTTACCCAGCATTTGACATCTAGAAACACCTTTTACTGAACCCCCAGCGGCAGTAATCTCTAAAAATGATTTGTCAATATCTGAATCTAATACAATATAATCTCCAACCGTTGCAATTACTCCATCTACTTTTTGGCGTTTAGTCGGATTTTCTTTTACTGCCTCTGTTGCCTTTTCTTTTATCACTTCTTGCGCATGCATTGCAAAAGTGGCCATTAAAACGAAACAAATAGGTAGTACAAAATTGTATTTTAAAAACTTCATCGAAAAAAGGTTAAATTGTATGTATTAATAGTATTTACAAAAGGTACTTTTATCAAAACTTCATAAGCTAATTCATCTCACAACTCGGAAACAATTTAGCACTAAAATTACTATTGAAAAAAAGTAAACATATTGCAAACAAAAATAGCAATTCAAAGACATTATACAACTATACTACCTACTATTAACAAAAAATTATTATGCTTAGACAAATTCTAAAAAAATCAATTACAAGTTTTATAAATAGAATTTACATCAGATTTTTTATTCGAAATTATAAGTAGTACTTTTGCACACTATTTTTATTACTATGAGTTTTTTAGAAGAAATACAACGCAGAAGAACGTTTGGAATCATTTCGCATCCTGATGCTGGAAAAACCACACTAACGGAAAAATTATTACTTTTTGGAGGAGCTATCCAAGAGGCTGGTGCTGTAAAAAGTAATAAAATAAAAAAAGGTGCAACGAGTGATTTCATGGAAATTGAGCGCCAAAGAGGAATCTCAGTTTCTACCTCCGTTTTGGCTTTTAACTATCAAGATAAAAAAATCAACATCCTAGACACACCTGGTCACAAGGATTTTGCTGAAGATACTTTTAGAACTTTAACAGCTGTAGACAGTGTAATAGTTGTTATTGACGTTGCCAAAGGAGTCGAGGAACAAACTGAAAAATTAGTGGCCGTTTGTAGAATGAGAAACATTCCAATGATTGTTTTTATCAACAAATTAGACCGTGAAGGTAAGGACGCTTTTGATTTGATGGATGAAGTGGAACAAAAATTGGGTCTTACGGTAACTCCTTTGAGTTTCCCGATTGGCATGGGTTATGATTTTCAAGGAATCTACAACTTATGGGAACAAAACATCAATCTTTTTAGCGGTGATAGCCGAAAAAATATAGAAGAAACAATCGCTTTCTCAGACGTACAAAACCCAGAATTAGAAAAAATTATTGGAGAAAAACCAGCTACTAAACTTCGTGAAGAATTAGAATTGATTGATGAAGTCTACCCTAAATTTGACCACCAAGACTATTTGGACGGAAAAATTCAGCCGGTGTTTTTTGGTTCAGCTTTGAATAATTTCGGAGTAAGAGAATTACTAGATTGCTTCGTAAGCATAGCCCCTTCTCCAAGAGCAAAAGAATCAGAAACAAGATTGGTTGATCCTAAAGAAGAGAAAATGTCTGGTTTTGTGTTTAAAATTCATGCGAATATGGATCCAAAACACAGAGATCGTTTGGCGTTTATTAAAATTGTATCGGGAACTTTTGAAAGAAACAAGCCATATTATCATGTTCGTCAAAAGAAAAATCTAAAGTTTTCTAGCCCCAATGCTTTTTTTGCGGAGAAAAAAGAGATTGTTGACATTTCTTATCCTGGTGATATTGTGGGATTACACGACACAGGGAACTTCAAAATTGGAGACACGCTGACCGAAGGCGAGATTATGAGTTTCAAAGGAATTCCAAGTTTCTCACCAGAACACTTTAGATACATCAATAATGCCGATCCATTAAAAGCAAAGCAGTTGGATAAAGGTGTTGACCAATTAATGGATGAAGGTGTTGCGCAGTTGTTTACACTCGAAATGAACAATCGTAAAGTAATTGGGACAGTTGGTGCGCTACAATATGAGGTAATTCAGTATCGTTTAGAGCATGAATATGGTGCAAAATGTACCTATGAAAACTTCCCTGTTCATAAAGCGTGTTGGGTAAAACCAGACGATGCCAAAAACGAAGAATTTAAAGAATTCAAACGTATCAAACAGAAATTTTTGGCCAAAGACAAATACAACCAATTAGTATTTCTTGCCGATTCTGATTTTACTATTCAAATGACACAAAGCAAATTCCCGAGCGTTAAATTATTTTTCACTTCAGAATTTGATTAATACAAGAAAGCCAACTCTAAAAAGTTGGCTTTTGTTTTTTACTTATACTTCTAAAAAAAAGACTTCTTAACGAAGTCTTTTTTTTATTTAAGCTTGTCCTGTTGGACCAAAATTCAAAGGAATTGGCGCTTGTTCTGTATCTTTTATTTCACCGTGAGCTAACTCAAAACGATGAACGTTATCCGACAAGGCCTTGATTAATCGTTTCGCATGTTGTGGCGTCAATACTATTCTGGACTTTACTTTTGCTTTTGGCAAACCAGGCATAATACTCACAAAATCCAAAACAAACTCCGAAGAGGAATGATTGATAATCGCCAAGTTAGAATAAACTCCTTCAGCAATACTCTCGTCTAATTCAATATTAATTTGTTCTTGTTGCTCTTTCATAGTAAAAAATTAAAGATTCAAAGAGGTAGTGATTTAAAAAATTCAAAGACGATCGAAATCGTCTTTGAATATATAATCTTACATCTCTAAATACATTAGTAAATGTACTCTTCTTTGTTAGCCATCATATCATTGTAGTCTTCTTTCGAACCTACAATAGTATTATCATACTCTCTCATACCAGTACCTGCAGGAATTCTATGTCCTACAATTACGTTTTCTTTCAAGCCTTCTAATAAGTCAACCTTACCTGCCACAGCAGCTTCGTTTAACACTTTAGTTGTTTCTTGGAAAGAAGCAGCAGAGATAAATGATTTCGTTTGTAACGATGCTCTTGTAATACCTTGTAAAATTGGAGTAGCAGTTGCTGTAATAACATCACGAGCTACTACCAAGTTTTTATCACTACGTTTCAATAAAGAGTTTTCGTCACGCAACTCACGTGGAGTAACGATTTGACCTGGTTTCAATACTGCAGAATCACCTGCATCTTCCACCACTTTCATTCCATAAAGATTGTCGTTTTGAACGATAAAATCTTTAGTATGAATCAATTGGTCTTCTAAGAATAAAGTATCTCCTGGATCTTGAACTCTTACTTTACGCATCATTTGACGGATTACCACCTCAAAATGTTTGTCATTAATTTTTACACCTTGTAAACGGTAAACCTCTTGAATCTCATTTACTAAGTATTGTTGTACCGCAGCTGGTCCTTGGATTCTCAAGATATCGTCTGGAGTAATTGCACCATCAGACAATGGCACTCCTGCTCTTACGAAGTCATTCTCTTGAACCAAAATCTGGCTTGATAATTTCACCAAATATTTTCTAACATCACCAAATTTAGACTCGATGATAATTTCGCGGTTACCTCTTTTGATTTTTCCAAAAGAAACTACCCCGTCAATTTCAGAAACTACAGCTGGATTAGATGGATTACGAGCTTCTAACAACTCTGTAATTCTTGGTAAACCTCCTGTAATATCGCCTGATTTTGAAGAACGACGTGGGATTTTCACCAATACTTTACCTGCTTTAATTTTCTCACCATTCTCTACCATCAAGTGAGCTCCAACTGGTAAGTTGTAAGAACGGATTAGTTCGCCATCTTTACTGTAAACCAATAAAGTTGGGATTAATTTTTTGTTTCTTGACTCAGAAATTACTTTTTCTTGGAAACCAGTTTGCTCATCGATTTCAACCATGAACGATTGTCCTTGCTCTAAATCTTCGTACTCAATCTTACCAGTAAACTCAGAAACAATTACTCCGTTATATGGATCCCATTTACAGATAACTTCTCCTTTTGCAACAGATTGTCCATCTGCAACATAGATACTAGAACCGTAAGGAATATTATTTGTACTTAATAAAATACCTGTTTTTTCATCGATTAATTTCAATTCAGTAGAACGAGACACTACGATATCAACAGCGTTTCCTTCGTTATCTTCGCCTTTTACTGTTTTTAAATCCTCGATTTCTAATTTACCTGCAAAACGTGCAATAATACTAGATTCTTCAGAAATACCACCAGCAACCCCTCCAACGTGGAATGTACGCAATGTCAACTGTGTACCTGGCTCACCAATAGACTGTGCAGCAATAACCCCAACAGCTTCTCCTTTTTGCGTCATCTTACCAGTAGCTAAGTTTCTACCGTAACATTTTGCACAAATACCTTTTAAGGCTTCACAAGTTAATGGAGAACGAACTTCTACTTTTTCTACTGGAGAAGCTTCGATAGCCTTCATAATAGGTTCAGTAATTTGCTCGCCAGCGTGAACTAATATTTCTGTAGTTAAAGGATTAATTACATCTTGCAATGCAACACGTCCTAAGATTCTTTCCCCTAACGATTCAACAATCTCTTCGTTTTTCTTCAATGCAGCAACTTCAACACCTCTTAATGTACCACAATCGTCGATATTAACAATAACGTCTTGAGAAACGTCATGCAACCTACGAGTTAAGTATCCAGCATCCGCCGTTTTCAACGCCGTATCCGCAAGACCTTTACGAGCACCGTGAGTAGAAATAAAGTACTCAAGGATAGAAAGACCTTCTTTAAAGTTAGAAAGAATCGGGTTTTCAATAATTTCACCACCACCAGCAGTAGATTTTTTAGGCTTAGCCATCAAACCACGCATACCAGTTAACTGACGAATTTGTTCTTTAGATCCCCTCGCCCCAGAATCAAGCATCATATACACTGAGTTGAATCCTTGTTGGTCTTCTCTAATATTCTTCATTGCTAACTCCGTCAATTGAGCATTAGCAGAAGTCCATACGTCAATAACTTGGTTGTAACGCTCGTTATTGGTAATAAGACCCATGTTATAGTTTGCAGAAATTCCTTCTACTTGCTCTCTTGCATCAGCAATTAATTTTGTTTTTTGTTCTGGAATTCTAATATCACCTAAAGAGAAAGATAAACCTCCTTTGAAAGCGAACTTATAACCCATATTTTTCATATCGTCTAAGAAAGCGGCTGTCGTAGGTACATCAGTCGAACTTAATACGTGACCAATAATATCTCTCAAGTTTTTCTTAGTCAATACATCATTGATATATCCAGCTGCCTCAGGTACTACTTCATTAAATAATACACGTCCAGCAGTAGTTTGAATAATCTTATATACTAACTCTCCATTCTCATCAAAATCTTTTGCTCTAATTTTCACACGAGCATTCAACTCTAATCTTCCTTCATTCAATGCAATATTTACCTCTTCAGCAGAATAAAAAGTCAAACCTTCACCAAGAATAGTTAATTCTGGTGTAGTTAAACGTTCTTTGGTCATATAATAAAGACCCAAAACCATGTCCTGAGAAGGTACTGTAATAGGAGCACCATTCGCAGGGTTCAAGATATTGTGAGAAGCTAGCATCAATAATTGCGCTTCCAAAATAGCTTCAGGTCCTAATGGCAAGTGAACCGCCATCTGATCCCCATCAAAATCCGCGTTGAACGCCGTACATACTAATGGGTGCAATTGAATTGCTTTACCTTCAATTAATTTTGGTTGGAATGCTTGAATACCTAAACGGTGCAAAGTAGGAGCACGGTTAAGCAATACTGGATGTCCTTTGATTACATTCTCAAGAATATCCCATACAACAGGCTCTTTTTTGTCAATTATTTTTTTAGCAGATTTAACTGTTTTTACAATACCTCTTTCGATTAACTTACGAATAACGAATGGTTTGTATAATTCAGCTGCCATATCTTTTGGCAAACCACATTCAAACAACTTCATTTCTGGTCCAACAACAATTACAGAACGAGCAGAATAATCCACACGTTTTCCAAGTAAGTTTTGACGGAAACGACCTTGCTTACCTTTCAAAGAATCAGAAAGCGACTTCAATGGACGGTTAGATTCTGTCTTAACAGCAGAAGCTTTACGAGTGTTGTCAAACAATGAATCTACAGATTCTTGCAACATACGTTTTTCATTTCTCAAGATAACTTCAGGAGCTTTAATCTCCATTAATCTTTTCAAACGGTTATTACGTATAATTACACGACGGTATAAATCATTCAAATCTGAAGTTGCAAAACGGCCTCCATCAAGCGGCACTAAAGGACGCAATTCTGGTGGAATAACAGGAATCACTTTCATAATCATCCATTCAGGACGATTTTCACGATTTAAGTTAGACTCACGGAAAGATTCAACAACTTGAAGACGTTTCAATGCTTCAGTTTTTCTTTGTTTAGAAGTTTCATTGTTAGCACTATGACGTAAGCTATAAGAAAGCTCATCTAAATCGATACGCGCTAATAAATCCATAATACATTCTGCACCCATTTTGGCTACAAATTTATTAGGATCAAAATCATCTAAATATTGATTATCAGCAGGCAAAGTATCTAAAATATTCAAATACTCTTCTTCTGTTAAGAAATCTAAACGTTGTAAAGATTCTCCATCAGCATTTTTTGCAATACCAGCTTGAATTACGACATATCTTTCGTAGTAGATAATCATGTCTAACTTCTTAGACGGTAATCCTAAAATATAACCAATTTTATTAGGCAAAGAACGGAAATACCAGATATGAGCAATTGGCACAACCAAATTGATGTGACCTACTCTATCTCTTCTAACTTTCTTCTCAGTAACTTCTACACCACAACGGTCGCAGATAATTCCCTTGTAACGAATTCTTTTGTACTTACCACAGGCACATTCAAAATCCTTGACAGGGCCGAAAATTCTTTCACAAAAAAGCCCGTCACGTTCTGGCTTATGTGTTCTGTAGTTGATAGTCTCAGGCTTTAACACCTCTCCTCTTGACTCTTTCAAGATAGATTCTGGAGAAGCTAATCCTATCGAAATTTTATTGAATCTTTTTACAGGATTCTTATCTTTATTGTTGTTTCTATTATTCATCATAGTTTTTACTATTGATTTATTTGCAATTAAAAATTGATTTTAGATTTATGAATTAAAGACAAAATAGCAGTTACTACATCATCAAAATTCATTAAGCTCTATTACCACGAATTACTTCTCTAAACTTCTCTCTGAAGTGCTAGTTATGTGTTTCCTGAGAATCAACATAAAAAATCGGAACGGTTTACGGGTATAAATCCTAAAAACTTTTATAAATAGTAATCAGCCCCAAAAAATGGAACTGATTACTGTGATTTAATTATTCTTCTAAACGAATGTCAAGACCAAGACCTTTCAATTCGTGCATCAATACGTTGAATGATTCAGGTAATCCTGGTTCTGGCATAGATTCTCCCTTAACTATTGCTTCGTAAGTTTTAGCTCTACCAATAACATCATCTGATTTTACAGTTAAGATTTCACGTAATGTACTTGATGCTCCATAAGCCTCAAGTGCCCATACCTCCATCTCTCCAAAACGCTGACCTCCAAATTGAGCTTTACCTCCAAGTGGTTGTTGAGTAATCAACGAGTACGGACCAATAGAACGAGCGTGCATCTTATCATCTACCATGTGACCTAATTTTAACATATAAATCACACCAACTGTAGCTGCTTGATGGAAACGTTCTCCAGTTCCACCATCATAAAGGTGTGTATGTCCAAAGCGTGGTACACCGGCTTCATCTGTTAAAGCATTGATTTGTTCAAGAGAAGCACCGTCAAAAATTGGAGTAGCAAATTTTCTACCCAAATTCATTCCTGCCCATCCTAAAACTGTTTCATAGATCTGACCAATGTTCATACGTGAAGGTACCCCAAGTGGGTTCAACACAATATCAACAGGAGTTCCATCTTCCAAGAAAGGCATATCTTCATGACGAACAATACGAGCAACAATACCTTTGTTACCGTGACGTCCCGCCATTTTATCCCCAACTTTCAATTTGCGTTTCTTAGCAATATATACTTTAGCTAATTTCAAAATTCCAGATGGTAATTCGTCACCAACAGTAATAGTGAATTTCTCTCTACGTAATGCTCCCTGTAAATCGTTCAATTTAATTTTATAGTTATGAATTAAATCATTAACCATTTTGTTAGTCACATCATCAGCAACCCATTGACCTTTACTTAAGTGAGCGAAATCTTCAACAGCATACAACATTTTTTGAGTGTATTTTTTACCTTTTGGTAATACTTCTTCACCCAAATCATTCATTACACCTTGAGATGTTTTTCCGTTAACGATTAGGAAAAGTTTTTCAATCAATCTGTCTTTTAATTCAACAAATTTAACTTCAAACTCCATTTCTAAAGCGCCTAAAGCATCTTTATCCTGAGTACGTTTACGTTTATCTTTTACTGCTCTTGCAAATAATTTTTTATCTAAAACTACACCATGTAATGAAGGAGAAGCTTTTAATGAAGCATCTTTTACATCACCAGCTTTATCACCAAAGATAGCACGAAGTAATTTTTCTTCTGGTGTTGGATCAGATTCTCCTTTTGGAGTAATTTTTCCAATCAAAATATCGCCAGGTTTTACCTCTGCACCAATTCTGATCATACCATTTTCATCCAAATCTTTGGTAGCTTCTTCAGAAACGTTAGGAATATCATTAGTCAACTCTTCGTTACCTAATTTAGTATCTCTAACTTCTAATGAATAATCATCAATATGAATAGAAGTAAAAATATCATCGCGAACAACTTTTTCAGAAATTACAATCGCATCCTCAAAGTTGTATCCTTTCCATGGCATAAACGCCACTTTAAGGTTACGACCTAAAGCTAGTTCACCATTTTGAGTAGCATATCCTTCAGATAAAACTTGACCTAGAACAACTCTATCCCCTTTTCTTACAATAGGTTTCAAGTTGATACTTGTTCCTTGGTTCGTTTTTCTAAATTTAATTAGGTTATACGTTTTTTCATCAGGTTCAAAACTTACCATTCTTTCTTCTTCAGAACGATCGTATTTGATAGTAATAATGTTAGCATCAACATATTCAACAACTCCATCACCTTCAGCATTAATCAATACTCTAGAATCTGAAGCTACTTGACGCTCTAAACCAGTTCCAACAATAGGGGCTTCTGGACGAATTAAAGGTACTGCTTGACGCATCATGTTAGATCCCATCAACGCACGGTTCGCATCATCATGCTCCAAGAAAGGAATCAATGAGGCAGAAATAGATGCAATTTGATTTGGGGCAACGTCTGCATAATCTACTTGACTTGGCTCAATTACAGGAAAATCACCTTCTTGTCTTGCAATTACATTATCAGCAGTAATTTTTCCTGTCGCATCCATTTCAATGTTTGCTTGAGAAATCATCATACCTTCTTCTTCTTCAGCACTTAAGTAAACAGGAGTTGATTCTAAATCAACTACACCATTTGAAACTTTACGGTAAGGAGTCTCAATGAATCCCATTCCATTTACTTTGGCATATACACCAAGAGATGAAATCAAACCAATGTTTGGTCCCTCAGGAGTTTCAATAGGACATAAACGTCCATAATGCGTATAGTGAACGTCACGAACCTCAAAACCTGCTCTTTCACGAGAAAGTCCACCTGGTCCAAGTGCAGATAATCTTCTTTTGTGCGTAATCTCAGCTAATGGATTCGTTTGATCCATAAATTGAGACAACTGATTCGTTCCAAAGAAAGAGTTGATAACAGAAGATAATGTTTTTGCATTAATCAAATCTATTGGTGTAAACACCTCGTTATCTCTAACATTCATACGCTCTCTAATGGTTCTAGCCATACGCGCTAAACCAACACCGAATTGTTGTGACAATTGTTCACCAACTGTTCTAACACGACGGTTTGATAAGTGATCAATATCATCAATCTCAGCTTTTGAGTTGATCAATTCGATCAAATATTTAACGATAGTTATGATATCTTCCTTGGTAAGCACTTGCTTTTCCATTGGAGTATCTAAACCTAATTTTTTATTAATTCTATAACGACCTACTTCACCTAAGTTGTAACGTTGGTCAGAGAAAAATAATTTATCTATAATACCACGAGCAGTTTCTTCATCAGGCGGTTCTGCGTTACGCAATTGTCTGTAGATGTGCTCAACAGCTTCTTTTTCAGAGTTTGTTGGATCTTTTTGTAACGTATTATGAATGATAGAGTAATCAACTTGATTGTTATCTTCTTTGTGCAACAAAATAGATTTAACATTCGAGTCAATGATTTCTTCTACATTATCTTTGTCGATAATTGTATCTCTATCTAAAATAATTTCGTTACGTTCGATGGATACCACTTCACCAGTATCTTCATCTACGAAATCCTCATGCCATGTGTTCAATACACGGGCAGCTAATTTTCTTCCAATATATTTTTTTAATCCTGTTTTAGAAACTTTAATTTCTTCTGCTAGATCAAAAATCTCAAGAATATCCTTGTCTCTTTCAAATCCAATAGCACGGAATAAAGTTGTAACAGGCAATTTTTTCTTTCTATCGATATAAGCATACATTACACTATTAATATCAGTAGAAAATTCAATCCAAGAGCCTTTAAAAGGAATAACTCTTGCAGAATATAATTTAGTTCCATTTGCATGGAAGGATTGTCCAAAGAAAACACCAGGAGAACGGTGTAATTGTGAAACTACAACACGTTCAGCTCCATTGATAACAAAAGTACCACTTGGTGTCATGTAAGGAATTGTACCAAGATAAACGTCTTGAACAATAGTTTCAAAATCTTCGTGTTCTGGGTCCGTACAGTAAAGCTTAAGTCTAGCTTTTAAAGGCACACTATAAGTAAGCCCTCTTTCAATACATTCTTGAATGGTATAACGTGGTGGATCTACGAAATAATCTAGGAATTCCAATACAAAATTATTTCTTGTATCTGTAATTGGAAAGTTTTCCATGAAGGTGTTGTATAAACCTTCGTTGCCTCTTTCGTCAGACTTTGTTTCTAATTGAAAAAAATCTTTAAACGATTTTACCTGAACATCTAGAAAATCTGGATAGTCAGGTATATTTTTTGTGGAGGCAAAATTCAATCTTTCAGTCTGATTTGTTAACATCTATGGACAAAATTTTGATTAAAAAAAAGTAATTTTTTGTGTAAAACACTGTTTAAACTATACTTTCTTTTTTAATCAATACCTCTTTAAAAATAAAATAAGAGTAAACTCTTCTTAAATTTTCTTTCTTCGTATTGATTTAAAAACACTTTTGTATTTTAAACTATTTTTATAATAAAACGCATATTTTTATTATACGAAAAATGGTTTAGGTCTTTGGAACTTAATCCAAGACCTAAACCTAGTTCTCAAAACTGAGTTTAACTATTTAAGCTCAACTACAGCTCCTGCTTCTTCTAAAGATTTTTTAAGACCTTCAGCCTCTTCTTTAGAAACACCTTCTTTTACGTTGCTAGGAGCACTATCAACTACATCTTTAGCTTCTTTCAAACCTAAACCTGTAAGTTCTTTTACTAATTTAACAACAGCTAATTTAGAAGCACCTGCATCTTTCAATACCACTGTAAATTCTGTTTGAGCTTCTTCTGCAGCACCTTCACCACCTCCAGCAGCAACTACTACAGCTGCAGCAGCTGGTTCGATTCCGTACTCATCTTTCAATATTGTTGCTAACTCGTTAACTTCTTTAACAGTTAAATTAACTAATTGTTCTGCGAATTGTTTCAAATCTGCCATTTTTTCTATCGTTTTAAAATGATTTGTAAAAATATAATTTATTTATTGTGCGCTATTTTAGCAACAAGGAATATTCCTTGTCATGGTTATTATGCTTAAGCCTCTTCGCTGTTTGCGAATTGATTTTGCAAAGCAGAAATAACACGTTGAGCTGGTGATTGCAACAATCCGATGATTTCACCGATAAGCTCTTCTTTAGATTTAATTGTAGCTAAAGTATCTAATTGGTTATCTCCAATGAAAATTTCAGAATTGATATAAGCCCCTTTCAAAACAGGCTTCTCTGATTTTTTTCTAAAATCTTTGATAATTTTACCAGGAGCATTAGCAACATCTGAAATAAAAATGGCACTATTACCAGTCAATACAGATGGTAAATCACCATAATCTTTATCAGAAGCTTCCATTGCTTTTGCAAGCAAAGTGTTTTTCACTACTTCTAATTTAATACCTGCTTTAAAACAAGCTCTTCTCAAGTTTGAAGTTGTCTCTGCGTCTAAGCCAGAAATATCAGATACATATACAATGTTTGTACCAGCTAACTGTGCAGTTAAATCTTCAATCGCGATTGATTTTTCTTCTCTAGTCATACTAAAAATTTTTAACTACCAATTATACTGCTTTGGGGTCCAAAGCAATAGCTGGACTCATAGTGCTTGTAAGGTGTATCCCTTTGATATAGGTACCTTTAGCAGCAGTTGGCTTAAGTTTGATTAATGTTTGAATAAGTTCGTGTGCATTGTCAAAAATTTGCTCCGCTCCAAAAGAAACTTTACCAATTCCTGCATGTACGATACCAGTTTTATCAACTTTAAAGTCAATTTTACCAGCTTTTACTTCAGCAACAGCTTTTGCAACATCCATAGTTACAGTACCTGTTTTAGGGTTAGGCATTAACCCTCTAGGTCCTAAAATACGACCTAATGGACCTAATTTACCCATAACAGCTGGCATAGTGATGATTACATCAACATCTGTCCAACCATCTTTAATTTTTTGCAAATAATCGTCAAGTCCAACATAGTCTGCTCCAGCCGCAGTAGCTTCTGCTTCTTTATCTGGAGTTACTAATGCCAATACTTTAACATCTTTACCTGTACCATGAGGTAATGTTACTACACCTCTTACCATTTGATTCGCTTTTCTTGGATCAACACCCAATCTAACTGCGATATCTACAGACTCATCAAATTTTGCAGAAGCAACCTCTTTAATTAATGCAGCAGCATCTTTCAAAGAGTACAATTTGTTCTTTTCAATTTTTGAAGCAGCCTCTTTTTGCTTTTTTGTTAATTTTGCCATGTCTTTCTCTTAATTAAAAAGGAGAATCTCCTGATACAGTTATACCCATAGACCTAGCTGTTCCAGCGATCATACTCATTGCTGATTCGATCGTGAATGCATTTAAATCTACCATTTTATCTTCAGCAATTGCTTTGATAACATCCCAAGTAACACTTGCTACTTTTTTACGATTTGGTTCACCTGATCCTGACTTTAGCTTCGCTGCTTCCAATAACTGTACAGCAGCTGGAGGAGTTTTTACAACAAAATCAAATGATTTGTCTTTATACACAGTAATTTGTACTGGGCATATTTTGCCAGGTTTATCTTGGGTTCTTGCATTAAATTGCTTGCAGAACTCCATGATGTTCACCCCAGCAGCTCCTAAAGCAGGTCCAACCGGTGGCGACGGATTCGCAGCACCTCCCTTAACTTGTAGTTTAACTACCTTACTAATTTCTTTAGCCATTTTTTTAAAATTTAACACAGCAATCTTTGGAAGCGATTGCGGTGGTTATTATAGATGTAACAAAATTATACTTTCTCTACTTGCATAAAACTCAATTCTAATGGTGTTTTTCTTCCGAAAATTTTCACCATAACTTCAAGTTTACGCTTTTCTTCATTGATTTTTTCAACAGTTCCATTGAATCCATTGAATGGTCCATCAATAACCTTAATTGTTTCTCCTAAATTAAATGGAATAGAACGAGTATCTGTATTCACGGTTAACTCATCTACTTTCCCTAACATACGATTTACTTCAGCCATTCTTAAAGGAACAGGTTCTCCACCTTTTGTTTCCCCTAGAAAACCAATAACACTTGTAATAGACTTAATAATATGAGGTATTTCACCAACCAAGTTAGCTTCTATCATTACATATCCAGGAAAATAAACTTTATCTTTAGCTATTTTCTTGCCCTCTTTAACGGTTACCACTTTCTCAGTAGGCACCAATACTTGAGACACATAATCCTCCATCCCTAATCTAGTG
Source organism: Flavobacterium sp. RSSA_27 (assembly GCF_051547125.1). Taxonomy (NCBI): domain Bacteria; kingdom Pseudomonadati; phylum Bacteroidota; class Flavobacteriia; order Flavobacteriales; family Flavobacteriaceae; genus Flavobacterium; species Flavobacterium sp. RSSA_27. The sequence goes on from NZ_JBPTTN010000008.1 coordinate 87,855, forward strand.
ATTTCAGTTTCGATATAGGCTTTTACTTTATTTTCTTGTCCGCTAACAGCACGAACGACATACCACTTTTTTAAATTATTTTCAGTCATCCCAAGAAATTTATGCTTTCAACCAGTTAAAAAATCCTTCTAATGCTTTTGCAAACATTTCATCTACTCCCCATGTCGCCAAAGCGAATAGTACTGAAAAAACAGCAACAACAATTGTTAGACGTTGAACCTCGGCCCAAGCTGGCCAAGTAACATTTGATTTTAATTCTTCAAATGCTTCTGAAATGTAATTAACAACTTTTGCCATATTTATACTCTGTGTTTTATATTGCACGGGCGGAGGGATTCGAACCCCCATCAACGGTTTTGGAGACCGCTATTCTACCCTTGAACTACGCCCGTAGTTATAAAAACCAGTGTCGCATCAAAACGACACTGGTTTTCTATTTTTATTTGAATTATGCTACAATCTCTGTAACTTGTCCAGCACCTACAGTTCTACCACCTTCACGGATAGCAAAACGTAAACCAACGCTCATTGCGATTGGGCTTAACAAAGCAACATTAATAGTCAAGTTATCACCTGGCATAACCATCTCTACTCCTTCTGGTAAAGTAATAACCCCTGTTACGTCAGTTGTACGAACGTAGAACTGCGGACGGTAGTTATTGTGGAATGGAGTGTGACGACCACCTTCTTCTTTTTTCAAGATATACACCTCAGCTTTGAAAGTAGAATGTGGTTTAACAGATCCTGGCTTAATAATAACCATACCTCTTTTGATATCAGCTTTATCAATACCTCTCAACAACAAACCAACGTTGTCTCCAGCTTCACCTCTATCAAGGATTTTACGGAACATTTCAACTCCAGTAATTGTAGAAGTTAATTTTTCAGCACCCATACCAATGATTTCAACTGGATCTCCAGTATTTGCAACACCAGTTTCGATACGACCTGTAGCTACAGTTCCACGACCTGTAATTGTAAATACGTCTTCAACTGGCATCAAGAATGGCTTGTTAACATCTCTTTCTGGCTCTTCGATCCAAGAATCAACTGCTTCCATCAATTCAATAATTTTAGGAACCCAATTTGGATCGTTATTCAATCCACCTAAAGCTGAACCCTGAATAACTGGACAGTTGTCACCATCATATTCATAGAAAGACAATAAGTCTCTGATTTCCATCTCAACCAACTCCAACAACTCAGCATCATCAACCATATCCACTTTGTTCATGAAAACAACAATTCTAGGAATACCTACTTGACGACCTAAAAGGATGTGCTCACGAGTTTGTGGCATTGGTCCATCAGTTGCAGCTACAACAAGGATAGCACCGTCCATTTGAGCAGCACCTGTAACCATGTTTTTTACGTAATCCGCGTGACCTGGACAGTCAACGTGTGCGTAGTGACGGTTAGCAGTTTCGTACTCAACGTGAGATGTATTAATTGTAATACCTCTTTCTTTTTCTTCAGGAGCATTATCAATTTGGTCAAATGATTTTGCTTGACAGTAACCAGCATCAGATAACACTTTTGTGATTGCTGCTGTTAAAGTAGTTTTACCGTGATCTACGTGTCCGATCGTACCAATATTTAAGTGTGGTTTCGAACGGTTAAAGGTTTCTTTTGCCATTTTACTTAATTTTTAATCTTAGTTATATATTTATTTCAATTTCCTACATACTAGAGCCAACTACGGGAATTGAACCCGTGACCTCTTCCTTACCAAGGAAGCACTCTACCCCTGAGCTAAGTCGGCAATTTTTTAGATTACAGACTACAGAATTCAAACACTAGACACATGACTAGTTTAAAACCTGCCGACTTAAATCTGTCATTTGGTTTGGTGGGGAGAGCAGGATTCGAACCTGCGAAGTTTTCACAGCAGATTTACAGTCTGCCCTCGTTGGCCGCTTGAGTATCTCCCCTATTAACCTCAACTTTAAAGAACATTTTCAAAAACAAGTTTTGAAAAAGAGCCGGCGGAGGGACTCGAACCCACGACCTGCTGATTACAAATCAGCTGCTCTAGCCGACTGAGCTACGCTGGCATTTATCAAAAAAAAGTCCGCTATTTCTAACGGACTGCAAATGTATAGATTTTATCTCTTATTCAAAACATTTTTTTAAAAAAAAATAAATTAAATATGTGATCTTATTTTTTCCTTCCTTTTTACTAATAAACGCTCTAGAGATTCAGCAGACAAATCAATAGCTTCTTCAAAAGTCTTACATTGCTTTTTGACTACAAAATCATCTCCTGGCACATTAATCTTAACTTCGACAATCTTATTTTCTTTATCACTTGTCTTTTCAACTTTCAAAAAAACATCTGAAGAAACTACCTTGTCATAATACTTCTCCAATTTATCCATTCGGATTTGAACAAAATCAACCAGCTTTTTGTCAACAGTAAAGTTAACCGCATGAACATTTACCTTCATAATCATTATTTTTTTGTGATTAAACATAGAATCGAAATTACCTCAGGCTTCTCGGATGAGCATCTTTATATACTTTTTTCAACTCAGACAAACTACTATTAGTATACACCTGCGTAGATGCCAAACTCGAATGCCCTAATAATTCCTTTATTGAATTTAGATCCGCTCCGTTATTTAACATGTGAGTCGCAAAAGTGTGCCTTAAAACATGTGGACTCTTTTTTACTTTCTCGGAGACATTACTAAAGTACGAATTAATTGTTCTATAGACAAAAGATTGACTTAATTTTAACCCTTTATCAGTTAGGAAAAAATATTCTACATCAACAATCAAATCCAACCTTTCCCTCTCATGATTATAACGCTTAATTAAGTTAGCCAAAGCAGGCAACATAGGAACAATCCTTTCTTTACCCCTTTTTCCCAATACCTTTATTGCAGCACTAGACACATTAACATCTTTAGTTTTCAAATTAATCAATTCCGATCTTCGCATTCCTGTAGCATAAAACATCTCGATCATTAATTTATTTCTAAGTTCTTCGAAGACTAACCCCTCAAATGCCTCTCCAAACAAGCCATTCATTTCCGTTTCAGAAAAAGGAATCTGTATATTTTTTGACACCTTCAAAGCACGATGCTTCACCAGAGGACTAATCGTAATTTCTTTTGTTTTTAGCAAAAACTTATAAAAAGCCTTCAACGAAGCTATTTTCCGATTCACCGTTACATTTGCCACTCCAGAGTCAACCAAAAAAACCACCCAAGCCCTAATATGAACATAAGCAACCTTCTCTAGAATAACACCACAAGAGGACTCGCTTAAAAAATTCTCAAAAGCATCCACATCATCACAATACGCTTTTTGCGTATGCAAAGAATAATTTTTCTCTAGAAAAAGATAATCCCTAAAAGCAATTTTAATAGAAGTCATAAAAAAACCGTTAGAATCAAAGTTACATAAACTTTAATTACTAACGGTAATAAATTTTGAAAACAGAAATTTAGATGTTCTCTATACTGTCTTTCATATTTTGAATGTAAGCTGCTTTTTGAAACTTCATTCTATTGATTACTGATGGCTTTATAAAAGCGGTACGCGCTCTTAATTGACGAACAGTTCCAGTTTTATCAAATTTTCTTTTATAGCGCTTTAATGCTCTATCGATATTTTCTCCGTCTTTAATTGGTATAATTAACATAATTTTATCACCCCCTTTCGTTAAGTGTGCAAAAGTAATTATTTTTTCTAAAACAAAACCATAAATAATGTTTTTTTTAAGTTAAAAAATAAAAATAAAATTAATGACTTACAGCAGGTTGATAATTTTTACTATCAATGATCATTTTAGACAAAATTTCTTTTAAAATTTCAGAAGTCCCTCCTCCTATAGGACCTAGACGGCTATCTCTAAACAAACGAGCCAACGGATATTCCTCCATATAACCATAACCACCTAACATTTGCAAACAACTATAAATTGTTTCATCAGCTACCTTCGTAGATTTTAACTTAGCCATTGTAGCTTCCTTCACCACATATTCACCTTGATTCAATCGAGCAACTGCCGCATAGTTAAACACTTTACAATGCTCCACTTCAGTAGCATGCTCAACCATAGTGTGTCGCAATGCTTGAAATTTATCAATAGTTTTGCCAAAAGCCTCTCTTTCCGACATATATTGTAAGGTATACTCTAAAGCATATTCGGCTCTTGCATGTGCATTTATGGCCATAATTAATCTTTCCAAGGCAAAATGCTGCATAATATACGCAAAGCCTTTATTTTCTTCACCCATCAAGTTTTCTAAAGGTACTTCTACATTATCAAATGCAATTTCTGCCGTATCAGAAGCTCTCCATCCAAGTTTATCTAACTTAGTTGCCGAAATCCCTTTTAATTTAGTATCCATTAAAAAAATACTAATTCCTTTATTCCCAAGTGTAGGATCTGTTTTAGCTGCAACAACATAATAATCTGCATAGACACCATTAGTAATAAATGTCTTGGATCCGTTTATAATGTACTTATCGCCTTTTTTAACTGCTGAAGTTTTCATCCCCGCAACATCACTTCCTCCAAAAGGCTCAGAAATACAAAGCGCCCCAATTTTATCTCCCGATATACTAGGAGCTAAATACTCTTGTTTAATCCGCTCATCCCCTTCAGCGTTTAAATGTGTCATAGCTAAATAGGTATGCGCCCACATAGCAGCAGCAAAACCCGAGGACTTAATTTTTTGTAATTCTTCCAAAAAAATAACGGTATAAAATAAATCTAAATTTAAACCACCATAAGTTTCTGGGTAATTAATACCAAATAAACCCATATCTGCGACTTTTTTCCAAATAAATCGTTCAATTGTACCTGTTTTTTCCCATTTCTCGATATGTGGCACTACTTCCTTTTGCAAGAAATCTTGAAGGCTTTTTCTAAAAAGATGGTGTTCGTCTGTAAAATATATGGAATTCATTTGTACTATATTACGATTAAAAAAATTATGATTTATTTTAAAATTCCAAATATAAAGCAATTATTTTTAATTTATCAACAGGAAAACCCTTAACGTTTGTTAAATCCTCAATTTTTAAATCCCCATTCATACTCCTATAAATTACAATATTTTTAGAAATTTGAAAATTAACATAGGGCAACTGACTCAACTCTTTTACAGAAGCAGTATTTACATTAATTTTTTTTATTGCAGGAAGCGCTCCAATCTTAAAGTTTTTGTGTAAACTTACTACTACTTCAGGTGATAATCCCCAGATTTCATCTAATTGTTCCATAACAACAAAACCATTTAAAACTGTTCTCCGAGAAATTATTCTATCAGAAATAACCTCGCCAATTCCATATATTTTCATAAAATCCTCTTTTGTAGCCAAATTAATGTCTACTATTTTTTTGACATTATTCTTAGAGACTTCCTTCTCATTAAACGTCTTTACATATGCATTTTTATTTATCCATTTCTTTTTAGTTGTTGACCAAGTAGGGAATTTGAAATATGGTGCCATTTTTTGCAAAAGAGCATCCGAAACGCCAGTTACATTCTGGAATTCCTCCGCTGAATTTACATAACGATTTGTATTTCGAAAGGCATGAAGACGATCAATTTCATCTGTAGACATTCCTAATTTATATCCTTTATATTCGGATATAAAATTAGGATTAAAAGGGAAGAAAAAAGATTTATAACCCTTTTGGGCTTTTAGGGCATTCATTTCATTTTGAAGGGAAAGCCATTGTTTTGCATCTTTTGAAACTTTATTATTAAAAGTATTCACTTCATACCAATAAAACAATTGTAAAAGAATAATTAAAAAAAACAGCAACAAAATCCCTTTCCGTTGTGTATTAGTGAATTTGACGTAAAATAAAAATTTATTCAACATGCTTCCCCGAATTTAAAATCAAGTTAAAAGTAAAAAAACAAAATATAGTTAACAAGAAAAATAAGTAATTTGAAATTCAATTTAAAAACATAACTTATTCATTATCTATAGCATTAGCATAGGTTGTATAGAAATAAGAAAAAAAAACAGCTTAAAAGGCATAATTTTTTTTATTTTTTATAAAAAACAATACATTTGGCACTTAATAACTAAAACAACAAATAACCATGTCAATTTGGAGAGTTAAACCAGTATCTGCTTTTGAAGCCGATATGAAAAAAAGTGAATTAAAAAGAGTATTAGGCAAATGGAGTCTTACTGCTATTGGTATCGGAGCCATCATAGGAGGAGGTATTTTTGTACTAACTGGTACAGGTGCATATTACCATGCAGGTCCTGCATTAGCTATTTCATTTATCATAGCAGGTATTGCTTGTGTATTTGCTGCCCTATGTTATTCTGAATTTGCTTCCATACTACCGGTAGAAGGGTCAGCCTATGCTTATGCATATGGAACAATTGGTGAAGTTTTTGCTTGGATAATAGGCTGGGGCTTAATATTGGAATATGCAATGGGCTCAATGACAGTCGCTGTTTCATGGTCTGGTTATTTCAACAAACTTCTGAAAATGTTTGGAATTAAACTTCCTGAATGGCTAACAACAGATCCTGCAAGTTATACTGGTGATGGATTCTCAATGAATTTGCCTGCCTTTTTGATTGTATTATTTGTAATTTCTATTTTGATAAAAGGTACAAAAAGCGCTGCTAACGCTAATAACTTTATCGTTTTATTAAAAGTTTCGGCTGTAATATTTGTGATTATTGCAGGAGCCTTTTTTATTAATGTTGAAAATTGGTCACCATTCATTCCAGAAGCCACTCAAATTATTGACAAAGCGGGAACACATGAGGCATATGGTATTGGTGGTATCGTTTCTGGGGCAGCAGCCATTTTCTTTGCTTATGTTGGATTTGATGCTGTTTCAACACAAGCTGGAGAAGCTATCAATCCTAAAAAAGATGTTCCTTTCGCAATCATTGCATCATTATTAGTGTGTACAATCTTATACATACTAGTTTCATTAGTATTAACTGGTATGATGAGTTATCAAGATTTTAATCCACTTGGAAAATATCCAGAAGCAATTAAAGCACCTGTTGCTTATGCTTTTGATATTGCTGGACAAGCTTGGGCTGGCTACATTATTACCATTGCTGCTACTGTAGGTTTAATTTCGGTTTTAATGGTAATGATTATGGGACAATCTAGAATTTTCTTAGGAATGTCTAAAGACGGATTGATTCCTTCAGTCTTCTCTAAAATCAACCCATTATCTGGAACACCTCAAAACAACCTAATGATTTTAGGTGGATTTATTGCTTTTGTTGCAGCATTTACTCCAATAAACAAATTAGCTGACATGACCAGTTTTGGAACTTTATTTGCATTTACAATGGTTTGTATAGCTGTTTGGATATTAAGATTTAAACAACCTGATTTAGTTCGCTCCTTTAGAGTTCCAGCTTTACCAATTATTGCTATTTGCGGTATATCAATAAATACCTACTTAATGATCAACTTAAGTCATGATGCTCAATTACTGTCTTTAGGTTGGTTAGCAATAGGTATTTTTGTTTATTTCTTATATGGGAAAAGAAATTCGAAATTAAATAACAATACTCCAGAATAAAAACTTAAAAAAAAAAAAACTTTGAAAAAGAGGCTGTCCTATTAATTTAGACAGCCTCTTTTTTATGTTTATAAATCAAAAACGGAAGATCTTTTTGCGCGGACTAAATCTTTTAAACGAATCCAAAAAGCTAAAGTTAAATACACTGCAAACCATAAACCTGCTGTAACAAATGACAAGTAAATAAAGAACAAACGAACATTTGTAACACGCATTCCTAATTTATCGGCTAAACGTGAAGACACATGAAAGCCGTGTTTTTCAAAGAAAAATTTAAGTTTGATAATTGCTGACATTACTTTGCAATTGAATTAATGAAATAGTGAACAAAATTACATTTTTATCCTCAGTATTTAGAAAAGGATACAAAATGATTGCAAAAAAAAAACCAATTGACAACTACTAGCCCCGATGGGAGTGGCATCCTTTGCCTTTTTCCTTTAAAAAGGCAAAAATATAACGGACAGCGGGAACAATGAATCCAAGAACTCTGATTGTTTATGCACCAAAAAAACTATTGCTTAAGTAATTCTGAACCAATAGCACAATCGAGACATCTACTTTTATTACAATATTCTGATTTTAATTGAAGTAATGTTTGAGCTTCAAAAGCATTTTTGGTGGAAATTCCAATTGATTTAAACTTGTCCAAAATTGCATTCTTTTCTGAATCTAAAGATTGCATCAAAGCGATTAATTCCTCTGTTATTTCTTTTCCCTGATTTTTTGCATACGCAAATTGAACTGGGATTATGGTGTTAATCAACAACAAATCGATAAAAGATTTGGTGAGTTTTTTGTTTTTTTTAGGGCTGATTTTATCGAATTGATAATGAGTTTGCCAATAATCTGAAGCAGTTACAGCGAAGCGTTCATAAAGTAAGGGTAACGAAAACTCGTTGGTGATTTTAGAAAAAAGATTTGTTTGTTGATGGTATAAACTTGCTAATTGAGACAACCGAATAGTTGGGAAATTATCGGGTCTGTGCTTGAAAAATTGAAGTGGCTCTATATTGACCTTCTCAATAGCATACTTTTGAAGTAAGTAATAGAATCGAAATTGTAAGTCCTTAAAATACGTATCTTCTTTATCGTAATCTAACAAACCTGCCATTCCGAAAAATAGCGCTTCTAGATTTTGCAAATCAGAGGCTTCTTTTCGAATCACCGAAAAAGGTATGGATTGCACAATTTTAAAAAAAGAAATCCCATTTGTATTGAGACCAAAATTCTTAGCTAACAAGAGGAATAAAACTGATTCCCAATCATTTTGGGTAACAACTAAATTATCAAAAACATATTGAGATTTTCGTTCTAAACGTTCAAAAAATAAGCGTTCTTGCCAATTGGAAACCACAAATGAATTGACTTCTTGGATTTGGTTTTCGCAATAAATCCAAGATTTTTGAGCTATTAAATTTTTATATGAAAACAACAGCTCTTTATTTACATAATTTCGAAGCTCCATTACTGGAATTTCTTGATTATTGGGGGCAAAAACATCGGAATCGTGTTCCCAAACTACATGCAAAATAACATTATTATAAGCTGTATCACGTTCATGATTATGCAAATACCAATCGGAAGATTTGACATGGATTTCGATATTGCCAGCCCATTTTTGGTCACCAATTATGACTTGAGCATTAAAAAAATCAGGCCCTGCAGTTTCTAAATAATATCCAGGATGCAGTATCGAAATAGTTTCTCCTTTGACAGTTTGTAACTCAAGTGATGTTAGCTTTTGGTATTGCCAAACATAATGCAAAAAATCTTCTTTCATATAGCAGACGATTCAAATGAATTGACTACTAATGTATTAAAAAATATTAAATGAAAGAAAATTATTTCAATAGATACAATTTAGCACAAGCTCTTGCATCGGATAACGCTTCGTGATGACTTAATGCAATGTTCATTATCTTGCAGCAGTCGCTCAATTTTGCGGGTTTAAATCCTTTGGCTTTATAAATTTTTACAGTGCATTCCCATCGGGAGCCAATATTTAAATCCTCATAATTTAAACCGTGCAATGCCATCGTTTTGGACAAAACATTTCGGTCAAAACTTTCGTTATGAGCTACAACTACTCTATTTTTAAGACGCTTTTCAATCTCTGGAAAAACCTCTACAAACGTTTTAGCATTTGCGGTATCTCTGGGATAAATCCCGTGTACTTGAATGTTGAATGGATTATAAAAATTATTTGGCGGTTGAATCAAAGTAACAAACTCATCTACAATAATTCCCTCCTCGACCGTAACAATTCCAACCGAGCAGGGATGATAGGCCGTCGCCGTTTCAAAATCTATTGCAGTGAAAGTGCTCATATTATTTTATTGATCCGATAATATCGTATTTGGTAATAATATGATGATTTCCATTCCCAAGATCAATCAAAACAGCCGCATTTTCACGAGTGAATAATTTTGACACTTCTTCAATAGGGGTTCCCATTGGTACAATTGGAAATGGTGCTCCCATAATTTCTCTCAAAGGACGATCGGCAGTATTTTTATCAGTAATATAACTTTGAAACAACAACGACTCATCTACAGACCCAACAAATCCAGTAACATCAACCACAGGAATTTGAGAGATTTTATATTTACGCATGCGCTCAATGGCATGTGATACCAGTTCTTCAGTTCTTGCAATAACCAAAGGCTTATCAATATGATCTTTAATTACATCCTCAGCTTTTGTAATTTCATCTTCTAAAAATCCTCTCTCGCGCATCCAATCATCGTTGAACATTTTGCCAACATACCTACTTCCTGAATCATGAAACAATACTACAACAACATCTTCTGGTTTAAAGTGTTCTTTAAGTTGCAATAATCCCTTAATAGCAGCTCCTGCAGAATTCCCAACAAAAATCCCTTCCTCAAGCGCAATTTTTCTAGTATAAACTGCCGCATCTTTATCGGTTACTTTTGTAAAACCATCAATTAGAGAAAAGTCAACATTTTTAGGCAAAATATCTTCTCCAATTCCTTCGGTGATATAAGAATAGATTTCGTTTTCATCAAAAATACCCGTTTCGTGGTATTTTTTAAAAACGGAACCATACGTATCAATACCCCATATTTTGATATTTGGATTTTTCTCTTTCAAATATTTTGCAACGCCAGAAATAGTTCCTCCTGTTCCAACTCCAACCACAAAATGCGTAATTTTCCCTTCGGTTTGTTCCCAAATTTCAGGACCTGTTTGCTCATAATGCGCTATAGCATTCGATGGGTTATCATATTGATTCACATACCAAGAATTTGGTGTTTCTTCAGCTAAACGTTTGGAAACTGAATAATAAGAGCGTGGATCAGTTGGTTCTACATCTGTTGGACACACGACCACTTTGGCACCAACTGCACGAAGAATATCCATCTTCTCTTTGGATTGTTTGTCTGAGATTACACAGATTAGCTTGTAGCCTTTTACGATTGCCACCAAGGCCAATCCCATACCTGTATTTCCAGATGTCCCTTCAATGATTGTACCCCCAGGTTGCAAACGACCATCGGCTTCGGCATCTTCAATCATTTTTATAGCCATTCTGTCTTTTACAGAATTTCCTGGGTTAAAAGTTTCTACTTTGGCCAAAACCAAAGCATCTACTCCATTAACAATCTTGTTCAATTTTACCAATGGTGTATTACCAATAGTACCTAATATGTTTTGTGAAAAATTCATTTGTAAAAAAAATTAATTAAAAAAATTCCAAACCAAACCAAAACGCACCGTAAAATCTCTATAAGGTGTATTGGGAGCTGAAAAATAATTATTTGAAGAAAAAAGTGAGTTAAAATGTTCTGCTTTTAAATAGATGCGCGTACGTTGAATCTTAGCGTTAATAAAAAAATCCAATAACGGAAAGTTTCCTATTTTCTTGTCGTTTTGTACAAAAAATTCTCCAACAACTGGATTATAGTCATTAGCAAAGTACGATGTGAAATAGTTCAACACAATTCCGGTTTGCAAATACAAGGCTTTATTTTTGAAATATGAATCTGAGAAATAAAAGGCACTTCTCAGCGTAAAATCGGGTACGTTCAAAATTGCGTCAGATTGGGTTACTTTTTGATATAAAAAAGTATTATCAAAGCCAAACTTTCCAAAAATGAATTCTCTACTAGCTTTGACAGATAAATAATTAATTGTTTTATCATACTGATTCGGTGCAATAATCTGTTGTCTATCTAATTTTTGAGCGGCAGTCGTTATATCTTTAAAAAATAAAAAATCTTTTAAAATCGTATATTGAGCAGAAAAATTAACCCATTGAGTCGTAGCATTTGCCAAAATGCTATTTGTTTTTTCATTCTTAAAATTATTCGACCAATTGTAGTTTACAAAACTTGATTGATACAAATTATAATTATTATTTGGTAATTTATTCTTGTTTTGGTATTCAAATGAAAACTGATTGTCCTCGTCTAAGTCAAAAACCATTTTAGCTTCGAGATTAGACAATGATTGATTAGTGATAGATCGTGAATACAAAAATTTTCCGTTCCATTTTCCTTTGGTGTAAATGTATTGAGCACCAAAATTGTTAATCTTTTCACTTATCACACTTGGAATTACGTCTGAACCTAAAATTAAAATTTGGTTGTAATAATAGTTGCTTCTAAAATCATCAATAAAAAAATTAAACCTTCCTAGTGTTGTATTTTCATATACAGCACCAACTCTATTATACATTTTATTAAAATGCGTTTGGTCATTGATATCACTCGAAGAATAGGAATCTCCAAATCTCATAACAAAAGAATTACCAACAGTTGAGGCTACAGTGGCTTGATTGTATTCAAAGAATTTATTTTCGTAATTGAATTGATGATTCAGCAATAAATTATTGGCTCCCTTTTTCTTGTTGATTCTAAATTCGTGATCCAAAAACAAACGCCTTCCTTTTAGAAAAGATTTAGCATCGGTTAAAAAAACCTCTAAACGAGCTCGATTGTCATAGTTTGGATCTTCCCCTTCGAAATCAGAAACGGTTGTAATACCTCCATTTTCACCATTTAAAATATCTTGGTACGTAAAATGACCGTTGGCAATGTATCTAAAATCTTTAGTATGATAACTGGTAGTGAATCTGAAATTACCTGAGCTTGATAATTGATTGATGTATCTTCCTAAAGATCGCAAACCACGATAAGCAATAGAAAAGTTAAGGTTTTCATTAACATTAATAGCGAAGTAGGAATCTAAAGATTGTCCTTGTTGAATAGTCGTTTTAAAATAGAGTTCCGTTACAGGAGTAGCCACAGATGCATATCGAATTTGATTGGCTTCCATAAAATTGAAATGCTTAGCTTTGAACCCCATCTCAGGAAAAATATCATTTTTGACTAAACCATAGTTAAGCGTATTATAAGTCTGCCCCTCATTCGGAAAAGCCAAGAGACCAAAATTATCTTTTCTTAAATAATTATGTGAATATTCTTTTCTGATGGTCAAAGAGGTATCAATATAAGTGGTGTCTCTATCCAAAGTAATGATTCGATACAAATCTATTGGAGCCACTTTGGTTTTAGTTGTATCGTTAGGAATAGCATTATCTACTTGACGAGAAGCTCTCCTAGGATTTTGTGAAAAAACTAAGATTGGGACAAGGAAAAGAAAAAGGACATAAAAATATATTCGCATTAAAAAAATAAATTTAGAAATTTTGCTAGCAATTTAAGTCAACAAAGATAAATTATAAAATTTCTTTTTTATAAACTATTCATAAAGATTTAATCCATAAAAAAAAGGATTAAAATCTTATAGACTTTAATCCTTTAAAATTAAGTTCAAAACAAATTACTCCTTTATAAACTTAGAGGTGATCATTGAAGTTTCACTCTCAAAATTAACAATATAAAGTCCATTGTTAAGACCACTTACTTTAAATTCATTGTTGTTAAATTCATTGATAAATAAAACTTCCTTACCCAAAATATTATAAACTTTAATACTTTAAGATTAAATCCTGTAGGAATAGAATATGAAACAATATCTTGAGTTGGATTTGGAAATAACTGAATGGATTTTTCAATTAAGAACTCTTCATTTGACAATGTCAAACCATTCGTTGCATCAGCAATTAAAGAGAATTCTTAATCACCTTTTAATAAAGCTCTTTTAATAGTTACTCATATTTGATAAGTTCCAGGTTATGCATTCTTTATTCTGTGAAAAAAAAAAAAAAAAAAAAAAAAAAAAATTATAAAATTTCTCATTAAATTAAAATAAATAGACCCTCTACAAAACAATAATGTAGAGGGTCTATAATTACTTACAATAAATCTTAATTATATCCTGGGTTTTGAACCAAAGGATTAATATTAATTTCAGATTGCGGGATTGGCAAAGTGAATCTATAATCATTAACAGTAATATTAACAGGATTTGTAGCTGATGAATTAATGGCATCTTGAGCACTTCTATCAGTACCAGCAACATTAGCATCTGCTCCTAATCGTTTTAAATCAATATATCTATGTCCTTCAAAAGATAATTCCTTTCTTCTTTCAAGTAAGATATCCGCAAATGCAGCTGCAGCATTAGCATAAGTAGGAGTTGGAACAGTACCGCCTGTGTAACTTCTTGCTTGACGAACTTGACGAATTAAATTTGCAGCACCTGCAAGATTATTTGCTCTTACTAAACACTCAGCTTTAATAAAATAAATTTCAGATAAACGGAAAACTTTTAAATCATTTGAAGTATGTGAACCTGTTTTACCAGGATATTTATCGATTACAATAACTTCATTAGTACGAGATGCAGTATTAGGTGTAGCAGAAATTGTGGCTGATCTGTCAACAAAACACCATCTTCTGAAATCTTCAGCTCCACCACCTAAACTAGTAGCATATAAATCAAATAGGTTTCTACTCATATCATATAAAGGAGCTCCTGTTAAATAAGACCCGTTAGTATTATAAACACTACTAAAATTAATTCTATTGTTGGGTCTATCGATAGCAAACAAAATTTCGCCTTGTTCAGCATCAACCCACATTCTTCTATAAACAGGACTTAAAGGTGCAACCCATTGATCCATTTGAAAAAGAGCTCTTTGTACAGGGTTAGCAGCTCCTGGATCAACATTAATAGTTGTAGAACCTGCTAAGGAAGGGATTACAGATGAAGTTGCTGGGAAATTAGGAATAGATACAGTACATGTAGACAACACTCTTCCAGAATTTGCAATCAAATCATCAGCAAAAGCTGATGCTTGTGTATATTGCTTTCTATACAAAGCCATTCTTGCTTTAAAAGCAGTAATGAAATTTTTTGTCACTAATTTATAAGCAGCTGCTCCAGTTGGAGCAATTAAATTAGCTTCTGCAAAAGCTAAATCATCATTAATAAACTTAAACAATTCTCCGTTAGTAGCTCTTGGTAGGTCTTCACTTGGTGATGGAACTTTATCTACTAACATAACTCCAAGAGCCGTATCACTACTCAAGTCAGTTGAGAAATATACCATCAACTGAAAATGACAAAAAGCTCTCAAAGCTCTGGCTTGAGCAAGAATAGAATTATAACGAGGTAATTCTGCAGCTGTAGGCTTATAAAGCGCAGCCCCTGATATCAAACGATTAGTGTAATTTATAGCATTATAATGCGTATTCCACAGCGCAGCAGCCTGCCCATTAGTTGTTACTATAAAGAAACGCTGCGTATCATTTGTTGTCAAAGAATTACCAATAGCAACTTCATCAGTTAATTGAGAAGCAACTAGAATGTCCGTTTGAGTTGAGACTCTATCATAGGTTTCATTAAGGAAATTTTGCATATTATCAACCGACACAAACAATGCTGTATCGTTCAATTCTCCCTTCTGAATAATTTCTGTTGCATCATTACATGAAAGTAAGACTGCAAAAAGACTAAAAAGTAATATTCGTTTTTTCATTTTTATTTTTTTAAAAATTAACATCTACACCAAAAGTGTATACGCTTGGGGTTGGGAAATAACCAGTTACATTTGATCTAAAACTTTCAGGATCAAATCCTTTCCATTTAGTAATCGTCCAAATATTTTCTCCTTGAAGTCTAATTCTCATACTTTTAATAAAAGTCTTATCTAAAAACTTAGCAGGAACATTATAACCAATACTTAAATTTCTTAATCTAATATATGAAGCATCATATAAAAATCTATCAGAAATATCACCAGCATCATAATTAGTGTTATCCCATGAAGGAACTGAAGAATTAGTATTTGTTGGTGTCCAAGCATTCAAGACATCTCTTGATACTGGAAAAGGATTTATATTTCTTATATCCATTAAACCTGCATAATCATCATCAAATCTATAGATTTCTGCTGCAAAAGCAAAAGCAGCATTTACAAAGAAACCTTTATATGAAGCATCTAAACCAAAACCTCCTTGATAAACAGGTATAAATGTTTTGTTAGTCAATCTTCTGTCTGCATCAGTAGGATTTTCTGTTTCATTACCATCTTTGTCTAAAAACAATAAATTACCATTTGCCGGGTTAACGCCTACATAGGGTACTAAGTTATACTGATTAGCTTGTTGACCAACCACATTAGCTAAATTTGCACCTATTCTTTGTATTCCTGTTCCTGGATCTAAAACTCCTAAATCATCTATTTCATTATCATTGTATGAACCATTAGCATTAATAGATAATTTTAAATCTTCTGATTTTATAATATCATATCTCAAACTTAATTCAATTCCTTTGTTAGATAAAGAACCATTATTTCCACTAATAGATGTTACCCCATTTGCTGAAGAAATTGGAATTGCTGTAAATAAATCAGTAGTAACTTTTTTATAGAAATCTAAAGACCCAGAAAGTCTACCCATAAAATCAAAATCCAAACCAATATTTGCTTGAGAAGTAGTTTCCCATTTCAAATCTGGGTTTCCAAAGGTGGCAACACCAAAAGAAGTGGTATTACCATATCCTTGTTGTATGTTATTCAAACTTCTAACTGCTTGCGAACCAAGAAAAATTGTTGAAACATCAGAATCAACATCTCTTGATACTATATTTTGATTACCTGTTGTACCATATGAAGCACGTAGTTTTAGATCTTTAATAAATTCATTATCTACCAAAAAATCTTCTTTCGAGATATTCCATCTACCTGCTACAGACCAAAAAGTCCCCCACTTATTATCATCTGTAAAACGATAACTAGCATCTCTACGAATGGTTCCTGCAAAACCATATTTAGAATCATAATCATAATCTACAGTACCGAAATATGAAAATAAACCAGCGTCAATTCTAGATGCAGCTACTGTTGGAGCGTATGCTAAAGGCAGAGCTGTACTATATGGAATATAACCTGTACCAGCACCAGGGTACCAAAGCAAAGGATTTAAACCAGTTTGTTGAAATAGAAAACTTCTTCTATGCGCTTTTACATACTCTGAATAAACAGAAGCGTCTAAAGTATGCTTTTCCCCAAAAACTTTTTTATAGTTTAACTGATTTGTTGCATTAAACATAAACTCTCTATTGCTTCTTTGCGTTTCTAAACCATGAAAGGGTTGACCAGCACCCACAGCTCTAACAACTGAAAGATAAGCATTTGGTCCAATTGCAAAAGTCCTTTTATCTTCGGTATAGTCAGCTCCAGCCGTTACTCTATATGTTAAATCATCAGTAATTTTATACCCAAAATTTCCAGAGATGATAGTTTTGTATTCATCAAAAAAGCTTGGTGCATTATTTTTTCCATATAAATCCATTAACATAAATGGTATAATATTCAAACTTGGAGAACCAAAATCATTAAACAACTTTTGACCATTTACATAAGTACTTGGACTGAAATAACGTGCTGAATTTAGATATCCTGTTAAAGGATTTTGCAATACATTGTTATTAATTCCTGCTCTTGTCTCTTGTTCCAATTGATTTCTTTTAGAATAAACAGCAGTTAAATTCAAACCATAAGTGATTTTATTGTTCGTAGATTTACCTGACAAATTAGATCGTAATGTAAATCTTTTGAAATCAGAAGTAGGAATTATACCATCTTGTTGAAAATAACCAATGGAAGTAAAATTCTTAACATTAGCACTTCCTGATGTAATACTTAAATCCTGACTTGATGTTTTACCTTGTGTAAAGAAAATATCTCTCCAATCGGTATTCACTTTATAGGCATCAATATTATTAGGATCTAAAGTAAATCCAGCTCCAGAACCAGTAAAACCAGGACCATCTTGTCTAAGGTTTTGCAATTTTAAATGTGTGTTAGCATCTATCAAGTTGTATTTATCTCCACGAAATTCAGAGACACCATAAGAAGAAGAAAGATTAAATGATAAGTCTTGATTAAATTCACCCCTTTTGGTTGTAATAACAATTACTCCATTCGCCCCTCTATTACCATAAACAGAAGTAGCCGATGCATCTTTTAATACAGAAACGGTCTCAATATCATTTTGATTCAAGTTTCTGAAAAAAGATTGAGTCAAAGGCACACCGTCTATAACGTATAAAGGCTCAGTACTTGCGTTAAGCGAACCTACCCCTCTAATAATAACATCAATTTTGTTTGTACCAGGCTGTCCAGAAGCTAAAGCAATATTTGCTCCTGCTAATTGTCCTTGAAGTGATTGAAGTACATTGACATTTGGCCTTCCTTCAATTGTTTTTGCAGAAACAGTCTGAGTAGAACCAATTGATTTTGCCTTTGTTGAAGTTTTTCCATAACCCTCAACTACTACTTCAGCTAGTTTTTGAGTTGCAACCTCTTTCATCACTACATTTATAGTATTTGAGTTTCCAACAGTCATCCTAACACTTTCTAGTCCAATGAAAGAAAATACTAAAACGTCACCTTGTTTAGCTTTAATAGAATACTTACCATCAAAACCTGTCTGCGTTCCTTTTTTAGTACCACTGATAACCACATTAACCCCAGGAACTGCACCTGTCTGATCAGTAACAGTACCTGAAATAGTCTTCTCTTGCGCGAAGACAAATTGCATTGACAGCGCCAATAGCAAAGAAAAAATCCATTTGAATTTTGATCTCATATTATTATTGTTTGAATTAGTTATGCAACAAAAATCATAATTAATTCTTAATTAACAAAAAAAACTAAGAATTATTTACAAACCTAGAATTAATTCAATCCTTATACAATTGTTAAATAAATATTCAATATCACATTTATTTCACACTATTTATGTAATACAATAAATAAAAAATAAATTTTTGTTAAAAAACATCAAATACTTCATTCTTTTCATTTAACAAAAAATTTAGACATATAGGGTTATATTACTAACACAAGGCATTTGAAGGATTGAATATTAACTTTTTATGTAATACTTCCTTCACATTTCAACCCACCTTTACTTAGTAACACGAAAGAATTAATCGAAAAAACGCCAGAAAAAATAGAATCTAGATAGAAAATGAAGTAATTATTGGTATCTGTAATCAAAATTTAGCCAATAGAAATTTAAGCGATTCGTATTAAAATTACATCTAAAAGATCCTATAGGATTCTGTAGAATAATTGATTACAAAAAAGGCACATAAAAGTTTTTGTTATGTTATTGATTCAAAAAAAAGAGAACATATTATTTATAGAAAAGAAATTGAATTTTTAAACTTTTTATCAAATTCAAGTAACCCAACAAACAAAATTCTTGAATTTATAATTCCTCAAGCCATTAAATTAATGCAGTAATATAAGCTAGAGTCCCTGTTTTTTTTGTGACAAAGAATATGAGACACCAAATACCCTGTAAAAATAAAGCCTATTAAGGAAGGTACTGCTTCTGCATTCTGATTTTATCCAGAATACTTTTGGAATTATGACTATGTGAAATGTATTTTATGCTACAATAAAAAATAAACTTTGATGAAAACGATTGTAGTTTTGAAGAAAGTGTAAAAATTACATTTGAGAATAAACTTCTTAACTAATGAAATTGATACATTGACAACTACAAAAAAACATCCTAAATATTGAAGCAATTTAGTTGTAGAAACTTGCTACAATGTCTTCTGGATAAAAAAAAAGAGTCCGAAATGAATTCGAACTCTTTTTGCATACTAATCTTAAAAAAAAATTATCTTCCAGCATTTACTGTATCGTCAATATTTGGATTGGCATCGATTTCTGCTTGTGGGATTTTTAAGAAGAAACGATTGTCATTGGCTTGCAAATAAAATGGGTTCCCTGTTACATTATTCACCCCTTTTAATCGATGATTTCCTGTTCTTACCATTGGAGTTCCAAGGCGTTTTGCATCAAACCATTCTACTCCATTTTCCATAAACAATTCTTTTCTTCGCTCTACTAAAATTTCATCTATTAAGGCCTGACCAGTAGTAGCACTTTGAACTGCATTAGCATCTCTATTTTTTTGTAAAGCGTACAATACTGCTTTTGCTCCTGCTTCATTGCCTTGTCTTGCTTTAGCCTCTGCTTCAATCAATATCATCTCAGGATATCTAATAATTGGGGAGTGAGAACTAAAACTAAATGAGAATTTATTAGATACATAATATCTATAGTCAGTGGGTGCATAAGAAGGATTTTTCAAATTAAACAATCTCCCCGCTCCTACGCCACCACGAATATCGGTAGCCGAAAACATATTAACAAAATCTGAATTAACATAAATAGATGAATATCCATTAGATCTATGATCAGAAAAGGCATGAGGCGCTAACCAGAAGAAGCTGGATTGATCGTCTGATTGCGGCGAACCCCATAACCACTCTCTGTTTGTATAATCCTTAAAACCAGCTGCATAGGTTGAAGCATCTAAAACACTGGCTGGATTTCCTCCATAAGCTGCTATAGCAGCAGTTTCAGCCAAATTCCATTGCCCCATTACTTGATAAACTTCAGCTAAAATCGCATTAGCAACTTGTTTATTTACATAGGATTTACCTAATCGGCTAGTACTGCATAAACTTACAGCTTTGGTTAAATCATCTACAATAAAATCGTACATTTCTTTTACTGTAGACATCGCAGCAGGAGTTGCGGTTGGGTCTTTATAAATAGGGGGTGCTGGAAAATTTGGATCTAACTTATACGATTTTGAAAATTCCAGAACCAATTGATGATAAAAGAACGCTCTTAAAGCGTATCCTTGCCCTAATAATTCATTTTTATCGGTTTCAGATAACTTGGTACTTTCTGTAACTCCTTTGATTAACGTATTGATTTGATTAATCATAAAATATGGGTAAGTCCAAGAAAAGTTAGTTCTTCTGTAGGTAGGTTCTCTATTATCATTTTCATAATCAAATTGATACCAGTTGGCATCTGAAATCACATCGTTTCCTTTTACTGTTCTCGCGAAAAACAAAGAATTTACACCAGCAGCATCAGTAGAGGTAAACTGGCCTCTAAATCGACGCATAATCCCTGACAAAACTCCATTGGCACTTTCTCTTGTATCAAAAGCTGTACTAACAGGCACACCATTTGTTGGCTTTGCTTCATTAATAAAATCATCACCACAACTCACTATCGACAGCGCTCCTAAAAAAGCTACCATCAATTTTTTTATTATATTCTTCATAATATTATTATTTTATTAAAATCTAAGATCTAAAAAGTACAGAATTTATTCTTTAAAAATCAATTTTCATTCCGATAGAGGCAATTCTTTGGTTATAGGATCTACTATCTGTAACCCCATCAAAACTTTGTTCTGGATCAATTCCTTTATGAGATTGCCAAGTAAACAAGTTGTCTCCTTGAAGATACAATCTCAAATTATTCATTCCTAGTCGATTGATTAATTCTTTATTCATGTTATATCCAATATTTAAAGCTTTCAATCGGATATAATCATTTTTAAATAAGAAACGAGTAGAAGTTGAAGCAAAATCATTATTAGCTTGATACAAATAAGGAACATTAGTGATATCTCCGGGTTGTTGCCAACGATCTTCTAAGTCAACATGACCAGGGCGTCCGGGATCCTTCAAACCTGACATTAATCCAGCATAGGATGAATCATAAACATAGGCTCCAAAACTAAAATTGAATAAAATGTTCATGTCAAAATTTTTGTATTTGAAGTAATTACTAAATCCTCCGACTACATCAGGCAAAGAAGATTTTCCAGTATATCTTCTTTCAGCTGCTGCATAAGAAAAAGTTGTATTGCGTTGACCGTTGCTATCTACACCAGGAGCATACCACATAGCTCTACCTGTATTTGGGTCTACTCCAGCCCATTCTTGCATCCAAAAATCATATATAGAACGCCCTACTTCCCAACGTTTTGTTCCAACAATAACTGAAGATTGTGTCAATTCTGAAATTTCGTTTCTATCAAAAGAAAAATTTAAATCAGATGTCCACATAAAATCATTATTTCGAACATTCACTGTATTAAAAAACACCTCTAATCCATAGTTTCTTAATGAACCTGCATTGGTCAAATAAGTCGTATTTCCTGTAGAAGGGGCCACTGGTATTGCATAAATTAAATCAATAGATTTTTTCTGATAGGCATCGGCACCAAATTTAATTCTGTTATGAAAAAGTCCAGCTTCAAAACCAATATTTGCAGAGGCTGTTTTTTCCCAAGTTAAATTTCTATCAGTTGGATTTCCTAATGAAATTCCAATATTTCCCAATTCACTGAAACCAACATTATACAATTGTTCGTAAGGGAAATAAGAAGATGTTTTATTGTTACCAAGCTCACCATAAGACCCTTTTAAACGCAAGGAGCTAATCACATTATTATCTTTTAAGAAATCCTCATCTTTGATACTCCATGCACCTCCAATAGAATAAAAATTACCCCATCTCACTTTTTCAGCAAAACGAGAGGAACCGTCTGTTCTATAAGATCCTTCAATAAAATATTTATTTTTGTAATTGTAAGATGCTCTACCTAAATAAGAAGCTAGTCTTTCTTCATTAATACTTCCTCCGACACCAACTGGTTTTGTAGCACCATCGTTTACATCAACTCCTGGTAAAAATCCTTCACCACGTGAATACATCGCATCAATTTTGAAGGAATAGGCTTCTTGAATTGCATCTATAGAAAATGTATGATCTCCAATGGCCTTTTTATAATTTAAACTATTGGTTATGTTAGTAGATGTGGAAATATCTCTATTTTGAGTTATTCTTCCTTTTACAGACGATGCATTACCATATAAAGGAGAGTTATAATTGTAATTATCAAATAAATACTTTTGAAAAGCTACCGTTGTCTTAAAGGATAAACCTTCGGTTATGTCTAACCCAATATATCCATTTAATGTCATATCATCACGGGTATTTCTTACTGTATAATTATACAAAGCCCCAATAGCACTTTCGTTTTGCAACATGGGTCGGTTAGAATTCAAAGACCCTGTTCCTCCACCATAATCATAGGTTTTTTTACCAAAAGAGTCCAAAACAAGATTACCATTTGCATCGTGTTGGAAAACTGGATAAATAGATGACACAGAATAGATCCATTGTATTGGGCTTTGGAAAGAATTACCATTTTGTGTTGGATAATTTTGCAGAGAATTGGTATATCCCATATTCAATCCTGCGCTTATCGTTTTATTAATTTTGGTAGCAATATTTAATCGAACAGAAGTTCTTTTGAAATTTGAGGTCATTAAAGCACCATCTTGATCTAAATTATTTACAGAAAAAGCATAAGTAGTATTATCACTTCCTCCATTGATTCCAACAGAATTTTCTCTTCGTATTGCAGCATTATTAATTAAAGTACTTTCCCAATCCGTGTTCCAATATTTATCAGAAGTCACTAAATTTCCATTAGCATCTACTGGCACTGCAACTTTATACGGATTATATTTTAAAGCTGAAATTAAACCTGCAGAAGCGTTTGCTCCTGCTACAGTTGGAGATTGCCCACTTGCAAATTGAAAAACATTTCTTCTAGCTTCCCAAGTTAATTGCATTAAACGATCGGTAGATAGCAATTCATGCATTCTTACAGCATTACTACCCACCCCGATAACCGAATTGATTGTAACACTTGTTGGTGCATTTATTTTACCTTTTTTAGTAGTAATGATAATCACCCCATTAGATCCTCTCGATCCATACAAAGCAGTAGAAGAAGCGTCTTTGAGGACGTTCATGGATTCAATTTGATCCGAACTAATTGAATTAATATTTCCATTATATGGTGCACCATCCAAAATAATTAAGGGTTCTGAAGAAGAACTAATAGATCCAATTCCCCTTATTCTAATAGAAGGATTATCTCCAGGTTGTCCACCGGAAGTAATAACATTAACCCCAGCTACACTTCCTTGAATGGCCGACAAAACACTTGTTGCTTGTTGCTTTTCTAAAACGTCTTTTCCAACCGTAACAACCGAACCCACTATCTCTTTTGATTTCTGCTTACCATAAGCAACTACTACCACCTCTTCTAATTCTTTGGTACTGGATTCGAGATTAATTGATAAATTTAAGTTAGAACCAATTGTAACTTCTTTGTCTTGCATTCCTAAATAAGAAATCAACAATACATCTCCAGTTTTTGCTTTTATTACAAAAAGTCCATCTAAATCCGTTTGAACGCCAATAGAAGTACCTTTTATAACTACATTTGCTCCAGGGATTGGTCCAGTTTTGTCTGAAACTTTACCATTAATAATTTTGTCTTGTGCTACTATTGTTTGCATAGATAAAATTATCAATAAAGAAAAAATCCATTTTAATTTTAATTTCATGATATCGTCGTTTTAATTGTCTTGCTGCAAAACTCACAATAAATTACAAATTTCACAAATTACTGATTTAAAGATAGTTAAGTTACGAATAATAAAAAAACATATTTCACAATATTTTTAATTTTTTTTTTATTTTGTATTTTTTTATCCAATAAAATCAAAATAATTTTCTTTCTTTTTGTTAAAACTTATTAGATATGTTATGTCTTAAATTTTTCATAAATAATATAGAAGCGGGCTGTGATGAGGCAGGTAGAGGGTGTTTAGCAGGGCCTGTAACTGCTGCTTCTGTAATACTTCCTTTGCATTTCAAAAACTCTTTACTTAATGATAGCAAACAATTAACAGAAAAAACACGAGAAAAACTTAGGATAATTATAGAAAATAAAGCAATCAGTTATGCTGTTACACATATTGAACCCAATGAAATCGATGAAATCAATATTCTAAATGCATCTATAAAAGCTATGCAAGAATGTGTAGTAAAGTTGAACCCAAAACCATCAGCTGTGATAATTGATGGTAATGCTCCTTTTATACCCAAAAGAGGAATTATCAAAAAAGGAGTAAAAATATTTTCTGAGGAAGAAATTCGTTTTTTAAGTACAATACCCAATGCGAGTATCATAAAAGGAGATGGAAAATACCTAAGTATAGCTGCTGCATCAGTTTTGGCTAAAACATACAGGGACGAATACATGAATCGCATTCATGAAGAATTTCCTATGTATAATTGGAAAAAAAACAAAGGCTACCCTACTCAAGAACATCGGGAAGCCATAAAAAAATACGGTGTAACCAAATACCACAGAATGAGTTTCAGATTATTGCCTGAACAACTCAGTTTAGATTTATAAACTTAGAACTATGATTCTTTCTATTTATTTAGTGCTGTTCTATAAACTCACAATCAAACATCGATGCAAAGTGCTTTAGGATTTTTGATTTCACTTCATTCTCATCTACAACTTCTACTCCAAGTTCTACATTCAAAGAGGTAACAGCCTTACCTCGAATGCCACATGGAATGATATTATCAAAATAGCCTAAATCTACATTTACATTTAAAGCAAATCCATGCATAGTTACCCAACGGGAAGCACGCACTCCCATGGCACAAATTTTCCTTGCAAATGGAGTTCCAACACCTAACCAAACACCCGTTTCTCCCTCGCTTCTACCACATTCTAAACCATATTCTTGTAAGGTCAGAATAATAGCTTCTTCGAGAAATCGCAAATATTTATGTATATCTGAAAAAAAATTTTCTAAATCTAAAATAGGATATCCCACAATTTGCCCTGGCCCATGATACGTAATATCTCCTCCACGATTGATTTTATAAAAAGTAGCACCCTTTGCTTCTAATTGCTCTTGATTTAAAAGCAAATTACTCATATCGCCACTTTTCCCTAAGGTATATACATGTGGATGCTCTACAAAAAGCAAATAATTAGGCGTTGGAAAATTTGTTTCCTCTCTCCTATTTTGAACTTTCAAATCAACGATTCCTTTGAACAATTCTTCTTGGTATTCCCAAGTTGCCTTATAATCTTTACTGCCTAAATCTTGAAGTTGGATTTTTTTATTCATTTATCTATTTTCTAAAATTCTACTTCAATATTCATTTTTTCTGGGGCATCCATATATTCTGAAAAGGGGTATTGAATGGTAATGGTTTTTCTGTCCTCGCTAAACATAGCGGCAGCATTAGAAACTTTCTTAACAGGTTTTGCAAAATGATACTTTATTATATAATTGGAAGAAGCAAAAATCATTTTATTCATTTCGGCCGCTTCCTCATTTTGTACTACTTTTTTAGAGGTATTCAAAGTAGCAGTTCGTTTAAATTTATTTCCTTTAAAACTATAAGATACAACCGCATTGTTGTTCGCAAAACCATCCGCAGAAACACCCGCAGCAAACTCATTCGTTTTATTGAGTTTGTTTTGAAGTGAACTCATTGTAGTAATAGCAACCATTGCATCTTGTAACTCTGAGACGTTCTTGAAATTAGTTTGCAACGAAAACAAAAACTGCTTTTGCTCTTGATTCATTTGCATACGCATGCTAAAATTTTCCAATTTTTTAAATAATTGTTGTTCTTCAATTGATAATTTGACAATACTATCTTTATTTTCTTCCATAAGCTGTTTGAAAGTAAAAATAGAATCAACATTCTTTTCGGTTCTAAGAGAATCTTTAGGCATCATTGCCATTAAACTTGAACCATCTAAATCCACATTGAATTTTCCCGAACCATCAGCTTCTATGTAAATATTCTCTGTAACCGTACAACTTGTTAATAGCAACGCCATTCCCAAGATTAAAAACTTTATCGATTTCATATGTACTATTTTTATGTGAAAATGGAAAAAAGTATGCTACAATAATATACAAGTATCTATTTCCTATCAATCTTTTTATATGTGCCAAAGATACTAAAACCCGTGGCACACTTTATAGAAGAAAAAATCTTTATTAATCCATCCAATTATTCTTCAAAAACGATTACAACTGATGTGCTAATGGGATCAAATAAACTTTCGAGCAATCCAAAAGTTATTTCAACTGATTTCTTATCAGGACTGACTTTGGCATTAGGGTTTGAAACTGATTTTATCATTTTTGTAAAATGATAATGCAAGGTTATTTTTTGATATAAATTCTTCTGAGGTAAACCTGATTTGATTGCTACAATTTTCTCTCGTTTTTTTTTAAACTCCTGTTCATCTTTAACACTTACTATTCTTTTAAATTCATTTTCAGTAAAAACAAAAGCTATTTTATAATAATGTTCTTCGGCACTTAGCGCATAATTATGTACCAAATCACTAACATATTCTTGTGTTTTGTATAAATCGGCGATTTGATTGGCTTGAAGAAAATTTTGTGTAAAAATGGTTCTGAATTCCTTTTCAAAAGAATTCTTCTTAATGTGCACTTTCACGCCTTTGTATGCATTAAAAACGGCTTTATCTTCAGGTGTTAGCCTAGAAAAAGTTGCTGAATATTTTGAAATATAATCATCAAAAACATAAGTAGTGTCTTCAAAAACTTCGTTTTTGTTATATTCCTCTCCTGCCAATTGCTGATAACTCTGCTCTATTCGAAGCATTTCGACCGAGATAGTTCCACTACCGTCTTCATTAAAATGGATGGTTTCGGTTACTTGGCAGCTAGCACAAAAAAACAGCAAAAAGAAAATAAAATGATGATATCCGATTCTCATATAAAAAAATTAAAATTCGAATATACAGAATAATCTTATAGTTAAATGTTATGAAAAACATAATTCCCTAAAATAGCCCTAACCGCAATGGCCTCCTTTTGCTTTTTTCTTAAAAAGAAAAAAATATAGCGAAGAGCAGGACGACTGGTCTTGAAAAACCAAAGTGGTGCTCCAAAAAATCTAAAATCTAAAATCTGAAGTCTGCATTCTTTTCTTATCTTTGCAGACTTAAAATTCAGAACATAATGGCCTTATCAGAACAAGAAATTATCCGAAGAGAAAAACTACAAAGCCTACGTAATTTAGGAATAAACCCTTACCCTGCACAACTTTTTCCTGTAAATCATACTTCAAAACAAATAAAAGAAAGTTTTGAAGAAGGCAAGAAAGTTATTGTGGCAGGACGTTTAATGAGCGTTAGAGATCAAGGAAAAGCTTGTTTTGCTGAATTACAAGATAGCGAAGGACGTATACAATTGTACGTAAATCGCGATGTTTTATGCCCAGAAGAAGACAAAACAGTATACAATCAAGTTTTCAAAAAATTAACCGATTTAGGTGATTTTATTGGTATTGAAGGAGAATTGTTTACTACCAAAGTGGGTGCACAATGTATTCGTGTAGATGAATTTACCTTTTTGAGCAAAACCTTACGTCCGTTACCATTACCAAAAATCGACGAAGAGGGAAAAATTCACGATGCGTTCAACGATGCCGAATTGCGTTACAGAATGCGATATGTAGATTTGACCGTAAACCAACACGTAAAAGAAACCTTCATCAAGAGAACGAAATTGTTCACTGCAATGAGAACCTTCTTTAACGAAGCTGGGTATTTAGAAGTAGAAACTCCTGTTTTGCAATCCATTCCTGGTGGTGCAGCAGCGAGACCTTTTATTACGCATCACAACTCTCTAGACATTCCATTGTATATGCGAATTGCCAACGAATTGTATTTGAAAAGACTAATCGTTGGTGGCTTTGATGGTGTCTACGAATTCTCAAAAAATTTCCGTAACGAAGGTATGGACAGAACTCATAATCCTGAATTTACCGCTATGGAAATCTATGTAGCCTACAAAGACTACAACTGGATGATGGAATTTACAGAGCAATTATTAGAATATTGCGCAACAGCAGTAAACGGAACAAGCGAAGTAACTTTTGGCGAGCACACTATCAATTTCAAAGCGCCTTATGCTCGTGTAACAATGACCGATGCTATCAAACACTTCACAGGTTTTGATATTTCTGGAAAAAGCGAAGCTGAATTGTTTGAAGCAGCCAAAGGAATGGGAATTGAAGTGGATGAAACTATGGGTAAAGGGAAACTGATTGATGAAATTTTTGGAGCAAAATGCGAAGGAAATTATATTCAGCCAACGTTCATTACTGATTATCCAAAAGAGATGTCGCCATTATGTAAAGAACACCGCGATAATCCAGAATTGACTGAACGTTTCGAATTGATGGTTTGCGGAAAAGAAATCGCCAATGCCTACTCAGAATTGAACGACCCTATTGACCAAAGAGAGCGTTTTGAAGACCAAATGCGTTTGGCCGAAAAAGGAGATGATGAGGCGAACGGAACTATTGACGAAGATTTCTTGAGAGCATTAGAATACGGAATGCCACCAACCTCTGGATTAGGAATTGGAATGGACCGCTTGATGATGTTCTTGACCAATAACGCCTCTATTCAGGAAGTGCTTTTGTTCCCACAAATGCGACCAGAAAAGAAAAAAGCTACCGTAGAGTTAGAAGCTGATGAAAAAGTAATTGTTGCCATTTTACAAGCCAATGACAATCAAATGGAATTTAGTTTACTAAAAATCAAATCCGAATTGAGTGGTAAAAAATGGGACAAAGCTATGAAAAACCTTTCTGCACTTGGAATGACCGAAGTTGTGGTTGATGGTGATGTTAAAGCTTGTCGATTGAAAGAGTAATCTTTTCTTAATATAAAAATAAACCCGATAATATGACCTATTATCGGGTTTATTTTTATATTCAAATTACATTTTTACTTCTTCTTTAATATGCTTCGAGCGCAGCTTATTGTCTTTTGCATATTTTGCTAATTGTATACCAACCTCTTTACTCCTATCCGAAGATAAAACAGTAGCACCATTGGTTATTAATTGATAATACAATCCATCGCCATTTGCAGCAGCGCTTTTATCAATATTGCCCATTGTTCCCAAGATGCAAGCGATTGAACGACTATGTAAATAGGCATATACTTCTGGTTTAGGGTCCGAAGTTCCTACAAAGGCGACCATTTTTTCTGCTTTTACACCCAAAGCTTCCATACGTTCTACATCCTCTTTTCCTCTTGCAGAAACAGAAATCATCAAATCGGGAGCCATACGAGCTACTTCTGCTGCTTGATTGGCGTTGTAGGTTATGATTACGGAATACGCTTCTGCCTTATTTCGACGCACTGCATCGATTACTTTTCGCATAGGAACTCCTCGTTTTACATCCAACGTGTAAATTACTTTTCCCTTCCCCCATTGCAATACTTCATCCAAGGTCTCTATTTTGTACGGAGTTGGATTGCCTTGGGTATCTTCTAGATAAAAATCTTGTAATTCTTTGTACGTGTAATTGCCAATCAATCCCGTTCCTGTCGTGGTTCTATCTAACTTATCATCATGCATCATTACCAAAACCGAATCTTTGGATAATGCAATATCGGTTTCGATTATTGCTGGATTATACTGAATCGTATTAGCAAAAGTTGGAGTGCAATTTTCTGGAAAACCTACTGTTGGTCCTCCTCTATGCGCGCTTACCAAAGGGTATGATTTTTTAGAATACGTCAAGAACTTTTGCAATTCTTTTCCTCTTTTAAATTGTATTCGGTATTCCTTAGTTTGAGCAAAAATCCCATTTAAGGATAATAAAAATAAAAAAACTAGTATGACATTCTTCTTCATTGCATAGATTTTGAACCAACAAAAATACCTATTCTTATTCGTTGTCGAGTCTCTTTTTTTTAAAGTTAATAAAAGAATAACAAAGTAACTTATCAACAATCTACCTCAAAAAACAACTAAAAAGACCGCAAAACAAGGCTTCAGGACGGTTAATAAAAGAGCATAAAAAAACGTAAAATATGATAAATATCAGGTCGCTATTTTGCATTTAGACGTAAAATAGCACTACCAAATACAAATTCCGCAACTCACATAAACAACTGATTTTAATTTGTTTACAACAAAAAACAAAATTGGTTGGCTATCTCAGAATTAAACTTCTGAAATCTAACTAATTATTAAAACACTTATTCATTTATAACAACAAACACAAACTTAAACTTTCAAAAAACTATGGAAAAATATGTAATCAAACGAAACGGAGAATACCGACCTTTTGAGGAATTCAAAATCAAAGATGCCATTGAAAAAAGTTTCAACAGTGTTCAATTGGCAATAGACGAGAAAGTAGTAGATAGTGTTTTCGAACAACTTCAATCTAAAACTACTTGGGCCGTAGAAGAAATTCAGGATTGCATAGAAAAAACCCTTTTTGAAAAACAATATTTTGATGTGATGCGTTCGTTTATGCTCTTTCGACATACACGAAAGTTACAACGCGAACACATCAACGGACTTAACGAAGACACCACCTATGTAGACAGCACGCAAACTATTGAAGAATACATTGAACAAACCGATTGGAGAATCAATGCCAATGCCAATACCTCCTACTCCAATGCTGGTTTGGTAAACAACGTAGCTGGAAAAATAATTGCCAACTATTGGCTAGACAAAGTCTACAGCAAACAAGAAGGATACGCCCACCGAAATGGCGATATTCACATACACGATTTGGATTGTCTTACGGGCTATTGCGCAGGTTGGAGTTTGAGAGTCTTACTCAACGAGGGATTCAATGGTGTTCGCGGACGTGTAGAAAGCAGACCACCCTCGCATTTTAGAGAAGCTCTGGGACAAATGGCTAATTTCCTAGGAATTCTTCAAAGCGAATGGGCCGGCGCACAAGCCTTCAGCTCCTTCGATACCTATTTAGCGCCTTATGTGTTCAAAGACAATTTATCCTTTGATGATGTACTGAAAGCCGTTCGCAGTTTTGTCTATAACTTAAACGTGCCAGCGCGTTGGGGACAATCACCGTTTACCAATATTACCTTGGACTGGGTCGTTCCCGAAGATTTGAAAACTCAAATTCCAACCCGAAAAGACATTCATTTTTTTGACAAAATAACCAATGAAGACCTATTACTTCGTGCACAAGCGCGTGGAGTGAAAACGTTAACCGAGTTGCGTTACGAGCATTTTCAGCCAGAAATGAACCTCATCAATAAAGCGTATTATACTGTAATGACCGAAGGTGATGCCAACGGACAACCTTTCACTTTTCCAATTCCAACCGTAAATATCACCGAAGAATTTGACTGGAATGGAGAAAACACCGATTTGCTATTCGAAAATACCGCTAAAATTGGGTCGTCGTATTTCCAAAATTTCATTGGAAGCCAATACATTCTTGACGAAAACGGCAACAAAGAAGAAAACCCTAATGCCTACAAACCCAACGCCGTTCGTAGTATGTGCTGTCGCCTCCAACTCGATTTACGCGAATTACTCAAACGCGGTAATGGTCTTTTTGGAAGTGCCGAAATGACCGGAAGCATTGGAGTTGTGACCATCAATATGGCGCGATTGGGCTATTTGTATCAAGGAAATAAAACCGCTTTGCTAGAACAATTAGACCATCTTTTATACCTTTCCAAATCAACTTTAGAGAAAAAAAGAGTCTTTATTCAAGAAATGTACGACCGCGGTTTGTACCCTTACACCAAACGCTATTTGTCGCATTTCAGAAATCATTTTTCTACCATTGGTGTCAACGGAATCAACGAAATGATTGTCAATTTCACTCAAAAACAAGACCAAATCACCTCTAGAACCGGAATCGAACTGGCAGCCGAAATTTTGGAACACATCCGAAACCGAATGAAAGAATTCCAAGAAAGCACCGGAAACCTTTACAATCTCGAAGCCACACCAGCCGAAGGAACCACGTATCGCTTTGCTAAAGAAGACAAGAAACGCTTTGCCGACATCTATCAAGCGGGAGAAGGAGACAATATCTATTACACGAATAGTTCTCAAATTCCAGCCGATTTCACCGAAGACCCATTCGAAGCCCTTTGTCTGCAAGACGAATTGCAATGCAAATACACCGGCGGCACCGTATTACACCTTTATATGAGCGAAAAAATCAGCTCATCCGAAGCCTGCAAACAATTTGTCAAAAAAGTAATTTCAAATTTCAAATTGCCCTATATCACCGTGACTCCCGTATTCAGCGTTTGCCCCGTACACGGCTACCTAAACGGCGAACACGAGTATTGCCCAAAATGCGACGAAGCCCTAATTCTCGAAAAAGAAAAAGAAGCACAAGCCTTATAATTATACGGAGCAGTAAGCAAAGGCTTTTTCAGGAAACACCGTCCCGCTCTCCGCTACAATCTTTGCTGCCGAACCCCGGCAGCAAAGGATTTTCACTGCGATCGGGGCTAAAGAGCCACAAATTGCCCTTTTGGAAACATCCAAAAACTTTAAACTTTTAAACAACTTTAAACAATTTAAACCTTAAACTTTTAAACAATCTAAAACCCTAAAATAATGAAAACACATCCCATTCTAGAACAACATCCAGAACGCAGAACCAAATGTTTAGTATACACTCGCGTAATGGGCTATCATCGTCCCGTAGAAAGTTTCAACATTGGAAAAAAAGGAGAACACAAACAACGCATCCATTTTAATGAATGCAAGTGCTAGCACGCCCATTTACAGCATAACGCCTTTTACCTTACTAGATTATCCGCATCAGTCGGCCTGCATACTTTGGTTTGCAGGCTGCAACATGCGTTGTCTGTATTGTTACAACCCCGAAATTGTGTTGGGAAAAGGGAAACTCAGCTTTCAACACGCCCTAGATTTTCTACAAACTCGAAAAAACCTACTCGATGCTGTAGTCTTTAGCGGTGGCGAATGCTTGTTGCATAAAAAGAGTATCGAGTTCATTGCAACCGTCAAAAAAATGGGATTTCTAGTCAAAATTGACACCAACGGCTCTCAACCCAAAGTTCTCCAAACCCTTATCGACCAACAAACCATTGATTATGTCGCATTGGATTTCAAAGCCATGCCCTACACTTTCGAAAAGATAACCCAATCGGATTTGTTTGCTCCTTTCGAACAATCGCTCGATTTGTTGCTTCACCATTCCGTACCCTTCGAAGTACGCACCACCATCCACTCTGAGTTAATCTCAAAAGAAAACCTTCGAGACATGGTTAATTTTTTGGAACAAAAAGGCTATCAAGGCAATTATTACCTACAGTATTTTGTCAATGACGCGCCCACCATTGAAAAAATGGGTTATTCACAACGAGAAATCAACGTAGAAGAATTATCGACCGTAACGATCCAATTAGTAATTCGGAATTAAAATCACCCCGATAGCGCGGATTTGCAATCCGTGCCCACAACGATGAGCCACAAACATAATCAGTGACCACAAAGCAAATCTACTCCAAAACAAAGAAATACAAGTTATTTTTTCTTTATTTTGTAGCTTTTATTGTATTTTTAAATAAAAAAATGTCAACAAAATATAAAGCAACAACAACAGATCAGTAGTATTTTATATCCATAACAACAGTTGGTTGGGTTGATATATTTACACGACTCAACCAAAAGTATAATATTGTTAATGCTTTGCGGTATTGTCAAGAGAAAAAAGGGCTTGAAATTTACGCGTATTGCATTATGCACAGTCATATCCATTTAATGTGCAAAGCCACGAATGGTTTTATTTTATCTGATGTGATGCGTGATTTTAAAAAATTTACTTCCAAAAAAATTATTCAAACAATTATAGAAGAACCTGAAAGTCGAAGGGAGTGGCTTTTGACTTATTTTGAAAAAGCGTGTGCCCATCTTAAGAGAGATCAAAGTTATAAAGTATGGCAAGACGGCTATCACGCTGAAATAATAGAAACCAATTGGGTCATAAAACAAAAAGTGAATTATATCCACAATAATCCTGTAAAAGAAAAAGTAGTTAGCTCACCTGAGGATTATTATTTTAGTTCTGCTAGAAATTATGCGGGTATAGAAAATGATTTAGAGGTCTTAATGTTGGATTTATTTTAGATTGTTTATGCACTGTGTGGGCACGGATTGCAAATCCGCGCCATCCAAATAGTATCTTACTCCTACCCGCAACTTGGAGTAAATCGGAAAAAATCACCCCCCAATCTTAATCATGCTTCTATTCTGAGAGAATAAATCAGGATTTTGAAATTTGGCATCATTGTCCATACCGCCGCGCATCGCGTGTTTGGACTGGATGTTTTTATAAATAAGCGGTTCGATAGGGTTTCCCGCTCTCAGGGTCGGCAACAAGGCAGTTTCTGAATTGGAAAACAAGCAATTTTTTAGTTTTCCGTCGGCGGTGAGGCGAATGCGGTTGCAGGTACTACAAAACGGATTCGTAACCGAGCTAATGATGGAAAAACTACCGGTAAACCCCTCTATTTTATAATTTTTAGCGGTATCATTAGGTTGGTCTTGCATGCGCAGCAATTGGGTTTCCGAATAGACGGAATGCACTTGTTCGATAATTTCGGCATAGGAAACGAGTTTTTCTTTATTCCATTGGTTGCCATCGAAAGGCATGAACTCAATAAAACGAATTTGAAGCTTTTGCGTTTTGGTCAAGGCTATAAAATCTAAAATTTCATTGTCATTAAAACCCTTGATGACCACCACATTCAATTTGACTTGAAAATCATTTTGCTGCAACAATTCAATGTTGTTCCATAACTGATTGAATGAATCCCTACGTGTTATGGTTTTGTATTTTTCTTTTTGCAAAGTATCAATACTTACATTCAACGCTTTTATTCCAGCTTTTTTAAACGTTGGCATAAAATCGTGTACCAAAAGTCCGTTAGTTGTCAAAGTAAGTTGCACACCCAATTGTCCCAATCGTTCGATAATGGAATGCGCTTCTTTACGCACCAAAGGCTCACCGCCCGTGAGTCGAATTTTGGTCACGCCCAAATCTACAAAGGTTTGCGCAATGGAAACAATTTCGTCTTCGGTCATTAAGTGCGGTCTGGGAGTTAAGGCAATTCCTTCGGCAG
Source organism: Flavobacterium sp. RSSA_27 (assembly GCF_051547125.1). Classification (NCBI taxonomy): domain Bacteria; kingdom Pseudomonadati; phylum Bacteroidota; class Flavobacteriia; order Flavobacteriales; family Flavobacteriaceae; genus Flavobacterium; species Flavobacterium sp. RSSA_27. The sequence goes on from NZ_JBPTTN010000008.1 coordinate 123,526, forward strand.
GCATGCAATAGGTGCATCTCAAATTGCATTTTTCGGTAATCGAAATGCGTAAATAAGAATGCGTACGAAAATGCGTGTCCTGCAACAAAGGGGAATTATTGCCCATGATTAAAGCCATTTAGAAGTTGGAACAAATGCAAGACCGATGGAAAAACCGCATCGATAGATTCGCTGGCTCCTGCGGTAGAACCGGGCAAAGCCATAATTAACGTATTGCCTTTGAAACCCACCACACTTCTAGATAACATAGCATAAGGCGTTCGCTGTTGTCCGTAGGAACGAATCGCTTCTTCGATACCAGGAATACGACGATCTAGCAACGGGATCACTGCTTCCGGTGTCACATCTCGATTGGACAAACCTGTGCCTCCCGTTAAAATAATCAACTCTTTTTGATCTTCACAAAGTTGGTGGATTGTAGTTTGAATGTCTATGATTTCATCTGGAATGATGGCGTAATGAGACACTTTTAAGCCAAGATTCGTTACTTTTTCGGTAATTACTTTGCCTGCACGATCTTCTTTTTTACCAGCCGAAACACTATCCGAACACACAATCACTGCTACGGACAAATCCAATCTTTTTTTGGTTCCAAAATCGGATTTACCGCCTTTTTTGTGCAAGAGTTTGATGGTCGAAATTTCTACTTGTTTGTCGATAGGTTTGAGCATATCATACATCGTCAACGCTACAATTGACGCACCGTGCATGGCTTCGACCTCAACACCGGTTCGGTAAATGGCTTTTACGGTTACGTTAATTAATACCGAATCTTCGAGTAATTCGTATTCAATTCCGGTGTATTCAATCGGTATAGGATGACAATCCGGAATAGCACTCGACGTATTTTTTACCGCGAACAAACCAGCAGTTCGGGCCACTTCCAAAACATCGCCTTTAGGCACCGTTTTGTTTACAATCGCTTGCATTGTAGCGGGTGTCCCAACTTTGACAATGGCCTGAGCGGTTGCGGTACGTTGGGTGATTATTTTATGGGTGATATCTACCATTGGATTTAAGATTATAAGATTTAGGAATTGGGATTTCGAATTTGGAGTTTGGAATTTAAAGTTTGGGATTTGTAATTTGAGATTTGGAGTTTTAGCAATACAACCCAAATTTTAAGATAACCTATGTTGTTCCCCCTTCTGGGGTTAGGGGGCTATTCTCTTTCCACACATAGGTTTCGTCTTCCAAAATTTCTTTCCCGAAAACGGGTGCTTTTTCTTTGATTTCCTCTACCAAATATTCCAAAGCTTCGTAAACCACTTTGCGTCTTGGAGCAGAAACAAAAACAAAAAGGCAAATTTCGCCCGCATTCACTCTGCCCAAACTATGGTAGATATGCATACAAGTCAGTTCATACTTTTCAAAAGCCGATTCGCGTATGGTATGAAAGGAAGCTTCAGCCATTTCTTCATAAGCCGAATAGTCAATGGCGGTTACTTTTTTCCCGTTAATTTCGTCGGCACGTACTTGTCCGAGAAAAATATTGTGGGCTCCAATGCTGGTTTTGCTTTGGTGCTTGGCGATTGAATTCCCAATAAACTCGGCGGTGATTTGTCCTTGAATAAAGGAACTTTTCTTTGGCTTTTCTGTTGACATTTTTCTGGTGTATTTTTTTATTGTAATTGGTTTTTTAGTGACATTATACCCTTTCCTAAATGGAAAACACTAGTAAATCCTGATTTTTCTAGATACTGCATCGCTGCAAGACTGCGCTGTCCACTTTGGCAAAACAACAGTATTTCCTGATTTTTATCCAAACTCTTACTGTACGCTGCTAGTTCTCCGAAAGGAACCTGAATGATATTTGTTCCTTTATATTCTGGAAGTTCCTCCACTTCCCGAACGTCAATCACCACAATTTCTGGTTTGCTGCATTTTTCTAAGAAAGCTGAAGCGCTTAGACCATTGTGCTGGTTTTTTGCTTGTAAAAGCTTATTTCCGTTAACGAATCCTTTCTCTATCTCTTTTTGATTTTTGGCAAAAGTCATGATTTGGGTTGGACCACGAAGTGCATCGTACAGTAAAAGTTTCCCCGACAACACCTCTCCTATTCCCAAAATAATTTTAAGCACTTCTGTGGCTTGAAAACTTCCCAACGTCTGAGGAACCACTCCCAGCACACCCGACATTTCACAAGTAGGAATGGCGAGTCCCTCTTCTTTTTCTGGAAACAAACAACGATAGGACGGACCGTTTTGATAATTAAACACCGAAACCTGCCCTTGAAATTTGTGAATCGAAGCGTAAACCACAGGAATTCTTTTAGCGACCGCCACATCGTTAATCAAATACCGAACACCGATCGCATCGGTACAATCGACAATGATTTGGAACTTTTCTATACTGGTTGCAGCATTATTTCCATCCAAAAATTCAGGAAAAATAATTATTTCCACTTCAGGATTTAGTTGTTGTAGCACTTGTTTGGCCACTACAACTTTGCGTATTCCCACATCCGAATTCGTATATAAAGACTGACGGTGCAAGTTGGATTCGTCCACCACATCCCCATCTACAATTCCGATACACCCAACGCCAGCCATTACTAGATTTTGCAAAACAGGGCAACCTAAACCACCAGCGCCAATGACCAAAACGCGGGCGTTTTGTATTTTTTGCTGACCGAGGTCTCCCACTTCTGGAAGAATGATTTGTCTGGAATAGCGGGTGTTGTTTTGCATTTTTTTTAGTACCTAGTGGATAGTGATTAGTGGTTAGTAAAAAGTTTATTTATTTATCAACCACCGGCAAAGGGAGGCAAAAAAGCAATCACATCGGCATCTTTTAAAGCAAGGTCATCATTACAAAGTGCTTGATTCAAAGCCATACTGTAGGGGGTTTTTTGAAAAGTAGGGAAACGCTGTTCAATTGAGTTTTTCAATCCCAAAAGTGTGGTTACATTAGGCTCTAACACTATTTGTTCCTCGTTGTTATGGGTAATTTCAGCTAACAGGCCAAAATATTTTAGGGTAATTCTCATTGTTTTAAATTTTTATACTCTTCTGGCGTGTTGATATTTTGTAATTGTGCACTCCATTTGTCAGGAACAGTAAGCGTTTGGTAAGTGAGTTCGTCCACAAATCTTCTTACCTTGAGTTGATTGCCCGCTAAAAATTCAGGCAACAAAATACGTACGGAACGATCATACACCGCCACCAAAGGACTTGGCTTATCATTAACTTGTACTTGCGTCATTTGATAGGCTTCCGAATGTGCATTGACCAACCACTGTAACAATTCGGAAGAAATCATTGGAACATCCAAACTCAAAATTAAATTACGTTTGGTTGTGGTATGTTTCAAAGCCGTGTAAATTCCGCCAAGAGGTCCTTTGTTCGTCACGATATCCGAAATTCGGGTTACGCCCAAAGCATCGTATCGTTCATCTGAAGAAATTAGTACGATATTATTCCCCACTACGGGAGTTAAAGCAGCGATTATGTTCGCCACAAAAGACTGCCCTTTCCACTCCAAAAACCCTTTGTCGGTACCCATACGTTGGCTTTTTCCTCCGGCTAAAATATAGGCAGTAATGGTATTTTCCATAATTTAATTATTAAGCGGTCGTATATAATTTAAAAACAGCAATTCCTAATACCAGCGCTAAGACATAGCGCAATTGGTTGGTATTCATTTTTTTACTTCCAAAAAAAGCACCCACTACTCCACCGACAAAAACAATTGCTATTAAAAGCATGGACGCCTCAGGCAACGTACCTCCTTTAGAAGCAAATCCTATTAAACCAGAAATAGAATTTACTAAAATAAACAAGGCCGAAACTGCTGCCGTTTGTTTGATGGTGGCCCATCGGAGCAGCAATAGTATAGGGCTCAAAATAATTCCGCCTCCAATCCCCAACAAACCTGACAAAAAACCGATGATTGCACCAATTGTCAGAGCTAACGGAATGGATATGGGTTTTAGTTCTGTATTTTCCTTTCCAAAAAAGCCCAACAATCGAAGTACTGCAAAAACCAGCACCGTGGCCAAAATTATTTTGTAATAGAAGGCGTTGATGGTCAAAAATCCTCCTAAAAATGAAAAGGGAATCGAAGTAAGAGCAAAGGGATAAAACAAGGACCACTTCATTTTCCGTTCTTTATAATAGAAATAAAACGATACTGCCGAAACCAAGATATTCAATACCAAAGCCGTAGGTTTCATAAAAGTCATTGGAAATGAAAAAAGACTCATCAAGGCCAAATAACCACTGGCGCCTCCGTGTCCCACACTTGCATACAAAAAGGCAACTATAGGCAATAAAAGCAGCAGAAGAGGTGAATCAAAAAGTGTGGCCACTGTCATAGATTGTGTTTTTTTATTTGTTCGTCTAAAAAATCCCAACAAGCTCGATTGATGCTTTCAAAAGAAGCGATTAACGATTTACCATAAGGCGTCAACACAGTCCCTCCGCCTTTGCTTCCGCCAATTTGAGTTGTAATCAAAGGGCTTGATGCTGCCTTGTTGGATTCATCGGCTAACTTCCACGCTTTTTGATAAGACAAATTCATCGCTTTTGCTGCTTTGTTTAGCGAACCCGTTTCATCGATTAGTTTCAGCAATTTTACCCGTCCATCGCTAATCAGGACACCCTCTTCGGATTCAATCCAAATTTTACTTTTAATTTTCATTGGTAAAATTTATTTTGATAAGAATCATCCAGAATTTCTAAAGGATACTTCTATTGGTTAGTACGCTATTCTTATTGGGTTTCAATACTACTTTCGTTATACTTTCACAAATATAACGAATTTGATGGTACAAAAAAAAAGAATAGCCTCCGATTTGTTAAGTTAACAACAAACACTATTTCTTAAAGTCTAATTGTATTCTTGTCTTACCGAGGGCAGTGAGATGTAACGAGGGTTCTCGACTGCGCTCGAACTGGCAAAATTGACTATGTAAAACCCGTTGGAAGAAATTGTTTTTTACCACATAGAATCATAGAATTTATAGTTTTTTAAAAGAATTCAATAGACGTTTTACTATTCACATAGCTAATCTATTGTGAGAAATAGTGCTATTTCTTTTTTTTCTATGTTGATTTGCTAGTAATCTATGGCTCTAGCCTGCACTGAGGCATCGAAGTGTGGTTAGGCATTTTATTTTTTTTTATTTCACCCAACGGGTTATGTAAAAAAAGGTATTGGCAAAAGGGATGGAGTAGCTCATTTTTTTAAGCATAAAAAAAACTGCTCAAAGAACAGTTTTAAATTTTAACTTCTAGGTCTAGGTTCTGAATAGCATTCCCTTGTGGTAGTTGTACAGCACCTTATCGTAAGGCACATATAGTGAGCGAATTTCTTCAGAATCGCTATCAAAAGTCATTTGATTGTGTTTTCTAAATAAGTAAATTTCTTTTAAACAATTGGACAAACTTTGATGGATAAAGGTTGTAAACATGGGTAATTTTGCATCCCCAACATACAAGTCCAATTGGTAATTGGAGCTACTTTTGGATAAATTATTTCCAACAATACTTATGGTGAATTTAGCTGGGGCTCCTTTGTGGGTACCTTGATATTATAAGATCATATCGGCTATTTTTTCGGTTATTACTAAACTAACTAATCGATAGTGTATTATATTTTACATAAATGTATAAAAATAGTATTACTTTTTAGCAAACAAATTGCTAATTTTTTACCCAATAAACAGCAACCTCTTCATTTTCTTTTAGTTCATAATTCCCTTCGGCTAGATACACTAAGGCATTTGCAGTTGAAAAAGTATTCAACATAGAAGAGGCCTGATGCGATAGAATGGTTACTCTCCCATTGGCGAATTTTGCTTTTAAAAATTGAGCTCTACTGTTATTAACGGATAACGGATGTCCTAGTGGCAGGGTATTTTTTGCGCCATATTTCGTGCTATGTCCACCGCTTTTTTTAAGAGTAGGCAAGACATATACATAAAAACAGATCAAACAAGCTGCAGGATTGCCGGGTAAAGCAAAAATCAATTTATTGTTTTTTTTCCCTAAAAACAAGGGCTTCCCAGGTTTTTGATTGACTTTATGGAATAAGGTTTCCACTTCTAACTCTTGCAGTGCTTGTGCGACAAAATCATAATCTCCAACGGATATTCCGCCAGAGACCAAAATCACATCATGCTTTTCTATTGCGGATTGAAGCGTGTTTTTGGTGCTTTCAAAATCGTCTTTCACCGTATAGCGTTTTACCTCTTGCACTAACGAGTCCACTACTGCCGCTTCAAGCATTAGGCCATTGCTTTCATATACTTTTCCGTACGTTAAAGGAGCGCCAGGAGGGAGCAATTCGTTGCCTGTTACCACGATACCCACACTTGGTATTTTATAAACCGGAACGTTTACCACTCCAAGTGCGGCCAAAAAACCAATAGCTGCGGCATCCAACAACGTACCTTTCTCAAGTGCGAGTTCGCCTTTCTTGATTTGCTCACCTATAGGGCGAATGTTAGCTTGAAGTTGCGGTGCCGCTTGAAGTAGCAGTTTCGCTTGTTCTACGGAAACATTCTCAATAGGAATCATGGCTTGAGCTGAATCGGGTACGGGAGCACCTGTGAAAATTTTTACCGCTTGACCTGGTTGTAAAACAAAAGATTCAGCATCGCCGGCTTTAATTTCACCCATAATTTGATAAGTCAAGCTATCGTGAATACAAACCGCATACCCATCCATAGCCGATTGTCTAAAAGGCGGCATATTGATTGGAGAAAGGATGGGTTGTGCAAGTATCTTTTTTCTAGCTTCAAGTAAAGCACAAATTTCTTCTTGAGGAGTAGGCAGTTTATTTTGTAAAATTGAAAACGCTTCTGAAACGGTAATCATGTCTATTAGTTTTTGATCTTTTCAAAAGTACAATTCCCAATGGATTTTACTGCATCAAAATGTAACATACAGAAGATTTATTGTTTTTGCTTATTACCAGAAGGCAAATAATATAGCCATCCAAAACCAATTAAGAAGAGAATCAACGATGCCACAAAAGCAGGGATTAAAATCTCGCGATTATTTTCTAAGGCATTGTTCAAAGCCGCATATAACAACCAAATCTGTATGGTCACATTTAAAATCAATATGAATATCAAGGTTGAAAGTATGTTATTCAGTTTGTTTGGATTGGCTTGATTTTGACTTGTTCTAAAAGTGCTCATTATCCGTTTGTTTTGAGATTACTTGTTATTTCTTTGCCGATTTATTGTTTACTACTGCTACTTTTTCTCAGTTTAAACCGAAAATGCTTCATCGGTTGGTGCTTTTACATAGATGTCATTACCTTTTAAAAACACCTCTAGATTGGGCAAAGCTCTAGGTGGAGGGCCGGCTAAGACTTCACCAGTTTTAGCATCAAAAGAGCCGTTATGGCATGGACAGTATATCACATCTGTACCTGGTTTATAAAAAACAGAACAAGACAAGTGGGTGCACTTTTGTTCATAAGCTTTGAGTTCTCCAGATTCTAAATGAATTAAAATATAAGGAATTGTGCTTCCTTCAATTACAAAGGCGCGTGTGCCTCCTACAGGAATTTCGTCTTTTTTACAAACGAAATGTTCTCCTTCTACTTCTTCTTTTGGCAGCATATATGCTTTGGCGGCTACTAATCCGCTTCCCACCATCAATCCACCAGAGACTAGGGTAAGAAATTTGGCGAAATCGCGGCGACTCACATTACTTGCTTGTTGCTTGAGAATTGGAAAATCCTTTTTCCAATTTTTATCTAGGTTATCTTCTTTTGACATAAGACAGTTTTCAGTTTTCGGTTATCAGTTTTCCGTTTTCGGCATTCAATTTGTTGCTAGATTGCACTTTGAGGTACAATTCACTTATCTAATAGATGATTAGATCTGTACTCCCTTTCGGCATCATAATGTTTACTTTGGTATTTACCACTTCTTTTCCAAAAATAAACGTATTGACAGGTGAGCTATTGGGGCGCATTTCTTCAATTTCAGCTTTTGTTCCGTAAAACAAAGCGCCACTTGGGCAAACTGTAGCGCACATTGGTTTTTTTCCGATGCTAGTTCGGTCATAACACATGGTACATTTCATCATCAAATCGTAGGATTCTTGTTTTTTGGGAACTCCAAAAGGGCAAGCCATTACACAATTAGAACAACCTATACAACGTTCGGTATTGGCGGTATGTACAATTCCGAATTCATCTTTTGAGATGGCATCGGCAGGGCAAACATTGGCGCAAACAGGGTCATCACAATGCATACAAACCTGTACAGTGGTTTGAATGGTTGATGCTCTATCTACATAATTCACATGAATCATAGAATCTTGCCCATTGGTTTCGCATTCGGCACAAGCCATTTCACAAGCTTTGCAGCCTATGCAACGTTGCATATCTACAAAAAATTCCTCGTTTGTATTGAAACTGGTGTAGTTCATATTTGCTTTTTATAGATTAAACACTAGCATACGCTTTTGATTCTGCAGGTGGCCCGGCTATTTCTCTGAGAGGTTCCAAATGGCAGGCGCTTACTTTGAATTCGGGTATTTTAGAAACAGGATCTAAAGTTCCCGGAGTTAATTGATTGGCTGATTTTTTTCCTGACCAATGGTAAGGGATAAAAACCGTATCCTCTCTAATGGTTTCTACGATATTGGCAGGAAAAATTCCTTCTCCTCTGCGGGTAGACACTTTTACCAATTCTCTTTGTTGGATACCGTATTGCTGCGCCAATTTTGGATGAATTTCTAGCAATGGTTCTGGAAATTGACCTACTAATTTCCCAATTCTTCGGGTTTGGGTACCACTTAGGTACTGAGAAACCACTCGACCAGTCGTCAACACTACTGGGTACTCTGCATCTACAATTTCGCCTGGCAATTTATAAGGAGCTGGGTTAAAATGAGCTTTTCCGTCGGGGGTTTTAAACTTTTTATCTTCCCAAAGGCGAGGTGTACCTGGGTGGTCTTCAGTAGGGCAAGGCCAGAAAATCCCCATATTGTCTTCAATACGTTTATAGGTAATTCCGTTATAATCGGCAGTACCACCTTTGGATGCTACTCTCAATTCATTAAAAACGGCTTCGCTATTTTCGTAGGTAAATTTATCCTTAGCTCCCAAACGATCCGCCAATTCTAATAGAATGGAAGTATCCGTTCTGGCGTCACCTGGAGGTGTTACCGCTTGACGAATTCGGATGACGCGTCCTTCTGCCGAGGTAGTCGTTCCTTCCTCCTCTTCTTGTAAAGAACCCGCCAAAATCATGTCGGCATGACGGGCCGTTTCATTCAAGAAAAAGTCGATACAAACATAATATTCTAATTTTTCTAAGGCTTCACGAACGTAATTACTATTTGGCAACGACACTAGAGGGTTGAAGCAAATTGAAAGTAACCCTTTAATTTCACCACGATGAATTGCCTCTATAATTTCGTAAGCCGACAATCCTTTTCCTGGTAAGTCTTTTTCATTGATTCCCCAAACATCCGAAATATACTTACGGTGTTCTGGGTTTTCGATATCACGATTTCCGGGCAATTGGTCGCATTTATGACCGTGTTCTCTACCGCCTTGACCATTTCCTTGTCCGGTTATCGTTCCGTAACCGCAATAAGGTTTTCCAATTCTTCCCGTAGCCAATACGAGATTGATACAACCTACTACATTGTCTACTCCTTTGGAATGGTGTTCGATTCCTCTAGCGTGTAATAAAAAACTAGTTTTGGCTTTGCCCCATAATTCGGCAGCAGCCTTTATTTTATTTTTGTCAATTCCGGTCACTTCCTCAGCCCATTCCAAGGTATAGTCTTTCACTGCATCGATGGTTTCTTGAAATCCAGAAGTATAGTTATCAATAAAATCGTGATCCAAAAGATCGTTATCAACTAAATATTTCAACATGGCTCCGTACAAAGCAGAGTCGGTCCCTGGGCGAACATCCAAATGAATATCTGCTGTTCTGGCTAAAGGAATCATACGCGGATCTACCACAATAATCTTTGCACCGCGATCACGGGCTTTCCAAATCCAATGGGTAAGGGTCGGAAAGGTTTCACTAATATTGGCACCTGCTACAATAATTACTTCGGCGTATTCTAAATCAGAATAATTATTCGAAGCTCTGTCCAAACCAAATGCTTTTTTATTACCTGCTCCCGCGCTAACCATACACAAGCGACCGTTGTAGTCTAAGTTTTTGGTTTTCAGAGCTACTCTGGCAAATTTACCCACCAAATAACTTTTTTCATTGGTCAATGAAACACCTGATAGCATTGAAAAAGCATCTTTCCCGTATTTTTCCTGAATACGTTGTATTTCAGAAACGGTTTTACTCATCGCCTCATCCCAAGAAGTAGGCACAAAACCTTGTCCTTCTGCTCTTTTAAGAGGGGAGAGTAAACGGTCGGGGTGATTGTTTTGCAAATAGCGTTGTACCCCTTTTGGACACAGTCTACCTTCGTTAAAAGGAAATTCCATCCAAGGTTCAAAGCCAACCACTTTGTTGTCTTTTACCAACAATTCGATACCACATTGCATACCACAAAAGCAGCAATGGGTTTTTACATTTTTATCGGGTTCATCTCTACCTTCATAGCCATCTTTGGGGGCATAATTCAAATGAGGACCAAATTTGGCAATAATATTTTCTTCTGCTACTGGTAATTTTGCCATATTATGTTTTTTTTTACCGCTAAGACACAAAGACGCAATTTTTATTTTAATTATGACTTTATGCTTTGCGAAGATTTTAGTTTATGAATAGTTTATTTAGAAAAGACAGCTTTTTTTTAACCTTGCCATCGCATTCCTTTACTTCCTAAACACAAGGACACTTTAATTCTTTGCCCGACTGTGCTTTTTGCTCTCCTTTTTATCCAAACAAATTGCCACCAGCTTGTCTTGCTTTCAAATGAGCTTGTGCCAATCTTGATCTTTTTCCTTCCGGGCTCAAGTCCAAATGGGAGGTACCATCATTATGGGAAAAATCAAAACCTAATTCTTTCGTTACCGTCTTCAGGTCTTGGATGTGTAATTTGGTCGCAAATTCTTCTCCTGTATGGGGACAAACTGCCATTCCCATTTTCATTCCTTGTTTTTTATAGATATGTGCACCAATTTGGGCAGGTCTTTGAATGATGTGGAAAAATTTTCCAAATGGAATCCAAATCAAAAACAAAATCACAGTAACGGCATGAAGCACCGCTAAGAAATCAAAGGCGAAACCTTTCATGAATTGGTACGAATAGGTTAATCCTAAACCGGTTACTGAAATTGCGATTAACAAAATCAGAGGCAATAAATCCCCTTCAAAAGATTGGGTAGCGATTAATCCCGGATTGGTCAAACGTCTTCTGAGGTAATACAAACATCCAAAAATCACTAGGTAAGATGACCAATTTAGAGCGTGAAACGTTAGAAAGGCCATAATTGAATCCAGTTCAAAATCCATTACTTTAAACCCAAAGAAATACGCTTCATAGGTACTAATAGTATTAGGTGCCATTGCGAAATGAATCCAACCAAAGGTCAGAGGAATAGTAATTAAAAAAGCAGAGGTACAGCCCACGGCAATCATAAAATGTGCTACCCAACGGTATTTTCCTCTTGGGTAGATAAACTTTTGAAAAGCTATGTTCTCAATACTTTCTTTAGTGGCGAACCAAAAATGAGAGATTACCTTACCCGTCACCAAATATGTGATCCCTCTTTTGAAATAGATCCAAGTTGGTGGTCTTTGCAACCACACTGAATAACGGTAGACGATTCCGAAAAAGGCGAAAACAGTTCCAAACAAATAGGTAATTAAAGCCGCATCGAAATTTTGTAATTTTCTGGAACCAAAAAACACTAAGACAATCATCAGAACAGAAAGTCCTGTTGCAATTAGTAATGCTTTTGTATTGAGATTTTTATTTTTCATCGTATTACCTAACAAATTAATAGCTATTGATTTTTACTAACTCGGTTTTTCGCAACCTTTTCTGTTGTAGAACCACCAATTGATGGCAGTAGCTAACATACAAAAAATAACTAAACCTATAAAAAATTGATTAACGGTACCATTGGCTGACAAATTGCCACCGATAAGTTTAGAGAATATGAATGGTCCGAAAGCAGCTATGGCAGCTGTCCAACCAATAACTCCAGCAGCCTGACGTTGGTTGTCTGCAAATATAATAGGGTATTGTCTAAAAGTTCCGGCATTCCCCACTCCTGTAAAAAAGAACATTAGAAATATCACTCCAACAAACATTGGGAATTGATCGATACTAGTAGGAGCCACTAAACCTTGCGTGATTAGGACAATCGCTCCTCCAATAATTCCAAGCCCTGTGAATGTGGTCAAAATAGCTCCTCCAACTTTATCGGCTACAAAACCAAAGGCAACACGGCTGGCAGAACCAATTAGTGGACCATAAAAAGCATATACTAGAGGATCTGGAGCGTTAGGAAAATCGCCGTATAAGAACTTAATCATTAATGGGAATGCTGCTGATAGTCCAGCAAAAGTTCCGAAAGTCATTACATACGTAATGGTACAATACCAAGTATGTTTGTTTCCAAAAATATCCATTTGTTCTTTAATAGAAGAATGCATTGGAATACTTCTTAAATAAAACCAGCTGATAAGTGCTAAAATGATAAGAAATGGCACATACCAAAAGGCAGCCGATTGGATGTAAATTGGTTTATTTACCACCGCTTTCGTATCAGGGCTCAACTGATTCATGATTTTTTCAGCCAATTTTGGGTTGGCATTAGCCATTACTTTTGCTTTTGCTTTTGCAGGTAATGCAACCAATAGTGTAGCCTCATCAGCGTTACTAATGGTAGCTTTTACAGAATCCAAAACAGCAGGTTTTACAGACGACAAAAGTGTAGTTTGAACCTTGGCATCTAGCGCGCTAAAAACTTCTTTTTGTTTGGCCGCTTCTACGTTTTTAAAAACCGCTAAGGCTTCTTTGGCATCAATACTGGTAAAAATCGAACTAGCTCCATAAAGACTAACCCCTAAAATAAGTGGAGTCACAAATTGGGCTAACGATACCCCAAAATTTCCGATACCAGCTTGAATCCCTAATGCCGTTCCTTTTAATCTTTTAGGGAAGAACAAACTAGTACTTGGCATATAAGAAGAGAAATCTCCTCCACCAAAACCACAGGCAAAGGCTAAAATTGCAAATACCCAAAAAGGGGTGCTTGTGTCCATAACTGCGAAACCAATTCCTATTACAGGAATTAATTTGATTAAAGTAGCCCAGGCCACCACATGTCTTGTTCCGAAAATCGGCAAAATAAAGGTATGAATGATTCTAAGAAAACCAGCAGCTAAACCAGGAATAGCCACCAACCAAAATAATTCGTCTTTTGAAAATGTAAATCCAAGTCCAGGTAATTTTACTGCGATTACGCTCATCATGAACCAAGAGGCAAATGATAATATTAATGTTAGCGTTGTAATGGTGAGTGTTTTCCAAGCGATTGCACTACCTGTTTTTTCCCAAAAGTCATTATCATCTGGTTCCCACTTATCTAGCCATGTTTTCATAGGTTATTTTTTTTTTAGATTTAACAATATTTGTAATGATTATTTTTTTGCTGTTGCAGCAAGGTTTTATTTATTGTGTTCAATATGTTTTGAAAAATGAGGGATTTGCACGCGAATGGCTTTGCTAATCGTTTTGTGCATCCAAATCAAGCAGATTGTTGAGATGGCAAAAATGAAAATCCAAGAACTCGTCCACAAACCAGTTGTACTGAGTAAATACCCGAAAATTATTGGTCCAAAAAAACCGCCCAAACCGCCAATTAGTCCAACCATTCCACCTACGACCCCCACTTCATTAGGAAAATATTCTGGAATGTGTTTGTATACCGCTGCTTTACCAATTCCCCATGAGATTCCTATTAATATCACTAAAACTACGTATACCCACATATTTGCTTCAAACTTGATTTGAGTGATTCCTTTGGCGATCAGTTCTTTCTTTTTCACTGTTTGATTCTGTTGCACTACAATTTCCTGCCATGAGGCTTTTTCTGGCAAAATTGCGGATGATTCGTGTATGATAGTTTTCTTAGGAATTACCGTATGCACTTGATCGTCAATTTTGATTTCGTTGGAGGTGACTTGGGTCACTACGCCACTTTCGGCAGCCAAAACCCCAGGGCCAGCTGTTAGTATTTCCATTTTTGGAAACATCAATAAAAAACTAATAACGATAGAAGACCCTAATACCCAATACATTACTTTTCGCGCCCCAAATTTATCCGATAAATAGCCCCCAAAAGCTCTAATCACCCCTGAAGGCAAACTAAATGCAGTAGCAAACATACCCCCCATCACTAATGAAGTTTGGTATACGTTCATAAAATTGGGAAGCAACCATTGGGAATAGGCCACGAAGCAACCAAAAACCAAAAAGTAATAGGCTCCAAAACGCCAAACACGAACGGACTGCAAAGGTTTTAGAAGGTTTTTAAGTTCCTTAGCTTCAACGGCAGGTTTTTTATTTTTTGCCAAAAAGACAAAAAGCAAGCCCATCACGACTAAGACTACCCCATAGGTAATAGGTAGCATTTTCCAACCTTCATCAGGATTATCTTGAGAAAAATTATTCAGTAAGGTTGGCGCTATGAAAGTTGTTATAGCGGCACCGGCATTACCCATTCCAAAAATTCCGAGTGCTCTACCTTGCCAATGTTGTGGATACCAAACCGAAGTGAAACCAATTCCAACAGCGAAGCTTGTGCCTACCATTCCAAAAAGAAAACTCAAAATAGCAAAACTCCAAAAACTAGTAGCAAAAGGCAGTAAAAACAACGGAATCGCACAGAGTAACAATAATGTAGAAAAAACAATTTTTCCACCAAATTTATCTGTTAAAATTCCGATAGGTAATCTAAATATTGACCCTGAAAGAATTGGAATTCCGAGAAGCCACCCCACTTCAACCACACTCCAGTTAAATATACCTCTATCTACCAAAAAAGTAACTAATACACCATTGAGTGTCCAACAGGCAAAGCAAATGGTAAATGCTAAGGTATTTAGAAAAAGAATTTTGTGTGACTGCGCTAAATTATTCATAGAGAGTGCCGTATAAAATTTATGGTAAAACTTCAAAATCAAATAAAAGAACCTTAGAAGTATCTAATTTAATCAAAAAATCTGAAAATCAATTCTTTAGATTTAATTCTTGTTGGTACTAAATAATTTTGGACTAAAAGACACCATTAGCCAAGCCCAGTTATTGGCATCAGCAGCATTGGTAACATTCTTTACTCGCTCTAAAGTAGTAGAGGTAAATATTTGAGAGAAACCACCCGAAATCACAATATCTTTTTGAACCATATAAGACGCGGTCAAATCAATCTCAGTTCCTAAATAGCTATCCATTTGTTTGCCTTGCGCATCCAATACTTTATTAGGAGCATTGAAAATATGAGGAACTAAAGCAAATTGCCATTGCTTATTTTTGTAATTTAATTTCAAATAAGCATCCTGTAAACCCACATTATTTTGATGGTTTCCAACATAAAAATAGTCCATCAATCCGTTGAAAGCATGATTGGTTCCGAACAATGGAGTAAAGGATTTTAGCTTCGTATCGGTATCGTTTTGGTCTTTACCCGAAAGAAATTCATAGCCTAATCCTGCAGAAAAACTATCGACAATAGCATAATTTACATAACCTGAAGCATACCACGCACCAAGTTGCTTACCTACGCTTTGCCCTGTTTGTCCATAAAATCCAAAATTAGCATCCCATTTTTTGTCTTTGAACGTTATGTACGTTCCAAAAGTTTGTTTGTAATCTACTTCTAAATCGTTTGGACTTTTCTGAAATTCGTAACCTGTATTTAAAAATAACAAACTCAAACCAACCTTTGTCCAATTGTGGTGCAACCAAGCATATTGCATTGCTTTGTAATTAGTAGTATACGGCGTTGTGGGGGCTACCAAATTCTCAGCATTAGCATTTAATGCAAAACCTAAATCCAAAAGGCTATTCTCTTTTTTGTAGCTGATTAATGCTGCGTCGTGACTTTGCCCTTGTTGCAACCAATCAATTCCTCCCATAATCCTCTCGTTATCATAAGAAAGTACCTGTCTGCCTAATGTTGTGCTCCAATTTTCATTAAAATAGTATTTGGCCCAAGCTTCAAAAACAGCTAATCCATTTTTACCAGCTGTGGCTGTCGTAGCTACATCGCCCCAAGTCCGAATGTCTTGAACACTTAATTTGGCGGTCAATCTTTCTTGGTGAAAAGCAAGATTCAATCGAGAACGTTGTGCAATAAACGAGGTGGCTTCCTCTGTATCTAAAAGAGGACTTTTAAAACCATTTCTAAATTCAAAACGAGGGCGTAATTGAAGATTTATATCAAATTCTTGTGCAATTGCATTGGCATTTACAACTATAAAAACAGTCAGTACTATTCTTTTCAAAGTATTCATAGACATATTTTTTTTATTTTATAACGATTCAAAGGTAGAAGATGTTTTTGTCCTTTATCATGATAAAAATCATTTTATGTAAAATTTATTAAAAAAAATATGAATATGCATATTTAAAATGGCGCAAGTATAACAATATTTTGAGCCAAGGATATATAATCCATTATTAAACAACACATTAATAAAAGTAAAAAATTAAAGAAAGTATGTCTTTATAACTATTCTTTAGAGAATTTGTTACTATTTATTAAACCAGCAAAATTTCAATAAGTGTATCTGAGACCAAATCTCATTTCAGTTATAGTTATTCAATTAATTATTTCGATGTTATATCCACAAGCCTTGATGACCTATTCATAGCAAGGAATAAAACATCATCAATTAAAAAAAAAGAAAAAAACTAGAATCAATCAATGTATAATTGTTGGTTCTAGTTTTCTAAAATGAATTAATAAGTCTCATAATATTTTGAAAGTCAGTACTTAATTAAAAGTAAAAATCAACAAAACAAATGTTTTTTTTAATTACAAAACAGAAAAACTAATAAGAATACAACTATTTTGCTTCATCAATTATTTTAGTCACTGTAGCATCTGAATTAACCCCAAGCCCTTCTTGCTGAAAAACCAACTCCCCTTGGGTATTGAATACACTAATTATATTAGAATGCGAAAAATCAAGTGGCGCTATTTTCTTATAATTTACTGCCAAAACAGCAGCAAATTCCCTAGTATTGTCCTCTGTTGATCTCAAAAACTCCCATTGTGGAGTATCCATTTTATTTTCTATAGCAAAAGATTTTAAGCGTTTTGGAGTATCCACTTCAGGATCAATACTAATGAGTATAAGTTTTACATTATCCTTAATTTTCTCTGGCAAACGTGACTCAATATTGCGCATATCGGCCACTAACCTTGGGCAAGCTGCTTTACAAGAGGTATAAATCATTACCATCACTAAAACTTTTCCTTTTAGATCTTTCATAACAATATTTTCATTGTTGTGATTAGTCCATTGAGAAGGCAGGTTATAGATTGATAAATCTGAATTTGATTTGTCTTTGGTCACTTTTTCAATCTTATTACAACTTTGTATACTGGATAAAACAAAGAAAAAAGTTATCGCCAAAGCTATTAACTTAGGATGCCATTTAAAATTCGTTTTGTCTTGAAATGTGCTATTCATATCGTTATGATTTAAAAAAGATAAAATACGTTTAAAGGTTTTTTGCGCATCGAAAACCGAGATTCTTTGTAGTAAAAGTTGCTTTGAGACTTCCTCTAAAAGCATAGCGCATAAAGGCTGCATAATTCATCAAATCGGTTGCATTTACTGAACCACTTCCACAAAAAAGATTCTTATCGGTAGCTTTGTCTTTTCTGGATTCTCCCGAAAGAAAAATACTATTGAAGTCTGAGGTCCATTCCCAAACCAAACCATGCATATCATACACTCCCCAATAATTTTTATAGGTTTTCCCAATCGGATTTAAATAGGTTTTGGGTTTTTCGTACCAAGACATAATGTATTTATTAAACTCCTCTTTGGCACGGGCATCGATACGTTTTTCATCAGCCATAGCAACATATTCCCATTCGTCCATAGTAGGCAATCGTTTCCCTTGACACTCGCAATATTTTTTGGCAGCAAACCAAGAAACATTAGTCACAGGAGCGTTTTCCAAGTTATTTTTACCATAATTATAATCACCTTGCCATTGATAGAGATAACTTTTGTCGGCAAAAAGGGCTTTCATTTGAGAACGACTATAGGCTGGATTTTTTTTTACAAATGCAAGATATTGCGCATTGGTAACTGGATATATATCGATACTAAAAGAAGCTACTTGTACTGGTTTTTTTGAAGTTGTACCATAGAGGGGGACAAAAGCCCCCCTATTTATGGTAGCCATTTTTACATTTTGAGCATAAAAAGTATAATCAATGAAGAATAAAATGAAGATAAATATTTTTTTAAAGGGTATCATTGAAAAACTTTTTTGCTGGATCTGTATTATTTTCTTTGGGCTTTTACCATAGCTGGTGTAACCACTGTTTTATTATTACCCCAACTTGCATATACATAAGTCAATGCATCTGCAATTTGTTGGTCACTTAACGCTTGTGCTGGCATCGCTCCACTGAATTTTTTTCCGTTTACTGTAATAGGTCCTGATAGTCCTTTTACTACTCCTTTTATGGCGCGATTAACATCTTTGTTCAGGTAATCGGATTTTGCCAACGGAGGAAATGCACCAGGAATTCCCTGACCTGTTGCTTGGTGACAGGCCACACAAACTTTGTCATAAACTCCTTTTCCCTTGGCTGCATTTTGAGCAAAACCATAGCAACTTACCACTAGCATAGCTGCACTTAAAACATACTTTTTCATTGAATTAATATTTAGATTATAAGATTACAAATTAGTGAGCTGCCGTTTGCTTTGGAGCTGGTTTTGCCCTAACTGCTTTAACTTTGGCAGGAGTCACAACCGTTTTGTTGTTGCCCCAACTACTATAAACATACGTTAATACATCGGCAACTTCGTCGTCGGTTAAGTTTTGACTTGTCATTACATTGTTAAACTTCTTGCCGTTTACAACTACCTCACCACTTAATCCATGCAATACAGCACTAATTGCTCTATCAGGATTAGCATTCAAGAAATCAGACTTGGCTAATGGAGGAAATGCATTTGGGACTCCCTGTCCTTCGGGTTGGTGGCAAGCAAAACACGTTCTACCATACAATTCTTTACCTGATTTAATTTGTTCAGGAACTGTTTTTGCAGCTACTTTTTTGGCAGTTCCGTTTTCTTTAGGCATGTTTTGAATGGTTCCGCCTTCAGGCAAATAGATTCCTTCTTGAGTCGTACCTGAATAGATTTTTTTGTTTTCTTCCCCTTCTACTTTTAACATTCCCAGAGCTCCTTTATTGAAAGCTCTAAAGATAGAGTGGTCAACCAAAATAAATGTCCCAGGAACATCAACTTTAAATTCAACAATAGCAGAACCACCAGCTGGAATAAGGGTTGTTTGAACATTCTCATTAATCATGTCCCCTCCTTCTATATGTACTTTGTCAAAAATCTCACCAATTACGTGAAAAGAAGAAACCAAGTTTGGACCACCGTTACCCATATAGATACGTACTGTTTCACCTACTTTGGCAGTAATGGCTTTGTCACCAGCAACAGCACCCACTTTTCCGTTGAAAACCACATAATCAGGTTGTTCTTTGATGGCTTTATTCATATCAAAGGGTTGAGATCCTTGTTCTCCATAGGCCCCTTTGGTATAAAAATCACCTTGCATGATGTAGTATTCTTTATCAACAGGAGGTAATCCCCCTTCGGGTTCCACCAAAATCAAACCATACATTCCGTTTGCGATGTGCATTCCAACGGGAGCTGTAGCACAATGGTACACATATAAACCAGGATTTATAGTTTTAAAATTGAATACTTTTTCATGACCTGGAGCAACCAGTGAAGAAGTTGCACCACCACCTGGTCCTGTCACCGCATGCAAATCAATATTATGCGGCATTTTATTATCGGGGTGGTTTTTCAAATGAAATTCTACCTCATCACCAACTCTAGTTCGTATAAAACTTCCGGGAACAGATCCTCCAAATGTCCAATAAGTATATTTTACACCATCGACCATTTCGCCTTCTTCTTCTTTAATTTCCATATTCACAACGAGTTTTGTTGCGGATCTATCACCTATGGGCTTAGGTACAAATGGTGGTGCGGTTAACTCTGCCTCTTTTTGTCCTTCAACTATTATATCTTGGTAATCGTTAACTCCATTTTCTTTTTTGGAACAGGAAGAAAAAATTAACAATCCCAATATAAAAAAGGGGAACCAGATGAAATGTTTTTGAATATTTAATTTGGTTTTCATAATGTTTTATGTTAAAAGTTAGTTATCAAATAAAAGACTTTTTTGTCTTTTATTTGAATATAAAATTATAATACTTTAGCGGATTAAAAACTGACAATTATCATGTTATTAACTTTTATTTAAGATATTTTTACAAAGAGAATTATTCCCATTAACAAAAAAAGCACAAGAAGTAAAGAGCCTTTCCAAAACGAGTTTGCTTTTTTTAACTCCATAAACTGAAAACTTACAACTAAAAATTTACAAACACTTAAGAAAAGAATTAATCCAACTTTTGGTAAAATACTATAATTAAAAGAAGCTATCAATCCTGAAAAAATAGTGAATGAAATCAATATAAAATAGCTTAAAATTAAACTCCTTTTCATGTTCAAAAAAGTGTGTAAATAATTGGAAATAATAACAACCAAATCAGATCGCAAAGATGCCAAAAAGCGGCACTTGCTTCAACATCCTCAAGTGTAGTAGCTGAATTTTTCTTGGTCATCAAGTAATTTATCCAAACCAAAATTATTAATCCAACGATAACATGAATTACATGGAATCCAGTCAATAACCAATAAAAAGTATAAAACAGATTGGTATCTAATGAAATACCACTTTCTATTTTTTGATAATACTCTGTCCCCTTAAGTATCAAGAACAAAACGCCTCCCAACATAGCCAATTGAAAAAACATTGACGATTTTTGAATTTCATTGTTCTTATATAGATGCACAGCATTTGCCATAAAAAATCCGCTTGTTAATAAAAATACCGTATTTATTATTCCAAAAGTAGTGTTTAACTGCATTCTTGATTGATGAAAAATAGCCGTGTTTTCATTTCCGTAATACGCAAATGCTACCAACGCAATCCCAAAAGTGATGAGTTCCAAAAAAATGATTATCCACATTAGAATTCCTCCCGGTGGATAGTAGAAATTCTGATAATTTATTTTTAATCTTTCCATAAGTTACTCTTAAAGTTTCAATAAACATAGCCTTCTAAATTAAAACTCAATCATTCAATGTGTTTGATTCCTGTTTATTTCCAATCCAATAATCTTTTCTCGCCTTCAATTTTCTTTATATCTGTTATATCTTGAGACATCTCAATTACCCCTTTGTAGTTTTTATTTGCATCCCTAACTGCGAAATAACGAATGAAAATTAAGCGCTCTTTATAGTTTATCCAAAATGAAGATTCATTTTGAGTGCCTTTTCTAAATTCTTCCAAAATTTTAAGCACCGTTCCAACGCTTTTTGGCGGATGACAAAATTTTACTTCACGACCAATAATCCCAGCGCTTCTCGGAAAAACACGCTCTTCGCCTCTATTGTAAAAAATTACTTTGTCGTTTTCATCCACATAAGTCAAATCCAATGGCATCGTTCTAAATAATAAATTGACTTGCTCGACAGTCATATACCCTTCATCATAATGAGAAGTGTTTTCTAATGCAAAAGGCATTTCGCGAACCTTAAAATCTTCGCTTGGATGCACATATTCCATTTTTGGAAAAGACGGGGGTGTTTCAGCTAACATCCAACCAATTTCTTCCTCACCTCTACGCATTTCTATCCAATCACTTTCGGTTAAGATATCTAATGCATTAGGGAAAAGCACAGTATCTTCAACTCCAATTAATCGGTAAATACCCTCTACCAAAAAAGGAGTATTTGTTGCTATTCTTTCGGGATTATTCATTTTTAGATAATACTGAATCAATCGAAATTGCTCTCGCAAATTATCATGAAACGACCACATTCCTTGAGATGGACCAACCCAACCTTTCTTTTCCAAAAAAGGGAAAAGCTGATTCTCTTTGCGGGCAAATCGTTTCTCAATTGTAAGTAATTGATTGAATATGTTAGTGTATTTTGGTAAATCTTTCAAAGGATTTACCGCTTTAATTTCTTCCAAAAGGCTATTGATAATTTCTTTTTCCTGAAAGTAAATCGAAACGGGATGTCCTTCCGGCAATGCTGTGGTATTAATTGTTTCTGTCATTATAATTAAATTTTAAAACATATAAGTCATATAAGTTTTCATAATATATCAAGCTCAAAAAATCTTATATGACTTATATGTTTAATTTTATTTCTGGTGTTTTATCTTTTCATATAATTTCACTAAGGATTGTAACAACTCAACGGGAGTTGTCAAAATTTGATAGTGGTTTTGTCCAAACATTTGTGGCAAATAATATTTTGCTTCGGCTTCGATGGCCAAGGCGTAGGAATTAATATTTTTTGAATTGAGTTCGCGAAGGGCTTGTTTTACATCATTGACCCCATATTTACCTTCATATTTATCATAATCATTGGGTTTTCCGTCTGAAATGAGTATTACCCATTTATTTTTGGTACTTCGCTTATCGAGGCGCACTCCTGCATGACGCAAAGCCGCTCCTATTCTAGTATAACCACTGGGTTCAACAGCTCCTACTTTATGTTTGGCGACATTCCAATTATCGTCAAAATCTTTAACCGTTAGGTAAGTGGAATAATTTCTGGTTTTGGAATAAAAGCTATCTATCGAAAAATCGATATTAAACTCGTTCAGGATTTCTCCAAACAAAATAGAAACTTCTTTCTCTACATCAATGACTCTATTTCCTGCAGCATATCCGTCGCTTGAAAGGCTAATGTCTAATAGGATCAGTATCGACAAATCCTTTTCTATTTTTCTATTCGCAAGATAAATTTTATCGGATGGTGTTTTTCGAGAATGCACATCGACATACAAATCGGTTATGGCATCGATATCAAATTCGTCGCCTTGAGGTTGGCGTTTTTGCTGTTGCATTTTGTTATTAACGTTTGTCAACATTTTACGCAAGCCCATCAAAGTGGAGGCATTCTTGGTTATTGTTCTTTTGTAATAATCGGAATCTGTTTTTAACTGCAACTTTGGATATACTTTGCAAAAATTTTCTTTGTAACTATTTTTACTGCAATCCCATTCATTATATTTATGATGAAATCCTTTTTCATCTACCTCAGCACTTTCGGATATTGTGGTGTTTTCTATAAAGTCGGATAGATAAACCGAATGCACAGTATCATCTACACGCACATTGTATTTCATATTGAGTTCCTCCAATGCGTCCTGATGCTCTTCGAGTTCATCCGATCCGTCAAAATCACGCCAATTGCCATTGAATTCTTCAGCAGTTTCTACTTTCTCAAAATTATGCAACATCACATAATCCTCTTGTTGTTTTTTGTCAAGTTCCACCGTGATAACTTCCTCAACAGCTTTTGCTTTAAGCGTCGTTAAAGGCTGAATCTCATTAGGTATTTTGGTCTTGTCCGAGAAGTTTTGCAATAGATTCTCGCTATCTACTACCGTTTCATTTTTCATCCATTTGCCAAAAAGCCAAGAGAACTCAGGACCTTTTTTAGCATCTGATTTTTGGATAAAATAATCTTTGGCTTTCGCCAAAAAGGATTCGCCAATAGAAAACTCCTGAAACAAAATCGCAAGAACAGTATCGGATGTTTCCAATGCTTTTTGTTGTGAAAGAGCCAATTCAGGTTCTATTTCTTCAGATGTCCAATTATAGTTCAGCCGCTGTTGTACACAGAGATAAAGCATTCGAAAATGATAAAAAGTAAGGTTTTCTTCCAAAGTTGGAAATTCAGCAAAGGAAATCGGCAGAAAAAAATTATTGTTTTTGTATCCTCCCTCTCTTTCGGCAGGAAATATTTCGATAGGTTTTCCAGTCAAAGCACGCGCCATTATGGTCAGACGCGATTTTATCTCTGCAAGAGTCACCGTTCTGGCTTCTATTTCGGGACTTATTTTTTTTCTGCTTTTTAAATGCTTGAAAAACTTCCCAACTAAATATTCATCTATCTCGAAACCCATAATAAGCCCCCTAACCCCCGAAGGGGGAACTCCTATTAGGGGTCAATAGGATTTAAATTGTTAAAAAACATTATTAACACAACATATTTTTCTAAGTTATAATTCCCCCTTCGGGGGTTAGGGGGATCATATCATCAGATTACATAAATCCTTCAAAGCGTCTATAGTCTGTAGATCATCTGTTAATGGTTCTACAACCGCTACGTGAACGGCTAATCGCTTAGGTAATCCGCTATGAATGATTTTAGCCGCATCTACTAAAAGTCTAGTAGAAACAGTTTCGGTTAATCCTAATTCGGTTAAATTTCTAATTTTGTTACCAATAGCTACTAATTTTTTGGCAGTATCGCTGTCAATATTAGTTTCATTGACTAAGATTTCTGTTTCAATTTTTGGTTCTGGATAATCAAAAGTAACTGCAATAAATCGTTGACGAGTTGATGGTTTAAGCTCTTTGAAACCTCTTTGATAACCTGGATTAAAAGAAGCTACGAGCATAAAATCATTATGCGCCTGTATAGTCTCTCCTAATTTATCTATAAATAGCACGCGTCGATGATCAGTAAGAGAGTGGATAGCGACAATAACATCTGGTCGAGCCTCTGCTATCTCATCCAAATAGATAATAGAACCTTCTTTTACAGCTGTTGTCAATGGGCCATCCAACCAAACCGTTTCGGCTCCTTTAATGATGAATCGACCAATCAAATCTGTGGAAGACGTTTCTTCGTGACAACTAATGGTAATCAATTTTTTATTCAACTGATGTGCCATAAACTCAATAAAACGTGACTTCCCTGTTCCTGTAGGACCTTTTAACAAAAAAGGAATTTTGTTACTATAGGAATGAACAAAGATTTCTGTCTCTTTACCTGTAGCTTGGTAATATGGGATTTTTATTAAATTATCTGTTAGCATTTTCTTTATTATTATAAAAAACCGAAACGTAGAACAATCACTCTATGGAAATGCAAATTCTTAAACGATTATCCAAACGTTCCGGTTAAAAATGGAATCGTTATATTATATGTATCTATTTTATTGAGTAAAAAACTTTTATATCCTTAAATAATTCATTTGCACCTCTTATTAAATTTAAATCCTATGACTTAAAACTGTATTTAGCATTAAAATAAGGTTATAAAATTTCAATTAAAAAAAACTACCGTTCATTCAATGCTTCATTAGTTGGGCGGCCATATTTTATAAAATCATAAATAAACAATGAAATTCCGGTTGTAAACATTGTCGCACAGATGAGCAATACAACGAAGTGAATACTTATTTCATTTTGCACCATCATAAATTCCATTTTTAATTTTCTCTCCAAGTAGACTTGCACCACTCCCGCGACTCCAAATGCAACAGTCATCCCTAACATTCCAATATTTGACAACCAAAAAGCAGCCATTCCCGTATTACTTTGGTATCGTTTTCGACCTGTTACATTGGGCAATGCATAACTAATAATTGCTAAAACTATCATAGCATAGGCACCCCAAAAAGCATAATGCCCGTGCATAGCAGTAACCAATGTCCCGTGAGTATATAGATTAGTTTGCGGAAGAGTATGTGCAAAACCTAATAAACCAGCCCCCACAAAGGAAACTATAGACGAGCCAATAGTCCAGAATAATGCAATTTTATTAGGATGACTCTTTTCGCCTTTGCGATACATATTGACTGCGAACAAAGCCATAGCCAAGAAAGCTAAAGGTTCTAATGCAGAGAAAATCCCACCAATGATTAACCAAATCTTATTAACTCCTATGTAATAATAATGGTGTCCTGTCCCTAAAACTCCTGAAAGAAACGTTAACCCAACAATCACATATAGCCACTTTTCAATCACTTCTCTATCAACACCTGTCAATTTGATTAATAAATAGGAAAGAATACCTCCCATAATTAATTCCCATACACCTTCAACCCACAAATGCACAACCCACCAACGGAAAAAAGAATCCACTACTTGGCTGTCAAACCAAATCATTCCTGGCAAATACAACAAGGCAGCAAACAGCAATCCCATTGATAAAACCAATGCTGTAGTAGTTCTTCGTTTGGCTTTAAATAAAGTTCCCAAAATCAAACCTAAAAATAAGAGAACATTTACAACTACTAGAAAATCTAATTCTCTTGGTATCTCCAAAAATTTACGTCCTTCCCAATGGTTTAAATGAAATCCTACTATAGCTACAACTCCAACAACAGCCAATGAAATCAGTTGAATGTAAGCCCACTTCACGCTAATTAACTCACGTTGAGCTTCTTCAGGAATAATGTAATAAGCTGCTCCCATAAAACCAGTTAGTAACCACACTACTAGTAAATTAGTATGCACTGCTCTAGCGGTATTAAAAGGAATAATGTCATGCAATTCTTGGATTCCAATTCTGTCAAAACCCATTATAAAACCATAGATAATCTGTAAGGAAAATAATAGCATACATAGTGCAAAAAACCAGTAGGCTACTTTTTGTGATTGATATTTCATATTTGTATTTTTATTATTAGAATTCAATTTTGGCCCGGATTTTATCAAATAATGATGATAAACGTAAACTTGTTTTCAATAGTGAATTCAATTGTTATGTTATTTATTAATTATTCTCTTTCGCTAAAGGTGAAACCACACGGTCAAACCCATTCAAATCTATTTTGCCAATCCACTTTAGGTAAGCAACAACAGCCTCTGCATCTTGTTCTCCCAAATTATAAACAACCATTTTACGACCATTTGGAGCCCAAGGTACAGGCGACATCAAAACAGCTTTAACATACCCTTCTCCTCTTCTATCTATTACTTTAGTAAGTTCAGGCGCATAATAGGCTCCTTCTCCCAATATAGTGTGACACCCCATACAGTTATTGGATTCCCAAAGTTCTTTTCCTCTGGCTACTTGTTTAGTAATAGCCTTGTAATTAGTTTGGTCATTTCTAGGCATAAACGAATAAATGGTCAATCCTATGAAGATTAAAAAGGTGACCAAAGTTCCTCCCAGAAAAAATGCTCGAGCTTGTGATTTTGAAAGCATAATAAATGGTTTTTATTAGTATTGAATTTTGATTAACAATAAAAGACAAAATTATCTTTTATTTGATTGCAGCAAATTAAGAGTATATTAAAGAGTAAAAACATGATAAAAATCATAAATTAAATACATTCTTTTTAGTAATGATAAAAAACAAAACCAATCTGATAATCTATAACTTACAATAAAAAACAATAAAAGACATTTTTATCTTTTATTTAAAAATTATATGTATATTTGTACCCAATTAAAACGTATCATTATGAACACCATTGAAAACACAACAATAGGAGAATTTGTAGCGAAAGATTTTAGAACGGCAGCAGTATTCTCAAAATTTGGTATAGATTTTTGCTGCAAAGGCAATCGAACTATCGAAGAAGCAAGCGAGAAAAAAGGGGCAGATAGCCAAACCATACTTGCAGAAATTAAAACTGTTTTAGAAAGTAAAACTGACAACAGCATTGATTTCAAATCTTGGCCATTGGATTTATTAGCAGACTATATAGAAAAAACACATCATCGTTATGTAGTAGAGAAAACACAAGTCTTATTACCTTTTTTGAATAAGCTTTGCAAAGTCCACGGCGCCCATCACCCTGAATTATTTGAGATCAACAAACTCTTTATCGGTTGCTCCGAAGAATTAGCCCAACACATGAAGAAAGAAGAATTGGTTCTTTTTCCTTTTATCAAAAAAATGGTGCAAGCCACCCTTACTGACGAATTGATCCAACAGCCCCATTTTGGCACCGTTGAAAATCCAATTGCGATGATGATGCATGAACACGATGCCGAAGGAGAACGCTTTAGAAAAATTGCGGCATTAACCTCAAATTACACCCCTCCTGCTGATGCTTGTAACACTTACAAAGTGACTTTTGCTATGCTACAAGAATTTGAACAAGATTTACACAAGCACATTCATTTAGAGAATAACATTTTATTTCCTGCGGCTGTTGCTTTAGAAAAAGGTTTTATAGCACAATCCTAATTCTTTGATTTACCCCAATTACTGTTACAAGTATTTGGGGTTTTTCATTACTTTGTCACTATGAAAAAATCCTGGTTACTTGTTTGCTTTATTAATTTCTTTGTGGCCGCCACAATGGGATTGCTTTTACGGTTGATGTATCTTATTCCTATTTCAGGTATCAATTATCAGTTTTTAGTTCATGGGCATTCGCATGTAGCCCTGTTGGGTTGGACTTACTTGGCGATTTCTTGTTTAATCATCCATTATTTTCTCCCAAAAACGAGTCAAGAAAAACCTGTTTTTACTCGTTTATTTTGGACTACAGAAATTGCCATAGTTGGCATGATGGTCGATTTTCCGATACAAGGATATGCTGTGATTTCGATTTTTTTCTCCACCCTTCATATCTTTTGCAGCTATTTCTTTGCTTATCTCGTTTGGAGAGAAACAAAAAACACCCACTCAGCAGACAAAGCACTACTTGATTCAGCCTTGCTTTTTATGCTATTTTCGACCTTAGGAGTTTGGTGTTTAGGGCCTGCTGTCGGTTTGATGGGAAAAGCGAGTGCCTTTTATCAAATTGCGATTCAGTTTTTTCTTCACTTTCAGTTTAATGGTTGGTTTTTATTTGCAATAGTTGCTTTGCTCCTTAAAATTAGCAATAACAAAATCGACAAAAACTATTTTAATTGGTTTCATTACAGCTTTATTCTTGGAACACTGCTTACTTTTTCGCTGCCCGTAAGTTGGTACCTCCCTCACCCCGCTTTGTATTATATAAACAGTATCGGCGTTTGTTTTTTGTATGCGGCACTCTATTTTTTTATAAAAATGCACTCCAAGAGCATTGGAACTTATTTTAGTAGTACCTCAACTATTGAAAAAAACATGTACCGGATTGCTTTTTTTTCATTAGTACTCAAAATATTATTGCAAGGAATCGTACTCAACCCTGAACTAAGTGACAAAATTCACCTCATTCGCCCATTTGTCATCGGATATATCCATTTATCCATGTTAGGAATACTTACTTTTTTCATTTTTGGTTTTTTATCCAAAAGCCGTTTTTTGGATTGGAATATTACAATGAATAAGTGGGGTATTGGATTCCTTGTCATTGGATTTTGTGCAACAGAGGGTTTACTTTTAGTTCAAGGCATTTCACAATTTTTACAAAATGGCAGTTTTGCATTTTATCCTCAGCTTCTTTTTACGCTGAGTGTTTTTTTGCCTGTAGGCCTACTTAGTATTGCAATTACCTATTATTTACATCAAATAAAACCATCATGAGTTGGCCTAGCTCCTTGGTTTGCATTTGCAACACCCATAGAAAAGTGCTATCGACCAGACTCCTTTTATTAATTACTACCCTACTCTTTGCATTGAGTGCTCAATTTAGAGTCCTTTCCAAACTCAAAAAAACACCAACCGTTGTCTGAAATGATTTTGCACATTTTGTGTGTAATGCTACTTGGAATTATCCTAATAATTTTAGGTTCTTTTATTTGAATTGAAGGCATTTAAATAATTAAATTTGTAAAAAAAAGTGCTATGTTTTCAAAAACCACTGAATACGGTATTCGAGCCGCCATTTTTGTGGCATCAGAATCGCATCAAAACAAAAGATCTGGGCTAAAAAATATTGCCAAAAAAATAGATTCTCCAGAAGCTTTTACGGCCAAAATCATGCAGATTTTAACCAAAAACAAACTGATAGATTCTGTAAAAGGAGTCGGAGGCGGATTTGAAATCCCAATAGAACGTTTGTCACAAATTAAACTTTCGCAAATAGTAAATGCGTTAGAAGGTGATCGTGTGTTTAAAGGTTGTGGCTTAGGCTTATCCAACTGTTCCGAAGAACATCCGTGCCCAATGCATGATAAATTCAAATCAATCAGAAACGATCTTTCTAATATGTTAGAAAATACCACCCTCGAAGAATTGACTATGGGTTTAAAAACGGGAGATACTTTTTTAAGGTTTTAAAAATATTTAAAAAAAATCAACACTCACAAAACCAATTTTAGCATTTTTTTTGGTTATACTAACATAACAAATATTATTTTGAACCAAATATAAACTCTTAATTTAAAAAAAACTTGATTTTACATCTTAATAAATTAATGGAAAGTACGATGCTAAAAAAACAGTTTTCGTTTCTTGTAAAATCAAGAACACCTTCTTAAACAGATAATTATCATTTCTTATAAATATGAGATTGATATGCTTTTACATTCCTCTACAACAATTTTCACATACTAAAAAAAGAAAAAAATGAAAGATCTCAAAGCAAAGATTATAGCGCTAAAAAAAGAAAAAAATGCAGTCATTTTAGCGCATTATTATCAAGAGCCAGACATACAAGATATTGCTGATTATGTAGGCGATAGCTTGGGTTTGTCACAAGAGGCAACCAAAGTTGATGCTCCTATTATTCTTTTTGCAGGGGTTCATTTTATGGCCGAAACAGCCAAAATACTCAATCCTAACAAGAAAGTAATTCTGCCCGACCTCAATGCAGGATGCTCCTTGGCCGATTCTTGTCCGCCAGACTTGTTTAGGAAATTCAAAGCCCAACATCCCAATCATATCGTGATTACTTATGTGAATTGTTCGGCGGAGATAAAAGCGTTGAGCGATATCGTATGTACTTCGGCAAATGCCTTAAAAATTGTTGCATCAGTTCCAAAAGAAACGCCAATTATCTTTGCTCCAGACAAAAACTTAGGCAAATACATTAGTCAAAAAACAGGAAGAGAACTATTGCTTTGGGACGGTTCTTGTGTGGTTCACGAAGCTTTTTCTCTAGACAAGTTAGTTGAATTGTACAAACAAAATCCTGATGCCGAAATCATAGCGCATCCAGAATCAGAAACGCATATTCTAAAAACAGCCCATTACATTGGCTCCACTGCTGGAATGATAACCTATGTAAAAAACAGTCCAAATACTAAGTTCATTGTTGCTACCGAAGCAGGTATTTTGCATAAAATGCAACAAGAAGTGCCTCATAAAATCTTGATTCCAGCTCCATCCGAAGAGGACAACACTTGTGCTTGCAGTGAATGCGCCTATATGAAAGTCAATACACTCCAGAAAGTGTACGATTGTTTGCTCCACGAAACTCCCGAAATTATCGTTCCTGAAGACATCAGAGAACGCGCTTTAGTACCTATAGAACGTATGCTTGAACTCTCCAACTAATGACACAAACCAACTATTTAATTATCGGTTCTGGTGTGGCTGGACTAACTTTTGCCTTAAAAATGGCCACGCGTTTTCCGGAAAAAAAAATCACAATCGTTACCAAAGCCAATGCTGAAGAATCGAACACAAAATATGCGCAAGGAGGCATCGCTATAGTAACCAACAAAATAGAAGATTCGTACGAAAAACACATTCAGGATACCCTAATTTGTGGCGATGGTCTGTGCGACGAAGCCGTGGTTCGAAAAGTAATTTCTGAAGGACCAAAACGCCTACAAGAATTAATCAATTGGGGAGCGCAATTTGACAAAAATGCACAAGGCAATTTCGACTTAGGAAAAGAAGGAGGGCATTCACAAAATAGAGTAGTACACCATAAAGATCAAACAGGTTTTGAAATAGAACGCGCAATTTTACAGCAAGTATATCTCAAAGAAAACATCACCGTGCTCGACCATCATTTTGCTATCGATTTGATTGCAGAAGACAATTGTTGTTTGGGCGTTCAGGTTTTGAATCAAAAAGACAAAACTATTTTTCCTTGTTTTGCCGATTATACCTTGCTAGCCACTGGCGGCATAGGAAATGTATACGGACATACCACCAATCCCATTATTGCGACAGGCGACGGAATTGCTATGGCAAACCGTATTCACGCCACTATCACCGAAATGGAGTTTATTCAATTTCATCCTACAGCCTTATTTCATAATGCATCAGGAACTCAATTTTTAATCTCTGAAGCTGTTCGCGGTTTTGGTGCCTATCTACGCACCAAAAGCGGCCATCGTTTTATGGAAGATTATGACGAAAGAAAAGAATTGGCTTCGAGAGATATTATTTCGCAAAGTATCGATCTTGAATTGAAAAAATCAGGAGACGCATGTGTTTATTTAGATTGTACCCACTTGGATTCGGAAGCATTTATCGCTCATTTTCCAATGATTTATAAACATTGCAAAAGCATTGGTATCGACATCACAAAAGATTGGATTCCTGTCGTGCCTGCTCAACATTATCTTTGTGGCGGAATTGTAGTCGATGCTAATGGTAAGACTTCTGTAGAACGTCTTTTTGCTTGTGGTGAATGCTCTAGAACGGGTTTGCACGGAGCCAACAGGTTAGCTTCCAACTCCCTGCTGGAGGCTTTGGTTTATTCCAATGCAATTTATGATTACCTTTCTGAAAACCCTGACCTAGAAGTAAGCAAAACACCCGTTTACTCCAAAATCTACAAAGACCGCTTGCCTTTGATTACCAATTCTATTTTGAGTCAAATAAAAAGTGAATTACAACTTTTGATGCGAAGTCACGCGGGAATAGTGAGAAACAATCACGATTTGAAAAAAGCCAAAAAACAGTTAAAACATTGGCTAAAAGAACTCCTAGAACTTGAACAAAATTATCAAGGGAATACCGCTTTTTATGAATTGAAAAATCTGATTACCATAGGAATCCTCATTGTTCAGCATTCTATCTTACGAGAAGAAAATCGCGGTGGCTTTTTCAAAATCAAGAAGTTAAAAAGCTAAGGTTTTGTTAACATTAAACCTTTTGATTAATTTATTATCTAAAGAATATAACTCAAAAAAAAGTAAGATGAAAAAAGTAATTATGGCTGCCTTATTGGTAGTAAGCTTAAGTTGTGTGGCTCAGCAAAAAAAAGAGAGACCCAATCGTAACGAAATGGAGAAAATGACTCCAGAACAACGTCAAGAGAAACATCTTAACAAATTGACTAAAGATTTGAACTTGGACTCCAAACAAAAAGAAGAAGTGAAAAAATTACTGGCAGAACAAGGAACAAAAGCAGCCGATTTCAAAGCCAAAAGAGATGCAATAAAAGACGACCAAACGCCTGAATCTGCTAAAGAAAGAAAAGAATTAGCAAAAAAAATGAAAGCCGAAAAAGAGGCTATGGACGCCAAAATGAAATCGATTTTAACACCTGAACAATTTACGAAATGGGAGAAAGATAGAGAAACTCAAAAAGAAAAAATGCTCGAAAAAAGAGGTGAAATAAAAGGAGAAAGAAGAATGCAAAACGCAGATGAAAATTAAAATAGAAGGGGCTGTCAAAACGTTGACAACCCCTTTTTTATTTTTAGAAAGTCTTCGATACTTTATCTATAGCTTGAATGGTCACATCTAAATCTTCATAAGTCAACGCATCTGTAATAAACCACGTTTCATACGCCGATGGTGCAATGTAAATACCTTCTTGCAACAAACCGTGGAAGAATTTTTTAAAGGTTGCGTTATCACCTTTAGCAGCCGTTTGAAAATCGACTACAGGCTCCGCATCAAAATGCACCGAAATCATTGAGCCTACTCTATTGATGGTAAAAACCACTCCATTTGCAGTAAGCACTTTACGAATTCCTGCTTCTAAATAAGCGGTTTTCTCTTCCAATCGTTGAAATACAGCTCTGTCGTTATTTAAGGCTTCTAACATTGCCAATCCAGCCGCCATCGCTAACGGATTTCCTGATAAAGTTCCAGCTTGATACACGGGACCTAGTGGTGCCAAGTAATTCATAATTTCTTCACGAGCAGCAAAAGCCCCTACTGGCAATCCACCACCTATTACTTTTCCAAAACAAACGATATCTGCTTGAATGCCGTATAATTCTTGAACTCCTCCTGCTGCCAAACGAAAGCCTGTCATTACCTCATCAAAAATCAATAAAATTCCATTAGCAGAACACAACTCACGTAAACCTTCTAAGAATCCGTTGAGTGGCGGTACACAACCCATATTTCCTGCAACAGGTTCTACAATAATGGCTGCAATTTCATTAGGATTAGCCTCAATCAAAGCGCTAACATTTTCTAAATCGTTGTAACGAGCCAGCAAAGTATCTTTAGCAGTTCCTTCGGTTACACCTGGACTATTGGGTACTCCAAAAGTACTTAAGCCACTACCTGCTGCAATCAAAAACGAATCGGAATGACCGTGATAGCAACCTGCAAACTTGATGATTTTATCCCTTTTGGTAAAGCCACGCGCCAAACGAATGGCACTCATACAAGCTTCTGTACCCGAATTCACAAAACGAATTTTATCAATATTCGGCACCATCGAAACCGCCAAAGCAGCAATTTTGGTTTCCAACTCTGTAGGCATTCCAAAAGAAGTTCCTAATTTGGCACGCTCGGTTACAGCCTCCACAACGGGTTCGTAGGCGTGTCCCAAAATCATTGGCCCCCAAGAATTAATGTAATCAATCAAACGGTTACCATCTTCATCATATAAATACGCGCCTTTCGCACTTTTTACAAAAATTGGAGTGCCACCTACGGCTTTAAAAGCTCGTACTGGTGAATTTACGCCTCCTGGAATTACTTTTTCCGCTTCAGCAAAAAGCTGACTGCTTCTTTGGTATATCATATTTTTACTATTTATAAAGTATTTTTAATTCTAAAATATCAACGCCTATTTTACTTCACAATCAATTTTTGTCCAATCGAAATGGCGTTGTCAGTTAAATTGTTTTTACGTTGTAAATCTTCAACCAAAACATTGAATTTTTTGGAAATGGAATACAACGTATCGCCTTTTTGGACTTCATACAATGTGCCATCACCGTTTACCACTTGGTTGTCAACTCGATTCGAAATGGGAGTATTCACTACACTTTTCCCCAAAACCTGACTATCGTACTGATGCAAATCATAACGCTCAATATAGGCAATCAGTTTTTCAGGATACAGCGGGTCGGTGGCGTATCCAGCGGCTCGCAATCCCATAGCCCAAGCCACATAATCTCCTTTGGCCAATGAAAAAAGAGAGGCATATCGCTTTTTGGTTGTCAAAAATTTAGAGTGGTCTTTATAAGAACCCGCTGGGTCTTCGTATTTTCGGAAACATTCTTTTTCTGAATCATCATCTTGGTGTACAACTTCTCCTTCCCAATCATTATGACATTTGATACCAAAGTGATTATTGGAATTGACCGCCAAACTGCTTTTTCCAGCACCCGATTCTAAAATTCCTTGTGCCAAAATTATACTCGCAGGAATGCCGAAATTTTTCATATTGCTCATCGCAATTCCTTTGTATTGTTCTATGTACTGATTGACTACCTCTAATCTTTTAGTGGCAACACCATTAGCAGATGGCGTCTTGGTATAAACGACTGTTTTCTTAGCTGGAGTTGTGCTTTTTTTATAGGTTTGAGTAACCGGTTTAGTACTGTTACAGCATACCAAAAACAGCAATACCATCAGGCAGAAAATTTGTTTTATCATAGTACTAAAATCGGTTTGTTTTGTTTTTCTAATTTGGCATTCATCCCCGCAATTCCTTGGAGTCCACCCGTGTGAATCATCAGAATTTTGGAATTTGGTGGAAAATAGTTGTGTTGTATTAAATCCATAACGCCAAAAACCATTTTTCCAGTATAAATTGGGTCTAACGGAATACCCGTTTGCGCATAAAACCAATTCATCCATTCGATAAATTCGGGGGTTACTTTGCCATAACCTCCAAAATGATAATCAGTAATTAATTCCCAATTTTTATTGCTGACAAATTTATGAATTTCATTTTGTAAAAAATCCCCTTTTAACGCTGGAAATCCCAAAACTTTTTGATGTGGCAAAGCACTATTTATAAGTCCAGAAATGGTTCCTCCCGTTCCCACTGCGCTACAAACAAAATCAAAATCGGCATCGAGCTCGGTTAAAATTTCTTCACATCCTTTGACGGCCAAATCGTTCGTGCCACCTTCTGGAACCAAATAAAAAGATCCAAATTTTGCTTGCAGTTGTTCGATAAAAGCAGCGTCTGTTTTATGACGATAGGCTTCACGGGTGACAAATTCAAAACGCATTCCGCATTCTTGGGCAAAAGACAAAGTAGGATTTTCTGAAATTTTATCGCGTAATTCATCCCCTCGAATCACTCCAATAGTTTCAAAACCTTGCTCCTTTCCAGCATAGGCCACAGCAGCGATATGATTAGAAAAAGCGCCTCCAAAAGTGAGCAAAACCGAATGATTTTCGGCTTTGGCTTGCAATACATTGTATTTTAGTTTTCGGAATTTATTGCCTGAGACAAAAGGATGAATCAAGTCTTCTCTCTTAATAAAAAGTGAGATTTGATGAGGCAATTCGAGTTTTACTTCTTGATTAATGATTTGCATTTGGCATTTTTAGGTATTTCAAAAAACGAAAAAAAGAGCGGGTTTTAAGATACTCCAAATTGGATTCGTTGGCATAAGCTTCGCGTTCAAAACTCAGGTTGCGATACGCCAAATTTTTATCTTTGTATTGATAACATCTTAGCAAAAACTCTAGGCCGTACCAAATAAAAAAAGGGACAATCAGCAATTCGAGTTGTTGTCGTAAATGTATTTTTTCGTGATTGAGGAAAATGCGATTCTCTTTGTATCCTGCCTTTTTAACTAGAACAAACGGAAAAGCAGCGAGGCCGCTATATCCTTTTGGAATTAAATATTTAGCAACAATAAGAATCATTTCGCTTTAAAATTTATAGATTTGCAACTGTTACACCCTTTTATTTAAGGAAAACACCATTCGTTCTAGTAGCACGAACATCCCCAAAAAACAAGTCGCTTATGTTAGAGCAAAGTAATGAAAATAAATTAATCGAGGGTGAAGATTTTTACTTTACTCCCGAAGGCTATAAATGTTTTACCGAAAAACACCACCTAAAAAGAGGGTATTGCTGCAAAAGCGGTTGCCGTCATTGTCCGTATGGTTTTGATATGAAAACGGGAGGGTTTAAGAAGGGAGAAGGCAGAAAGTAGAAGGCAGAAAGTAGTGGTCAGTGGTCAGTTTTCTAGTGGTCAGATTTAGTGCGATAAAAGCAGCAATCACAAACTACAAAAAACAAAAGATTCGCGATTTCAATGCAGCTGCTACTCCCCTCTCGAGAGGGGTCGGGGGTGTGTTTCTTTGGTGATAAAAGTAGAGAGCAAATTATATTAGACTTACCAAAGTTCACTAGTCTTGATGAAATGATTGAACTCAAAATATAAAAAAACGCTAAGAAATGGATGTCCTTTCTTTACAATACAGAATCAAAATATACAAGTCCTACCATCGGTCGGACATTAGGTATCCTTAGTCGGTTTTTAACCAACTGGAAGGAGACGACAATGGCATTACGTTAAAAGATTTTTGATTGAAGATTAACGATTATAGATATTTGATTTCGTGCTGGTGAATAAAAAAATCGCTTGTTTTTCAACGGTTCCAAATCTGCTGAACTAATCGTTAATCAAAAATCAACAATCAAATTATTGATTTTTTCTTAACTCATGACATTGAACTAACGGGTGACGATATACTGCCCAAGAAGTTTTGGAAGCCAAAAGTCCTTGGTCTACGGGTCGCGAGAGGGATAGGAACTGGCTACCGAAGTAGCGTGGATAGCCCGACCGCAATACCGCAAGTGGCCGCATCACGACAACGCTGCATAGGCCACTTGGGGTATTGGGGTCTCGCCCAAATCTTACTAAAAAGTATCGCTATTATTTTATTTTCGATTGTAAAAACAAAAAAAGATGACATTTAAAGAACAAATTCAACAAGGAATTCCAGATATTTTACCACAACCTAAGCCTTATGATGCTGCCATAAATCACGCGCCGAAACGCAAAGAGATTTTGACAGCTGAAGAAAAAAAATTGGCGTTGCGCAATGCGTTGCGATACTTTGACCCGAAACATCATTCGGAATTAGCCCCTGAATTCTCGCAAGAATTAGAGCAATACGGTCGTATATATATGTACCGTTTTCGCCCTGATTACAAAATGTACGCGCGTCCGATTGACGAATATCCAGGAAAAAGCGAGCAAGCGAAAGCTATTATGTTGATGATTCAAAACAATTTGGATTATGCCGTGGCACAGCATCCGCACGAGTTGATTACGTATGGCGGAAATGGTGCGGTATTTCAAAATTGGGCACAATACCTTTTGACGATGCAATACTTATCGGAAATGACCGATGAGCAAACGTTGACGATGTATTCGGGCCACCCGATGGGATTGTTTCCTTCGCATAAAGAAGCGCCGAGAGTAGTGGTAACCAACGGAATGGTGATTCCGAATTATTCGGCACCAGACGATTGGGAAAAAATGAATGCCTTGGGCGTTTCGCAATACGGACAAATGACGGCTGGAAGTTATATGTACATTGGTCCACAAGGTATTGTGCACGGCACAACCATCACGGTTTTGAATGGTTTTAGAAAAATAAAAAAGAATCCGAAAGGCGGTTTATTTGTAACTTCTGGATTGGGCGGCATGAGCGGCGCGCAACCCAAAGCGGGAAATATTGCGGGTTGTATCACCGTTTGCGCCGAAGTAAATCCAAAAATTACCCACATTCGTCACAGCCAAGGTTGGATTAATGAAGTGATTGAAGATTTAGACGCTTTAGTGCAACGTGTAGCCTTGGCAAAAACCAACAACGAAACCGTTTCTATTGCGTATTTGGGTAATGTCGTAGACGTTTGGGAGCGTTTTGACCAAGAAAATATGCATATCGATTTGGGTTCTGACCAAACTTCTTTACATAATCCGTGGGCTGGCGGGTATTATCCTGCGGGCATTTCGTTTGAAGAAGCCAATGAAATGATGGCCAACCAACCGGAACTTTTTAAAGAAAAAGTGCAAGAAACTTTACGTCGTCACGCAGCGGCAATCAACAAACATACCGCAAAAGGCACGTATTTCTTTGATTATGGTAACGCGTTTTTGTTAGAAGCCTCAAGAGCGGGAGCTGATGTGATGGCCGAAAATCCAACGCTTGGTAGAGAATTCAAATACCCTTCGTACGTGCAAGATATTATGGGACCGATGTGTTTTGATTATGGTTTTGGTCCTTTCCGTTGGGTATGTACCTCAGGAAAACCAGAAGACTTGGCCAAAACAGATGCTATTGCTTGCGAAGTTTTAGAAAAAATGATGGAAACCTCTCCTGAAGAAATTCAGCAACAAATGCAGGACAACATTCAGTGGATTAAAGGTGCACAAGAAAATAAATTAGTAGTAGGTTCTCAAGCGCGAATTTTATACGCCGATGCCGAAGGTCGTACTAAAATCGCCGAAGCATTTAACCAAGCTATTGCCAAAGGCGAAATTGGTTATGTGGTTTTAGGTCGTGATCACCACGATGTTTCAGGAACCGATTCACCTTATCGAGAAACTTCGAATATCTATGACGGCTCTAGATTTACCGCTGATATGGCCATTCATAATGTGATTGGCGATAGTTTCCGTGGCGCTACTTGGGTTTCCATTCACAACGGCGGCGGTGTGGGCTGGGGCGAAGTGATTAATGGTGGCTTTGGTATGGTTCTTGATGGTACGAAAGAAGCTTCAAAACGTTTGGCTTCAATGTTGTTTTGGGATGTTAACAACGGTATCTCAAGAAGAAGTTGGGCCAGAAATGAAGGAGCTATATTTGCTATCAAACGTGCTATGGAAGTAGAACCTTTACTAAAAGTGACACTTCCGAATGCTGTTGAAGATCATTTGTTGTAAAATCTTAATTGTAACTTAAACAATATCCATATGAAACCTATATCATTATTTGCCTTAGTGCTAGTTGTTTTTTTTAGTTCTTGTAGTTCCGTTAGAGTGTATTCGGATTACGATAAGAATGTAGATTTTACTCCCTATAAAACCTATGCGTATTACAAACCAGGCATTGACAAAGTAGAGATTTCTGATTTGGACAAAAAACGTATTTTGAGAGCCATTGACCAACAAATGACTGCCAAAGGATTTACCAAAAGCGAAACGCCTGATTTGTTAATCAATATTTTTACCAAATCAAGAGAGGAAGTTAATGTGAACCAATTCAACGCTGGCTGGGGTTATGGCTGGGGCTGGGGTTGGAACCCTTGGATGATGGGTATGGGCAACCAAACCAGTGTAACTACCTCAACAGAAGGCACTTTGTTTATTGACCTTATCGATGCTAAAAAGAAAGAAATGATTTGGCAAGGTGAAGGAGTAGGCACTTTAACTAAAAATGTCGACAAAAAAGACGAGGTGGTTGCTGAATTTGTGGGAAAAATTTTAGCACAATATCCTCCGGTAAAAAAATAACACTTACCCTATTTAAAACATATACTACCCTAAAAGCCTATCTTTGCATAGGCTTTTTTATTTATATATTATGACACCCTCTAAAGACATACAAAACCTAGACGACATCAAAAAAATGGTCGACACTTTCTATACAAATGTTCGCCGAGATGCGGCTATTGGCCCCGTTTTCAACGAAAAAATAGGCTATCGCTGGCTAGAACATCTCGAGAAAATGTACCGTTTTTGGCAAACCATTTTGCTCGAAGTTCACACCTATTCAGGAAGTCCGTTTCCGCCACACAAGCAATTGCCAGTAGACAAAACCCATTTCGACCGCTGGATGGCGATTTTCACCAGCACTATCGACAGCTTATTTGTAGGTCCACTCGCCGATGAAGCTAAGCTAAGAGCCAAAAATATGGCCGAAATGTTCAATTATAAGATTGAGTATTTCAGACAAGCCGAAAGAGACCAATTGAAATAGTACTGTTTCCTAGACAATACCATATAAAATCAGGCAACTATTCCGTTTTCTTTAAACATTCATTTCCTCCAACTTTAGCTTGAGGCAATTGAATGCAAAACAAGCTGAATAGTTACAAAATCAGTTTTTTAATCTGTGTAAATTTGTGTCATCTGTGTCTAAGAAAATTAGCCTTACAATCAGGAGCGAAACAAAAGGCATTCTCAGCCAACATGGGTTCCCGCCATCCGCTACACCCGAGCGATAGCGAACAGACGAAGTAATCTTTGGTACCGAACCCCGACACCAAAGGATTTCCGCTACTGTCGGGGCTAAAGGACTTTCAATTGGATAGTTTTTAAAAAGTAAACCATTGTTAAAATCCTATAAAAACACTTGGTTTACTAAAAATACCCAATAAAAACCTAAAAACAATCATTCGAAATTGTATTTTTACAAAAAACTATACCGATTTCGATATGAATGCAAAAATAGAAAGTAATCCCCTAATCGAGCGATTACCGAAACATTTGAAACAGTTTATCAAACCTCAAGATTACGAAGACTACACACCCATCAATCAAGCCGTTTGGCGCTATGTGATGCGCAAAAACGTGGATTACCTATCCAAGGTCGCCCACAGTTCCTACCTCGAAGGGTTAAAGAAAACAGGCATCGAAATCGACTCGATTCCGAGCATGTATGGTATGAATCGCATATTATCCGAAATTGGATGGGCCGCCGTAGCTGTAGATGGTTTTATTCCACCCAACGCTTTTATGGAATTCCAAGCCTATAATGTGCTGGTGATTGCTTCAGATATTCGTCAATTGGAACACATCGAATACACTCCTGCTCCAGATATCATTCACGAAGGTGCAGGACACGCTCCTATTATTGCCAATCCAGAATATGCGGAATACTTGCGTCGTTTTGGCGAAATTGGTTGCAAAGCCATCTCTTCGCACAAAGATTACGAAATGTATGAAGCCATCCGTTTGTTATCCATTCTAAAAGAAGCCGAAGGAACCCCACAAAGCGAAATAGAAGCTGCTGAAAAAGCAGTAGAAGATTTGCAAAACAATATGGGTGAGCTATCAGAAATGGCTCAAATCAGAAACTTACATTGGTGGACCGTGGAGTACGGTTTAATTGGCACGCTTGAAAACCCAAAAATTTATGGGGCTGGTTTGCTTTCTTCCATTGGTGAAAGCGCTTGGTGTATGACCGATAACGTAAAAAAACTGCCATATACTATAGAAGCAGCACAACAAAGTTTTGATATTACTAAAGTACAACCTCAACTCTATGTAACACCTGATTTTGCTTACTTGAGTTTGGTTCTAGAAGAGTTTGCCAACACCATGGCTTTGAGAACAGGCGGTTTATCTGGCATCAAAAAACTCATCAATTCCAAAGCTTTGGGAACCGTTGAATTGAGTACTGGTTTACAGATTTCTGGTGTTTTTACCAACGTAATCGAACACGAAGGCAAACCGATTTACCTACAAACCACTGGAAAAACAGCTTTGGCCAATCGCGAAAAAGAATTAGTAGGACACGGAACTGCTGCTCACCTTGAAGGTTTTGGCAGCCCTATCGGGAAACTCAAAGGCATCAACCTCGCAATTGAAGATATGAGTCCACGTGACTTAAAAGCCTACGACATTTACGAAGGAGAAACCGCTACTTTGGAATTTGAAGGCAATATCAAAGTCGTTGGGGAAATCATAACTGGGAAACGAAATCTCCACGGTGAAATCATCTTGATTTCTTTCAAAAACTGTACGGTTACCCACGGTGATACGGTTCTGTTCCGTCCAGAATGGGGAACTTATGATATGGCTGTAGGAAAGAAATTAGTTTCGGCTTTTTCTGGCCCTGCGGATGTGAATAGTTTTGATTTGATTGCTCACGTACCAAGTAGCAAAACTATCAAAGCTTCAACCTCACAGGAACGAGATGCCTTAGAAGTATTGTATCGTACCGTTCGAAATATCCGTGAGACCAAAGAAACGACGACCTCATTGGCTCCCATTTTTGAAAAATTAAAAGAAGAACACGCAACTGATTGGTTGCTTTGTGTAGAATTGGCAGAACTTTTAAAAGCTAGAAACGAAACGCAATTGCTTACCAAGATTCTTTCTCATCTAGAAAATCTTAAAAAACAGCGTCCAGAAGTTGCCCAATTAATTTCAAATGGTTTAGAATTGATTTTTGAAAAAGAGGAAACTGTTCACTAAAATTCTCTAGCACAGATTCTCAATTAACCACTACCTAGCAAAAAAAACCGCAAATTCGCAAAATTTAATATTGAAATAAAATTTGCGAATTTGCGGTTCTATTTTTAAAACACAGACTGCTGAGTAATTTTTTTTTTATGGAATTTGGAATTTATTTTTTTGGAATTTATTTTGTTACAGTTTCAAATCCTGTTTTAGCTGGCTTTCATTTTCGATGACTTCACCGTTGTATTGTAATTTCCAACCCAAAGTATTCGTCAAGATGAGCATTTTGGAGATTTCGCTTACCAAACGAT
This sequence comes from Flavobacterium sp. RSSA_27, assembly GCF_051547125.1. NCBI lineage: Bacteria > Pseudomonadati > Bacteroidota > Flavobacteriia > Flavobacteriales > Flavobacteriaceae > Flavobacterium > Flavobacterium sp. RSSA_27. The sequence continues at coordinate 166,996 of NZ_JBPTTN010000008.1, forward strand.
TTTTAGCATTGGTCTTCAATGACGATTTGTCTACTTTTTGAGCCATTCTAGTTTTAACCGTTTTATTGATTTTGTTGTAATCGGCTCCTGTGAATTCGTTGAGTTTGCTTTGCTCTACATCATAATATTGGATGTCAGGATAAATCGAAATCTCTTCTTTTGGAATGGAAAGAATCGTTATGGTTTTGTTTTTTTCATCGATGTCGTATTTCATTTGGTGCAAATCATAAGCTACGGTCACCTTGGCATTCACCACTACGATTGCCTTTTTTTCGAAAGAAATCATATCCAAAAAGTACTTATTCGAATTCTTAAACGTGATGACTTCCGAAAAATGTCCTTCGGTCACCACCAATTTCCCCACATTTAGAATTTGTTGCTGAATGAGATTCGTATTGTAATCGAACTCGTCCTCTTTTTCTTTTTTAAAATCGCAGTATTTGAACAACAACAAGCCAATAACTACTATTCCAACTCCAATTAAAATGCGTTTCAACATAACTAAAATTTCATAAATGAATACTGTGCCTCTAATGTAGCTATTTTTTCTTTCAGATTTGCCTCAAACTTTTGATGGCTTTCTGAATAAGGATTAAATGGTCGATGCGCCAAGCCTTTTTGTATGGCCTCAACCAATTCCATTGTGACTTTTGCCTTTTCGTCAATTTGAGTGGCTACAAATCGTTCCCAGATATAATCAATTGCCATTGAACTAGGATGCATCATATCATCGGCGTAAAAACGATAGTCCCTGAGCTCGTCCATCATAATTTCATAGCTGGGAAAATAGTTTAATGTTTGTTGTTTAGTGTTTGTTGTTGCATAAATTGCAGCAATCAAATGCGCTTTACTTACCTGATTTTCGACAAAACCGTCTTTGAGATGCCGAACGGGTGAAACCGTAAAAATAAAATTACATTTCGGATTTAAAGTGGCAATCAAAGAGACTGTATTCTGAATCGCTTTTTGGATGCTATCAATGGACAACAACTCTTTACTGAATTGTTTTTGTGGTACTTTATGGCAATTTGCTACAATAGCGTTGGTTTCAATATGTCGATACACCCACGAAGTACCATAGGTAATAATGATATGCGTCGCCTCTTGCAATTGCTTTTGGGTATCTAAAAGAAGTTGGTTCAAATTATCCAATAGCGCTTCAGAAGTAGTGGTACTACAATCTGAATGCACCTCATAACAATGCCATCTTTCGTTGAAGAAAAAAATATCATCCTTTGTGAAATAGCGTTGCACCACAGCTCTCTCTATAAGTTTTGCAATAGAAAATGGGTTGAAAATAATCCCAAAAGGATTCACTTGGGTTTGAAATTTATAATAGCACAATTTATCCCCCATATTTTCAGCAAAGCAAGAACCTAAAGAAACAATGTTAGAATTATAATCTATTGGCTTGATATTTTGGAAAATGGGTATTTTCGTTGTAAAGTTCATAGTTTTTCTCTCAAGTTTTGATCATTGAAAATAAAAATAGTTTAAAACTCATTTTCTCGCAAAGGCGCAGAGTCGCAAAGAAAATACAACTCTACTTTTGCCCTTAGCGTCTTTGTGAGATAAATTTAGTAAAATCCTTGAGAGAAATAATCCTTAAACAAAGAGTTATTGGCTAAAGATTATTCACAATTCTTGTAATTCCGTTTTTAATCAATGATTCATTAAAATTAATCAACAACCCTAATTTCATTCCAGCTATTTTCAGATAGGTCAAAAGTTGTTTAGGATGGACATTAGCTATTTGTTCAACCGATTTTATTTCAATAATCACTTTTTCTTCAATAATCAAATCAGTTCTAAAACCTATATCCAAAAATACTTCATCCCAAATTACTGGTAATGGCTTCTGTCTTTCAACTTTTAATCCTCTATTAGTCAATTCGTAATAAAGTATAGCCTCATAAACCGACTCCAACAATCCTGGCCCAAGTTTAGTATGAATTTTATAACAAACATTAACAACAATTCTAGAAATTTCGTTTTCAGTCATATTTGTAATTTTGATACAAAATACTAAAATTCCTTCAAAAAAAATAATGCCATTTATTCATAAAATAAAAAAAGACGCAGAGTAGCAAATTCTATAGCTTATCAAATAGGTATTCAATAAACACTTTGCGGCTCTGCGTCTTTGCGAGATATTATTGTCTAAAAGATTAGCGAACTACTTCACAAACTCAATAGCTTTTTCTAATGCTTCAGGAACACCAGCTGCGTTCTTCCCACCAGCTGTAGCGAAGAACGGCTGTCCTCCACCGCCTCCTTGGATGTGTTTTCCTAATTCACGTACTACTTGTCCCGCATTTAAATTTTTATCGGCTACTAATTCTTTAGAAATATAGCAAGTCAACATTGGTTTGTCTTCATTTACAGTTGCCAAAACAATGAAAATATTGTTACCTAAATTTCCTAATTCATACACCAAATCTTTCGCGCCTTCAGCCGTTAAATCTACTTGTTGCGCTAAGAATTTAACACCGTTTATTTCTTGGAAAGCTGCTGCTAATTCGCCTTTCATATTCTTGGCTTTGTCTTTTAGCAAGGCTTCTATTTGTTTTTTCAATTGTACATTTTCATCTTGTAATCCCTGAATAGCTTTGATTGGGTCTTTTGGATTTTTCAATACTTCTTTCATTTCTCCAAAAGAAATTAATTGGCTTTCAAAGAAATCTTTGGCTGCATCACTTGTAATTGCCTCAATTCTTCGAATACCTGCTGCCACTGCTCCTTCTGAAACAATTTTGAAATGCCAAATTTCAGAAGTATTCGTCACGTGTGTTCCTCCACAAAGCTCTACTGAATCTCCAAACTTGATCATACGCACCAAGTCGCCATATTTTTCTCCAAACAAAGCAATAGCTCCTTCTTCTAGCGCTTGTTCTTTGGCAATTCCACGCTTCTCAATTAATGGCAAACTTTCACGAATTCTTGCGTTAACGAAGTTTTCAACTTCTTTCAATTCTTCGTCTGATACTTTAGAGAAGTGCGAAAAGTCAAAACGTAAAGAAGCCGAACGCACCATAGAACCTTTTTGTTCAATATGTGTACCCAAAACTTTTCGCAATCCTTGATGCAACAAGTGAGTCGCAGTATGATTAGAAGAAGTTCTTGCTCTTTGCTTCACATCAACAATAGCTTGAAAAGTATCGGTTAAATTACCAGGTAGTGATTTGGCCAAATGAATGGTTTGATTGTTCTCTTTTTTAGTATCAATAATATAAGTAATATCGCCATTACTAGCTTCTAAATACCCTTTATCGCCAGTTTGTCCTCCACTTTCCCCATAAAAAGGAGTTGCGTTAAATACCAATTGATAAATCTCTCCTTCTTTGACACTCTCTACTCTTCGGTACTTTGTGATTTTTACTTGATGTTGCAAACGATCATAGCCTACGAACTCTTGAATATCATCTTCTACAATTACGTTCCAATCACCAGCCGTAACTTTTGAAGCCGCACGTGAACGTTCTTTTTGCAATTGTAATTGTTCTTCAAAAACTTTTTCGTCTAATTGCAATCCTTTTTCAGATAAAATCAAAGCTGTTAAATCGATTGGAAATCCATAGGTATCATACAATTCAAAGGCTTTTTTACCATCAATCACTTTGCTTTCATTGTTGGCAATCACTGCATCTAGTAAAACCAAACCTTGATCTAGCGTACGCAAAAATGAACTTTCTTCTTCACGAATTACGTTAGAACATAGCGCTTTTTGAGAACGGATTTCAGGGAAAGAAGCACTCATTTGAGCACTTAACGTATCCACTAATTTATAGATAAAAGGTTCTTTGGTATTCAAGAAAGTGAATCCATAGCGAATAGCACGACGTAAAATTCTACGAATTACATATCCAGCTCCTGTATTGGATGGCAATTGACCATCAGCGATGGCAAAAGCAACTGCACGAACGTGATCTGCAATAACACGAATCGCAATATTTATTTTTTCTTCTTCTTCATTGGAAGCTTTAATGGTATAGGTTGTACCAGTAATCGTCTCGATTTCTCTGATGATTGGGGTAAACACATCTGTATCATAATTCGATTGTACTCCTTGCAAAACCATACAAAGACGCTCAAATCCCATACCCGTATCAACGTGTTGTGCTGGCAATTTTTCAAGAGAACCATCCGCTTTACGGTTGAATTCCATGAATACATTATTCCAAATCTCCACCACTTGAGGATGATCAGCATTGACTAATTCTTTACCATCAATTACTGCTTTCTCTTCTGCTGAACGAATATCTACGTGAATTTCGGAACAAGGACCACAAGGGCCTTGATCTCCCATTTCCCAGAAATTGTCTTTTTTATTTCCTAATAAAATTCGATCCTCAGCAATTAATGTTTTCCAAATGTCGTAAGCCTCTTGATCGAAAGGAACATTTTCTTCAACGCTTCCTTCAAAAACAGTTACATACAATATGTCTTTGTCAATTTTATAGACTTCGGTTAACAATTCCCATGCCCAATGAATGGCTTCTTTCTTGAAATAATCGCCAAAAGACCAGTTCCCCAACATTTCAAACATGGTGTGGTGATAGGTATCGATACCTACTTCCTCCAAATCATTATGTTTACCTGAAACGCGCAAACATTTTTGAGTATCGGCAATACGTTGACTTTTTGGTGTCCCTAAGCCTAAGAAATACTCTTTGAACTGTGCCATTCCTGAGTTATTGAACATCAAAGTTGGATCGTCTTTTAAAACTATAGGAGCAGATGGAACAATTAAATGTCCTTTGCTTTCGAAAAAATCTAAAAATTGCTTGCGTACGTCTTGTGATTTCATTGGTGTTTATTAATCGATTATCGGTTGATGGATCTTACTATGTTTCGAAAAAACGAAATCGTAATGAAACCGTTCAACTTTTGCCCCAGATAGTAGTGGAAAGCTTTGAGGAGTAGAAGACTATTTTTTCTTGCTAGGGCAGAGCGACCAACGGAAGCTCCTGACATGGCTAGAAAAAAAAGGCTTGTAACCGAAAACTTGCAACGAATAGCTGGATTAGGCCCTTATTTTTTTATTTACGTAAAAAGGAGCAATAGAATGAAACATTTATTAAATTTGTTCGACTAACTCATTTACAGGTTGCAAAAATAGGGTATTTTACCCTAAGGCAAAAATAAAATGCACACTTGATAATGAAAAAATAGCTTCAAAAACTCTTTATAATAACTAGAGTTGATGGGTGTTCTGAGCCATTCATCGACCAACAAAAAACTACAATGCATATAGAATTATCGGCTGAAAAAAGATATTACAGCATTGGCGAAGTGGCCAAAGCATTCGGTGTTAACGCTTCATTGATTCGATTCTGGGATAATGAATTTGATATTTTAAAACCCAAAAAAAATGCCAAGGGCAACCGAATGTTTACTCCCGAAGATGTCAAAAATTTACAACTGATTTATCATTTGGTCAAAGAAAGAGGGTTTACTTTAGAAGGGGCCAAAACTCATTTAAAAGAAGGACAAAAGAAAACATTGGACAAATTTGACATCATTCGAAAATTAGAAGCCATAAAAGTACAATTAACGAATATTAAAAATGAACTTTAATCCCTAAATAGGGGAATAATGAATACAATTAAACACTAAATAATAAACCTTAAAATTAAATAAACATGAGAAGATTTTTGCCTTGGATTATCGGAGCTGTAGTGATATTTGGAATTTATAGCTGGGTGAAAGGAATTAACAACACGGCTGTTGGTTACGAACAAACCATCAACGAAGCATGGGGTAATGTCAATACTTCGTACCAAAGAAGAAATGACTTGATTGGAAACTTAGTAAATACTGTTAAAGGAGCTGCTGACTTTGAAAAAAGCACACTAACAGCAGTTATTGAAGCCCGTGCAAAAGCTACTTCGGTTACCGTTGACCCAACTAACATTACACCAGAACAATTAACCGCATTTAACTCAGCACAGTCAGGTGTTTCCTCTTCACTATCTAAATTGTTGGTATCTGTAGAACGCTATCCTGATCTTAAAGCTAATGCTAACTTCTTGAAATTACAAGACGAACTAGCTAGCACTGAAAATCAAATTTTGACTGCCAGAACTCGTTTTAACGAAGCGGTTAAACCTTACAATACCCACATAAAAACCTTCCCTAACTCAATTTTTGCTGGAATGTTTGGCTTTAAAGAAAAAGCCTATTTCCAAGCTGTTGAAGGCGCAGAAAAACCTGTGGAAGTAAAATTCTAATCTTCCCCAACCCCTCCGAAGGAGGGGCTTTTTTTATACCACTGAAAAAACAAAACAAATGTCAAAAGTAGAAGACTTTTTAACTAAAGAAGAGGAAAGCGCCATAGTGGAAGCCATTCGTGTGGCCGAAAAAAATACTTCGGGCGAGATTAGAGTTCATATAGAAGCTACCACTTCTCTTGATGCCTATGACCGTGCTATGGAGGTTTTTCACGAACTCAATATGGATGCTACCGAATTACAAAACGGTGTACTGATTTATCTCGCTGTAAACGACAAAACCTTTGTGATTTGTGGTGACAAAGGAATCAATGATGTAGTAGCTCCTGATTTTTGGGACTGCACTCGCGATGCTATGGTGAGCCAATTCAAATTAGGAAATTACAAACAAGGTTTGATTGATGGCATTTTAAATGCTGGAGAACAACTCAAAAAATATTTCCCTTGGCAAGAAGGTGATACCAACGAATTGTCAAACGAAATTTCTAAAGGATAACCTATGAAAAATTCCAAATTAAAAACATCAAATTCCAAAGGAATTTTTCGTATACCCCTTTTGCTTATTGCATTTTTTACCTTTCACGGCACCTTTGCACAATTTACTATTCCAGAAAAGCCAAGTTTTCAAACATCGGTCTACGATTATGCGAATTTATTTAGTGCTGAAGAAAAAGCGCAACTGGAAGAAAAATTAGTTCGCTATTCTGATTCGACGACTACTCAGATTGTAGTAATTTCTATTGAAAGTCTAAAAAATGAAAACGTCAATCAACTGGCGACCAATTGGGCGCATACTTGGGGAATAGGACAAGCCAAAGAAGACAACGGTGTCATCATTTTGATTGCTAAAAATGATAGAAAAATAGCCATTAATCCTGGTTACGGGCTAGAGGACCGACTAACTGCTGGAATTGGAGGTGAAATCATCCGAAACATTATTACACCAGAATTCAAGTCAGGAAGTTATTATAAAGGAATCGACAAAGGAACAGATGCACTTTTTGATGTTTTCAAAGGCAAATACAAAGGTGAACGAAAAAAGTCTTCAGGAAAAAGTTTCCCTATTTTACCTTTGATTTTTATTATTGTCGTCCTGATTATTATTTTCTCTAAAAACAAGGGCGGAGGCAATTCTGGAAACCGAGGCGGAGGCGGCCCTAGCCTACTCGATGTTATCATTTTAAGTAACCTTGGCCGTGGCGGCGGAGGTGGATTTGGTGGTTCTTCTGGTGGAGGTTTTGGCGGTGGCGGATTCGGAGGTGGATTCGGCGGTGGCGGATTCTCTGGAGGAGGTTCAAGCGGAAGTTGGTAAGCAACTACTAATCATTGCTTTGTTGGTTGAAATTACCCATTTTTCGTGTTTTTTTCAAAGTGAAATCTAACAGATGATGAATCACAATAAAAGTAATTTCACCCAACGCTTATATTAAATTCAATTTGACTATTAAACCTTTTTTCTAATAGCGCGCAAAATAGTACCACTATTTAGTTTATATATTCATTTCCTTTAGTCAATTTTGAGACGGCTGATAGGGATGCTTATGGGGTTTCCTTTCCTAAGCACCTATCTCACTTTGCTTTTTAAAACAAATTTATGAAGTATTTTAGGGAAAAATCTTTTCAGATAAATCCCTAAAACTTCTTTACCTCCAATATATGCTTCAAATGTATTGGCTTCAATAGCCTTTATCATTTTAGAAGCAAAGACATCCACAGGCATTCCGTTTTGTGTCGCTTCATCATTTGACTTTTGAGTTGCTCCGTTTGCTGTTAATGCATTTATAGCTACATTAGTCTGTACAAAGCCGGGACAAATAAGTGTGACTTTGATATTGTCTTTTTCATGTTCCATACGCAATACATCAAAAAAACCATGTAATGCGTGTTTTGCTCCACAATAACCTGAACGATACGGGCTTCCAAACTTCCCCATTAAACTGGTTACCGTTACAAAATGACCTTTCTTTTGTTGTATATAATACGGTAAAAGCGCCTTTGTTAAAGCCACCGTTCCCAAATAATCCACTTCAATCAATTTTTTGTCTACTTCAAAATCCGTTTCAGCTATTAAGGAGCGTTGACTAATTCCACCATTATTAACCAAAATATCAATGGAACCAAAAAATTGCAAGGCTTTTGAAACAGTACTCTTGGATGCATCGAAATGAGACAAATCAAAAGGAAGTATCACAACATCATCGCTATTGCATTTATCCCTTACTTGCTCTAAAGCTTCCAGATTTCGCCCAGATAAAATAAGTTTTGCTTGTTTTGAAGCCAAAGCATAGGCTAGTGCCTCTCCTATTCCACTTGAAGCACCTGTAATCCAAATTACTTTTTCAGTTACATTCATAACATTTTGATTTTTTACTAATGTATAAAATAAAACCTTTTTTTTGCACTATTCTATTGGTAGACTTACATTTGCAAAAAAAATATTTTGAAAAAAAAGTTCCTTATCCTATTCTTATTATCCTACCTTTTTTCTTTTGCTCAAAATGAAAAAAAAGTAGATCAACAGAGTATTTTATGGACTCGCTATTATAATGTATTAACCCTAGACGACCATTGGTCCATTCATACAGAATTCGACAATCGCGTTTTCTTGAAACCAATTGCCGAAAATCTATTTGTTTTTAGAATCCAAGGTAGATACAAATGGAATTCAAATATAGAAACAGGAGCAGGCTTTGTTTATTTTTCTGTTTTTACACAAGATCCACAACAAGACTATGATTTTGAAATTCCTGAATATAGAGCCCAGCAAGATATAACGTATAAATTTAATATTAACAAAATAACCATCAACCAAAGAGTAAAGGCTGAAGAAAGGTTCATACACAACGCTTCTAAGACAGAACTATTAGATGGCACTACCTTCAGTTGGCGATTTCGCTACCGATTGCAGGCAGAATATTCTTTAATGGAAAAAGAAAACCACTATTTAAAAGCAATCGTGTACGATGAGATTATGCTAAATGCTGGGAAAAACATCATCTACAACACCTTCGACCAAAACAGAATCTATGCAGCCTTACAATATGGCATCAACAAAAATATCTCTGTGGAACTTGGGTATCTAAAGAGCTTTCAACAACGTCCTAGCGGGGTCGACTATTTCAATAGAGACATCATAAGACTGAGTATTTTTCATAAAATGTATTGGTAAACAATTTACTAAATTTTACTTTTTTTCATAAATAAAATAGTACTAAAATATTTTTTGCTTTATATTTGAACATACTTTAACTTCAAATTTTGATAGAAATGTAGTTGTTAAAAAACTTTTCAATGATTTTTCCGCTACAACCTTAACCTCTAAAGTGAAAAAAATGAAGATGAAAAAAAATATAAATACAAGTTATCCGACTCTTTTTGTTTATATATTCTTAATGATTGCTTTAATTGTTGATTTGATAAAAAACTTCAAAGAAATCAACACATTAGAAACAACTAAAATTATCATTTTGATTCTAGTATTACTGCTAGGAATTATTTCTTTTAAAAAATAAAAAAAGCCTCCAAATGCAATTTTTGGAGGCCTTTCATATTCACTTTTCTTTTATTTCTCTCGAATATAAATATCAATCGGAACACCTGAAAAATCCCATTGCTCTCTAATTTTATTTTCTAAATAGCGTTTGTAAGGTTCTTTTACGTATTGTGGTAAATTCGCAAAAAATACAAATTGCGGTGTTGCTGTTGGTAACTGCATACAATATTTAATCTTCACATATTTCCCTTTAGTAGCTGGTGGTGGGTATGCCTCGATAACCTTCAACATAAATTCATTAAACTTAGAAGTAGGTATTCTTTGTTGTCTATCCTCATATACTTTTACAGTCGCTTCAAGCGCTTTCAACAAACGTTGTTTAGTCAAAGCCGAAACAAAAAGAATAGGCACATCTGTAAATGGCATTAATTCCTTTTTAATTTTCTCTTCGTAATCACGAGTAGACATCGTATCTTTTTCTACCAAATCCCATTTGTTTACCAAGATAACAACACCTTTTCTGTTCTTCTCTGCCAACCAAAAAATACTTTGGTCCTGACCTTCAAAACCACGAGTAGCATCAATCACCAAAATACAAACATCTGCGTGTTCAATAGCACGAACAGAACGCATTACAGAATAAAATTCTAAGTCTTCTTTAACTTTAGCTTTACGACGAATACCAGCAGTATCAACTAAATTAAATTCAAAACCAAAACGATCAAATTTTGTATCAATTGCATCACGAGTAGTTCCCGCAATATCCGTCACCATAAAACGATCTTGACCAATCAAGGCATTGATAAAACTCGACTTACCAGCATTAGGACGACCAACTACAGCAAAACGCGGCAAAACCACTTCTTCTTTCACTGGCTCAGGTTTCACTGGGAAAGCTTCGATCAAAGCATCCAACAAATCACCTGTTCCACTTCCAGAAATACTTGCAAAAGTAAAATACTCTCCCAATCCCAAATTATAAAACTCTACTGCGTCTTTCTCACGCATCGCATTATCTACTTTATTCACAGCCAATAAAACAGGCTTAGTCACTTTACGCAACAACTTTGCTACCGTTTCATCCATCGGTGTAATTCCCTCTTCTACATCTACCACAAAAACAATCACATCGGCTTCATCTATTGCCAATTCAACTTGTTTGCGGATTTCTCCCTCAAAAACATCATCCGACCCACGAACATATCCACCCGTATCTATCACAGAAAACTCTTTTCCGTTCCACTCGCTTTTACCATAGTTTCTATCTCTGGTTACCCCAGAAACTGAATCCACAATAGCTTCTCTTCTTTGTATCAGCCTATTAAAAAGGGTTGACTTCCCTACATTAGGTCTTCCTACTATCGCAACAATATTATTCATTTTATTCGTATTCAAATAGTTATCCTTAGCGCACACTTTTGCGGTTAAGGCGTGCAAAGGTAGTGTTTAAAACTATGAGAATCAATTTTTTTGATATATTAGCACAACTAAACTATACCAAACCCAATTTCCCAAAAGCTATGACCGCAGATAACGAAATTAGATTACGCCTACGATTTTACAAAGACATCAACGAAAACGCGGATATTTTACGCTCTAAATTCGAAAAATTCATCTATGAAAAATCGCCAGATTATTATGCCAAAATCAGAGGCTATCATATTTGGCTCAATATCAAAGGTGATAAAAAAAGGTATTGGTCACCCCATTTACATCTCGAGTTAGAAAAAAAATCCGAAAACGAAACCCATATCCGTGGACTCTTCGGTCCAGACCCAACTTTATGGACCTTATTTATGTTTCTGCATTTTATGATTGCAGGTACTTTCATCGTTTTTTGCGGTATTGCCTACACACATTATGTCCTCAAAGAATCCACACAATGGGATTTAATCGTACTTTCTATGATGATTTTCGCTTGGTTTCTACTCTATGTTATTGCCCGTCAAATCCGTTCCAACGGCGAAAAACAAATGAACGACTTAGAAAAAGTGTTTTTAAAAATAATTGAATAAACCAAATTAAACTATTTTCCCAAACATCCGTACGGACAGGTCACGACCTGTCCCTACTGATTATATCCGAAACGTTTCAACATATTGGCGTTGCTTCTCCAATTTTTATTCACTTTCACATACAATTCAATATGAATTTGTTTGCCGAAAAACGTTTCCAATTCTGCTCTCGATTCCATACCCACTTTTTTCAATGCAGCGCCTTTGTGACCAATAATGATACCTTTTTGGGTATCACGTTCTACCATAATCACCGATCGAATTCGAATGATAGCATCTGTTTCTACAAATTCTTCGGTAACAATCTCAACAGCATACGGAATTTCTTTATTGTAATTCAACAGAATTTTTTCTCTAATAATTTCATTTACAAAAAAACGTTCAGGCTTGTCCGTCAATTGATCTTTAGGATAATATGCTGGCGATTCTGGCAACAAGGCAATGATTCTCTGAAACACTTCAGGAACATTAAAATTCTGTAATGCCGAAATTGGGTAAATTTCCGCATTCGGCACTTTGGCGGTCCAAAAAGCCACTTGCTCTTCCAATTGCTCTTGATTTGAATTGTCAATTTTGTTCAACAACAACAAAACTGGAATTTTGGAATGGATAATTTTATTAAAAAAAGCATCATCTTTCAATTCCTGCTCCCCTATTTCTACCATATACACCAAAACATCAGCATCCTCAAAAGCCGACTTTACAAAACCCATCATGGCTTCTTGCATTTCGTAGGCAGGCTTAATAATGCCAGGAGTATCCGACAAAATCAATTGAAAATCGTCGCCATTTACAATTCCTAAAATTCTATGTCTTGTGGTTTGTGCTTTAGAAGTAATAATGGATAATCGCTCCCCAACAAAAGCATTCATTAGCGTTGATTTTCCAACGTTTGGGTTTCCAATTATATTTACAAAACCGGCTTTATGTGTCATTTTAAATTCATTTAATTTCACTTCGTAAATTCAAAGTAAAAGATATAGGCTGCAAAGGTAGCCATATCAACTCAATAGACGAAATAAAACATTTTTTTAAAATTTGGTTGTATTTCTAGAAAAACGTCGTACATTTGCACCCGAAACAACGCGGGATAGAGCAGTAGGCAGCTCGTCGGGCTCATAACCCGAAGGTCACTGGTTCGAGTCCAGTTCCCGCTACTAAGTTAATTTTACTGAGATTACAAAACGCACATCGCGGGATAGAGCAGTAGGCAGCTCGTCGGGCTCATAACCCGAAGGTCACTGGTTCGAGTCCAGTTCCCGCTACTAGAAAACACCACTTGAAAAAGCTGGTGTTTTTTTTGTGTTCAAAACTTTAAAATATGGAAGAATTTGTTGTATATATTTTGTACTCTAAAAAGTTCAACAAAAATTATATCGGTTTCACATCCAATCTAATTGAACGTTTCAAATCTCATAACGTTCTTGGAACTAAAGGATACACTATAAAATTTAGCCTTGGGAAGTAATTTATGTGGAATTCTTTATTTCCAAAGCTGAAGCAATGAAAAGAGAAAAATTTTTTAAAACAGGAAAAGGAAGAGAATTTATCAAAAAAAATAATTCAAGAACTCTGAATTTGGAGGACTCATATCCGCCACGGCGGACACTGGTTCGAGTCTCCGCTGTAGCGGACTACTAGAAAACACCACTTGAAAAAGCTGGTGTTTTAAACAGCTCCATACTTTATACTTAACAAAAAAACCTGCTTAAAGCAGGTTCTATTAACTAAATTTGCAACATCTTAATTTAAATCAAATTGTTTCAAGCAAAACAATTTTTCCGTTTGGGCTCAACATTGTCATATTGAATGTATCTTTCTCTACTAAATTTTTTGAAACAGGTCCCTTGAATTGATTGTAAGAAATATTTAATTCTCTTAACTTTTTTAAAGTTTCTAATTCTTTAGGAATCAATCCGTTCAACTCATTATCAAACAAACTCAAGGTTTCAAGCTCTTTTAATTTTGCAATGTCACCATGCAATTCACCATTTAAACGATTACTATTTAGCATTAGCACTCTCAACTGATGAATAGCATACAAGGAAGAAGGGATTTTACCTTCAATTTCATTGTTGTAAATAGAAAGTACCTCTAAATGACTCAATTTTCCTAATTCTATTGGCAAGCTCCCTTTCAACCTATTCATATACAGCTCTACTTGTACTAAATGGATTAGATTCCCAATTACTGGCGGAATACTTCCCGATATTTGATTAAGCGATAGATTTAATTTTTCTAAAGAGGTTAATTCCCCTAATGATTTTGGCAACACACCTTCTATATTATTTTTGTGTAAATTCAATTCTTTTAAGAATTTCAAATCACCAATAGACTCTGGAATACTCCCAGTCAAATTATTATCTTGTAAATGAATAGCTGAAACTTTATTTCCATCCAAAGTCACCCCATACCAAGTGTCAATTGGAGCGGCTAGATCCCATTTATTTTTCCATTGATTTCCATTGGTAGATTGATACAATTGTAGTAATGCTTCACGCTCTAAAACTGAAACGTTAGCATATGAACTTGCTGAAATAGAAAAAAACAAGAGGTAAAATAGATTCTTCATAGCTGTTAAATAAATCATAAATTCATGTTTAAAAATAGAGTACTTAAAGATAAAATACAAATAAAATCGACGAAATGCATTAATTTTTAAAATATGCGTGTTATTCCTACAAGGCTTTTTTATTAAAAATGGCCTTCCTATTTTTTTGTACCTTTGATTACTAACCCTTAAAAACTTAAATTATGGAAATGAATGTTCAAGCACTTTTTGTAGCTGCAGTGTTAACACTTTTTGTTGGATTTGTTTGGTACCACCCAAAAGTATTTGGAACGGTTTGGATGAAGGAAGCTGGTCTAACGGATGACCAACTAAAAACTGGAAATATGCTTAAAATTTTCGGTTTTACCTACCTATTCTCTTTACTGATTGCTTCTATGGAAATGACGTTTACTATTCATCAAATGGGAGCATTAGGAATGGTTGGCGGACCCTCGAAATTAAATGAAGCCCTTCCATCCTACACCGCATTCATGGCTGATTATGGAACCGCTTTCAGAACCTATAAACACGGCGCATTACATGGTTTTCTATCAGGTTTATTCTTTGCTTTTCCAATGATTGGCATCAATGGGCTTTTTGAACGAAAATCATGGAAATACATATTTATACATGCTGGCTATTGGATTCTTACCCTTACAATTATGGGTGCGCTACTTTGTGGCTGGGTATAAATTTTATAGCAATGCGCTTCACAACCATTGAAGCGCATTTTATTTTTTAAACAACAGGGCATGCAAGAATATCAATAACCTTTCTCTTCTTTAGCTAAAGACAAATATAATTACCTATTTTTAGATTAAATTTGCTGTTCATTACAATTCATACTGCTTGAACACATCTCTTTCCTTTACTATTTATCAAACGGCCCATGCACTTCCTGAAAAATGGGACAATGTTGCCAAATCAACTATTTTCTTAAAAAGAGACTATTTCGAAATTTTAGAACGTTCCTGTCCAAGCAACATGAAATGTTATTTTATTGGAATATTTCAAGAACATGAATTGGTTGGTGTAGCGTTGAGTCAATTTTTAGATTTGAATAAATTAACATCCTTTGGAGAGCGCGATCAATGCGTTAAAACAATGCTCAGAAATTTTCTGTTCAAACGCTTTTCCTCTCATGTGTTATTTCTTGGCAACTGCATGCTTACTGGAGAAAACGCCTATGCCTTAGCAGATTCTGTACCATTTGAAGAGGGAATCAAAGTACTTTTTCAGGCCAGAAACCATATTGATCAATTATTACAAACACAAGGAATCAAGGTTCATTTGCTTACTAGTAAAGATTTTTCAGCAAATGAAATGCAGAGAATAAGTCAAACTCCCTTTCGTTCCATTTTTCAATTTACAACACAACCCAACATGGTCTTTTCTATTCCAAACCATTGGACCAACGAACAAGATTATGTCAACGCTTTATCCAAAAAATATAGAGACCAATACAAAAGAGCTAGAAAAAAAGCGGAAGGGTTAGTTAAGCAAAAACTTTCTTTAAAAGATATAGAAAAAAACCAAGAGTTGATTTATGACTTATACTATCATGTGGCCAAAAATGCACCATTTAACTCGTTTTTCTTATCCAAAAATCATTTTAGTGAATTAAAAAGAATTTTGAAAGATGATTTTCTTTTTTATGGCTATTTTTTTGAAAATAAGCTGATTGGTTTTAACACTTTAATAAAAAATGGCGAAGCCATGGATACCTATTTCTTAGGATATAACGAAACTATTCAGCGTGAAAAAATGTTGTACTTGAACATGCTCTACGATATGATAGCGTATTCAATCAAAAAAAAATTCAAAACAATCGTTTTTGCAAGAACAGCTTTAGAAATTAAAAGTTCGATAGGTGCAAAACCCGAAATTATTTATGGTTTAATGGAACATAAAAACCCCATAATCAATTATTTTTTACCGCATTTCTTTCGTTATTTTGAGCCTAAAACCAACTGGAAAGAACGAAATCCTTTCAAATAAGGCAATAAAAAAGGCTACTAAAAGCAGCCTTTTTAAGTATTTGAATCAATAATTATAGCGCCGTAATTATAAATTCGCTTCTACGGTTCATTTGATGCTGTTCCTCGGTACAATTGGAGGTATTCGTAGGTTCACAACCGCAATCGTTTATCAATTGTGATTCTCCATAGCCTTTCCCAGTAAGTCTTGATTTATCAATACCTTTAGCAACCAACCAATTAATAGTAGCTTGGGCCCTTCTTTCTGACAAAGCCATATTGTATTTGGCGGTTTGTCTGCAATCTGTATGAGAACGAATATCGAGTTTCATCGTTGGATTTTGTTGCAACACATCCAATATTTTTTCTAAATCTAAAGCTGCTTCTTTGCGAATATTCGATTTATCTAAATCGAAATAGATCATTTTTATTCCAAAACATTTTCCTAAGTCATCTCCTACAGTCACTTTGCACAAAGTACTTTCTAATTGTATGAGCACTTTGGTTTCTCCAGTTGTTTCAGGAGTTTTAATTTTCACTTCTTTTGGAGTATAGTTTTCTTTAGATGCTCTAATATGATAGTTTTTTTTGCAATATGCCGAAAAGGTATAAAATCCATTATCATCGGTAAAACTGGTAGCAATTACTTGATACTGTTTATTTAAAAGCAAGACTTGTGTACCTGCCAAAACTGCTCCTGAAGCGGCATCCGTAACAATCCCATTGATTACTTGCCTGCACTTATCTTTACTTACAAACCTATAGATATCATCTGAGCCTATTCCTCCTTCTCTGTTGGAACTAAAAAATCCTCTATTAGTGTCACTATCACGATAATATCCAAAATCATCATAGGGAGAATTTACTTCTGCTCCTTCGTTGTCAATCTCTGAAAAACTTCCGTCAGTATTAATTTTTGCAGTAAAAATATCCAATCCACCTAATCCTGGAAGACCATCTGAGGCAAAGTACAAATAATTGTTTTTGGTCACAAAAGGAAAAGTCTCGCGTCCTTCTGTATTAATCTCTGGTCCCAAATTAACTGGTTCTCCATAGTTTCCATTAGCAGAAATACTAACTTTAAACAAATCAGATTGTCCCAAAGTTCCTGGTCTATCAGAGGCGAAGTACAAGGTTTGTTCATCCGGACTCAAGGCAGGATGAGCGGTACTAAAATTGTCACTATTAAATGGAAGTTCGGTTATATTTGACCATTTTTTATCAATTAAGGTGGCTTTATATATTTTTAATCTATTGATCTTGTCTTCATTTTTACCTTTTTTACCATCCAAATAATTGTTTCGAGTAAAATACATAGTAGTACCATCTTTAGTAAAAACAGGGGTAGCTTCATGAAATTTGGAATTAATATTGGCATCGTATCGGATAGGATTACTTGGAATTAGATTCCCATCCACTCCGGCCGAATACAAGTTTGTAAAATACTTTCCTGTCCAAGTATGTTTGCGCTGGCCAATACTTCCAGTATCTCTTGCAGATGTAAATACCAATTTATTATCTACAATTGTACTACCATAATCAGAGTATTTTGAATTGATTCCGGCATTCTCAATAGTATAAACTCCAATATTATCTCTAATATCTTCTAAATAATCGGCATTGAGTTTTAGGCGTTTTCCTCTTGAATCGGCAGTGGCTTTATTTTCAAATGATGCAAGTACTGCAATGGCCTCTTTTTCATTGCCAATAGCTTTTAAGGATTGTGCATATCGATATAAATACTCAGGTTCTAAATTTGAAGAAAGTTGGTACAATTGACCATACCACTTTGCGGCTTTTTCAAAATCTGCATTAAAATAGTAGGCATTCCCTAATTTCTGGTACATTTCAACCGAACTGTATCCTTTGGCAGCAATACGCTCGTAAGTTTGGGTTGCATTGACATAGGCATAATTGTTGTATTTTTTATCACCTGAAGCAATTTTAGCTTTTTGAGCAGTACTATAACTCCAAAAAAGATGAGTAATAGCAAGACAAAGTAGTACGTTTTTTTTCATAATCTATTTTATTTAAATCTTGCAACAGATGTTTTTACTATTGTTTGAATAGTAGCGTTTCTTTTGCAACACCTTAGTTTCCTTTTTCAATAGCGCTAATTAATGATGGTGACCGTTTTCATCCTTTTTTTATAATCATTATCAACTTAAATAATGCTTCATCATTGCAACTAGTTTAACAAAAATCATTGATTCATCCGTAAAGCCATATCCATAAAAAAAATGCACTGCTATCCTTTTTGTCTTTTCTTGAATTAAAAAAATTAAAAGAATCTTGGGGTAATCATTTTTTCATTGTTTTTGAAAATTTCATATCGCAAAAATACCTCATGAGATCCCGAGTTGTAGTTCTCTAAATTAGTAGTTTCTAAATCGTAACCATATCCAATATACATACCATCAGAGACTTGAAATCCAACCATAGCACTCATAGCAGCACTCCAACGGTAGGCTAAACCGACTACTACTTTTTCAACAAACATAAAGTTGGCTGACATATCTACTTGCAAAGGCGAACCTTCAACTAACTTCGTCAGAATAGCCGGTTTGAATTTGATGTCATCAGAAACTTGAAAAACATATCCACCCATCAAATAATAGTTGATTCTATCTTTAAAAATAGCCACTTCGTTATCATCGTATCGATTGGTTTGAATAAAATTAGGAACCGACAAACCGATATATGCTTTGTCTGAATGGTAATAAATCCCTACCCCCACATTAGGAGTAAAAACATTTCTAAGGTTTTGAAATTTAGGATCTCCTTGATTAACAGGATTGAGTTTGTTAACATCTAAATTAAAGAGATTGGCGGTAGCCTTCATTCCAAAGGATAGTTTAAAATTGTTTGAGGAAGGAATAGTATAAGACAAATCGGCTGATATGGTGTTTTCGTTTGTTGGTCCAATTTTATCATTCACAAAGGATAAACCAATACCTAATCTACTGTTATTCAGAGGAGTATTGATAGATGCTGTATTTGTGGTTGGCGCACCATCAAGACCTACCCACTGTGTACGATGTAATGCAAAAATACTCATGGCACCACGGCTACCTGCATAAGCGGGGTTGATGTTGATGGTATTATACATATATTGGGTAAATTGTGCATCTTGTTGACCATAATTTGCAATTGAACTCAACAACGCAAAAAAGTAGAAGAATTTTGTTTTCATAAATTTATGTTTTATCAACCGAGGAATTGCATTCCCCGGTAATGTTATTAAAACTATCTAGACAAATAAAGGAAACCTGCTTTTTGTTTTACTGAACCACTTATAGGTTTTTTGTATTTAACAACGTAATAATAAGTTCCATTAGGCAAGGTTTCTTCTTTATTTACTGTTACCCTTCCTTCTGAAATTCCAGTAAAGACTTTTGAAGTGTTATCGTATCCATTTACTTCGAAAACCAGAACCCCCCATCTATTATAAATTTCTACAGTATTATCTGGATAATTCTCTATTCTATCAATTGTAAATACTTCATTTTGTCCATCATTATCAGGAGAGAAAGAATTATGAATTTCAATATCACATGAAGCTGGACTATCATCAAAATCACAAGGATCTTTCACTACAATCGTAATGGTTGCTGAGGCACAATTATTCGGATTGACCACATCACAAATTGTATAGGTTAGTACATAGGTTCCAATAGGTGTACCAGCGGGAATTACAATTTTTCCTTGTGAATCTACAGTTACTCCATTAATACCTCCAGCATCAGCAATAGTTACTACAACTTGGTTTGGCTGTATTGTTTCATTATTTAATTTGTCGTTTACCAATTCCTCCAATACAGCCCCTTTTGAAGCGTCTATTGGTGTTGCACTATAATCATCATTTGTTGCTACGATTATTGGTGCTACAACAGTAATTGTTACAGTAGCAGTTTGGCAATTGCTTGGATTTACTTTTTCGCAAACTTGATACGATAAAGTATAGCTACCTGCTGGTGTATTAGGCAGTACATCAACTGATCCATCAGCATTCAGGCGTAAATTTGCATTAGGGGTAACAGTAGTAAGATTAACATTTGTCAAAAGCATACTACTTCCATTAAACGAATCATTATTCAAAACATTTACCACATTGATTGTAGCAATAATAGAACTAGTGACAGTAGCAGCATCGTTATTGGCCAAAATAGTAGCAAAAGTACTGCATTGAATTCCAAAATCCATTGAATTATCTGTTGGAATCACGGCACTTAAAGTAGTGTTTTTACTGTTGTTATTGGTTACACCACAAACAATAAAGCTGTTCATTCCAGTATTTTTGGATGTGCCAAATTTATTTATAGGCGCTGGTAAATTTTTAATCAAACCAGTAGCCCTTTTCTTTTGCGCTGCGGTTTCTAAATTAGACTCCATTATCAACTCTACTTTATAATCACCCCATTGACCCGCTAATCCTCTAGTCCTCCAATAGCCTTGAATACCCATGGTAATTTGTCGAGAGAAGCCATTTGGACCCGTTACAAAAATATTTGGAACATTCGTTGTTCCGTTACCAATACCCGCAGCATTCAATTCTCCTTCATTTGCTTTTCCTACATAGCTGCCATCCCCATTAAAATCAATCCACTCCCATTTGGCATAATCATAATACCCATTATTGTCCGGGAAGTTTTGAGTTACTAAACCGTCATTATTGGCATCAAACCATTCATCTTGCAAGCCATTACTATTCAAATCATACCAAACTAAATTACCCAAAACAGGCAAATCGGTTTTGTCATAATCAAAATTTCTTACTTCATAGTTGCAATTTTGAATGTTTAAGAAATATAAACTTGGGCCAACATTGTAAAGATTCTGCGCATTATTCAAATTCGCATCTTGCACTTGAATTATGTAATCTCCAGGAATAAATCCAGTAAAGTTATACGAACCATCGGCTTTGGTTAACATGAACAATACAGGTCCTGTAGTTTGTTTATCCGGAATCAAGGTTACAGGCACATTAGCCAATGGCCTATTGTTTAACAAATCTCTTACTACTCCCGAAATCTTAGTTGAATTACAAATAACATTTACAGTTACAGTAGCTTGATCACATATATTAGGTGAACTCATGCTGCAAATTTCGTATACAAATGAATAAGAACCTTGAGGAGTACCTTCTTTCACATCGACAGTCCCATCTGGATTTAAAATCAAATTACCTGAAACATCTGGGGTAATAATTTTTATTGAAACGTTATTGATTGTAGCAGCAGTAAGTTCATAAGTGTCATTTGACAAAATAGTTAACACTTTCTTAGCCCCATTTATTCCATTAATGTTATCAACAGTATCATTCACTGCATCTAGAGTTGGCGGTGCTGGGGCAGGATTGGATACTTCTATTGTAATTGTTGCTTCATCACAAATGGTTGGATTCAGTCGATCACAAATAGAATATACAATGGTATAAACACCAGGTTCAGTACCTGGGGGCACACTAACATTTCCAGTGGCAACATCTACCATTGGAACCGATCCTCCATTGATAGCATTTGCAGGTTGTACTATCTTTATTTGTACTTGAGCTATAGTTGCTTTACTATTATCTAAAGTATCATTACCATCTCCATTGTTATTTAAAATATTACCAATATTAGCATTCCCTATAAATCCTAATCCTTCGTAAAAGTAATCATCTTGTGCCACAATTACTGGTGCTTTAACTGTGATTGAAACAACAGCAGTATCACAACTAGTTGGGTTTACTTTATCACAAATTGCATACACGATGGTATAATCACCCGCAGGTGTATTGGCTGGCACACTTACAATTCCAGTGGTTGTATCTAAAATTGGCACAAGAGAATTTGGAAATACAGGTATTGCAGGAGTAATAACAGCAATTACTACCTCATTACTAGTTATTGGATTTCCATTAATAGTATCTGGTTTAGTAGGGTTTGGCTCCAAAACATTTCCTGCATTTGAAGTACCTAATTTTCCATCTACAGAAGGTAATACGTCATCTTCAGCAATTACAATTGGTGATTTCACTCTTATATTTATTACTGCTGAAGAACAATTTGTTGGGTTTAATTTTTCACAAATAGTGTAGGAAATAGTATAAACACCTGCTGGAACGCTTGTTGGTATTACAATTTCATTCGAGTTTATATCTACATTTGGAACAGGATAGCTTTGACCAGAAGGTAAAATTATTTCAGTAATAGTTACATTCACTTTATCAAAAGTAACTTTAACCCCATCCAAAGTATCTTCTCCATTTCCATGATCTTCATTAAATGGCCTTAAAACAACAGTAACTATTGGGCTATCAACTTCAATGTCATCGTTTTGTGCTTGTATAGTTGCATTGCCTACAACTATAACAGATAGTACAGTATCACAATTGTTTGGGTTCGTCACTTCGCAGATTTTATATTCCACATTGTAATTTCCTGCTGGCGTGTTTGGAGCAATGGTTACTGTGCCGTCTGCATTCAATGTCAATCCTGATGGAACGGTTACTGCTGACAAAGTAACTTGTCCAGGGCTTGTACCAATAACTACTGGATTGCCATTTAAAGTATCGTTAGTTGTTAAAGGTGCAGTAGTTCCTCCTGGTAAGCCATTAATGGATGGTGTAGTTTCGGTCACTGCGCATATTACATTTGATAGGACTATTTCAACTGATGGTAAAGAAATACACCCTTGAACATTAGTTACTGTAAAAGTATAACTTCCTGCATTGGCTGTTACCAATCCTGTTGAGGAAATGCTAACTATACTTGGTGTGAATGTATATGTGTTTGTGGAATCATAACCATTAATTTGGAAGCTTCCTGTGGATGCAGAACATGTTGGTTGTGTGATTTTTACAATTGTTGGTTCTGATGTCTGAGTTGGTTGTCCTATGGTTACTGAATTGGATTGTGAAGAACAAGAATCAGTTACGGTTAGCGTGTAA
>NZ_JBPTTN010000009.1:0-170773 GCF_051547125.1 Flavobacterium sp. RSSA_27
GACGCAAAGCTTTAAACAATTAACCATTAACCGATTAAACTCTTTTTAAAATCCGTTTTATCAGTGAAATCCGTGGCAAAAAATTTAACCGCAAGGAGCGCGAAGATTTACGCAAGGGACGCAAAGTTTTAAATAATTAACTCTTTAAAATCTTGGCAATCTGTGAAATTTGTGTCTAAAATTTAATCGATTAAACAGTTAACCAAATTTTACAAACTCAACAACACCGAAACGGCATTACCCCCAAAACCAACAGCGTTGACTAAGACTTTTTTGACAACCCTTTCAGAGTTTAAAACTCTGAAAGGGTGACTATCGCTAAGAAAAGGTACCCCAATAAACTGCTGGTGTTGCAGCATCAAAATAGCCATTTCGACACTTAAAATTCCAGAGGCACCAAACGTGTGGCCTATTTTCCATTTATTGGTAGTGAGTAATGGTAACTGTTTTCCGAAAATTTTTTCTATGGCACGATATTCTGTCAAATCCCCTTTGATGGTACCTGGCGCGTGCATTACGATAGCATCTACTTCGGATAAAGGGGTGTTTTGCAAAGCCATTGCCATCGATTTTTGAAAACAAATAGCTTCTGCCGAAATTGAAATGTTATGCTCCAAAATTTCTGTGGCGTAACCAATGCCTTCTATGAAAGCCAAGGCATTCTCTTTTTGTCCTACTTCTAAACAACATACTGCTGCACCTTCACCCAAAACCAAAGTATTTAGCTTTTTATCCAAATCCAAAGCACGGTTGGGGTACTCCTCTTTATTTTGAGTATAAATCTTCAAAGCGCGCATTTGAGCTATTGTAAAATCAGTCAATGGTGCTTCGCTACCACCAACCAAAAATTGATTTGCCATTCCTGCTCGCAACCAAGCGACTCCATTGAGTAAAGCATGCAAGGCTGTTGAACAAGTAATGGAATGCGAAATTTCGGGACCAGTACTTTGCAAATCATGCGCTACCCAAGACGAAATATTTCCCAAAGTAGTAGTTGGTGAAGCTAAAGTTTGGGCTTTGCCGGTCGTTAAATATTCCTGAAAATGTTTTTCGAACAAATCGGTGGCACCTCGCGAAGAGCCAATGTTGATACCAAAACTCCCTCCTTTTTCCCAACCTGCCTGCGCTATCGCTTTTCTTGCCACCACCATAGCATACAACACCGATTTATCCAATGATTTGTACTTTATATCTGTTTGTTGTAATGCCAAAACTTCTTGTTGTGAAGCAGCATCCAAAGCAGCCACGCACGTATTTTGGTGGTCTAAAAACTGCTCCGAAAAACAAGTTTTAGGATGTTGATAGTTTTCCCAAATGGTCTTCGGGTCATTGCCCAAAGGGGAAATGGAGGACAGGGCGGTTATAGAGATAATTTGTGACAAAATAGACGATTGTAATTTAAGCGCAAAGGTCGCAAAGAATTACAGAAAGTCCACAAAATAATTAAAAATCTATACCAATTGATTTTAGCTATGCGCATAAATGTAACACTGATGACGCGGATTTTTAATATAAAACTCAGATTGCACAAATTTGCACAGATTGAAATTGAAAGACAATCGGTGTGTATTTTATCCATTGGTTTCTGTGGCTCTTAAAAAAATGGAACACGGATGACACAGATAAAGCGGATGGACGCGGATTTTTTTTGGTATTGAAGATGATAAACACATATTGCACAGATTTACCTCAAAACCCAAAACTTTGCTTGCCTTGCGTAATCCTTTACTTGCCTTGCTGTTAAAATTAATAACCTGATGGAAACTCGGATGACGCAGATTTAATTATACCAAAATAAAAATCTGTGAAAATCTGTGGAATCTATGTCTTTTTCACCTCGAAGACTCTACAGTTTTAATTTGTGTCAATTCGCGAAATTCGTGTTTAAAAACTATACTATTTCCAAAGCACTTTCGACCACTTCATACACTTTTTGCAACTGAGCATCGGTAATAACATAAGGCGGCAAAATGTAAACTATATTCCCAACAGGTCGAAGAATTACTCCATTTTCAATAAAAAAATCGTAGAGTTTATTACGCAAAGAACCATAATAACTCGCTGCGCCATCGGTTTTAATTTCCAAAGCGAAAATCACCCCAAAAACTCGGGTAGTAGTCACTTTTGGATGGATTGCTATATGCTTTTGAAAGTCCAAATGGCGTTGATGAATGCGCTGAATCTTGGACTGCATCGTTTCGGTTTGCAACAATTCGATACTCGCTAGAGCAGCAGCGCAACCCGTTGGATTTGCCGTAAACGTATGCCCGTGAAACAAGGCTTTATTGATATCATCATCATAAAAAGCATCGAAAATGGTTGTTGTGAAAGTCGTAATCGCCATAGGAATAGTGCCACCAGTCAAGGCTTTAGACAAACACATCATATCGGGCAAGGTTTTCAAATAATCGCAGGCGAAGTTTTTTCCGGTTTTACCAAAACCAGTCATCACTTCATCGGCTATGGTCAATACTTGGTTTTCTTTACAAATTTGAAGCAAGTTATCCAAAGCTTCGGGTGCATACATAACCATTCCTGCGGCACCTTGTAGTAGAGGTTCAAAAATAAAAGCTGCGCAATTATAATCGACAATTGCTTTTTGAAGCGCTGCTATACTTTCCGCTTCCTTCCCTTTCACTGGAACGGGAATCCGAACCACATCAATCATCATTCCTTGAAAAGCTTCGGTAAAAAACGAAATACCACTCGCCGCCATTGCAGCAAAGGTGTCGCCGTGAAAAGCATCTTCAAAAGCAATAATGGTTGTTTTTGAAATTCCTTGGTTAAAGTGATACTGCAAAGCGACTTTTATCGCTATCTCGACAGCGGTAGAACCATTGTCCGAAAAAAAGAGTTTTTGCTGATTGCTAGGTAAAATCTCAATCAATTTCTCGGATAAAACAACAGCAGGTTCGTGCGTAAAACCTCCAAAAAGCACGTGCTCTAAGGTGGTAAGTTGCTTATAAATGGCATCTGCAATAAACCGATTCGAGTGGCCATAAGGATTGACCCACCACGATGCAATGGCGTCAATATATTCTTTCCCGTTTTCATCCCACAATAAAGCGGCTTCGCCACGCACAATGCCGACTGGTAAAGCTGCTGTTTTATGTTGCGTATACGGATGCCAAAGGTGTTTCTGGTCTCTTGCTGTTAAATTCATAGTGTTAAAGAAGATAGAGTAAAGAATATAGAGTATAGAATATAGAATATAGAAAATAGAAAATAGAGGAAAGACTTTACCTTATATTTTTTGACAAAGATAGAAAGTCTATGCTCTTTATTCTATATGACTGTCCGTAACTCATACCAACAGTCTAAATAATAACAATATACTTTGCGTCTCTGCGCCTTTGCGTGAAATTGGGCTCGCAAAGTCGCGAAGACGCAAAGATCATATTTGTGAAAAACATTCAACAACTAATTTATTCTGTGAAATGGTACTAGTCGCGGATAGTCATATTATTCTATATTCTAATTTCTTATAAACTCAATAATTGCTCTCGAAACAAATCGGCATATTCGGCAATTACATTCGTATCAAAATAGGGCTCTTGGTCGATTCTTCCGATGCATTTTACTCCTGTTTTGCTTAAAATAATCGATTCGGTTGCTTGATTTTCATCTCCAGAAAAAACAATTCCTGCTACAGTAATGTTTCGATTTTGTAAGGCCTCAATAGTCAAGAGTGTATGATTGATACTACCCAAATAATGACGGGAAACCACAATCACTTTGTAATCGGTTTGAATCAAATCGGCAATGGTATCGTTGGCATTCAAGGGAACTAAAATTCCACCAGCGCCTTCAATTACCAAATGGTTTTCGGTAACTGGCTCTTTAATCTGAGTGGTATCAATGGTGATACCGTCTATTTCTGCAGAATAATGCGGGCTTGCAGGTGTATGCAAAGCATAACTATTGGGATGAAAAACAGTCTTTGGATTGGACACATAGGCCTTAACTTTATGACTATCGGAATTATCTAAATCGCCTGCCTGAATGGGTTTCCAATAATCGGCTTCTAAAGCTTGCGTAATGATAGCGGCTGCAACGGTTTTACCTACATCGGTACCTATTCCTGTAATAAATAATTTCATATTTTTTTGTTTCACAAAGATTCGCAGAGCAAAATAAGTAGCGTAAAGACTCACAGATATTTCTCAAGGCAACTAAGTAATTTAGGCGGCGAAACTATGTATTTATTAAGTGATTTAAAAAACAAAAGTACTCAACAATGACAATACTTGTGTCATTTCTTCTTTCGAATTGTAGCTGTGTAAACAAAAACGCAAGCGCTCTTGTCCTGCGGGAACCGTTGGGGAAAGTATAGGTCTTACATCAAATCCTTTGTCTTGAAGTTGTTGGGCTATGGCTTTTACAGTAGCATTTCCTGGAATTATAGCCGATTGAATCGCCGATTTACTTCGAACGAAAAGTGGTTTCAAACTGAGGCGGCTTTTTTCTTGATTGAAAAAAGTAATCCGCTCTTTCAATTCACCAATTGCTGCTGCTTTAGCATCCAAATTTTGATAAGCAGTAAGAATTGTTGCAACAGAATGAGGAGAAAGCCCGGTGGTGTAAATAAAACTTCTAGCAAAATTGACCAGATACGATTGCAATTCCATCGACCCCAAAACCACTGCTCCGTGACAACCTAGACCTTTACCAAAAGTCATGATTCGCGCAAAAACTTGAGTATGCAACCCTAGATGTTGTACCAAACCTTCTCCTTTTTCGCCAAAAACCCCCAACGCATGCGCTTCGTCAATAACCAAATAAGCCTTATGTTTTGTGGCTACTTGTACCAGTTCTTCAACATTTGGACAGTCTCCATCCATTGAAAAAACGGATTCGGTAACAATGTAAATTTCGTTGTGCAAATTACCACGACTGCGCTCGACATGACAACGTTCTAGCAACAACTCCAAATCCTCGAAGTCGTTATGCTTGAATTTATAGGCTTTGGCATGAGATAATTGAATTCCATCCCTTATCGAAGCATGACACAACTCGTCGTACAAAATAAAATCCCCTTTTTGGGGTACCGCACTAAAAAAACCAACATTAGCATCATAACCAGAATTAAAAAGTAAGGCGGATGCTGCGTCATGAAAAGTAGCTATAAAATCCTCCGCAATTGCATAAACAGGATGATTTCCGGATAGTAAACGTGAACCTGTTGCACCATTTTGATTGTAATGATGCTCCACTAAAAAATCGTGGGTTTGCTTAAAAATGACTTCAGACTTTGAGAAACCCAAATAATCATTAGAAGCAAAATCAATCCCATCTGATGGCGAGGGTAATTTGCGTAACGCATTATCTTTCTTGCGTTTGTTTACTTTGTCCAGCAAGTTTTGAGGTATATTCATCCGACAAAAATAGCAAAATTAATGACAGTCAAGAAATGTTACCATTGGCCAGCCAGGGCAAAAGCACCATTAATTTTTTCGCCACGAATTTCAAGAAAATGGAAAAACTTTGACGGCAGCTTGGCTAACTTTTTTTCCGCTGATTCGCTGATTTTCAAAGAATACTAAAAGTGTTAGATAGAATTACAACTTGGTGACTTGGCGAGAAATAAAATGACACCGATTACACAAATTGACACAGATTACGACTTGGCGGCTTGGCGACATTGCGAGAAAAAAAACTGCACGAATTGAAACTTCTATTGGCAGATTTGTGCTATTTATGGCACTATTTATTTTTTATGTCATGAATGGCTAGCCATTCGATAGGAACTTTAAGCTTGCAAAATTGGCAGCAATACCATGAGTAACCCTTTTTAGATTTAGCATAACAAAAAAACCGTTACAAGTGTTTACTTGTAACGGTTTTAAAAAAAACAATAAATAAAAACAAAAAAATGAATAGAATTTTTTTAAATAAATTTTTTAATTTTTGATCTCAGCTGTTTTTTTGGCATGGCTCAAATTAAATGCAACTGAAAAACGCAAGGTATTGTCTAAAGGAGTGGTGCGTCCGGAAACAGAAGACAAATAAGACAAGTCAAATTGTGCTCTTTTAACTTTGATTCCAGCACCAAAGGTTAGGAAGTTAGCCGTACCAATACGGTTAGTATCATTAAAATAACCTCCTCTGAAAGCAAAATGATCTTTGAATGAATACTCTAAACCAAATCCAGTAGTTACATGTTTTGCGTTTTCAACTAATAAACGATTGAACTCAAGAGAAGTAGCTAATTTGTTTTCATCATCAAAAATAAAATCAAAACCTCCTCCAACTTTTAAGTTCATTGGTAATGGGCTTTTGATAGCAGAATCTAAATTATAGTTTAAATTAGGTCCCATATTAGAAACATTAAATCCGGCTCTCCAAACGCCTTCAAACGAAGCGTAAATTTGTCTTTGAGATTGGTAAAAACCAGCAACATCTACGGCAAAAGTTTGTGCTGCATCAGAATCAGAATTATCTTCTTGGATTTTAAGATCAGAACGAACATAACGTCCGGTAACCGACATTGCAAAACTCTCACTTAACTTCAAAGCATAGGAACCGTCTAAGGCCAATTCGGATGGATTTACAGTTACCCCTTGATCAAATTCAGTAGCACGAAATGTTGTTTCACCAAATCCGAAATAACGTAACCCGATGGCATAAGTGCTTCGATCATTGATTTTATTAAAATAATTCAAATTCAATAAAGCAATATCATCAGATAAAGAAGTTAGATAAGGCGAATAGCTAAATGCAAAACCTAACGAGTTTTCTGAAAAAGGGTATTTGGCTGCATTCCATTGTTGAGAATACGTATCAGCTGAAGTAGCTACACCTGTATCACCCATACTTGCTCCTCTTGCATCGGCAGAGATTAACAAGAAAGGAGCTCCGGTGACCACTGGCTTCTTTTGATCTTGAGCGAATACATTCAGCACTCCGAAGAGCATTGAACATAATAGAATTATTTTTTTCATGTAGTAATTATTAATTTATTGTAATAAAATACGTTTTGCGATACAAGCTTACTGCTTATCTAATTTTGAAGTCCATAAGACTTGTATCGCGCTACGTATTGAGATTCTTTTATCGTTGATTAGTCTATTTATCTTTTAACAAATTTCACGATAGAAGAAGTACCTTCTTGACCGCTAACTTTTACAAAATAAACACCTGTAGTTAACGCACTTAAATCAAACTCGCTGTATTTCTTGTGGTGTACATCTTTCACTTCATATCTTCGAACTATAGATCCTCCGAAAGAAACGATTTCTACAACCACATCACCAATCCAACGGTTTTCCCACTTAATGTTAATGGTGTTTACCACAGGATTAGGGAAAATGTTCAATTGGATATCCTTAATTTCACTAACAATTACAGAAATCAGTTGCTCAGCCGTTGCTCCATGAATATCAGTTGCAGTAACTCTCAACACCGATTCTCCATTTTTCAAACTTTCCAGTGTGAAATCAGTCGCAGTTGAAGTAAGCGTTGCTAAAGAAACATCTTCTAAAACAGCACTATAAGTCAATGGATCTCCATCTGCATCAATGAAATAATCTTCAAATGGTAGGGTTTCAAGATCACCAATTCTACTAAATTGAATTGATTTTGCACCTTGAGCCACTGGAGCTCTGTTATTGATAACCGTTACGTTTATGGTTTGAGTTACGCTCAATCCAGCTTCGTCAGTAGCTTTTAAGGTAATCACCGTTTGGCCAACACCTTTAGATTCTACCACAAAAATGCCTAAATCAGCCCCTAAGGTTACAGATGCAATGGCATTATCAGCTACAGTAGCTTCAAAAGTCAACTGATCTTGGTCTAAATCTGCCAAATAATCAGCAAAATTAAGACGGTCAAATTGATTCAATTTAGTATACATTAAAGCATCCGATTTAATAACGATTGGTGCGCGATTCGTATTTTGAACTAGCACTTTCATTGCCATATCTTTAGATGCCCCGTATTCATCAAGAGCTGTAAAACGTAAGGTATACGTTCCTGCATGGTCATAACCTGGAGCCATAGTGATGGCTAAATCTTGGCCAGTAACTTTGAATGATGCCCAAGTAGGTAATGCAGCTGCAGTGATAGTAAACTTATTATTTTCTACATCTACCACTTTAACAGTTTGGGTAGCCGTACTGTTTTCTGCAATGCTTACTTCGTCCGGGATTCCATTGAAACTTGGTGCTTCATTAACATGCATTTTAATAGAAGTTACCCCTACTTCTTGAACAGGATCGTTAGTTCTCACATTTAATTTAGCAAATTGATCTCCACGTGAACCAAATGCCGCTGTAAAATCCAACGTTACTTTTGCACTTTCGCCTGGAGCTAAACTTCCAGATGTAGCACCATTGATGGTTACCCATTTGTTTTCAACAAATTTTTCTTCAACAGCTCTTACCATCCATCCGTATCCTGGGAAGGCATCAGCAGCTTGAATATCATACCAAGTGCCATCCACATCATACATATAGCGTCCGTAGGTATTCTCAATTCCTTTAATAGAACCTTGAGCAAAAGCCAATTCGTATGGATAAGTAATAATCACATAGAAATCTTCGTTTGGTGACAATCCTTTAGGTTCTACTAACGGAAGTGTGATCCACTCACCAGCATTAGTTCCTGCTGTAGTATAATTTACAGAACCTTGAGCAATAACCGCTGCTTTGGTAATATCTGATCCACCGGCACGAATTTCATAATTGATCACCCCTGCTGGTTTTTTACTTGCTCCAATATACGTTTGGAAGTGAGATAATGTAAATCCATCGATACCAGCATTGAAACGAGTTCCAGTAATAAATGGTTGTGAACCATTAAATCCAATAAAATTATCAGGAGCCGTTTTGCTTTCGTAAGCTAGTATTCTGTTAAAGTTATTTACTGATGCAACTGCAATACCATCTTTAGGCGCTGGAATTGATTTCAACAAAGAGGTAGCCGCAGTATTTTTAACCAAATTACCAAGTGCTTCTTTGCGAGCATTCGCTCCTAAAATACCGGTACGTAAATAATCAATGCTTAATTCATAGTCTAATACTCCTTCTCCATTCGCATTATCAAAAATTGCATACTGCGTATCTTTATCGGTTAACAAATTCAAGTTACTAGTTACCGATTCGGTTTGCATCGTTAAAGCTGGTGGTAAGGTTACTACTGCTTTAATCGGTAGTAGTAATTGTGATACTGTAGCATTACTTTCAATAACAAGATTGTCGTTTACAACATTTGCTGTCATTGGAGCATAAGTTACTCTATAGCTTGTACTTTCACCTGGAGCGATTGCTGGCAATCCACCCCATAAATAGTCAATGTTTGTCCAACTCCAAGAACCTGGGAATGGCCCCCATCCTGGCGTATATTGATACACTTCGATAGTGTAATCAAAAGATCCGCTTTGAATAGTCATTGCAGAAGGATACAATGTATCACTTCCATTATTAGAAAGTTCGAATTCTTTGGTATGGCTTACCTCTGGGTTGACCATAATTTTACCATAATCAATTTCAGATACAGAAGCAGCAATAACAGCAGCACCATTAACCATTAAGCTAACCGGTTTTTCTAGTAGCTCTTGATTTGGAACATTGGTACGAATTTTCAAATTCCCTTCATAATATCCAGCATTCAAACTAGTAGCATCGATATCAATTTGTGCAGCCAAAATGGTACCTGCTTTCACTACATGTTTTTTGGCAGGGCTAATGATGTAAGCTAAGCCGTTTCCATGTACTAAGTTGGCATTCGTTGAAATTGCTACAACATCACTTTGATCCTCATTTTGTAAACCAATTGTGGTAATGTTAGAGGTCAAATCATTAGTTCCATTTACTTTATATTGGAATTTCATTGTGCCGTTCGAGTAGAAAATTACTTGAGCAGACATTGGGTCACCAGTACCTCCAAAGAAGTTAGTAAAATACTCCCAAGAAATCACAAACTTATCAGCATCACTATAGTAATACAGTCCAGCACCATCTTCTTTTGAACTGAAAATATCTGGTGCACCAAATGTCCAATAAGGAGCAACAATTGTTTTGAAAGTGGTATTTGGTAAAGTTCTATCATGAATAGCCAACTCGGTTGGTTTGTCAAAAGTTACCATACCTGATTGTCCAATATAAACTTCACTATAGGATTTACCATAATACTCTATTGCCCAAGGCAACTGTACTTTTGTCCAAAATTTATCGATATCTAAAATATCACCCAATTCAATTGAAGTTCCTTTTTTGCGAAGGTCCATCCATTGGTAATCTGTACCATCATTTTTGGTTTCAACAGTATAAGTAAAGTTTGGCATGCTAGCATTTGTAGCTACAGGAACAGACATGGTCATCCAGTTGTTACCTGTTGCCACCAATTCTAAATCGGCAATACCATTATTTTCAAATTGAATTGTATGTTTCGATTTTTCACCATGATTTAATGACTCGTTAATTGCATCTAAATTAGTTACTACAATCCCTGGAGGATCCAGCACCACACCGCTTAACGTAATGGCATAATCTACATTGTTACTATCCTTGAAACGCAATACATCACTCAATGAAGCTACTGTATTGGTTGGCATACTTACTTCTATCATTTGCCCTAAACCTGGAGCCAATACAATCGGACTTGTTGGCATGTTCACCACTTGAAATTGATTAGTGTCTAATGCAAATGAATTCAAGCTAATAGGAGCAGTACCGGTGTTTTTAATTCCAAAAGATTTTTTTGCTATAGCTCCTTGGAATACATCACCAAATGATAATGCAGTATCGGTCAAAACTACTTTAGCAACACCACCACTCGTAATATTCAATTGAATTAATGGCAATACTTGAGTAGTAAATGGGTCAGAAGAAATAATATTCAAATACCTATTAATCATTCCTTCAGTAACTGTAGACGTATTCATGGTTACTTCTAGATCCGCTTTTTCGCCAGGCAATAATAAACCGCCAGCATTTGAAATAGAGGTAATAATGTTTGGTCCAGGATAATCAAAACCAAGTGCTAATCCAGAATAAATTGGTCTAGATTTAGTATTATTATGCACTAAAATACCATCTTGTTGATCAAAATCTTCAATTAAAACATTTGTATAATTCAAAGACCAACTATCATAAGTAATGTTGTCATAGAAGAAACGAATATTACCATCAGCATACAATACCATTTGAGCTGTTAATGCACCAGACCAACCATCTCCAATGTTTGTGAATTGTACAATTACCTTGTCTGATTCCACTTTATAATGAACAGAACCTCCCATACTTAAATCAACATAAGTTCCCAAAGGTGAAATATACCCTTTTGGAGAGTAAGGCGCTTCATTTAATCCAGGATCATTAATTGGATTAATAGAATTATCAAAAGCAGTAAATCCTTTATGACTTACATACAAAGTCTTCATTTTTTTAGTATAATAAGGGAATTCAAATCCCATTTCTACTGGAAAAAATCGATTCTTATCCGCTTTGAAATAATTGGTGATATCAGTACCAGTGCTAGAAATATCGGTGTATTCGTAAGCTACTGGAGTAGTTTCTGTAGGTTCATTAGAACGGAATTTGTACCCATACTTATGGTAATCACCTTTCCAATTCGCTGCAATTCCTGATTGATCATAATTTGGCACAAAATATTTTAATGCCGCTTGTCCTTTATTCTCAACGGTTACAGTAGCTTTTACTTGGTCTCCTAGTACGATATTATCAACTAATTGAGTCATTGGAGTCACTTCTACCTTAGCAGGAGCTGTACTCACACCAAACAATACCACACGTAAAGAAACTGGACTACTAAATGAAGTAAGTGTTAAAACTCCATTGTCATTACCAATAGTAGAAGGTTTGTATTTTACTTTCAATACTACTTCTTCTCCTGCCGCAATACGCCATGGAGCCCATCCCACTAATTCAAAATTTGGATTTGAAATTTGGACGTTTACATTATTAAAATTACCAAAACCAGTATTTTTAACAACCAACTCCATTTCTTTTGTCAATCCTGAAAATACACTTGAAAAATCCAAAGCATCTTCAGCTTTCAATACCGGTTTTTGACCACTTACCTTTAAAGTTACAGGAACTTTAAATTCTTTATTGGCTCCGTCATTGGATCTAAAAATAGCATTAGCATAATAAGTACCATTGATTAAATTGGTACCATCAGCTGAAAGTGTTGTTTTTTGAGACGTATTGCCAGACACTTCACCATTTGAAGGGTTTAATGTTAAGTATTGACCCAAGTAAGCATTTCGGCTTATCGCTGCAGTATTATATGCAAAATATTTACTTTGCAAAGCATTTTCTAGAGATCCCCAAGATTGTCCTAAGTCAAAAGAAATAAAACAATTTTCAGATCCTGAATCTACAGTTTCATATCCTACTCCTAACGGATAAAGATTTCCTGAAGGAACATGAAAAACAACATAAAATGTTTCGCCTTGAACAAAATGTATTTGTTCGTCTAATTGAATAAATGCATAATCTTCACCGGCATTCCAAGGAGAGTATTCTTGTGCATAAATCACATTCTTTTTATTCAGTTCCGTGCCTTTGATGATTTCTACAATTACAGGGCCTTTAGCAGGATCTAACTTTAAGTAGCTTTCTACATGAGTTAAATTGAAACCATTTGGGTTGGTAACCACAAATTTAGTCGCAGATGAATTGGTCAAAGAAATATCAGTATCCCCAATTAAGTTGGTTGGGTAATCCGAATACCTCATTTCCTCCGGTGTAAATGTGGCTGCAGTTGCAGTTGTACTCGTTGGCGCAACAGCGGTTGTGGTAGGTTTGGTAAAAGTTGCATTAACTTTGGCCACTTTACCTAAAGAAGCAGCTTTAGCCGTCGTTAGCTTAGGATAGTTTAAAGTTTTAGAAGAAAAAGAAAGGAAGGTTTCTTTATGACGAGTAGAGAATTCCCATCTTAAAATCCCATCAGCATTATTCAAAACTGTTAAATCATGGGTTCCTTTGAAAGCAGAACCGGCATTAACATCAATATAAATATCTTTACTGTTGTCATCCACATCAATTTTTGGACCTTGATTGGTAGTACCCATAACACTGTTAGAAATGTCTGATTGATTTTTCCAACGGTCTACGGCTACAACCGCAAAGTAATAATTGGTTAGACCTAACAGGTTATTTACTGTAAAGTTTATCGTTTCTCCTTTTAAAGCAGCACTTTTGAAGGTTTCAACTGAAGCTGCTGCCAAATTACTTTTTGAAATTGGCGAAGTATGATAGTATACTTTATATTCTGTTGGTTGAGCATCATCAGCATCTGCTGGTACTGTCCATGACAAATTAGCAAACTCTTGTGAAATTCCTTTCAAACTTAAATCAGAAATTGTTTCAGGTGCTAATCCTTGATTGTTTTGTATGGCTAAGAAAGCATCGATATGCCCCACACCTAATTTACCTTTGTAATTTGGATTGTGACTATCGATATCTACAACTCCAGTTAATAGTTTTGTTTTCAAAACTTCAGGAGTTAATTGTTTGGTTCTATTTTGAATGGCTAAGGCTGCAATACCTGAAACGTGCGGACAAGCCATAGAGGTTCCTTCAAAAAAACCATATTGGTTTTTTGGTAGCGTACTCAAAACTCCATTATTTCCTCCAAGAGTCATTTCTCCTCCTGGAGCAGCAATATCTACCCAAGTACCATAATTAGAATAAGTAGCTCTTTTCCAGTTGGGTCCAATTGCACTTACGGTTACCACATTGTCATAATATCCAGGATACCATAAATCATCAGAATCACTATTACCTGCAGCAAAAATTACAATTCCACCGCGCATTGGGCTATTTACAAAATCCCCAGCTTCAGCAATAAAATAGTCGATTGCATCTTTCATGGAAAGCTCAAATTGACCAGGAGTAGTATACCCCCAGCTGTTTTGAGAAATGATAGCGCCATTATTTGCGGCATAAATAAAAGTTTGGTCAATACTTCCACCACCTAAACTTTGTAAAGACATTACTTTTGCACCATCATTTTTACCACTACCTCCAGCTACACCTGCAACCCCAATTCCATTGTTGTTTACAGCTGCTACCGTACCTGCTACGTGAGTACCGTGTGGTTGTGCATCAATAATTGGGCTTTTCTTGTCAAAATTCCACCCATTCAAATCATCTACATAACCATTGTTGTCATCATCTACACCAACTTTTCCGTTCAATTCAGCGGTATTCACCCAAATGTTCGCTTTCAAATCAGGATGGTTCACATCAACTCCTTGATCGTGGATAGAAACCACAATATCTGGACTACCTTTTACAACATCCCAAGCCTTAAATAAATTCACACTTGATCCATTGGTATATCCCGTTTGACCGGTATTGTTATAATGCCATTGATCCCCTAATTTTGGGTCATCAAAATAAGCTGCAACTGCTGAATTGCGTGTTGTATTCATATTTACCGTTTTAAACTGGTAATTAGACAACACTTTTTGTCTTTCTACTTCAACAGATTGTAGTTCAGCAACTCCTTTAAAGTTTTGAACTACAGCTTTTGGATCCATGCTAGGATCGAATTCAACGACATACCACAAATCGAGTTTGTGTTTCTTTAATTTAGCCTCTAACCTTGGATTGGCATTTTCCGGGAAGAGACGTTGCATTTTCCTTACGCCAACTTTAGTCGCAACTTTATCAAAAGATGCAATTCCAGTGGTCGGCTTTGTTCCTTTGGCCGAGTTGATGTTTTTTAAAGTTTGAGGTGTTAACCCAGAAAACTTAACTTTAATTGCACCTTGTTTCACTCCTTGCTTAAAGGTAGAAACCTGACCAAATGAAAAAACAGTCCAAAGCGTAAAAATCAAAAACCACAAGAAAGGGTTTCGCTTTTTGTAAAAATTTTTCATTTAATTGTTTATTTAATTAGTAATCTTTTTTGTGAATTTCAAAACTCAAACAGCTTTAAATCGGTGGTTATTTAAAAACTGTTTCAATTCCAAAAGTCATTTTGAATTTATTTGTCAAACAATGATAATAAAATAAGTGTTTAACCAAATTTTAACGGCATTACATTTTATATAACACCTCAAAAATCACCATTACAATTACAATACATTATTTTGTAAATAATTTATTTACAGTAATTTAAATGAGTACAAAACCACATAAAAAATGAAAATGAAAAATAAAAAACCAACAAAAAATGAGTATTGTGAAGTAAACAACTGTTAAGTTTTTTAACAATTAAAAGGAAATCCAACTATTCTGGATCAAAAACTTTTGCTTTTAGGAACCACAAGTTAAAAGATAAAAATAAAGGGCAATAAAATGGTTGCGACTAAGAATCAACACAATAGCAAATACAAGCAAATAAAAACACATTGTAGCCCAAAAAATTCAAATAGTAGCGAGAAATAGCATGAAAATACTACAATAGTATTAAACAATAGTGATTCAAACGGTTACGAACCAGCTAAGCAATACAGAATCGGGTGCAAAAGCAGCAGGAAGTTTAAAAATAATGTCGTAGTACAACAGGAAACTAAAAAAGGCTTTACTTTTCAAGTAAAACCTTACATAATAATGCATAAAGAAAACCCTTTTAAGCAGGATTCTAAATAGATTCTAAAAAATTGATCAAACTTACTTCTTCATTTTGAATATTAAGTTTTTTACGCAAACGCGCTCGAGCAACATTTAAACTGTTATAGGATTGTCTGGTTAAAGAACAAATCTCTTTAGAGGTCATATTCAATCTTAAAAAACCACATATCCTTTTTTCATTAGTCGTCAAATCTGGATATTTCTCTTTCAAGCGTTCATAAAAATCATTATATACTAAATTAAAACGAACTTCAAATTCCTTCCAAACATCTTCATCTTGGGCATTTTTAATATCAAATATGATTTTCTTTATAAATTCTTGGTCCTCTTTCTTAACCTGCTTTTTCAAAGCCATTAAGCGATCCGAAATTTCAACAATGAGCTCGTTCTTCTTTAACAAATAAATAATATTCGTGGTAAGCTCCTTGTTTTTGAATTCTAATTCCCTTTTTAAAGTATATTCCCTTAAGGTAAATTCTTTGTTGCTCAACTCAGCTCTCTCTTTGGCTAATTGTTGAATTTTAGCTTTTGAACCCTGCAAACGGTACATAATAATAACTATGATTATACCCAAGAATAAAACGACAGCGATACTAATAAACAAAAGCTCACGCTGGTCTTGAGAGGCTTTAGCAATTTGATTTTTTTTGTCAAATTGATACTGCATCTCAGATTGAATCATTTTTTGGTGATTCTCTTTATTAAAAAGACTGTCACTTAATGCTTTATAAGCAATATGATATTGATAGGCTTGCTGA
Source organism: Flavobacterium sp. RSSA_27 (assembly GCF_051547125.1). Taxonomy (NCBI): domain Bacteria; kingdom Pseudomonadati; phylum Bacteroidota; class Flavobacteriia; order Flavobacteriales; family Flavobacteriaceae; genus Flavobacterium; species Flavobacterium sp. RSSA_27. The sequence continues at coordinate 16,307 of NZ_JBPTTN010000009.1, forward strand.
TAATTTTCTTTTCTTGCCATTACTATACTTAACTCTTTCAAGACCTCTTCTCTTGCAGAGGAAGCATTGGCAATACGACAATATTTTAAACTAATTAAAAAATTCTCAAGTGCTTTATCTAATAGCTCTTTGTCTTTATAAAGCAATCCCAAATGATAATACGACTTACATAAACCATAGACGTTGTTTTCCTTTTGACGAATGCGAAGCGCCTCAACAAAGGTTGCCTCGGCTAATTCGAATCTTCTACTTTTTAAATAAATCAAACCCATATTCGAATATACAGAAGATAAATTTTGTACATCATTGACTTTTTTACTGTACGTAGAAGCTTGAGTAAAATACTCCAGGGCAGTATCTAATTGATTTTTATTATCATATATAATTCCAATATTATTGAGCAGTTTGCCTTTAAAAGCATACACTTTTAGTGTGTCTGAGCCAATTTTTTTATCTAGATACCCATTGACTTTATTAAAATGCAACAGTGCTTTATCAAAATTATCTTGATAAAAATACACTAGCCCTATAATATTGTAAACTTTTAAAACATCTAATGATACCGGATATTCTTCATAGATATTTAATGCTTTAAATTGATAATCCAAACAAATATCATGGTTTCCTTTCAATAAATAAACCGCTCCCAAACGAGAGTATACTCTTGCCAAAAGTGTATCAGAAATGTTTTCTTTAAAAAGAAGTGCTTTGTTATAATAAAATAAGGCGGAATCTAGGTTTTTTTTCTCTAATCGCTCCCCTTGTTTTAAGAGTAAACCCACCTTTACACTAGGTTCGGAATTAGACTGATATATTGTAGTAAATTTATTGCTTTTTTGTGCAAAAAGTAACTCACAAAAAAGAAATAGATAAGAAATATGTAAAAAAGGGTGCTTCAATTCAAATAATTTTAGCTAAAATATGGATATTTTTTGAGTAATCAAGGTTTCTTAGTTGGCAAAGCTTAAAATTAAACCGATAAATCATCATAAAAGAGTAGATGATGTCTTTAATCAATCAAAAAATAAGTACCAATCGGTCGACATAAAAGTTAATGCACTACCAACAACTCTTTTTCAAAAAAAATACATAGAATTGAAAATTATACAACTTTGGAGGAAAACTCCAAAAAAAAAGGTACTTTATAAAATAAAAAAGCCCAACAAATGTTGGGCTTAAAATCTAATTTATATTCTCTTAGTCTGCTAAAAGAATCAATTTATTGTCTTTCATTTCAATTGTTCCAGACTCGATATCAAGTGTGTATAATTGATTAGAAACTTTTTTAAATTTAGTTTCTCCTTCGCTTATAAAATCAAAACTATTGGCTGCAATTTTTACAGTTCCTTGTTTTAGTAACGAGACAATTGGCGCGTGATTATTCAAGATTTGAAAACTTCCGTCTACACCTGGAAGAGTAATAGAAGTAATTTCTCCATTAAATAATTTTGCTTCTGCTGATACAATTTCTAAAATCATAACTTTTTTTTAAATTCCAAATTATAAAGTTCCAAATCCCAATTTTGGAATTTGGAATTTTTATTTTTTGATGTTTGTCAAGCTATGCTTGATTAAGCTTCGGCTAACATTTTCTCTCCTGCTTCGATCGCTTGCTCGATAGTACCTTTAAGGTTGAAAGCAGATTCTGGCAAGTGATCCAATTCACCATCAATAATCATGTTAAATCCTTTGATGGTATCTTTAATATCAACCAAAACTCCAGGAATACCTGTAAATTGCTCCGCTACGTGGAAAGGTTGAGACAAGAAACGTTGTACACGACGTGCTCTTGCAACCGCCAATTTATCATCTTCTGATAACTCTTCCATACCAAGAATCGCGATGATATCTTGCAATTGTTTGTATTTTTGAAGAATTTCTTTAACTCTTTGTGCACAGTTATAGTGATCATCACCTAAGATATGAGGAGTCAAAATTCTTGATGTAGAATCCAATGGATCTACCGCAGGATAAATACCTAACTCAGCAATTTTACGAGACAATACTGTTGTAGCATCTAAGTGAGCAAAAGTTGTTGCTGGTGCAGGGTCAGTTAAGTCATCCGCAGGAACGTAAACCGCTTGTACAGATGTAATAGATCCTTTGTTTGTAGAAGTAATACGCTCTTGCATCGCACCCATCTCAGTTGCCAATGTTGGTTGGTAACCTACAGCAGATGGCATACGTCCTAAAAGTGCTGATACCTCAGAACCTGCTTGCGTAAAACGGAAGATGTTATCCACGAAGAACAATACATCTTTTCCTTGATCAGATCCAGCTCCATCACGGAAATATTCAGCGATAGATAATCCAGAAAGTGCCACACGTGCACGAGCTCCTGGAGGCTCATTCATTTGTCCAAAAACGAAAGTAGCTTTAGACTCTCTCATTCCGGGCATATCAACTTTAGATAAATCCCATCCTCCATTTTCCATAGAGTGCATGAAATCTTCACCATATTTAATAATTCCTGACTCTAACATCTCACGAAGCAAGTCATTTCCTTCACGAGTTCTTTCTCCTACTCCTGCGAATACAGAAAGACCTCCGTGACCTTTTGCAATATTGTTAATCAACTCCTGAATCAATACTGTCTTACCAACACCAGCACCACCAAACAATCCAATCTTACCTCCTTTAGCGTAAGGCTCAATCAAATCGATTACTTTGATACCTGTAAATAAAACTTCAGAAGAAGTAGATAAATCTTCGAATTTTGGAGCAGGTCTGTGAATTGGCAATCCGTTTTCACCAGTTTTAGGCAATTCACCTAAACCATCAATCGCATCTCCAACCACATTAAACAAACGTCCGTAAACGTCTGGACCAATTGGCATTTGAATTGGATTTCCTGTACCCACTACTTCATAACCTCTGCTCAAACCATCTGTAGAGTCCATCGAAATGGTACGAACGGTATTTTCACCAATGTGAGATTGCACTTCTAGTACCAATAAAGTACCATCTTTTCTTGTGACTTCTAATGAGTCATAAATTTTTGGAAGTTCAACATCCTTACCGTTGAAAACTACGTCTACTACTGGGCCAATGATTTGGGCAACTTTTCCTATTACTTTAGACATTACTTATGTATTTATTAAATAGCTATTTAGGTTTGTGAAATTCATCTTCAGAAATCAGGTCTTTCAGATGCTTTTTTCCGTGTGCAAAGATATATTTTTTAAAATACATAATCAATACCTTTTTTTTAAAAAAAATGATATTTTTTATCAAACTCACAAAAGCAGTCCTCTACTTTCATCAATTTCATTATTCACCATAAAAAAACCACCTGCATTATACAGGTGGTTCATTAGGTTATTGCTTTTTTATTTGGTTTTTATAGTGATGCTGGATATAAGATACGATACTGACCAACATTTACATCTTTAAAGTTCGAACCATATTTCGCATTAATAGCTTGTGCAAAATAATTAGATATGATTGCATAACCTCTTGGGCTAGGATGCACCCCATCTAATGAAAACATCCCCCCAAATATGAAAGCTGAAGTTGTATTGAAACCATTAAATGTTATTCCAGGTCCTGCGATTTGATCCATAATTGGTCGTAAATCTACAAAAGCTAATCCCTTTGCATCTGCTACCGCCTTGATGGTTGCATTGTAAGCATCGGTTGCAGCTTTGATTTCCAAAAACTCTGAATTAGTTAATGCCGTTCCATCACCCATCGGAAATGTAACTCCTACTGTATTAAAACCAGCAGGCGCTCCTGCTTGAGGTGTACCAATAACACCTCTTGCAGTTAATAAAATAAAGTCTTGTTTACCTGCAGCACTACTTGCGTGTCTTGCTTGACCATAAAGACCACCTAAGGCAGCAGCAGTTCCCGCTCCTAAACTAGGAGTTAAAGCAGCTGTAATTTGTGCAGATATATTAGGCAAAGATTCATCTATTATAAGTAATGGATTGCTTTCTGTAGTTTTCGGGTTTCCATCATCAGCAACTATTGTCGCAAAACGAGCTGGCAATCCTGCTCCACCCAAAGCCGCATTTATACCTCCAAATAATTGATTCAATTGACCCGCTTGTGTTGGGCTTAAACCTGGAATTGGATTAGTTGGCACCGTTGTGAAAAAAGGCAAAGCTGTTACATATGGCAAATTAGCCACAACGCCTTTTGCTCCTTTAGCTGTCATTGCATTAACGATATTAGAAAATACATTAGCAAAAACCGATGGGTCCGTAATATCATTTGCAGCATATGTAGCTGGATTTAAATTCCCTTTTTGATCTTTACCAGTCCCTCCTGAAGTTGCGTAACCCAATACATCATTGCCACCAATCCATAAAGAAAAGAACGTTGGATCTTGAGCAACAGCATCAGCAACTACAGTTGTTGAAGCAGAAGTCGCAAATCTAGCAAAGTAAGGATTAGCTTGACCAGTAGCTACTCCAGCCACATTACCATAACCTGGCGCTACCAAATGGTAACTTTTAGCCCCAGGCACCCCTAAATTATTAAAAGGACCCGTTAGTTTTGTTGTAACTTCTGTAGTAGGTTTTCCTGGAACTGCAACCGGTGCTGAACCATTAAAAAACAATCTAGTACCCGCAATTACATTACCCCCTAACAACAATCCTCCTAAATTGTCCGCCATTAACGGCGTTTTAAATTCTCCTCCACCAGCTAAAGCAAATTGCTGTGCTAATACATTGGCATAGGAACCTTCTTGACCTATTTTAAAAAGAGCATTATCACTATAGCCCGCAGCATAAGAATCTCCTAAAGCAACATATTTAGTTACTACTGCCGTACCTGCCGTTAAAGGTTTTCCATCAGATGAATTCGCATCTATCGTTACTTCATCTTCATTATTACAAGCTACAAATGCTATAGAAGCAAAAAGTAACCATTTGAAATTTTTTATCATTTTTATATAATTTAAATAATGAATATTATGGGTTGATTGTCCAAGAAGCAAAATATTGTTGCCCGATTAATCCAGCTCCTAATACTTGACCGTACTCTCTTCTACCAATATTTGAAGCACCTACCTTAATTGTAGATTTCAAAGATGGGATTAAATAGTTCAATTGAGCATCAATTACAGTAGCAGCTTCAATCATACCGTCAGCAAAAGAAGATTGCCACAAGTACTCACTATTCCATCTACCACTCACATTAAATCCGAAATTTTTGAATACTCTTTCATTACCAATAGAAGCTTTTACACGATGTTTTGGTGTGTTGAAACCTGCTTCAAAACTTGGGTCTTGAGCCTGATCAAAGCTAAATTCTGCATAGTTGTAATTTACACCTACTTCAAAATCTTGGTACACTTTTCTAGTCAATCCAATTCCAAATCCTAACGATTTGATCTCTAAAGCAGTATTGGTGTACAATTGAAATGTTCTAGTATTCCCAGTTCCTAAAGCGTGTACTGACTGCCATCCTGTATCAGCAGGATTTGGTGTGGCATTTGGTGCATCTTGAGCAGTACCATATAATGGTGCCACTACATTTAAATTACCAATAAAATTATTATAGATGTTGTAGTAACCATTAATATCAATAGAGGTCTTGTTAACAAAAGAACGGTATCCTAATTCAAATGCTTTAACTTCTTCTGGCTTTACAAAATCAACATTCGTTTTTCTTAACAAAGCGGTATTGCCTCCAGCAGCCGCAAACGCAAGTACAGATGAAGCAGTATAAGAATTATTATAAGCATTCAATCCGTTTATGGTTGCAGTAGTACCACCAGCAAAAGATTGACCTAGTGCTGTTGCAACTGGTAACGTTTCAGAATATCTAGTTAAGTTATCAGGAGCAGATCCTAATAAAATAGCACTTCCTACATTAAATCCGATATATTGATCTTGAGTGGTTGGGTTTCTAAAACCTGTTTGGAAAGACCCTCTAAAATTATGGTTTTTATTAGCTCCAGCTGAGTATACTAAAGACACTCTTGGAGAAATATTCCCTTTAAAATTTTGAGATTTATCATAACGAATAGATCCTGTAAACTTCAAACGATCCTCCATCATTTTTTTAGTAGCTTGGGTATACATACCGTATTCATTATAATAAATAGGACCATCCGCATCTGTATAAATACGGCCTCCAGAATCCAATTGGTATTGTCTGAATGAACCTCCCACTTGGATTTCAGCAAAAGAAATTAAGTCTTTAAAATTGTAATTGGCATCTGAATGATAAATTCTTGAATTATCAAATAGTTTGGAACCTGATAAAACGTTTGGGTCTGACACAACTTGATTGAAAGCATTTTTGAACGCATCAGTACCTGGAATTAGTCTGCCAGTATCGGCAGTTTTTCTAGCATTAGCATGTGCTTGCTCAGGCGTTAACCCCCCTAGAGTTCCTGAGATGTAGGCCCCAGCATATTGCCCAAACCATGTTCTGTCATCTTTCCATTTTCTATTTACATTGATACCGGTAAACAACATATCATAAGAAGAACCTCCATCTTCGGTTGTGAAATACCCTCTTACAAAGAAATTCTTGCCTTTGAACTCAATTTTATGTTGTTGCATAAAAAAGTTATTCAAGTAGTAACGATTCGCTCCTTGATAAACGGTATTCCCAAAACCAAATTTACTTTGCCAAATCACTTCTAAATTTTCATTTCCGAAAGGACGGTAATGCAATGAAAAATCAATCTTAGTGTTTGCTACTTTATTATCTGTCAAATCTACCTCGTTGTAACCTGTTCTACTCACATTGGTGTTAGGCAATAAATTTACTGCAGAAGCAGGAATCAACCCTTGTGCAGCAAGAGCCGTACCCACATTTTTAATATTAGTAGCTACCTCATCACCATACACGTTAATACCATCATAATTGATCGTATTTCTATCAATTCCAGCTCTAGTCTTGTCATCATAATTTACTGCATGCCACTCAGTTCCTCTCATTACAGAGAAATTAGCTTTGGCTGCAAATTTATCACTAAACACTCCCGCCATTCTAACTCCATAATCATAGTAATCGTTTGTCCCAGCAGCTTGTTGACTTGTTTGTCCAAATTTGGCATAAGCAGTAATTCCAGGTGAAGAAAAAGGGTTTTTACTGTTCATAAACAAAATACCATTGAACGCATTGGCACCATATAAAGCAGAAGAGGCTCCTGGTAACAACTCAACACTTTGAACATCAATCTCTGAAAGACCGATAAGGTTACCTAAGGGAAAATTTAACAATGGAGAGGAGTTATCCATCCCATCTACTAATTGCATGAATCTAGTATTTGCTACAGAAGCAAATCCACGTGTATTGATAGATTTAAACGACATACTCGAAGTATTCATTTGCACTTCTTTCATATTCTCTAATCCATCATAAAAAGAAGGAGAAGCTGTTTTTTTTACCTCAGCAATACCCATTCTTTCAATGGTCACAGGAGATTCTAAAACACGCTCTGGAGTTCTAGAAGCCGAAACTACAATCTCCTCTAATTTGGTTTCTTCATCCAAAAGCTTAATTGTGATTTTTTGGGTGTAAGAAGTAACCGTTATTACTTGCGTTTTAAAACCCAAACTAGAAAACTCAACCTTTACAGGCAAAGATTTAATAGATTTCAAAACAAAATTTCCATCAAAATCAGAAGCTGTGCTTGCGTCTTGACCGATTGCTTTAACATTGACCCCCGGAATTGGCTGTCCCGTACGATCTGAAATGAACCCTGTAATTGAATTTTGAGCGAAGGTTACTCCACAAAAAAACAAAGACAAAAAAAGTAAATAAATCCTCATTTGGTTAGAATTAATTGGTTTAGGTCGTAAATGTAAAAATATTTTTGACATTATTAAAAATGGCCCCTAAAATCTGCCAAAATAGCATTAAAAAGGGCCAAAAAAACGCTTATTCTTAATGCAAAATTTACATTATACTGTATCATTTAGAGAAAACAATTGAAAAATAAATTATGCGCGCATAATAAATTGTCAATTCCCTATTTTTTGTGGTAATTTTTTGTGTTTTTAATAAAAATGAATTTGCTAACGAAATCGATTGAAAAAAATCACAAAAACGCATAAAAAAACCCCAAATGAAGCACATTTGGGGTTTTAAAATTTGAAAATCGTAGTTATTCTACAGTAACCGATTTGGCTAAATTTCTTGGTTGATCCACATTACAACCACGAAGAACAGCTATATGATAGGATAATAATTGCAATGGAATTGTTGTAATTAAAGGAGAAAGTGCATCAGAAGTTTCAGGGATTTCAATTACAAAATCAGCCAATTCACGCACTTGTGTATCCCCTTTGGTTACCACAGCGATGATACGCCCACTTCTTGATTTTATTTCTTGAATATTACTTACAATTTTATCATAATGTCCTTGCTTTGGAGCAATAACTATCACTGGCATATGCTCATCGATGAGTGCAATCGGTCCATGCTTCATCTCAGCGGCAGGATAACCTTCAGCATGGATATATGAAATTTCTTTTAGTTTTAAAGCGCCTTCCAAAGCTACTGGAAAATTATAACCACGCCCTAAATACAAACAATTTGGAGCATCCTTAAAGGTAGCTGCAATTAATTTGGATTGTTCATTTGTTTCTAAGGCTTCTAAAACTTTAGCAGGAATAAATTCCAATTCCTGTAAGTAAGTACGATAATCTGACTGGGTTAAAGTTCCTTTTGCTTTTGCTAATCGCAACGCCATCATAGTTAAAACGGTGATTTGAGTGGTAAATGCTTTAGTAGAAGCCACCCCAATTTCTGGTCCTGCATGGGTATACGCTCCAGCATGCGTTTCTCTAGAAATAGATGAACCTACTACGTTACATACACCAAAAACAAAAGCACCATGCTCTTTTGCTAATTTAATAGCAGCCATTGTATCAGCAGTTTCTCCTGACTGAGAAATAGCAATCACAACATCTTTGCTTGTGATAATTGGATTACGGTATCTAAATTCAGAGGCATACTCCACTTCAACAGGAATTCTTGTAAATTCCTCAAAAACATATTCGGCCACTAAACCTGCATGCCATGATGTACCACAGGCTACAATAATAATTCGTTCTGCGTTTAAAAATTTTTCCAGATTATCCTCTACACCAGCCATCTGAATAATACCTTCATTGGCATGAAGTCTTCCTCTATAGGTATCTTTAATTACATTGGGTTGCTCATAAATTTCTTTCAGCATAAAATGCTCATAACCTCCTTTTTCAATTTGCTCCAAATTCATTTGTAACTCTTGAATATATGGATCAACCAAAGAATCATCTTTAATTTTACGAACCTTCATGGGTTTGTGCAAACGAATGTTGGCCATCTCACCATCTTCTAAATATACAGCATTTGAAGTATATTCGATAAAAGGAGAGGCATCAGAAGCTACAAAAAATTCTCCTTCTCCAACTCCAATTGCCAATGGACTTCCTAAACGAGCGGCTACAATTTCTTCTGGATTTTTTTTATCAAAAACAGCAATAGCATAAGCACCAATAACCTGATTTAAGGCTAATTGCACAGCTTTTCCAAGCTTTAATTTTTCCTTTTTCTGTACTTCTTCAATCAAATTAACCAAAACTTCTGTATCGGTATCAGAGTGAAAAACATAACCTCTATTAATTAACTCTTGTTTTAAAGGAGCATAATTCTCAATAATCCCATTATGAATAATGGTTAAATCCCCAGAATTAGAAACGTGTGGATGCGAATTCACATCATTTGGAACACCATGAGTAGCCCAACGAGTGTGCCCCATTCCAATAGATCCATTACTGCTTATTTCTTCAAGAGTTTTAGTTTCTAAATCAGATACCTTTCCTTTTGTTTTACAAAGTTTAATGTCTTTACCATCGTATATCATGATTCCAGCACTATCATAGCCTCTGTATTCTAAACGCTTTAACCCTTTAATCACTATCGGGTAAGCTTCTCTATAGCCTATATATCCAACAATTCCACACATACTATAATTTTTTAATTCGGTTTGGTATAAATAATTTGTAATCGTAATCTTTTCTCTTCTGGTACGCTTGGATGTCCTCCAAAAAGTATCGTTCCTAAGGGGTTCAAAACTGAGGCAGTAGGAACATATGAGAACATTGTATTTGGAGTTTTAAGTTTATTAAATGACCCAATACCTATACTCTCAGTCACCACAACTCCTAATTTTACATTGGTAGAATCAGCATTTTTTATTAGGTTTTTGATGTGGTTCGTGATTCTTACTTTGTAGGTTAAACCTCTTCCATCCGTAACTGCTTCTTTAATTAGAGTTCCTCCAAAAATAAATTTGTCAAATTTTTCAGAACCCACGGCTCTTGGTGCTGTAGTATTATCCGTCAAATAATCTAAAACAGGGGTTTTATTCGTTAAGTTATAAAGGTAAATTCTGTTAGGTTCCAGATTGTTTTTCATTGAAGCAGCATCAATATTAAAAATCAAGTTGGCCTCATTGATTAACCATCCTTTACTTCTTATCAATTCCAATTGATCTGCAACACCATTATTATCTGCATCAGGCCCAAACAATTCCAACACCGCCAAGGAACCTGTCCCACCTTTTAAATAAAGTTTAGCATCACCTTCTGTTAAATTAGGAGTAGAAACGGCATTAATATAATCAACATTTGCATTGGTTTGTTCTAAGAAATTAACGGTATTACCTTTTAAATAAAGATCCAAAGTTTTGTTCACTCTTTTTACAGTAGTTACTCCATTACTGGTTGTTGACAAATCTTCTTTGTAATACATTCTAATGGTTCCTTTTGTAAAATCAATCAAAGCCATATTTTCATTGGCTCCTGTTTTTTCAATAGAAAAATACAATCCTCTAAAATAATCTTTAAAGGCATCATTGGAAGCCAATTTACCCGAGGGAGCATTTAAAATCTTAGATGTAAAAAAGGAATTGCTCAATTTTAAGCGCATGGCAGGCGCAGATCGCTTTGTAGTTTCTTTTTTAGTTTCTTCATCTATAGTTTTTTCTGCAATTTCAGTTGGATCAAAATAAAATGCGTCATTTTCAGCAACATTGGATGCATCATTGATACGATTTCCTTTCTTCAAAGCATCAAAATCATTTTTTTGATCATTATAAAATGCTTGTTTTTCTTTAAAGTTGGTAGTGGGATCCAAATCACGCATAAAATAACCGGATTCATAGATACTTAACTTGAATGGCGCTTTGGAAGTTCCGAAAATAGAATCTAATTCGTAGGTTTTGATTCCAGTTTTAGAATCCGTATCCTTCAGTTTGTTAAAATAAGGTATGGTTATCACCACACTATCCATAACAGCATTTGCACCAATTTCAGGATTGGCTTTTTCTAAAGTTAATTGAGTAGCAAAACTCGCAGAAGTAGTTCCAAATGTTGCATTAGTATAAAATCCTAATGCATTGATAGGCAAATTATCGGTTTGAACCACTCCTGTTTTTTGATTGTACGCTTTTACTGAATAATACTCTTTTACTAAATCAAAGTTATTATTCCCAATTAAATCTTCCCCAACTACATTGAAGTCTTTATCACAAGAAAACAAAATAAAAAAACTACAAAGAAGGAATAACTTCTTTAAGAATGCCGTATTGTACATAAAATAGTGTAAGTTAAATATTAAAGCACCTGCTCTTTATAAAAATTGGTATACGCCTCTGCGAATCCCTCTTTTGGAGTGAAAGGTAAAAAAGGTTTGGTGGAAGATTCTATAAATTTTGTTAAACTTGGAGTCAAATTAGTTGAAGCAACGATGACTGCATCAGAGTTTAAAATTGCGGTTTTCAAAATGTTTTCGTAATTAGGCACTTCTAAATCCGCTATTGCTTCATGAGGAACCCCATCAAATTTCACTTTATTAATCATATCAGCATCTAAAGATTCGGAAAAAGATTCGGAATAAACAGAAGTAACGATTTTAGTTTCGGAAAACAAGGCCTCGTTTTTGTAGTAATGTTTCATATAAACAGGCAACATTGAAGCCATCCATCCATGAACATGAATAATATCGGGAACCCAGTTCAGTTTCTTAACCGTTTCCACAACTCCCTTTGCAAAAAAGATCGCTCGCTCATCGTTATCGGGATACATCACCCCATCTTCATCAGCAAAAGTAGCTTTGCGTTTGAAATATTCATCATTATCAATAAAATAAACCTGAATGCGTTCTTTTGGGATAGATGCTACCTTAATAATTAAAGGCATGTCTAAATCATTTACCACTAAATTCATCCCAGAAAGACGAATTACCTCATGCAATTGATGTCTTCTTTCATTAATATTCCCATATCGTGGCATGAATATTCGTATCTGCCCTCCTTGATCGTTGATCATTTTTGGCACATCATAGGACATCAAAGAGACCTCATTCTCAGCAAGATAAGGAACAACTTCAGATGACACATATAATATCCTCTTATCTTTCATAGTATTTTTTACTTTATGTATTGGCAATAAAAACGTGGCAAAATTACAAAATTTTATGCAGTTATGGACTAAAATATTATGTTTGCACCTAATTATAATAAAATGTGCATGCAAATCTTCAATAAAAACATCGAATTAAGAGCTTTTTTGGATTCCCAAACGGTTCACAATTCTACCATCGGTTTTGTTCCCACCATGGGCGCTTTGCATGAAGGTCATTTGGCATTAATGCAGCGATCCTTACTTGAAAACGAAGTAACAGTGGTCAGTATTTTTGTCAACCCTACCCAATTCAACAATCCTGAAGACCTTGCCAAATATCCTAGAACTCTTGAGGCTGATGTTGCAAAAATGAAGGCATTAAACAAAAATATAATCGTTTATGCACCTAGCGTTGAGGATATTTATGAAGGAAAAACTACTGCTGCATCTTTTGATTTTGATGGCCTAGAACATCAAATGGAAGGAAAATTCAGGCCAGGTCATTTTGACGGTGTTGGTACTATCGTTAAACGACTTTTCGAAATCGTATGCCCAACAAATGCTTATTTTGGTGAAAAAGATTTCCAGCAATTACAAATCGTAAAAAAATTAGTAGCCAAAAACCAACTTCCTGTAACGATTGTTGCATGCCCAATTCACAGAGAATCAAATGGTTTAGCTATGAGTTCCCGTAATTCAAGACTAACTGCATCCGAAAGAAACGAAGCCGCTATTATTTACAAAATACTAAACCAGGCCAAAGAAAAATTCCAAACTCAAGAGGTTGATTTGGTGGAAGAATGGGTCAAAAAAGAATTCGAAAAACACCCTTTATTTGAATTAGAATATTTCGTTATTGCTGAAGAATCCACACTTTTACCTATCACTTTTAAAGAAAAAGCTAGAAATTGTCGTGCATTTATTGCTGTTTTTGTTAACAACATCCGTTTGATTGACACGATACCATTTAATTAATTACCTTTGTCGCATGCAAATTCAAGTAGTAAAATCTAAGATTCATCGTGTAAAAGTAACTGGTGCCGATTTAAATTATATCGGAAGCATTACTATTGACGAAGCCCTATTAGATGCCTCCAATATCATCGAAGGAGAAAAAGTTTCCATCGTAAACATCAACAACGGCGAGCGTTTTGAAACGTATGCCATCAAAGGAGAAAAAAACTCAGGCACCATTACCCTGAATGGCCCAGCAGCTAGAAAAGTTCAAAAGGATGACATTATTATTATCATCTCTTACGCTACTTTAGAATTTGAAGAAGCCAAAACCTTCAAACCTTGGATTGTTTTTCCTAATGAAAATGACAATTCTCTTACCTAATTTCATTTTTCTTTATCAAAGTTGAAATAATAACGGATTTTCTTTACTTCATTTGTGTGAAGTAACCGCAACAATGGCAAACGCACCATTTATTTTTTCGCCTCGAATGAAACTAATATGCACTAATTTGTGATACTAAAATTTGAATGACACGATATTATCTTCATGGGCAAATTTGTGCTATTTAAGATATTATAATTTGTTTTAGTTTTTTTAATTCTATCTAACACTTTTTTTAATCTTTGAAAATCAGCGAATCAGCGGTAAACAAAGTTCGCCAAACTGCTGTCAAAGTTTTTTTCACTTTCTTGAAATTAGTGGCTATTTTTCATTTTTTTAAACTCATGCGTTTGACCAGGAACGGCAACAAATTTTTGCGAAATATCCATAAAATAAATTAAAATGGTATCTTGCTCTGTTTTTAATTCAACCCTAATTTAGAATTCCAAAATCATGAAAAAGGTCTTATTTCTTCTATTGTTTTCGATTCCATTTTTTGCTCAAAACAAAACCGAAACCTTTGATTCACAAAAGCTAGCCGAAAAACGAAAAATAACCATAAGTTTACCGCTATCCTACGAAAAAAACACTACCAAAAAATACCCATTACTTTTATTATTGGATGGTGACATTTTGTTGGATCCTTTTTATGGGGCTATTGTTTATGGAAGCTATTGGGATGACTTTCCAGAAACTCTAATTGTTGGCATACATCAAAATCAAAACAACGAGAGGGCTGAAGACAGTGAATATGAAGCAACACAAGGTCTTCCGTCAGAAAAGGGCGCTGCTTTTTACGAATTTATTGGCCAAGAATTACTACCCTATATTGAAAATAAATACCGTGTAGCCCCATTCCGAATGATTGCAGGTTTGGATACTACGGCTGGATTTTTAAACTTTTTTCTATACAAAGAAAACCCCATTTTTAACGCGTATATCTCACTAAATCCAGAGTTGCCACCATTAATGGAGACAAGAGTTGCCGAACAACTAAGCGCCAGTAAAAACCCCATTTTCTATTATCTATCAACTAGTAATGATGAGATCCAACAAATCGCTGAACCCATAAAAATGCTTGATGATAATATAAAAAAAGACCTGAATCCACTAGTCAATTACAAATTTGAGTCTTTTAAAAGCGCGGGGCATTACTCTCAAACTTTATTTGCCATTCCGAGTGCCTTACATCAAATTTTTGAAACCTACAAGCCGATAAGCTCCTCTGAGTTCACTAATACAATAGCGGTATTACCATCAGGTTATGTTGACTATTTAGAAAAAAAATATGCGAAGATTCAAGAAACCTTACACCTGAATTTACCCATAAGAATCAATGACTTCACTGCCATCGAGGCTGCCATTTTAAAAAATAAAGCATATAATGAATTGGATCAGTTGGCCATATTAGCCGATAAATATTATCCAAAATCAATGCTAGCCGAATACGAGTTAGGCTTAATGTATGAAAAACAAGAAGATTACAAAAAAGCCATGAAACGTTATCAAAATGCTTCTCAAATGCAGGAGATTGGTGCTTTAACCAAAACATTTGTGCTAGAGAAATATGATTTAATGCAAAGTAAAATTGCTCCAAAAAAATAATGGCTAAAGTAAAAACTACCTTTTTTTGTCAAAATTGTGGCGCTCAATATGCCAAATGGCAAGGACAATGCAATTCCTGCAAAGAATGGAACACCATTGCAGAAGAAATTATTCAAAAACAAGAGAAGGTAGCTTGGAAAAGCGAACCTGTTGCTTTGAGTAAAGCGCCACGCCCGTTGCGCATCAACGAAATTGATTCGACAGCTGAAATAAGACTAGACACCACCGATACTGAACTAAATCGTGTATTAGGAGGCGGAATCGTTCCTGGTTCCTTAATTTTATTGGGTGGAGAACCAGGCATAGGAAAAAGCACATTGTTACTCCAAATTTCCTTAAAACTGCCTTACAAAACCTTATATGTTTCTGGTGAAGAAAGTCAAAAGCAAATCAAGATGCGTGCAGAACGCATTACTCCCAATGGAGACAATTGCTATATTTTGACCGAAACCAAAACGCAAAACATCTTTAAGCAAATCGAGGCGATGCAGCCTGAGATTGTTATCATTGATTCGATTCAAACGCTGCATACGGATTATATTGAATCGACTGCAGGAAGTATTTCTCAAATTAGAGAAACCACTGCAGAGTTGATAAAATTTGCCAAAGAAACCAATGTACCAGTGATTCTTATTGGCCACATCACCAAAGATGGCACGATTGCCGGGCCAAAGATTCTGGAACACATGGTCGATACGGTTTTGCAATTTGAAGGCGACCGAAACCACGTGTACCGCATCCTTCGTTCACTAAAAAACCGTTTTGGATCGACTGCTGAAATAGGAATTTATGAAATGCTAGGCAGTGGCTTACGCGAAGTTTCCAATCCGTCTGAAATTTTGATTTCGCACAAAGACGAACAACTCTCTGGAACCGCAATTGCGACAACGCTAGAAGGTATGCGTCCTTTAATGATAGAAATACAAGCGCTTGTAAGCACCGCTGTTTACGGAACACCTCAACGAAGCACAACAGGTTACAATGCCAAACGATTGAATATGATTTTGGCTGTTTTAGAAAAAAGAGCTGGTTTCCGATTAGGCGCTAAAGATGTCTTTTTGAACGTAACAGGAGGCCTTTCGGTTGATGACCCAGCGATTGATTTGGCTGTGGTTGCCGCCATCTTATCTTCAAACGAAGACATTCCTATCCATAAAGATTTTTGTTTTGCTGGAGAAGTTGGACTTTCTGGTGAAATTCGTCCCGTGAATCGAGTGGACCAACGCATACAAGAAGCCGAAAAACTGGGTTTCTCAACTATATTTGTTTCTAAATACAACAAGATTGCGCTTAAAAATACCGGGATTCAAATTCGGTTAGTCACAAAAATTGAAGATGTAGCAGCCGAACTGTTTGGGTAACGTAAACCCATAGCCCTGATGGAAGTGGCATCCTTTTAAACCTGTCAGGTTTAAAAGTGGACAACAGGATAAAGCTCCTAAAAATTAGGCGTCTCCTTTATGAAAAGCTTTTTTATTGAAAACAATTAAGATGCCTACACCCGTTGAAATGGCCACATCGGCTACGTTGAAAATAGCATTGAAAAACGTAAAAGGTCTCCCTCCAAGGAACGGTACCCATTCTGGCATGGGATAGTCTTTGATAATCGGAAAATAAAACATATCGACCACTTGCCCGTGAAACCAAGTCCCGTAGGGTTCTTCAGAAAACAGAACTGCCAATTGCTGATAACTGTCGTTAAAAATAACGCCGTAAAAAACAGAATCAATAATATTTCCTAAGGCTCCGGCAAAAATCAAGGCAATAGCCACGATAAGATAATTAGAGCTTTTGTGGTTGCGCACGGCATCCCATAACCAATAACTAATTCCAGCCACAGCAAAAATGCGGAAAACCGTCAAAAACAACTTGCCATATTCGCCAGGAATTTTGGTTCCCCATGCCATTCCTTCATTTTCTATAAAATGAATTTTGAACCAATTAAAAACGGTCACTTCTTCGCCTAATATGAAATTGGTTTTGATATAGATTTTAGAAACTTGGTCTACTAATAACAGTAGAAATATAAGTAAATAGGCTTGACGTAATGACATTTTATACATTTTAGTGGGGCAAAAATAGGTAAATTCGAAATATAAATTTCAAAAAAAGAATTCCAAAAAAGAAATTCCAAATTCCAATGATAATTTTTGGAATTTGGAATTTATGCTTTGGAATTTATGTTTTTATCGTTGCAAATTCTTAGCTTCGATACTCATGGTTGCATGAGGAACGATTCTAAGCCTTTCTTTTCCAATTAACTTTCCGGTGACTCTACATACACCATACGTTTTGTTTTCTACACGGAAAAGTGCGTTTTTTAAATCTCTCAAGAATTTTTCTTGACGAATGGCCAATTGTGAATTGGCTTCTTTAGACATCGTTTCGCTACCTTCTTCAAAAGCTTTGAAAGTAGGTGAAGTGTCATCAGTGCCATTATTTAAATCATTCATATAGGCACTTTTTATCAAGTCAAGATCGGCTTGTGCTTTTTCTATCTTTTCTTTGATTATCTGTTTGAACTCTGCTAAATCAGCATCTGAGTAACGTGTCATTTCCTCGATCATAGCCTAAATAATTTAATGGGTTGGTTAATTTTTTTTTTTTGGGTTGGTTTATTTTGTTATCGCTATTTTTGTTTGGATGTCGTCAAATTCAATTGCTGTACCATTTTCTAAAGAATCTACAAATAGCAATTCTTCAGTCAATGTTTCCGACTTGATGTAACTTTCATTACTTTTTACTGCTTCTTGAAGCACAGCATGATTTTGAACGTAAACTTTCACTTTATCAGTCACTTCGAATCCAGAATCTTTACGTATATTCTGAATACGATTTACTAACTCCCTAGCAATTCCTTCTTTTCTTAACTCATCTGAAATGGTAATATCAAGTGCAACTGTAATTCCGTTAGCATTGGCCACTAACCATCCTTCGATGTCTTGTGAAGAAATTTCTACATCCTCTAAAGATAAAATTACATCTTTTCCAGCAATTTCCATATTTAGACTTCCCTCTTTGTCCAACAGATTGATCTGTTCTTGAGTAAAAGCCTGTATTTCCTTGGCTATCAAGCCCATTTCCTTGCCAAAACGTGGACCTAAGGCCTTAAAATTAGGCTTAATTTGTTTCACTAAAATACCCGATGCATCGTCTAAAAGTTCGATTTCTTTGACGTTCACTTCCGCTTTTATAAGGTCAGCAACCGCTTCGATTTCAGCCTTCTGAACCTCGTCAAGTACCGGAATCATTACCTTTTGCAGAGGTTGACGCACTTTGATCATTTCCTTTTTACGTAGTGACAACACTAGTGAAGAAATGGTTTGAGCTTTTTGCATTTTACTCTCTAACGATTTATCAACAAACTTTTCAACCGAAATAGGGAATTGTGCTAAGTGCACCGATTCAAATTTTTCGGATTTGGTAGCTTGTATAAGGTCTCTATACAGCCTGTCCATAAAGAATGGCGCAATCGGTGCGCTTAATTTAGCCACACTAATTAAACAAGTATACAGCGTTTGATAAGCCGCAATTTTATCTTGTGCATAGTCACCTTTCCAGAAACGTCGTCTACACAAACGCACGTACCAGTTGCTCAAGTTTTCTTGCACAAAGTCAGAAATAGCGCGAGCGGCTCGGGTTGGTTCATATTCAGCATAAAACACATCCACTTCTTTGATCAACGTATTCAATTCTGAAATGATCCATTGATCAATTTCTGGACGTTCTTCTAGAGGCACCTCAGCTTCTGCGTAGCTAAAGCCATCGATATTGGCATATAAAGCAAAGAAAGAATAGGTATTGTACAACGTTCCAAAGAACTTACGACGCACCTCAGCAATTCCTTCAATGTCAAACTTCAAGTTGTCCCAAGGGTTAGCATTTGAAATCATGTACCAACGTGTAGCATCAGGACCATATTCTGATAGTGTTTCAAATGGATCGACTGCATTTCCTAAACGCTTGGACATTTTTTGTCCATTTTTATCCAAAACTAAACCGTTGGATACTACGTTTTTATAAGCGATACGATCAAAAACCAAAGCACCAATGGCGTGTAAGGTGTAAAACCATCCACGAGTTTGATCGACACCTTCTGCAATAAAATCAGCTGGGAAATCGGTATTTTGATCAATTTTTTCTTTATTTTCAAACGGATAATGCCATTGCGCATAAGGCATAGCACCAGAGTCAAACCAAACGTCAATCAAATCGGATTCGCGTTTCATAGGTTTACCTGAAGCTGAAACAAGTGTAATTTCATCCACTACATTTTTGTGTAAATCAATCAAATCGTAATTAGTTTCAGACATGTTTCCAATTTCAAAACCAGCAAACGGATTGTTGGTTTGAACGCCTGCTGCAATAGCTTTCTCTATCTCGTTGTATAATTCTTCAACCGAACCAATTACAATTTCTTCTTGTTTGTCTTCGGTTCTCCAAATTGGCAAAGGAATTCCCCAATATCTAGAACGCGATAGGTTCCAGTCATTAGCATTTTTCAACCAATTTCCAAAACGACCTTCACCAGTAGCTTTTGGCTTCCAGTTGATGCTGTCGTTCAGATCGAACATACGGTCTCTCACCTCGGTAATTTTGATAAACCAAGAGTCTAAAGGATAATACAAAATAGGCTTATCAGTTCTCCAACAATGTGGGTAACTGTGTACGTATTTCTCTACTTTAAAGGCTTTGTTTTCTTCTTTTAAACGAATGGCAATTTCTACATCTACCGAACGCTCTGGTGCTTCTCCTTCGTTGTAATATTCGTTTTTAACGTATTTACCCGAAAAATCACCTAGACCTTGAATAAATCTTCCTTGTAAATCTACCAAAGGAACTGGCGTACCATTTTCATCTAAAACTAACATTGGCGGCACTTCTGGCGTAGCTTCTTTGGCTACTTTCGCGTCATCCGCACCAAATGTAGGCGCTGTATGCACGATACCCGTACCGTCTTCGGTAGTCACAAAATCACCCGCAATTACTCTAAACGCATTTTCTGGATTTTGATAGGGTAATACAAAAGGCAATAATTGTTCATAACGAATATCCACTAAATCTTGACCTTTACATTCGGCTACGATTTGATACGGTATTTTTTTATCGCCAGCTTTGAAATTTTCGAAATCAGTGGCGTCTTCAGAAGCGAAAAATCCCTTTGCAAATTGTTTTCCAACTAAGTTTTTGGCCAAAATCACATGAACTGGCTCAAAAGTATATTGATTGAAGGTTTTTACTAAAACATAGTCGATTCTTGGTCCAACCGTCAAAGCCGTGTTGGAAGGCAAAGTCCAAGGTGTTGTCGTCCAAGCCAAAATGTGAATAGGACCAAAACCTTGTAGAAATGAAGGTAATGTTTCTGGTAGTGTTTTGAACTGAGCTACAATGGTCGTATCCGTTACATCACGGTAACTTCCTGGTTGATTTACTTCGTGAGAAGACAAACCCGTACCCGCTTTTGGGGAATACGGTTGAATGGTGTAGCCTTTGTACATCAAATCCTTGTCATAGATTTGTTTGAGCAACCACCAAACCGATTCCATATACTTGGGTTTATAGGTTACATACGGATCTTCCATATCTACCCAATAGCCCATTTTTTCGGTCAAATCGTTCCAAACATCGGTATAACGCATAACGGTTTTTTTACACGCCTCGTTATACTCTTCGATAGAAATGGTTTTACCAATATCTTCTTTCGTAATTCCTAATTCTTTTTCGGTACCTAATTCTACAGGCAAACCGTGCGTATCCCAACCGGCTTTACGTTTTACTTGGAATCCTTTTTGGGTTTTGTATCGGCAAAAAATATCTTTAATGGCACGCGCCATTACATGGTGAATTCCAGGTAATCCGTTGGCAGAAGGTGGCCCTTCAAAAAACACAAAAGGCGTGTTGCCTTCGCGTGTAGTTACACTCTTTTCAAAAATATTTTCGTTCTTCCAAAAATCAAGGACTTCAGCTGCTGCTTTGGGTAAGTCAAGTCCTTTGTATTCAGTAAATTTTGTACTCATGGTATCCGTTTCTTAATCGTGGCGCGAAAGTAAGAAATTGTTATGAATTATGAGTAAATAGGAGGGAGTTTTTGAAATATCAAGAAAAAATTTCTTTCAAAATTTCTAAAGATTTTGGCTTTTTAAAACCTTCTAAATGAAAACTATAGTAATCAATTAGAATTTTGAGTAAAATCTGACGTTCTGTAACATGAAACACTTTTTGCTCTGAATCTAATCTCAAGTCAATCAATTTTTTCAGCAAATTAGATTGATGCTCGGACAAGGAACTAATCGCTTGGAACAAGGAAAAAACCCCTTCATTCATTTCAAAAAAAGGCAAATCTTGGTCGGAAGTATCTGGATAGAAACCTAAGAACTTGGTGATTTCTAACATTAAAATCAAATGAAAATTACTCGTTTCGTTGTGCGTATCGAGCCATTGTAAAGCTGCTTCGAGATACTGAAACAAATCGTCGTTTTTTTCTTCTTCATGAATCGCATGGTGCAAAATTTCAGACAGGAACAACACCATAGTACTTTTCACAATATCCAAAGGAATGGTTTGAAACGGTATGGCCGTTTTGATTTCTTTAAAATGCTCCAACGTCCCTTTATTCTTATGTACTGCTTCAATCTCAAGAATTGATAACGGCTGAAAATAGGCCATTTTTTGATGGTTCTTTTTTCCCGAAAAAGCATCGCGTACAAAATAGGATTTTAGGCCATGTGACTCTGTAAAGCACTTGACAATCAAGCTTTTTTCTTGAAATTTTAAAGTAGAAATTACGATGGCTTTGGTTTTTACCAACATAAGAATTGGGATTTGAAATTTGGAGATTGAAATTTTTATCTAATAATCATCACTTTTTTCACCTTGGTTTCGATACCATCTTCGGCGGAGATGAAAATCATATACACACCTGAAGCCACTTTATACTTACCAAAAGCGGTGGTATCCCATTCAATTGTTCCTCCTTGCGAAATCGCTTCGTGCACTAAATTACCTTCTATGTCGGTTATTTTTACATTAGCACGATCCAAAAGACCTGCTATTTTAACCGTTCCACTAAACTCTGGGCGAACTGGATTGGGATAAACATAAACATTATTCAAAGAATCACTAGCCGCTGTGGCTACTCCCTTAAACGAAATCATCCCTTTGGTCGTAGCAATATAGACCTCGCCTGTAACTGAATTGATTCCAATATCATTTATAGTATTACTTGGTAATGGCGAATTATTGGTAGTGAAATGATACATCGTTTTTTGCCCATTGGATGACAATAAAAAAACACCAGAATCTGCCGTTCCTACCCATTTATTGTTGGCGCCATCCACTACAATTGTATTTATAAATTGCTCAAAGAGCAACTCCTGAGCCACCTCATCCTCTAGAATGATAATTGGTTTGGTAGTAAGTGTTGCGGTATTTTGAAAATTATTCACATTCGACAACACTCGAAGCCCTTTGGTGGTGCCAATCCAAAGTTGGTTATTAGTATCTATAGCCAAAGCTCTAACATCTGTTGTAGGCAGGTTTCCTTTATCAGCTCCAAAAGTAATTTTCTTAAAAGTGGGCGTACCCGATTCGTTAAAAGCGATTACTCCATCGGTATTAGAGGCAATCCATTTGGTGCTGTTTTTATCAATGACCATTCTTCCCATACTCACATCAATGCTTTTTTCGGCGATGGAATTCAAGGAATAGCTTTGCCATTGTCCATTACTTCTCAAGACTTTTAAGCCATTTTCGATTCGCGAATTGGTTACCCAAAGATTCCCTGATTTGTCAAACGCTGTTCCGTTGATACGAATGTCTATATACGTTGGCCCTAGAAAAGCAATCGATTCCAAACCCGAATTGGTTTGATTGTACAAAAAATTGGGCACTTCATTTTCTATGCGTAATAATCCCGAAAAGAAAGAACTGGCGTAGACTTTCGTCTCGTCATTTGGATCAATAGTTATTCTTGAAATAGATTTAGCTCCCAAAACCTCATTTGCAGGAATAGATAACCAACCCTGAGTGTTGAGTCGGCTTATGCCATATAAATTAGGACCACTGTTGTCATAAGAATAAGGATTATAGTCACCTGTATAACCTCCATACACTGCCCAAAGTGCATTTGGAGTAACTTGAAAAGAAAAAATGGCGTTTCTGAGGGGTCCTGGAGGTGTACTATCTACGATTGGTGCGCCTACAGACAAAGTCGTTTCTAATAAACCATTTTCTTTCGTACCCAAAAACAAAGTAGTATTGACAATAGTCGCACAAGTAAAAACAGGATTTTTATCCAAAATCTGATTGCTATTTATTTGTTTTATTAAAAGCATGCCCGACCCGAAGACCGAAATTTGACTGGGAGTAGTTACTAATAAATTGGTTGCATCAGCACGTAAATCGACTATAGGGGCACCAAAACTTTGCACAACAGAGAATGAATTGAGTCCATATTTATAAATCGCACCAGCAACAGTTGAAGCGTACAATTCTGTTCCAAAAGCAGTAATTCCAGACCAATTATCCGAAAAAAGTAATGTCCATTGCTGATAATCAATTAGGTTTGGATTTGTAATAGCTGCTCTTCGAATTCCATTTTCTGTGGCAGCATAAATATTTCCTTCAAAAATAGCGGTTTGCTTCACTGAAATCTCCTTTCCTAAGTCGCCAATAAAGTAGGTATCTCCAAAAAGTTGCGTATTCAAATTGAATTGCACGATACCAAAATCACAAGAAACATAAAGAATTCCTTGATATTCCATAAAGTGATTGATTTTTTTGATAGTAGCAGGCAATTGTTTGTTGATAATATCGACCACTTTCAGCAGGGAACCATCCGTTTCATTAATGACAATTAAAAGACCGTTTTCATAGCCTACAATCGTTTTGTTAAAAGTGGCACTATGATACAAAGCGGATATCGTCAAACCTGAAAGACCATCGATAGTCGTGGTAGTTTTTAAGGTATTTGAGAGCGTATTTTTTGAGAACAACGCATTCTCAGCGGCAACAAAAAGATTGGAATTGGATTGTGCTACATCTTTGATTTCGTTATAAGAAAAATATCCTTGCCAAGACATTTGGCTTTGTGAAAAACCAATGTTTATAGCTAATAAACAACAAAAAAACACAACTATTCTTCTCATAAGTTTTTCAAATGAATTACAAATATAGTACAAACGAAAGTTTTTGATTTTTGTTCTAGTGACTAAAAAAAATGCCTTCAACCGAAACCGGAAGAAGGCATTATATAAGTAACTTAAAGTAACTAAACTACTCCTTGTGCTAACATAGCATCGGCTACTTTCACAAATCCAGCAATATTAGCTCCTTTTACATAATCTACAAATCCAGTAGCGTCGGTTCCGTATTTTACGCAAGAAGCATGAATATTCAACATGATGTTGTATAATTTTTCATCTACTTCTTCAGTAGTCCAGCTCAAACGCAAAGAGTTTTGAGACATTTCCAAACCTGAAGTAGCTACACCTCCAGCATTAGAAGCTTTTCCAGGAGCAAATAAAATTTTAGCCTCTAAGAAAGCCGTTACAGCTTCTGGAGTTGAAGGCATGTTAGCACCTTCAGCCACAGCTATACAACCATTAGCTAATAATGCTTTTGCTTCATCGCCATTCAATTCATTTTGTGTTGCACAAGGCAAAGCGATATCACATTTTACTTCCCATGGACGTTTTCCAGCCACATATTTTGCATTTGGATACTTAGAAACATACTCGCTAATTCTACCACGTAATTCATTTTTCAATTCCATTACGAAAGCTAATTTTTCAGCGTCAATTCCGTCAGCATCATAAATATAACCCGCAGAATCAGATAAAGTAACTACTTTACCACCTAATTGAGTCGCTTTTTGAGCGGCATATTGCGCAACGTTTCCAGATCCAGAAATAACCACCGTTTTTCCTTCAAAAGAATCGCCTTTTGTTTTCAACATACTTTGTGCGAAGTATACTGTTCCATAACCTGTTGCTTCTGGACGGATCAATGAACCACCAAAAGAAATTCCTTTACCAGTTAAAACTCCGGTGAATTCGTTTCTTAATCTTTTGTATTGACCAAATAAATAACCTACTTCTCTTCCTCCAACACCGATATCACCAGCAGGTACATCAGTATCAGCACCAATATGTTTGGACAATTCGGTCATAAAACTTTGACAGAATTTCATAATTTCGTTATCTGATTTTCCTTTAGGATCAAAATCAGAACCTCCTTTACCACCACCCATTGGCAAAGTAGTTAAGCTATTTTTGAAGGTTTGCTCAAAAGCTAAGAATTTTAAAATACTCAAGTTTACAGAAGGATGAAAACGCAATCCACCTTTGTATGGTCCGATAGCTGAATTCATTTGTATACGGTATCCTCTGTTTACTTGTGTTTGACCTTGATCATCAATCCAAGTCACTCTAAACATAATTACACGCTCTGGCTCAACCATGCGCTCCAAAAGCATTTTGTTTTGGTATTTTTTATTTTCTTCTATAAAAGGAATTACCGTTTCGGCAACTTCTAATACTGCTTGCAAAAACTCTGTTTCGTTCGGATTTTTTTTAGTAACCGAATCGATGAAATTAGTAATACTTTGTGACATGATTCTAATGATTATAAAAACGTCAAAAAACGTTTAGTTAATGGGGGCAAATATACATCAATTAGAGCAATTTGACCTATTTTTTTGAATAAAAAAGAAAATTTATCATTTTTATAACCATTTGTAAATAAATTCAATATATCTCTAATTCAAAAACGAAAACGATATAGTTCTGCTAACAAATCGCTAATTTAGATAACAATATCTTACAGTTCTGATTGAAGTTTAATATGATTTTAAGTGAGCGATGGAATAGCGGTTGATTTCATTTGTTATAAAAGAACTTTTTATATATTTGTTTCGCCTTAAAGTACCCTAAAATGTCACCAAAAAAGTCTACAGTTTTACTGATCTTTTTATTGTTTTCCAATCTAATTGCAGCTCAAAGCTGGTTGTCTCATGAAATTGGGTTTATAGCTGGACCGATCGCTTTTCAATCGGATTTTGGTCAAAGAAATCACTTCAGATCAAATGCTGAAAACAGAGGTTTTGCTTTGGGTATCGTTCATTATGCCAACTTTTCTTCTGGAGAGGATTATACCCATTATTTTAATGATCATTTCAAAGTTCGTACGGAACTATCTTACAGTTCAGCCGATTTAGAACATTTTGGTAAATGGATAGAAGGCACACAAAGTTTAGGCAAACAACAACTTAAGGCCATGTCAAGCACTACAAAAGTAGCTAATGTTGGGCTACAAGCCGAATATCATTTTACATCCATTCATGATTTTGAAAACACTATTGGCAAATTTGGCCCTTATTTAAGCATTGGTGTCTTGTATAGTTATTATAATGCAAAAGTCAGTTCAACAATGGGAACTTTAGGAGATCCAGCAATTACTTTTCCAAAATACTTAACGCCAACCGAGGGAAGACCCTATGGGTTTTCATCTGAAAAAAAAGGCATTTTATCTTTGGAGATTAGCTTAGGCACCCGCTATCGATTAAACAAAAAAACAGACTTATTGGTTGATGTTCGTCACCAATACTTCACAAATGATTGGGTGGATGGTTTGAATCCCAACCCAGCTATTTATAAAGAAAACCGAGCGACAGACCGGCTTGCCTGGTTAAGTTTTGGTTATATTTATTACTTAGAATATTAATTTGCCATTTATATAACTCAAAAAAGCTCCGTTTTTCAACGGAGCTTTTTTATGTTTAAGACAAGGCTTGTTCTAAATCTTCAATTAGATCTGAGGCATCTTCAATACCAACGCTCAAACGCACTAAATCATCCGTAATTCCTACTTCTTTTCGTTTGTCTTCGGGAATAGAAGCATGGGTCATCAAAGCAGGATGATTAGCCAAAGATTCTACTCCTCCTAAAGATTCAGCTAAAGTAAACACCTTTAACTTTTCTAAAAAAGCAATCGCATCTTCTTTTTTACCAGAAGTAAACGTGAAAGAAACCATGCCACCAAAACCACTCATTTGCTTTTTGGCTATCTCATGAAACGGATGCTCTGGTAATCCAGGATAATATACTTTTTTAATTTTGGGATGTGCATTTAAATAAGCTACTACTTTTTCACCATTTTCACAATGTCTTTGCACGCGTAAATGCAATGTTTTTATCCCACGTAACACCAAAAAACTATCCATGGGGCCAAGTGTTGCTCCCGTTGCAAATTGCTGAAAATGCAATTGATCGCCCAAGGCTTCATCTTTTACAATCAAAGCGCCAGCAATCACGTCAGAGTGCCCACCTAAATACTTGGTTGCCGAGTGCATTACGATATCGGCGCCTAAATCTAAAGGTTTTTGCAAGTAGGGAGTTGCAAAAGTATTGTCTACGGCAAATAGGATATTGTTTGCTTTTGTAATTTGTGCAATAGCGGCAATGTCAGCTAGTTTCATTAATGGATTCGTAGGCGTTTCCACCCAAACCAACTTTGTCTTTTCGTTTATTAACGATTGGAATTTCTCCAAGTCATTCATGTCGACAAAATGAAACTTTATTCCAGAATCCTTATATATTCTGGTAAACATTCGGTAGGTCCCACCATACAAATCATCCATAGCAATAATTTCGTCTCCTGCTTTGAAGGATCGCAAAACACAATCTGTAGCTGCTAGTCCAGAGGAAAATGCCAATCCTCTGGTTCCGTTTTCAATACTAGCTAAAGCGTTTTCTAGCGCAGTGCGAGTTGGATTTGCCGCTCGGCTGTATTCATAATCAGGATGTAAAGGTTGTCCTGGACTGGTTTGTACAAATGTGGACGTTTGATAAACTGGCGGCATTACCGCTCCGGTACTAGCGTCATGGTGCTGCCCACCGTGAATTACTTTCGTATTGAATTTCATGGATTTAAAATTTTAAAATGACTGTCATTGACAAATGCAAATTTACCGTTAAATATTGATAAAGCAACGTTTGTCTAAGTTACCTTTGTACACAATTAACATATTTGAGTTATGAAACAATACATTTTATGTCTTTTATTACTCTTTATATTAAGTAGTTGTTCAAATGAATTAAGCTTTGAAAATAAAGAGTTTGCCCAAAAAAGCACCTTGCTTTGTAAAGAAAATTGCCCCGAAATAAAAGTGGTTATTCCTTATGCCAAAAACAAAAGTATCGTAGCGGATAGCCTCAACCAAAAAGTATTTTCTGTCATAAAAGATTTGGTTTATCTTGAAGACCAACCCGTGAAAAAGGCGACCTATGAAACACTAGTTTCCTCCTTTATCAATTCCTATGAGAGCGCCAAAGAAGAAGCCCCAGATGCTACTTTCGGATGGGAAGCCAATATTGAGGGAACCATAAAATACCAGTCCGAAAACATTATTAATATCGAAATTGATCACTATACCTTTACGGGTGGCGCTCATGGATATGAAGGCCTACAATCGTTGCTCTTTGATCCAAAAACGGGAAAAACAATTCCAAACGAGGCTTTATTTCAGAACCTGTCTGAACTAAAGAAAATGGTTGAAAAGAAATTTCGCATCAAATATCAAATTCCATTACAAGGCAACATCAATCAAACGGGCTATTTATTTGAAGACGATGAATTTCAATTGCCTAAAAATATATTTTTCACCAATGATGGCCTTTTGTTTCATTACAATCAATACGAAGCAGCAGCCTATGTAGAAGGTCCTAAAACCCTTTTTATTCCATACGCATCTTTGAAAAAACACCTTATATTAAAATAAAAAACGCTTCAAAATCTATGCGATTTCAAAGCATTTTTTATTCATTTGCTTTCTAAATTTTAAACAAACTTTTTAAGGCTCATCATTATTCCAATATGCAATCCTTCGTGAAATGCATTAAATTGAATGGCTTCTGCTGCGGTATGAAGAGTAAATCCAGTTGAAGTTGGATATTCCGTAAAATTTTGAAATAAATTATTTTCATAATCAGACTTCATTTTTTCAACAGAAGAAAAAAACAAATCTTTTATATAATCTACCTCTTCTTGTGTAACTTGATGGACAGGCTTACTTCCTTTTTTATACTTTTCAACGATTTCATCAGACACAAGCATTGGCAATCCTGACAATTTATAGACTAATAATTGTTGGGTCACTAAAATATGGGCTAAATTCCAAATTAAATTGTTAGAAAATCCTTCAGGAATCTTGTTTAATTGCTCCAATGTATAATTTTCAAAAAAAGAATTGGCCATTTTTCGGCTTGTTGCTGTGAGTTCAAATAGTGCGTTCATAGTTATATTTTTGATAAAATTAATGAAATTGATTGGGAAAAGAATTTTCTTTGTGTCTATTTTAAGAAAAAAACCATGAACAAAATTTACTATTTAGCCTCGTGTGATACTTGTAGAAAAATCATAAAATCCTTGCCAGAGAACCATAATTTGGCCTTTCACGACATCAAGCAAAACCCAATTACTGCCGAAGAACTAGAAGAAATGAGAAGCTTATCAGGAAGTTACGAAGCTTTGTTTAGCAAAAAAGCCCAGTTGTACAAATCGATGGATTTAAAAAATCAATCCCTTACAGAAGCTGATTTCAAAAAATACATTTTGGAACATTACACCTTTTTGAGCCGACCGGTTTTTATCATTAATGACAAAATCTATATTGGTAATAGCCAACAAAACATGCATCAAGTTCATTTAGCATTAACTCATGTCTAAAAGAAATCTCGCCTTACTAGGTGCAACCATCGTTTCGATTATTTACGGCGTAACTTTTACCATTGCCAAAGACGTCATGCCTGCATACATTGATGCTTTCGGGTTTATCTTACTTCGAGTGGGCGGTTCAGTACTGCTTTTTTGGCTAACGTGGCTTTTTATGCCCAAAGAAAAAATAGCCTTGGGGGATTTTCCTAGAATTATTGCTGCTGCTTTTTTTGGAGTAGCCTTCAATATGCTCACTTTTTTTAAAGGATTAAGCCTAACTTCACCTATTTCTGCTGCAGTAATTATGGTTTCAACACCAATGATTGTGCTGGTTTTATCAGCAATACTAATGAAAGAGCGCCTGAAAAAAAGAAAGGTTTTTGGAATTATTTTGGGTCTATTCGGTACTGCTTTATTGATTCTTTACGGCAAATCGATTGGTAGTGCTACCAATGCTGGATTGGGTAATTTCTTAGTATTGGTCAATGCCATTTCTTATAGTTTTTATCTCATCATTGTAAAAAAATTAATGCATACCTATAATGCCTTTACTTTTGTAAAGTGGATTTATCTTTTTGGTTTCTTTATGGTGCTACCATTTGGATGGAGTGAGTTTAATGATGTCAATTGGTCTTTAGTGCCTACTTCAATCTACTGGAAAATAAGTTTTGTTGTAGTTGTTTCGACTTTCTTAACTTATTTATTAAATTTACTTTCAATGAAAGAATTAAAACCTACTACTGTGGCGGTTTTTATTTATTTACAACCTCTTTTTGCGACGATTTTTGCTATTAGTTTAGGAAAAGACGAACTGAATTGGGTCAAAATAGGAGCGGCTATTTTAATTTTTTCGGGCGTTTATTTGGTAACACAAAAGCCCCCTAACCCCCAAAGGGGGAATTGAGAAGCCTTTATTTCCTAACTTTGAGCTTAGGCTTCTTTTTACTTATCTTTACAGCTTTTTATACAAACATATGATACAATCCATGACCGGTTTTGGTAAAGCAACACTTCAATTGCCAACCAAAAAAATAACAATAGAAGTAAAATCCTTAAACAGTAAGGGATTAGATTTGAATGTAAGAATGCCCTCTTTATACCGCGAAATGGAATTGGGACTGCGCAATCTTATTGCTTCAAAATTGGAAAGAGGAAAAATTGATTTCTCTATTTACATTGAAAGTACCGCTGAGCAAACCTCTACTCGAGTGAATGTTCCAATTGTAAAAGCTTATATCAATCAATTACGTGAAGTTTATGCAGATGCTGATGAAACCGAATTGATGAAAATGGCTGTTCGTATGCCGGATACTATGAAAGTGGAGCGCGAAGAAATTGACGAAAGTGAATGGGCTACTATCCAAAATGTAATCGAAGAAGCGCTTCAAAACATTTTGAATTTCCGCAAAGACGAAGGCGAGTCTCTCGAAAAAGAATTCCAATTGCGCATCGGAAATATTCGTCAATTTATGAACGAGGCTTTGGCCTTAGACCCTGAGCGTGTTCAAGCAATTAAAGAACGCTTACAAACCGCTATTGCAGAATTACAAGTAAATGTAGATGAAAATCGTTTTGAACAAGAGCTTATTTATTATCTAGAAAAGCTAGATATCACCGAAGAAAAAGTACGTTTAACCAACCATTTGGATTATTTCCTAGACACCATCAAAGGAACGGAAGCTAATGGTAGAAAACTAGGTTTTATAACTCAAGAAATGGGTAGAGAAATCAACACTATGGGTTCTAAATCCAATCATGCTCAAATGCAAAAATTAGTCGTTCAAATGAAAGATGAATTGGAGAAAATTAAAGAGCAAGTGTTGAATGTTTTATAAGTAACTAGTGAATAGTGATTAGTAATTAGCTAATGACTATTCACTAATCACTAATTACCAAAAATATGAAAAAAGGAAAATTAATAGTTTTTTCAGCTCCTTCTGGTTCGGGAAAAACAACAATCGTTAGGCATTTATTAGGAAAAGAAGATTTGAATTTAGAGTTTTCTATTTCGGCAGCTACACGTTTACCTCGTGGCGAAGAAGTAGATGGTAAAGACTATTATTTTATGTCTTTAGAACAATTCAAAAAGCACATCAAAGCAGAAGAATTTGTAGAATGGGAAGAAGTCTATAGAGATAATTTTTATGGCACACTAAAAAGTGAAGTGGAACGCATTTGGGCTATGGGCAAAAATGTGATTTTTGATATTGATGTGGCTGGCGGATTGCGAATTAAACATAAATTTCCAGAAGAAACCTTGGCTGTTTTTGTGAAACCTCCAAGCGTTGATGAATTGAAAAGAAGACTCAAAGAGCGCTCAACCGAAAGCGATGATAAAATCAACATGCGCATTGCCAAAGCCTCAGTAGAATTGGCTACCGCTCCACAATTTGATGTGATTATCAAAAATTACGATTTGCCTGTTGCACTCGAAGAAGCGTATCAATTGGTGAAGGATTTTGTTTCTAAATAGTGATTAGTAAAAACAAATGAAACTTTGTACACAGAAATTCTAAGCCAAATAGAGGAAGAATCTAAAATGATTAATGCTTTTTCGAAAACCCTCAAAAACTAATTACTTTTTACTAATCACTAGTTACTAAGTTAAATGAAAATCGGACTATACTTCGGTACTTTTAATCCCATTCATGTGGGGCACTTAATTATTGCCAATCATATGGCAGAACATACCGATTTGGACCAAATCTGGATGGTCGTAACGCCACACAACCCTTTAAAAAAGAAAAGTACGTTGCTAGATGATTATCATCGGTTACATATGGTGCATTTGGCTACAGACACCTATACAAAAATAAAGCCTTCGGATATCGAATTTAAATTACCTCAACCCAATTATACGATTACTACACTGGTACATTTACAAGAAAAGTATCCAGAAAACGAGTTTGCTTTGATAATGGGCGAAGACAACTTAAAATCCTTGCACAAATGGAAAAACTACGAAGCCATTTTAGAGCATTATTCCATTTATGTCTATCCGAGAATCGAAGCCATAGAAAACAATCAAAAATCAATTGATACTGGAGCAGAAAACACTTCTTTTGCCAACCATCCCAAAATCAAAATCATTGATGCACCAGTAGTTGAAATATCCGCTACTTTTATTCGCAATTGCATCAAAAAAGGCAAAAACATTCGCCCTTTATTACCACATAATGTTTGGGAATATTTGGATCATAATAATTTATATAAATAAAGAATTAACGTTCCGTTTTTAATTATCATCATTTTAAAAAAAATACTATGTTAAACTTCGAATTATACAATCCTACGAATTACATCTTCGGAAAAGGACAAATAGAAAAAATAGCGAGCTTGATTCCAGCAGAAGCCAAAATTTTGATCGCTTATGGAGGTGGCAGTATCTTCAAAAACGGCATTTATGACCAAGTAAAAGCAGCACTTCCTGATAGAAATATCGTTGAATTTGGCGGTATTGAACCCAATCCTCATTACGAGACGTTGATGAAAGCAGTAGCGGTAATCAAAGAACAAAACATTGATTTCATCTTGGCTGTGGGTGGTGGAAGCGTTATTGATGGTGTAAAATTTATCTCGGCAGCTGTACATTTTGATGGCAACCCAATGGATATTCTACAGAAACGTTTACTCATCAAAGACCTTAGCAAAGTAGTTCCTTTTGGTACTGTCCTAACAATTCCTGCTACAGGATCAGAAATGAATTCAGGATCTGTTGTAACTATTGAAGCCACACAAGAAAAATTGGCTTTTGGCGGAAGTGCACTATTTCCAAAATTTTCTGTTTGCGACCCAACTGTTATTCATTCATTACCAAAAAGACAGTTACAGAACGGCGTTGTAGATGCCTACACCCACGTATTAGAGCAGTACTTGACTTATCCTCATGAAGGGTATTTACAAGACCGAATTGCTGAAAGTATTTTGCAAACCCTAATCGAAATTGGCCCAAAAGTAGTAGAGGATCCTACAAATTATGCTTTGGCTTCCAACTTTATGTGGAGCTGCACTATGGCGCTCAACGGACTGATCCAAAAAGGCGTTCCTAGCGATTGGGCTACCCATATGATTGGACATGAACTTACGGCTTTGTATGGAATTGACCACGCTAGAACATTAGCGATTATTGGTCCTAATTTATACAAAGTAATGTTTGAAACGAAAAAAGCCAAATTGTCCCAATACGGACAACGTATTTTTAATTTAACCGGAACTGAAGAAGAAATTGCTAAAGAAGCGATCAACAAAACTATTGCCTTCTTTCATACAATGGGAATGCAAACCCAATTGTCTGATTACACTAAAGATTTCGAAAAAACAGCCGATTTTATTGCAAAAAGATTTGAACAAAGAGGCTGGAAGGTCTTAGGAGAAAAACAAAATATTACTCCTGAGAAAGTTAGAGAAATAGTTGCTGCTAGTTATTAATTGATAAAAAGCATTCATAAAAAAAGGCGTTTTACCAAGAGTAGAACGCCTTTTTCAAATTCTAAAAACAAAACTAACTAAACCAAACATAATATTAAATCAATAAAAATCTAATTATTAATACCTTACAACGTATAGCCCAACCAATTATTGTGTGAAAAATATTTTTTTTTGTAATAATTTAAAAATGCCTTTAAAATCAATACTCGAAGCGCTACTACAAACTTGAGAATCGAAATTAATTTGTGCAATTACTAGTATTTTGAGTACTTTTGATGAAATTTAATAAAAAAATGGCCGATAAATTAAAATTTGCAGTAATTGGTGGAGGTAGCTGGGCAACTGCGATTGCTAAAATGTTATGTGTGAACCAAAAAGAAATTTGCTGGTACATGCGCAACGAAGTAGCAATTGATCACATTAAAACGTACAAACACAACCCGAACTACTTGAGTTCGGTTGAATTTGACACTAACAAGCTTATCCTTACTTCGGATATTAATGAAGCAGTAGCATATGCCGATTACTTAATCTTTGCCATTCCTTCGGCATTTTTAGAAGGAGAATTGTCCAAAATAACCGTTCCGCTAAAAGACAAAATCATCTTTTCTGCCATCAAAGGTATTGTTCCAGAAACCAGCCTGATTGTTGGAGAACATTTTCATATTCAATACGATATTCCTTATTACAACATAGGCGTAATTACAGGTCCTTGCCATGCAGAAGAAGTAGCTTTAGAACGTTTATCCTATCTTACAATTGCTTGCGGTGACCCAGATAAAGCAAAAAAAATAGCCGAAAATTTATCCGGAAATTATATAAAAGCCAAAATATCAGATGATATTGTTGGTACAGAATATGCGGCCATGCTCAAGAACATTTACTCCATAGCAGCTGGAATTGCTCACGGTTTGGGTTATGGCGACAACTTCCAATCGGTAATTATGAGTAATGCGATTCGTGAGATGAAAAAATTCATCAAAAAAGTTCACAAAATGAAACGTAACATCAATGATTCTGCTTATTTAGGCGATTTATTGGTAACAGGATACTCCATTTTCTCTAGAAATAGAATGTTTGGTAACATGATTGGAAAAGGCTACACAGTAAAATCAGCTATGATGGAAATGAGTATGGTAGCTGAAGGATATTATGCCGTAAAAAGTGCTTACAAACTCAATCAAGGCTATGGTGCCAAAACACCAATTATAGATGCCGTATATCAAATTTTATATGAAGGAAAAGACGCTAAATCGGTTTTCAAAAAATTAACCGACGAATTGGACTAAGTCACCTTGTATCGTTTACAACAATTAAAAAAGGCATTCTCTTCTTAGAAAATGCCTTTTTTTGATACTTTATCAGAAGCTGCTATCGAACGATTACCCCATCTACAAAAAGAATAGGCACTTCCTCCATTTCTGTTTCATTGATGCTATTGGCTTTGAAAATGAATTTTTTGTCGTACAACCTGCCATCTATAAAATAAGTCACCATAAACTCGTTATGGAGCGCAAGTACACTTTTCTCTATCATTTCTATTTTAACGACAGAAACAGCGGGTATTTCAACGAAAGCGTGACGCAAAAGCGACGTTTTCTTCATTTCGCCATCAATGGTTCCAAAAGCTTTAGAAACAACCATAACACCTTCTATATTAAAATCGCTATCGTTTACCAAATAGGCGTACCACACTTTTTCCATAAAGTCGTCGCTCCATTCTTGAACGGCAGCAATAAATACATTTTCTACAACCGGTATGATGATGTCTTTTTTCATTTTTAACAGAACCCTTTCAGAGTTTTAAACTCTGAAAGGGTTATTTTAAATTATAGATTTAAATTGCTCTAAGAAACGTACGTCGTTTTCATAAAACATACGGATATCACCAATTTGATACAACAACATTGCGATACGCTCTACTCCCATTCCGAAAGCAAAACCATTATACTCCTCTGGATTGATACCACAATTGGTCAAAACATTAGGGTCTACCATTCCGCAACCACCAATTTCTAACCAACCCGTACCTTTGGTGATACGATAATCCGTTTCGGTTTTTAAACCCCAGTAAATATCTATTTCGGCACTTGGTTCTGTAAAGGGGAAATAAGACGGTCTAAGACGAATTTTTGATTTACCGAACATTTCCTTAGTAAAATACAAAAGCGTTTGTTTTAAGTCGGCAAAAGACACGTCTTTGTCAATATACAACCCTTCTACCTGATGAAAAATACAGTGCGAACGAGACGAAATGGCTTCGTTACGAAATACGCGACCTGGAGAAATCGTACGAATAGGTGGTTTGTTGTTTTCCATATAGCGCACCTGCACTGACGACGTATGCGTACGCAACAACACATCAGGATTGGTTTGAATGAAAAAAGTATCTTGCATATCACGAGCCGGATGGTATTCTGGCAAGTTCAAAGCCGTAAAATTATGCCAATCGTCCTCGATTTCTGGTCCTTCGGAAACATTGAATCCTATGGTCGAGAAAATATCAATAATTTGATTTTTTACTAAGGATATTGGGTGACGTGAACCTATAGTGATTGGTTCGCCTGTTCTTGTTAAATCGCCATAAATACCATTGCTTTCTTGCTGATTTTCTAGACCTTCCTGAATCGATTTTACTTTATCTTCAGCAGTAGTTTTCAATAAATTAATCACTTGACCAAATTCTTTTTTCTGCTCATTGGGAACATTTTTGAACTCGGCAAACAACTCTTTCAAAAGTCCCTTACTGCCTAAAAATTTAATTCTGAAAGCTTCCAATTCAGCACCATTTTGAGTAGAAAATGCTTGTGCTTCTGCAATGTATTCTTTTATCTTGTCTATCATTTTCATTCCATAATTGAGGTGCAAATTTAAGCAAAAGTTAGAAGTAGGAAGTTAGAAGTGGGAAGTTTTTTTGAGAATCCTATAACTAGGAGCAGAAACAATGGGTTTTTTAGTGAGCATAATTCCCGCTGTACGCTATATCTGTAGCGCTGAACCCCAGCGCTACAGGATGCCGCTTCCATCAGGGCTATAGAGCAGCCAATTGCTTTTTTGTGTACATTTATTCAATGACCTCGCGTTCTACGAAATAATTCACAATGGCTTCTTTCATCAAAACGGTTTGTTCACCAGCTTTCAAAGGCGGTAATTCTTCTTTTACTTTATAATGTGGCCAACCTTCATCATCAAAAAAGTCAAACTCATAAAACCCATAAGGTTCCAGCAATCTACAAATAGCAATGTGCATCAGGTTTACCTTTTCATCTTTCTTAAACTCACGGTGCACCTGACCCAACTCTTGAACCCCAATCAGGTAAATAATAGCATCTAAATCCAAATCTTCACCTTGCGAAAATCGATCCGACAATAGGGTAACTAAGCGTTCCCAACGTTCTTTTAACTGTATATCTCTAGACATTGTTTTAAAATTTAGGAATTAGGATTTAAAATTTAGGATTGGGGTACCAATACTTTTCAATACTAACTATTTTTGGCAAAGATAAGCACTTGAAAATTGAGTTACGGTATCGCCTATTTCTTTTATATTTGCCGTTTTAATTTTTTACCCTTAAAATATGACTTTTTTTGATCTTTTAATCGGTGGTTTACTAGCTTATGCTTTATTCAAAGGCATTCAAAACGGACTTTTTGCCGAATTGGCTTCTTTAGTTTCTTTGTTGATTGGAATTTACGTAGCGGTAAAATTCTCGGCTATTATGAGTTCCATAATTTCAAGCATTGTAAAATGGAATCCGTATACAATACAAATAGTGGCTTTTATACTGACCTTCATTGTGGTGGTCGTGGCTATTTATATGCTAAGTAAATTCTTTACGGGTCTAGCCGATTTTGCTTATTTGGGTTGGATCAACAAAGTTGGCGGCGGAGTGTTTAGAGTGTTGAAATTTGTTTTAATTATCAGTGTATTTTTGACTATTTTCGAAAAAATCAATTACCATAATTTCTTAGCTAAAAAGGAAACCTTGGATAAATCACTATTCTTTAATCCGATACAAAAAACATCTGCTTTTATTTTTCCTTCACTAGAAAAGCTATACGATAAAGCTAAAAAATAAGGTTCTTTCTTTACTGTAAACAAAAGCGCCCTTGAAATCCTAAATATTCAAGGGCGCTTTTGTATATAAATCGATAGTCTATTTTACTTCTTTTATCGCACTAGCATTCAACCAACCCTCAGTACCATCGGTAAGTTGCACTTTTCGCCATTGCTCTAAATTTTCCAATACATAAACTTTGGCGCCTTCGTGAAGCATGATTGCAGTAGGTTAATTTTATAAAAACAAAGACATGAAAAGGGCTTGAAAGCACTTATGGTGCAATTCTATTATCCTATGATTTTTTTTAAATATCTTCAAATAACTAATTCAATTTTTGAGTTTCTAAAAAAAATAGACCGATATCGATTTGATATCGGTCTATTACCACTTAAAAGAAAGTATAATTTATAATTCTTACTAAGTCAAGATTTAAAGCAATGACTTATGGTCTTTTATCCCAAAATACTCTTACACTCATATCTTTCTTTTGATTAGCATTTTCAGGATTTAAATCAATCTCTGATTGAGGATAAAACAAAGATCTTGGAAAATATGGTACAATTGCATTTGACGGTAAAGTTAAAGTAGGATAACCAGTTCTTCTAAAATCAGTCCAAGGCTCCATAACAACCCCATAATTAGCAACAAATTTCTCGTTAATAATCTGCTCTAATTGTTGTGCAGTAGTACCTGTTAATGTTCCATTTGCTGCTAAGTAAGTTGTAATATCAGCTGCTGCTACTCCAGCGCTTTCCATAGAAGCTCTTATACCTGCTTGGAAAAATGTTTGTGCGCTACCCGGAGAAGAGAACCTCAAAGCTGCTTCTGCTCTAATAAAGTTATACTCAGCAAACGTCAACATTCTAATAGGAGCCGCTCCAGTATATACTGAACCAGTAGCAGCACCTCTTAAATAAGTATGCAATTTAGAATAGTTATTAGGACCAGCTGGGGCACCAGCAACGGCACCAACATATAAACCTGAACCTGCTGGTAATTGTGTAAAATAAAATTGTCTTCTAGGATCTGTTTTAGAATTCATCATAGTAACTAATTTAGCATTTGCTACTAAGTTATTAATTCTAGTTGTCTCAAATTGATCAATTGGATTTCTTGCATTAGCAGCATCAATAAAATTCATTTGGAAACTATCGGCATTACTAGTCATTAAAGCAGCCCCAGAATTTACTAATGCATCAATTTTACTCTTAGCAAAACTAGCGTCTTTTTCACTATAATGTAAAAATATACGCAACTTTAAAGTGTTTGCAAATTTTATCCAATTGTTTTTGGTAGTAGAAAATGTCCCAGGAAAAATTGTACTATTTGTACCCGGAGAAATTGAAGAAATTGGAGCATTAACCTCAGCTATCCCTTGATCTAATAAATTAATTAAATCAGCATAAATAGCTTCATCGGAATCATACTTTGGCTTAACATTGGCTGCTAACTTTTGGGTATCAGAGTAAGGAATACTACCCCAAGTATCTACTGCAAGTTGATAAGTATAAGCCTTCAATATTTTGGCAACCCCTGAATAGTGTGGGCTATTAGAAGCCGTTGCACCTACAATTACATTCTCTGCATCATTTAATATTGTAGCATAAATACTAGACCAAACATTGTTTAAATCCGAACCCACAATTTGAAACTGTTCGAAAAATTGAGTCTGTGTAGTAGCTCCAACAGTTTGTCCTGAATATTGCTGCATTATCAAGGATGAATATCTATTTAAATCACTACCCGCTAAAAAACCAACATTAACGGTCAATGAAGTTAATTGCTGATTAATTGGAGCAGCAATAACACTGCTTGGATCTTCATTGGTATCACCAAATTCACAGCCGCTAACTACGAGAGCAACTAAGAATAGAGCAGCTACTATTTTATTTTTTATGTTTTTCATATGTAAAATTATTACTAAAGTACTACTTTAAGATTAAAACCAATTGTTCTAGTATTTGGTAAAGAATTAAATTCTAAACCTTGGGCATTACTAATACCTAAAGCATTTTGTTCTGGGTCAAAATGTGGGTAATTAGGTGCGCTTAAGAATAAATTTCTTCCAAAAGCTCCAATTTCAAATTGTTTAAAAGGAGTGTTCTTTAATAAACTAGGATTTAGTCTATATGACAAAGACACTTCTCTAATTCTAAACCAAGAAGTATCATATATAAATCCTTCAGCAGCTATATATTTTCCTTGATTACCATAATACGATTGCGCATTAACCTTAGTGGTATTTGGCTGACCAGCTAGTGGTCCAGAAGCATAAACCCCTTCAAACAGATATGGTGTATTTGGTGTTATATTATCAGCTGCAAATCTAGGAAACTCTGCAGTCTCTGCAGCAACTCCATTTCTTTGAACATCCGCAATATTTCTTGAATACTGATCACCACCTTCACGAATATCTAGTAAAACATACAAACTAATTCCTTTATAAGTAAACGTATTAGTAATACCCATAGTAAAATCTGGGTTTGGATTTCCAATTTTCTCAACACCTGTTGTCTGTAATGGCAAACCTGTTGCTGGATTAATTAACATATTTCCATTAGCATCACGTTGGTATTTAGAACCATAAATTTGACCATATTCATCACCAGCAACCAAACGAATATTTGGAGTAGTAAAACCTCCTAAAAATATATTAGAAACCCCTGGAGCTAATTCATCAACAATAGATTCAAATTGCGTATAATTAGCACCTAGTTCCCATGAAAAATCTTGAGTTCTGATTGGCATTCCTGATAAAGCTATTTCAAGTCCTTTTGTCGAAAGCTTTCCAGCATTTTTCAAGACATTTGTAACTCCAGATGCAGCAGAAACTGGAACACTTAAAATTACATTACGTGTATTACGTTCGTAATAAGTTGCATCAATATTCAATCGATTATTAAAAAAGGCCATTTCAGTTCCAAAAGCAATCTCTTTTGTAAACTCAGGCGTAAGCGCTGCATTACCTGCTGTGTTAGAAAGAGAAAAACCAGCATTCCCATTAAAAGGGAAAACAATTTGTGGACCAAAACCATCAGAAGCATTAGCTTGTGCGAAGTATGTATCTGTCGCATAAGCAGGAGCACCTTTTCCTACCTCACCTGCACTAGCTCTAAATTTAATTAAGCTAATTTTATCACCAAATTTAAGAGAAGGAAATGCCTCCGTCAAAACAAAACTTCCAGAGATCCCTCCATAAGGAATCGAATTGTTTTCCGCCGACAAAGTAGAAGACCAGTCATTTCTGCCTTTAACATTGACAGACAAGAAATTTTTATACTCCAATGTAACATCTGCAAAAACTCCAAACAATTTTGTATTGACAACAGAAGATGAAGGAGCATAAGTCACAGCATTAGATAAATTTGCAAATCCAGGAATCACTAAATTAAGACCTGTAACTTGCGAAGCAAAACTATAGTTGTTATTGAATTCATTACCAACAGACGCTGACAAAGTGAAATCGCTAAACTTTTTAGTAGCATTTAATGTTAAATACTGGTTCAAGTTATGAACGTTAGTTGCATTCTCTACTAAACCACCAATTAAAGTTGAACCTTGAACAAAACCAGCACCTCTGTTTCCAACCTCGTCAAAACCAACACTATTCAAGTTATAAAAATCTGAACCAATTTTAAAGTCAGCATTCAACCAAGAAGTAAAATCATACCTTGCATTAAAATTAGCCAAAATTCTATTTACTCTATCATTGTAAAGATTGTTCTTAATAGTCCAATAAGGGTTATCCTCTCCACCAGCATATAACTGCTGACCTTGAGCATTTTCAAATGGTAAACCACTTAAATTATATGATCTT
Source organism: Flavobacterium sp. RSSA_27 (assembly GCF_051547125.1). NCBI lineage: Bacteria > Pseudomonadati > Bacteroidota > Flavobacteriia > Flavobacteriales > Flavobacteriaceae > Flavobacterium > Flavobacterium sp. RSSA_27. The sequence continues at coordinate 58,631 of NZ_JBPTTN010000009.1, forward strand.
GGCGTAAAATATCCTCTAAATAAAGGATTCGATAAATTGTTACCTTGCAAAGTTCTTTGTGAAGAAGTATTGGTGTACGTAATATTTGCACCTACATTCAACTTATCTGATACTTGAGTATTCCCAGAAAAAGTAATGTTATTACGAGATAACTTATTATTATCTAACACATACGTTTCCTCCGTATTACCAAGTGCAAGTCTAAAACTTGACTTCTCAGAACCTCCAGAAAAACTTAAGTTATTTTGGACATTATAGGCAGATTTAAAAATATCTTTAACATTATTTTTATAAGCCTTCAATACCTCAGGTTGACCAAATGAATTGATAATTGTTTGACCAGCAATTTTTGGACCCCATGAAGCTGCAACCATAGCGCCAGGTCTATTAGGAATAACTACACCTATTTGAGCTGGTGTTAATGTACCATTTAAACCTTGAGCATACTCATTTTGATAATCTGGTAAACGATTCACTGTTCCTACATTGTAACTTGAATTAAATGTTATAGTCGATCTCTCCCCTTTTTTACCTTTTTTAGTCGTAATTAGGATAACTCCTGAAGCACCTCGTGAACCATAAAGTGCTGTAGAAGCTGCATCCTTTAACACAACAAGACTTTCAATATCTTCAGGATTGATATCGATCGCACGATTTGATGGTGATGCACCTCTTTGCAATGCAGCACCTCCACCGCTGTTATCAATTGGCACACCATCTACAACATATAAAGGCTGGTTACTTCCTGTAAAAGTTGAAAAACCTCTTATGATGATACTTGATCCAGTAAATGCTCCTCCAGATCCTGATACACGTAAACCAGCAACTTTACCAGCAATCTGATTTGTTACGTTTGTAGCCCTTGCTGCAGTAAGTTCAGTTGCTTCGATTTTTGGTGTAGAGTACCCCAAAGATTTTTTATCTCTCTTAATTCCAAAAGAGGTCACAACAACTTCTTCCAGTTTTTGTCCACCACCACTTTTCATTACAGCATTAACCACTGATGAAGCACCAACAGTCATCTTAACAGTATTCATTCCTAAAAAAGAAAACACAAGCACATCACCTTGTTTTGCTTTAATAGAATAAGTACCATCAAAACCAGTTTGTGTTCCAGTTTTAGTACCACTGATCACCACATTAACACCTGGAACAGCACCTGTTTCGTCTGTAACAGTACCTGAAACTGTTTTCTCTTGCGCGAAAACAAATTGCATTGACAGCGCCAATAGCAAAGAAAAAATCCATTTGAATTTTGATCTCATATTATTATTGTTTGATTTAGTTATGCCACAAAAATCATAATAAAAGCTTAATAAAAAAAAGTATTTTGTTAAAAATTAAATTTATATCAATAATTTTATGCAGATACAAAAAAGTCTTGTATGAATTATAAACAAAAAGATAACTATTTTAAAGATATATATACGCTAATTTCACAAAACAAAAACAATAAATATAATAATGTCTTAATATTTTTAAAAAATTAAAACCAAACAAATAAATGATTTTTTAACACATTTAACACATATACTAAAGTAAGCTTCTTGTATATTCAATTAGAAAAAAGGGAAAAAAACGAAAAGACCATTTCTTAACGAAATGGTCTTTAAAAATTAAAATAAAAAGAAATTTTTATTTTACTTCTTTTATCGCACTAGCATTCAACCAACCCTCAGTACCATCGGTAAGTTGCACTTTTCGCCATTGCTCTAAATTTTCCAATACATAAACTTTGGCGCCTTCGTGAAGCATTATAACAGCTGGGCTGGAATTCTGCGGCTCGCTTTTGACTTCTGTCATAGCTGCGAAAAGGATGGCTGGTCGATCATTTTTAAAATGACTTTGCTCAAAATAACCTGCAAAAACACTTATCAAAACGAAAAGTAGTCCAAAAAACATCCCAAAGAAAAAAACACGTTTCGCAACTGAAGATGGTGTAAAATAGTACCCTAAAAAAAGGAATAGCACAACAACAGCAAAACCAATCGAAATCCAGGCCCAAGTATCGTAATGAAAGAAAGAAGTAAAATCGTGTACCAGTTTCTCGAAACCTACTTTGGGAACGACTTTAATCTCGTCTATGGTTCTTTTTTGGGCAAACTTCAGATTGTTTAGAATTTCTGAATCATTGGGCTTTAAAACCAAAGCTTTTTCATAATTATAAATCGCTGGCGCTACCTGATTGAGTTTGTAATAACAATTACCCAAATTGAAATACAAATCGGCCGATTCTTTTTTCTCTGTTTGCACCACCGATTCATAGGCCTGAATGGCTTGCTCGTATTGCCCTTTTTTATACAATGCATTTCCCGCTTCAAAACCATTTTGAGCAGTTACAACACTGGTTATAAATAATAATAAATAAACTATATTTTTCATATGTTGCTTTAATTTTAAACACAAAGATCACAAAAGAAGCGCTAAGAACACTATTATAAAGTGCACATTCAATTATTCTTGTTTACACTTCTATGCTTTGTGGTTTAGACAATTTGTTTTTCTAATCCCGAAATAATTTCGACGGCTTTATCAAAATCTTGCTGAATCGAGGCGCTAGAAGAAGGCGCATAACGCGCAATCTCACAATTTTCTGTTAAGGCAATAAAATCGTTTACAGCTTCAGGATTGGCTTTTCTTGACAACAACAATTCTTGAATGTTATCCTTACTCATTTCTGAGGTTTCGATGTGCAATTTTGCTTTTAAGAAATTATGCATCGCTTTTTCGAGTGCCACATAGAACAATTCTTTGTTCGCAATTTGTTTTTTGGCCTCCGATAAATATTTCTTGGCCAACTTATTGTTCATTTTGATTCGGTTACCAAAGACATCGCTATCTATGGCTTCTTTTTTCTTTTTGAAAATCACAATCAAAGGGATTAATCCAAAAGGTAGCAATAACAATGCATAAAAACTATTAGATCCTAAGAAATCCTTTGCATGAACCTCTTCAAAATCTGTTTTAAGTTTGATGAATTTGAATTGCTCCACATTACTGATTTTATTTTTATCCGTACTTGCTACTGCAGTACTATCTGTAGCCGTCGGACCATCCAAAACAGTCACTACAATTTCTGGTGAAGTAATCGTTTTATAGCTGCCCGAATTCAAATCAAAATAAGAGAACTGCATTGGTTTAATAGGATAGGTTCCTTTGAACTGCGGAATAATGGTATAACTGTCTGAAATCTTACCTGCCATTCCAGAAAGTGGCGTATTTACGGATTCCGTATGAACTGGGTCATACATTTCTAAGGCGTTTGGAACCACAGGTTTAGGCAAGGTAAATAATTTAAGATTTCCTTTTCCAGCGGCGCTAACTACCAATTCTAAACTTTCGCCATTGTGAAGCGTTGTTTTGCTTGGTGTAACTTTAAAATCAAAACTTCCCACAGCACCTGAAAAATCTCCTGGTTTACCCGATTCTGGCAATCCTTTTACCGCAATAGTTTTTGATCCTGCAGAAACTCTTTTACTAGTTTCTCGAATCATCATTTGACCAAAAATATCTCTTCTGTTGGTCGGCAACTGTACATCTATATCGAGTGATAGCGGTTCGATTTCGAGTTTTCCTGATTTTTGAGGATATAAAACGGTTTTCCTTAGCACTACATAACGGAAACGCTCTCCTTTGAACATTCCCTCTTCGGCTACCAATTGTTTGATATCAATATTTTGACTCCAAAAATCATTGTATTTTGGCTTACTTAGCTCCCGCCAATTTGAAATTCCAATATTGTAGCTGAAATACAATTTATAAACCACAGTAATGGGCTCATTGATGTAGGGATTGGTTTTAGAAACATCGGCTACCAAATACAAATTATTATCTGTAGAAATTGGGCTGTCATTTTCCTCTTGATTTTGCTGCACTGCATTGGTTACCGTAATCTTTACAGGAGACGTTTTGTATACCTGCCCATTGAACTCAATGGCAGCTTGCTTAATCACCAAAGCTCCTTTTCGAGTAGGTAACAAAAAATAAGAATACACTTTTTCAAAAGAACTTCTTCCGTTGACCCACGATTGACTTACTTGTTGGCTAGGTCCGGCAATAATTCGGAAGCCATCGAACGAAGGTTGAATAAAATTATCACCATCTACATTCATAATAAAATCAACACGAAGGCGTTCGTTTAGTGCCAAAGTGTTTTTACTCACTCGTGTCTCGAACTGAACTTGAGCCAGAAGTGGGTTAGCAATTATAAAAAGTGCAACTGCAATAAATTTTTTCATTTTAAAATGCGGTTTTTGAATTACCAATCTTTTTCGGTTTGAACTGGTTTTCCTTGGCCTTGTTTGGCCTTTACTTTATCTTGAATTTTCTTTTCTTCGTTGTTTACAGCATCCAAAAGATTTTCTAAACGATCTTTCGAAATTCCACCAGGTTTGGGTTTGGGTTGCCCTTGTTGGTCTTGATTTTTGCTGTTTTTCTGCTCGTTTTGTTTAGGATCTTGTTTTTTGTCCTGATCGCCTTTATCGTCTTTTTTGTCTTTGTCCTTATCTCCGTCTTTCTTGTCGTCCTTCTTATCTTTATCTTTGTCCTTGTCTTTTTTATTATCCTTATCGTTTTTCGGCGGATTGTCTTTTAGCATTTTTTTGGCCAAGGCATAATTGTAACGCGTTTCCTCGTCTTCAGGATTGCAGCGCAAGGCATTTTTGTAGGCTTCAACGGCTTCGGCATAATTTTTATCTTTCATAAAAGTATTCCCCAAGTTGTGCAATATCTTGTGCTTTTGCGATTTTACTTTGGCTTTGCGTAGTGCTTCGACATAAGCATACATGGCTTCAGTATTTTGATTTTGCTTGTAAATGGCATTACCTAAATTGTAGGGAGCCACCGTTCGGTTAGGGAATTTAGATTGTGAAATTCTATAATTTGCCTCCGCTTCTACAAACTTTTTTTCTGAAAACTCTTCATTGGCTTTTGGCAAAGCTTTGTCTTTTTGCTGAGCAAATAAGCCCCCTAGCCCCAAAAGGGAAAACAAGAAAAGGAATAGGATATATTTTTTAATCATTTGTAATTTTGTATTTTATCACTTTCAAGTACATTTAACAACTTCACATTGAGAGGTTAAAAAATTTATTTCTCGTTAAACAAATTCAATTTTTTTACCCAACTTGTTTTGCGCTCTAATAGAAATACATCTACCAAAAGCAACAGAAAACCAATGGCTAAAAACCATTGAAATTGAGATTGATACTCTGCCATTTCAGTTGCTTCAAATTCAGTTTTTTGGATTTTATCCAAAGTGTTTTTTACGAATTCTAATACTTCTTTGGTATTCGCGCCGTTTACATAATTACCATTCGTCGCTTTTGCGATGCTTTTCAAGCTTTCTGGATTCAATTTTGTGATTACGACTTGATTGTCTTTGTCTCTTTTGTAACTTTCAATCACACCGTTACGACGCAAAGGAATCGTACCACCCTTCTCCGTACCAACACCAATCGTGATGATTTTCATACCCATTTTATTGGCTTCTTCGGCGGCGCTTTCGGCTCCTTCTGAATGGTCTTCTCCATCCGAAATCATAATCATCAACTTGCTAGTTTTGCTTTTCTCGTCAAAATAAGTAGCCGATAATTGAATCGCTTCGTCTAAAGAAGTTCCTTGAGATGAAACAATGTCGGTATTCATACTTTGCAAAAACATCTTCGCCACACCGTAATCTGAGGTGATTGGCAATACTGGAAAAGCACTTCCTGCATAAGCCACAATGCCAATGCGGTCACTGCCGAGTTGGTTGATGATTTGAGAGACGATTTGCTTGCTTTTTTCTAAACGACTGGGCGCGATATCCTCTGCCAGCATACTTTTAGAAACATCGACCGCGAAAACAATATCAATACCTTCGCGCTTCACCGTTTCCATTTTGGTTCCAATTTTAGGATTTACCAAACCTAAAATCAAGGATGCAAAAGCCAATACTAAAACAATTAGTTTCAATACCGATTTAAAACTAGAGCTATCTGGACTCAACTTTTGCACCATTTCAACCGAACCAAATTCGCGTTGTTTTTTTCTTTTCCAATACAAATTGTACAAGAAAACCACTACCAAAAGAGGCAATAAGATGAGTAGGTATAAATATTTTTTTTCGTCTAATTCCATTTTTATTTAACCACTAAGGGCACTAAGTTTTCACTAAGCTCACAAGTTAAATTGCAAACTGATATATTATTTTCTTTGTTTTAACTTTAAATAAAACTTCTGTATACTGTATTTCTCAAACCAACTTCAATGAGGAGCAATAGTCCCGCTAACAAAACAAATGGTCTAAACTTTTCGTCATAATCATAGAACTTCAACTCTTCTATTTCTGTCGTTTCGAGTTTATTGATTTCGTTATAAATCTGTGCTAATTTGTCGTTGCTCGTCGCTCTAAAATATTTACCATCCGTTTTTCGGGCAATATTTTTCATCAATTGCTCGTCAATTTCTACTTTCATCATTTGGAACAAAAAGCCTCCGTTCGGTGCGATAGCATAAGGAAACATTGCCATTCCATTTGTTCCAATTCCGATAGTGTAGACTTTGATTCCGTATTGTCTGGCAATATCTGAAGCGGTTTCTGGCTCAATAAAACCAGCATTATTTACTCCGTCTGTCAATAGAATAATGACTTTACTTTTGGCTTTGCTGTCTTTCAAACGGTTTACGGCTGTCGCCAATCCCATACCTATTCCAGTTCCGTCTTGCAAAACGTTGTCGTATTTTATGCTTTTGATGGCTTCTTGAACAATCGCTTTATCACTAGTCACAGGAGTTTTAGTATACGATTCGGCAGCATACACTACCAATCCAATTCGGTCATTGGGTCTTTCGTCTACGAAACTCGCCGCCACACGTTTTAAAGCTTCCATACGGTTGGGCTTTAAATCTTTGGCCAACATACTTCCTGAAACGTCAATTGCCATAACAATATCAATTCCTTTGGTGGTTTTGGTTCTATTGCTTACATCGACTGTTCTTGGTCTAGCCAATGCAATAATCAACAAGGCCAAGGCCAAAATTCTAAACACGCTCAAATACGGTTTCAACAACACCCAAAATGATTTTTTGCCTTGAAAACCGGCTGTAGAACTCACTTTAAGCGAGGCTACTTGCTGGTTCTTTTTCCAAAACAACCAAGCAATAACCACTGGTAGTAACAAGAACAACCAAAAAAACTCAGGATTTAAAAAAGTGATTTTTTCCATTAATTTCTTGTTAGTTTTAATTCAACAGAATTCAAAATACGTTCTGCTATTTTTATAGCGTACTCATCTCCTTCTTCGTGTAAAATCATAATTTGTTGCAATCCGCCATTTTGACTAAACAATAATATCTCATAATACAATTTCGTACTGCTATTGGATTGATCATCAACTTTAGAGAATGTTCCGTAACCTTTAATACCTTTTAGTCCTTCAGGAGTTTCAAAATCCTCTTGTTTAACAAGCATATTTTGAGCGCCTTGTAATTCCATCATTTTTATAGAACTTTCGAGGGCTTTTGACAAATCGAGGGCATTTTCTTGTTTGAAACTATAAGTAGACACCATCAAATAAAAATCTCCTAAAAAGCTTCCATAACCAAAGGATTGCATATCTTTAATTAATGCCAAACCTTCTTTTGGTAATGCTTTTTTCAAATCGACACGCGTTAATACTTCTGGAGTTTCAATGATTACACCTGGATTTCCGTATTGACTTTTCACCCATTCGCCTTCCAATAATTCTTTGGTTTGATGTCCAATAATAGAGTGTACGGTGTACATAAATCCTTTGGTCACTACAAAAAACAAGAATACTCCAACTACAATTCCTACCCCCACACCAACATAAGTTCTGATTTTGGCTCTGCGTTCTTTTTCTAATTGCAGTTGCAACTGTTTTTGTTTTTGAGCTTCGTTCAACACATTTTCCTCTTCCGATTCTACTATAACAGGTATTGCATTATCAAGGGTTAAAATCGCTTTTTGAATTTTGTTTCTATCCTCGGTAATTTCGAAATCTAGAGGTTTTGATTTAGCAAATTTTACCAAATCCGCTTGTTTCAAAACACGTTCTAAGTTGTCTATTGTTTCTTGTGACAACTTCATTTTCTTTTTCTGAGAAGCCGCTTTTAATCCCGCAACTAATTCCGCTGTGGTGCTTTCCATCGCTGGAATGGCTATGGCTTCTTCGATATAATTTCTAGCAATATCGGTCAATTCACTATAATATGCTTTCACATCGCCTTTTTGCCAAAGCTCTTTTTGCTCCAAGGTATTCAATAAACTGGTGGCTTTTTCAATAGGCGTTTTGTAAACAACAACTTCTGGTGCCACTGGTTTTTTACGAATTTTGAAATACCAATAGGCTACTGCCCCAATGATAACAAGAGCTATCAAGAGGTACAACCACCAATTGCCCCAAGAATTTTGTGCTTTGATAATACCTTTGATATCGTACATTTTTTGTTTCAAAGTATCGACAGCAACATCGGCTACTTCGACTTTAATAGAATCCGAGAAAAAGGGCTTTTTATCGATTAAAATTTTAACCGAAGGAATAGTATATTTTCCAGAATCAAACTGAGTCAAACCGTATTTTTTAATCAACTCCAATTGGTCATTATTTTTAACGGTGTCAATTGGATAAGATTCTATTACTTCTAATGGCCCTACATTTTTTAGGTTAGGAAAAGTAACCTTAGAAGTGGCCTTTACGGTGGTTTTCAGTGTCAATTTAAACTCGGCACCAATTTTATTTTTGGTGGTGTCTATAGACGTCAGTACTTGTTTTTGCTGAGCAAAAAGAGAAGTCGATAGAACAATAAATAATAGGTAAAGTTTAATTTTCATTGGTTTTTAACTTTAACCCTTTCAGAGTTTAAAACTCTGAAAGGGTTAGTTTAACGAGATTTAAAGTAACTTAATAATTTGGTCACATAACTTTCATCGACTCTTGTATTAACTACTCCTGAGCCTGACTTACGAAAAGATTCTTTGAAATAATTTACTTTATCTTGATAATATTTTTCATAATTCATTCGTACCGTTTTAGAACTCGTATCAATCAATTGAGTTCGTCCTGTTTCGGCATCGAGCATCGTCACCATTCCTAAATTGGGCATTTTTTCTTCTCGAATATCGTACACTCGTATTCCAGTAATATCGTGCTTTTTGGAAGCAATCTTCAGGGTTTGCTCGTAGTTTTCACACATAAAATCAGAAATCATAAACACAATCGCTTTCTTTTTTTGAGTGCTTGATAGAAATTTCAAGGCTTGAGCGATATCCGTTTTATGGCTTTTAGGCTCAAATTCGATGAGTTCACGTATCAGACGCAAAACGTGAGAACGTCCTTTTTTGGGTGGAATGTACAATTCTATTTCGTCAGAAAACAAAATCAAACCTATTTTGTCATTGTTTTGAGTAGCCGAAAAAGCCATAGTTGCGGCAATTTCAATCACAATTTCTTTTTTGAACTGAGTGGTAGAACCAAAATTTTCAGAGCCCGAAATATCGACCATTAACATCATGGTCAATTCGCGTTCTTCTTCAAAAACTTTTACGTGGGCTTCGTTGTAACGTGCTGTTACATTCCAATCGATTGCGCGAATATCGTCACCATATTGGTATTGACGCACTTCGCTAAACGTCATTCCGCGGCCTTTGAAAGAGGTATGATACTCACCAGAGAAGATATGATCACTCAATCGTCTGGTTTTGATTTCTATTTTTCGTACTTTTTTTAAAAGCTCTTTTGTATCCATTTCTTATTAGTGTTCAGTAATCAGTTAGAAAGTGAACAGTAAAAGTTCAAATTCTAAAAGCCTTTCTGCATTTATAAGTGTTCCATTAAAAGTATTGATTGTAAAGTGAATACTAAAAACCTGAACACTGAGCACTTATTTTAAGGTACTTCGATTTCGTTTACGATTTTGTTGATGATGTCTACCGAAGTTACGTTTTCTGCTTCGGCTTCGTAGGTTACACCGATACGGTGACGCAATACATCGTGAACCACTGCACGAACATCTTCTGGAATTACATAACCACGACGTTTGATAAACGCATAACATTTAGCAGCATTGGCCAAGTTAATACTTCCACGAGGGGAAGCTCCAAAACCAATCAAAGGTTTTAAGTCAGCTAGTTTATATTTCTCAGGGTAACGCGTTGCGAAAATAATATCCAAAATATATTTTTCTATTTTTTCGTCCATATACACTTCGCGAACTGCTTCTTGCGCACGCAAAATTTGTTCTACTGAGACTACTGGATTTACTTTTTCGTAGCTTCCTTTTAAATTTTGACGAATTACATAACGTTCGTCTTCCATTTTAGGATAATCAATTACTGTTTTAAGCATAAAACGGTCCACTTGAGCTTCTGGTAACTGATACGTTCCTTCTTGCTCAATTGGGTTTTGTGTGGCTAACACCAAAAAGGGTTTGTCTAATTTGAAGGTAGTATCACCAATGGTTACTTGCTTTTCCTGCATCGCTTCTAGCAAAGCTGATTGTACTTTGGCAGGCGCACGGTTGATCTCATCGGCAAGCACAAAATTGGCAAAAATAGGTCCTTTTTTGATAGAGAATTCATTTTGCTTGATGTTATAAATCATTGTTCCAATAACATCGGCAGGCAATAAATCTGGGGTAAATTGTATTCTGCTAAAAGAACCTTGAACGGCTTGTGATAGGGTGTTGATGGCTAATGTTTTGGCTAATCCTGGCACTCCTTCTAATAGTATGTGTCCTTGACCTAAAAGCCCGATTAGCAATCGCTCTACCATATGTTTTTGTCCCACAATAACTTTGTTCATTTCCATTGTAAGCAAATCTATAAAAGCACTCTCCCTTTCTATTTTCTCATTAATTGCTCTAATGTCTAAAGTTGTTGTATTTTCTTCCATTGTTTTGTTTTTATACTCTTTGATATTTGTCGGTTGTTTTGATGGTGCAAATTGAATTTTTTTTTAGACGTTTGGTGTTAAAAAATGGTTAAAAGTTCGACAGATTCTAGAATTTTAAGTAAGTATTATGATGCTATCTATTAAATTTTAAGAACTTTGGAAAAATTACTTTATTTAAAAAGTTAAATTACACTTTAATCACATTTTAAGCATGACAAAATCTTCATTATCCCCTATTATTGCTGGTGCGATGAATTGGGGCGTTTGGGACAAAAATCTCAAAACAAAAGAGATGGAAAATCTGATTCACATCTGTTTTGAAAACAAAATAACCACTTTTGATCACGCCGATATTTACGGTGGTTATACCACCGAAGCACAGTTTGGAAAAGCACTTTCGAATTCAAAAATTAAAAGAGAGCAATTGCAATTGATTTCGAAATGTGGCATTCAAATGCTGGCTGAAAAAAGAAACAACACCATTAAGCATTATGATTATTCGAAAGACTATATTATTTGGTCTGTAGAAAACTCTTTGAAAAACCTAAAGACAGACTATCTTGATGTCCTTTTATTGCACCGCCCAAGTCCGTTGATGCAAGCCGACGAAATAGCTGAAGCTGTTGTAAAGTTAAAATCTGAGGGAAAAATTATTGATTTTGGGGTGTCGAATTTTACGAGTTCACAAACCGAGTTGATTCGACAAAAAACTCCGATTTCGTTTAATCAAATCCATTTTTCGGCTACAGATTATCAACCGATGCTTGACGGCAGCTTGGATTATATGCAATTGCACCAAATTCGTCCGTTGTCTTGGAATCCGCTAGGAAGTGTTTTTCGTCAAGAAAATATGCAAACTTTCCGCTTGCGTAAATTATTGGCGACGCTGGTTTCTAAATATGAAATTGGTGCCGACACGATTTTATTGGCTTGGATTTTAAAACACCCTGCTCATATTATTCCGATTGCTGGAACGGTAAATGTGGCTCGTATTCAAGCGTTGATGAAAGCTACTGAATTACAATTGTCGCAGGAAGATTGGTTTGCGATTTGGACAGAAAGTATGGGTAACGAAGTTCCTTAATTGTAACTATTGAAAATGTCTCCAAAAAGGTAATTTGTTGCCTTTTAACCCCGATAGGAGCGGCATCCTTTTTTTATAAACCTGACAGGTGTTAAAAACCTGTCAGGTTTATAAAAAAAGATATAGCGGATAGCGGGACTTTGCCTCCTGATAATTCCCTATGTTTCTGTTCCTAAAAATTTTTAAACCCTTATCCAATTACATTTTATGATAAAAACTGCCTTAATCACTGGTGCTACCAGCGGTATCGGAAAAGCAACCGCAACATTACTGGCTCAAAACAACTTTAAAATTGTGCTTTGTGGCCGAAGAAAAGACCGATTAGAAGCCTTGGAAAAAGAACTGAGTGCCTATACTGCTGTTCACCATTTGTGTTTTGATGTTCGCGATAAAAAAGCGGTTTTTGAAAGCATTGCGTCTTTGCCCGAAGCCTTTGCAGACATTGACATTTTGGTAAATAATGCTGGAAATGCGCACGGTCTTGATTCCATACAAAATGGTGACATAGACGATTGGGACGCTATGATCGATATCAATGTCAAAGGATTGCTGTATGTTTCTAAGGCGATTATTCCAAAAATGATTGCTAAAGAATCCGGACATATCATTAACATTGGTTCGATTGCGGGGAAGGAAGTGTACCCGAATGGCAATGTGTATTGCGCTTCAAAATATGCGGTAGATGCGCTCAATCAGAGTATGCGAATCGATTTGAATCCTTACGGAATCCGCGTGGGTGGCATTCATCCCGGAATGGTTGAAACGGAGTTTAGCGAAGTGCGTTTTAAAGGCGATAGCGAACGCGCTGCCAATGTTTACAAAGGTTTAACACCTTTACGACCTGAAGATATTGCGGATATTATTCACTTTGTGGTGACACGACCTTATCACGTCAACATCGCTGACTTGATTGTGTATCCAACGGCTCAGGCTTCGCCAACTATTGTAAAAAGGAAGTAACCTTTTATCACCACATAGAAACATAGAATTCATAGTTTTAAAAAGTAAGCAATAGCCGTTTTATTGGTCACATATAGAGTTTAAAACTATGCACTTTCAGTGCATCTCGCTTTAGCTTTAAAAAAATTATACACCGCAGATTCCCAAATTTTAAAAGATTACTACTAATTGTAATAATTTGCGAATCTGCGGTAAATTATATTCCAACCTTGAATACTTTATAGTCTATCAAAAGAAATCTATGGAATTTCAGCCTATAGTGGTTTAGTTTTCACATAGCGCTTCTATTGTGAGAAATAGTGCTATTTCTTTTTTTCTATGTGGTTTGGTTTTTTATTTTTTTTAGAAGCTAGATAGTTCTTTTTCTTTATTTTACTGTCAAAAAAGTGTACTTTTAGGAACCCAAAGTCCATAAAAGACAACCTTAGTTATGATTAATAAACGCTTGCTTATTAAGAATCTATTGGCTCATAATGATGAGAGCAGTTTTTATGACAAAAAAAGACAATTGAATTTGCATTCTAGGGAAGGGAAAGCGAAATTTTTAAAACACATTTGCGCGTTGTCCAACTCCAATCCTACCAACAATTCATACATAGTCGTAGGTGTTGAAGACCAAGACAATGCCATCGTAGGCGATGATTTTTTTGACGATAGTAGGATTCAGAATTTGGTGAATGCCTTTCTCGAAAATCCGCCTCAGATTCAGTATGAAAATGTACCATTCCCTAATTTACCCAAAGACAAAGTAATAGGATTAGTAACCATTAAACCCAATCCGAAGACCTCATTCTTCAAAAAAGGAATTCATACGATACTTGCCAATACGGTTTTTATAAGAAGAGGCAGCAACACCCTCCCGGTAGAAGGCGAAATAGAACGCAATTATCAAAATACCGCAACAGTCATTGGAATAGAAAACAATTCTCGCAATAGTATTGCCTATACCTTAGATGGTGTGATTGATTTCATGAATTTTCGGCACAAAGACATGTCGCCCAAATATAAAGTTTTCAAGGAATTGTTCGTGATATGTTGGGCGGGAATAGCCAAACATTACAAAGGCAAAACCTATTTATCTCGAGTAGATATTGAACTTATTAACGAGCAAATCAAACTCTTTTATTCGGCTCAAGATGTGGTAGAAATTACTTATAACGAGGATTCGTTTACTATAACTGAATATGTTCCTTTAGGATTGAATGACAAAACGAGTTACTATCCTTTAGAACAGCAAACCATTGTATTTCATGACAACGGGTACTACAAAATAGACCGAAAATTTTTGTTTGAACCACCCGAATTCAATACCAAAATGTTGTATCACATCTACAATGCCAACGGCGCTTTACTTAACAAACTCGAAAAAGGGCAATTACTTAACGACAGGGAATTAAAAGACTTAGAAAATCTACCTTCTACTTTGATGATTTGCTTCCTCAACGGATTTGAGGAAGCCAAACAAAAATTAATTGATGCCAAAACGGTGCTTAAACCTTTTCCACATGTCTATTTATCATTCAAAGAAGCGCTAAGAATTTTGAGGAAAATGAAGTATGATGGTCCTTTGGCTGCTGAATAAAATCTTTTGTATAAACTAGAAGAATAAGCAAAAATTAGCGTGTCACTTCTTCAATCAAATAAAAAATAGATGAAAACGACATTCCGCTGGATTTTTCTAAACCAATTTCACAAGTTCTACTAGTTGAATAGCCACTGTTACAATTACTTGGAATTTGATTTTTAATATCTCTCAATCCGTGTTCATTCAATTCTGGAATTAAAAACCCTCTATCTCCAGCAAAGCCACAACAATTGCTATCGATCATCGTCACTTGATCTGCACAATACTGCGCCAAAGCCAATAATTGCTCCATTTTTCCAATTTTTTTAACGGAACAAACAGGGAAAATAGCTACTGATTCTTTTTTCTTTTTAACGGTCAATTTTGGCATCACATAGTCCAACATAAATTCAATTGGGTCAACAATTTTCAAATTGCTGGTGAACTCTTCTTTTGAATGATAAAAACAAGGACTCATGTCGTACAAAATAGGGTATTTTCCTTGTGCTGAAGCTTGAAGTAATTCGGCCTCTAAAAGTGTCGATTGCTGATGATTGGCCTCGGCAAATCCTTTACTAGAGAAAGGCATTCCGCAACATTGGTCATTGATATTGTTTGGGTATATGATTGAATAACCGGCACGCACTAATAATTGATGCGTTAGCTCGGTTAGTTGTAAATCATCTTTACTTTGAAATTCGTTTTTTCCCATTCCTCTATTAATACAAGAAGGAAAATAAACCACTTTTAAATCTGAAATTGCTTCCATATTATTTCGCTTGATTAACATTAATTTTTTTAGCTCCTTTTGGCATTTGTGGCATCCATTTAGGCACTGCTCCACCTGAAATTTTATGAATTCCACTAGATAAAGCTAACATGATTTTGGTTCCAAAAATGGCATGGAAAAAAGAAACTACTTTTAATCCACCACGCATCATTGCTGTAGTTCCAGCCATGTGTGAACCAATATAAGCGGCTACTTTTTTATTAGAATCTGTCACTTCATTGGCACGCCATGTTTTAACAAATTTACCTGTATCAATATGAACAGGACAGGCCAATGCACAAAGTCCATCTGTAGCACAAGTTTCGTCTAATTGATACGAAACATCTTTTCGAATTGCTGCTAAACGAGCTGGATCTTCATTGGTAGCTTCCAATCGACTAATTTCTCTAGCAATAACGATACGTTGTCTGGGTGATATGGTCAAACCTTCAGCCACACAATGGGGTTCACAAAACCCACATTCCATACATTTATCTACAATTTCATGAGCTTCTGGTAAGGGTTTTAAATTTTTAAGGTGAGCTTTAGGATCGGGATTAATTAACACATCGGGATTGATCTTATTATTTGGATCAAAAATGTTTTTAATGCGCTTCATAATCGTATAGGCATCTTTCCCCCATTCTTTCTCTACAAATGGTGCCATGTTTCTACCCGTACCATGCTCTGCTTTTAAAGAACCACCATATTGATCTACTACTAAAGTGGCCAATTCGTCCATTAATTTTTCATAACGATCGAGTTCAGCTTGATTGGAAAAATCTTGTGAAAACACGAAGTGTAAATTCCCTTCTAATGCATGTCCAAACAAAACTGCGTCATGGTATTCGTATTTTTTAAACAACTCTTTCAAAGCGATACAAGCATCGGCCAATTGGGGCAAAGGAAAGGATACATCTTCAATAATCACCGTTGTACCTGTTTTTCTTAAACCACCAACAGTAGGCAACAATCCTTTTCTTGCTTTCCAATTGAAATAATATTTTTTTGGATCTGAAGTAAATTCATAATCGGTATAAGTCGGAATTGAAATAATTTGATCTTTTATTTGTTGTTGTTTTTGCAACAATTGCTCTCGATCATTATCTCTACATTCAACTAACAGGGCACAAGCCTCTTCGTGTAACGTCTTAAAATAATCCGGTGCTTCGGGATCGTTTTCAACCGAACGAATGGAATCGCGATCGAGTAATTCGACAGCGGCAACAGGGCTTGATTTTAACAATATAGTAGCGTTACAAGCATCTTTTATTGAGTTGAAAATCAACAAAGAACATGATTTGTATTTTTCATCAATAACTGTCTTAAAGGTAACATTTGAGATAAAAGCCAAAGTCCCTTCAGATCCCACCATTAAATGCTTGATAATATCGATTGGGTTCTCATAATCAACCAAGGCATTAATACTATAACCTGTAGTGTTTTTAATTTTAAACTTATGATGAATACGATCGTGTAAGGTTGGATCTGCTTTAATTGTATCTCGTAATTGCTCAATTTCTTGAATTAAATGAGCGTGAGTGGTATAAAAGGAGGCCACGCTATCAGGATCTGCTGTGTCTAAAATTGTACCATCAGAAAGTACAATTCTAATATCGGCTATAGTTTGATAGGAATTTTGAGCCGTTCCACAACACATACCGCTCGCATTATTAGCTACAATACCGCCAATCATGGCTGCTCCTATTGAAGCGGGATCTGGTCCAATTTTTAAACCATGAGGTGCTAAAAAGTTATTGGCTTTGGCACCCACAATTCCGGGTTCCAGTCTAATTTTGGTTTGGTTGTCTAATATTTCATAGTTTTTCCAACCGTGTGTTGCAACAACTAAAACAGAATCTGTTATAGCTTGACCAGACAAACTAGTTCCGGCCGCTCTAAAAGTTAGAGCAATATCTAAAGATTTGGCATGTTTAATAATAGCAACCACTTCGGCTTCAGAATGGGCCAAAATCACAATTTTTGGAATTAATCTGTAAAAACTTGCATCAGTACCATAGGCTAACGTTTGCAAAGGGTTGGTAATAATACGTTTAGGATCTATAGTAGAGGAAACTAAATCAATTAATTTTTGATAAGAAGAACTAAGCATAATGATTTCTTTAAATTCTTATTTATTTTTTATTTGCCAAAAAAGTAGACCATTAAACCTGCTATAATAATATAAAATAGAGCATAAGGTAATGCTTTTTTCAAAATATCCCCTTCTTGTCCTTGTTGATTACAAGCAGAAGTGGCAATTGCGATACTTTGAGGAGAGATTATTTTTCCACCAGTAGCTCCAACAGTATTGGCGGCTGCAAACCAACTTGGTTCAGAGCCTATTTGTGTGGCTACATGCGCTTGTAATTTTCCAAATAAGATATTAGAGGAGGTATCACTTCCGGTTAAGAAAGCTCCCAAACATCCAATTGCTGGTGCAAATAATGGGTAAAGAGTTCCTGTTGCAGCGGCCAATGCCAATCCTAGAACAGGAATCATTCCAGATAAATCCATAATGGTTGACATGACAATCAAACTTATTACGGTAATATAGGTTTTTTTCAATTGTAGTATCGATTTCCATAATACCGACAATAATTCATTAACTTTTGCTCCCTGAATTAGTCCTCCTATAAATGAACCCAATAGCAACAAAACTCCTGCATCTGTCAACCAAAAAATGGCCACTTTTTTGGTTTGCCCAGCAATTTCCATTGCAATTGGAGTGCTGCTTATGGATTGTAAAAATTCACGAACACTACTAAACAATTGACTAGTACCAATAATAAAAAAAAGGATTAATCCATAAACCGACCATGATTTAAGTATTTCTGAAGTTGATAGTGTAGATTCCTCTTCCGTCTCTTTCTTTTTAGCAACTTTAGCCCAAAGAATAATGACTACAATTGAAGCAATACTTCCTAAAATTGCAGGTGTTTCAACACCAATATAAAGAACCGAGGTATATTGCACAATACTTGAAACTAATCCAACTACCAAACTTAAAAGTATGTTTTTCACTAATGCTTTGCGAGATCCGTCTGCCAAGGTTACAATGATAAATGGAATGATCACCATTAATGGAAAAAGCTGAAATACCGTTTGACCTCCTAAATGCACCAAATCGGTAGCGCCAATTTCAATGGCAACTGCTTTTACAGGAACACCAACCGCTCCAAAAGCAGTAGGTACACTATTGGCCAATAAACTCACTAATGCTGAAAACATGGGTTTGTATCCTAAGCCAATTAAAATTGCTGCAGGGATGGCTACAGCGGTACCAAATCCAGCCATACCTTCTAAAAGACCACCAAATCCCCAAGTCAATAATAGCACCTGAATACTTTTATCGGATGAAATATTTGAAAATTGTTGTTTGATAACCTCCATTTTCTTAGTATAAACCAAGACATTATAACTATAAATAGCCATAATAATAATTAAGATAATCGGAAAAATAGCTTTTAATGTGCCGTAAATAGTTGACATCCCAATGTTGGGCAAAGTAAAATCAAATCCAAAATAAGCTATTAAAATGGTAGCACACAAGGTAATTAATGCACTTTTATCACCTGAAATTTTGAGAACACCAAGTAATAATATAAGTAGTAAAACAGGAGTTAGGGCTAAAAACGTCTGAAGATAATCCATACAATTGAAAAATTTAAGTTAAAAACTAAATAATAAATAATTTAGGACTGCAAAATTACAGTTTAACTACTAAGTCAAAGTTAAAAATAAACTAATTAAATCGATTTCGTATTGTGAAATTAATATTAAAAATCTTAAAATTAGTTAAAAAAATTAATTTTTCAAATCTTTAATCACTTTAAAGGCTACATCTACTTCATCTTCGCTCACCAAAATGGTAAACTCATTCGAAGTTGAAATCACCTCATTGATGATGATCCCTTCCCAAGCCAATCGCTGAAAAATGAAGTAATAAATACCGGGAACCACAATGTTTTCTTTGGGTAATTTAACGGTTATCGAAGCTAAGTTTTCGAGTTTCTGAATTAATTTCTCATTCGAAAAATGTTTATCTACCAAGTGATTTACGCTATTACTCACTACAATATTAATCTCATTGACACCACGAGAAGAGGTGTAAAAAATATCTGAAAAGCTATTGATGTCCGAGATTAAATCGGCTTGTTTATTCAAAACAGAATCCGAAACGGCAAAAGTATAATCGGTCAACTCGGATCGAACGGTAATCTCGCCAATGTTTTTAATGACTTTATTGATTTTATGATTCAGCTTGAAATCCAATTCCTCGGTCAACCGTTTCAAAGCCATCACTACAGCGCCTTGTTTTACTTCTTTACCAAATTCACTTTCTAATTCGGACATAATATTCCGAGACAAAGAAGTCAAATTGATAATTCCCAAGGAAAGAGCATTCAATAAAAAGGGTTTGGTTTTGATGTAATTTTCGACAATTGAAGAAACGGTTTTCATAACTAATTCATTTTTTAAATTTTTAGATAAAGAATAAAATTAACAGACAAAATGTGTTAAAATTCTTTACAAATATAATTAAAAAACAATTTGTTACAAATATAACATTGAGAAGTTTGAATTAAAAATGAAAAAAGGCATCAGTAAGATGCTCAATTACAAAGGAATCCTTTTCTTTTTGAATCGCAATGATGTCAAATCGTACATTTACATCGATTTCGTTTAGGGTCACATAAGCATCTACCGCTTTTACCAATAATTGGATTTTTTTGGGTTTTACGAAGTCTTGTGGCAATCCAAACTCGATAGAAGACCGTGTTTTGACCTCAACCACGGCCAAAACAGCCTCTTTTTGAGCCAAAATATCAATCTCCGCCTTCTGAAAAATCCAGTTCGTTGCTAAAATCGTGTACCCTTCTTTTTTCAGAAAATCAACCGCTAGCTCCTCACCTAGTTTTCCTAATTCGTTATGTGCTGCCATATTTTAATTCAAAATCCTTTTGAAATTTTAAACATATAAGTCATATTAGTTTTTTAAATTCACCATATAATAATTGTAAACTTATATGACTCCTATGTTTCAACCCAAAAACTATTCAAAAACCACAGTAGTCCCTGTAGCCGTGACTTCAAGTGTGATGGTGTTTCCCAAAATCAACGCGCGATTGTCCTTGATATGCCCCGCCGGAAAATTATACACCACAGGAATGTTATAGGATTTGGTTACATCTTCAATAATTTCAAGCGCATTTTTGCCCCAAGGGATATCGTTGTCCTTCATTTTGGTCATACCACCTACGATAATTCCCTTTATGCTTTCCAAACAACCGTTGCGTTTCAAATTCATCATCATACGGTCGATGTGGTACAAATACTCATCTAAATCTTCGATAAAAAGAATTTTATCCGAACAATCAATAGCAGAAGGCGAACCAAACAAACTATACAAAATCGATAAATTCCCTCCTACCAGTTCTCCTTTGGCTTTGCCGAAACGATTCATGGGAGTAGGTTCAATAGTGTAGGCTAAAGGTTGTCCAAACAAGGCTTTGTACAAAGTAGCAATCGATTCAGGAGCGGTTCTAGGAATACTCACAGGCATTGTTCCGTGTATGGTTTTGTAGCCCAACGTATTCAAATGATTGTGCAAAACCGTAACATCGCTAAAGCCTACAATCCATTTAGGATGCTTTTTGAAAGTTGAAAAATCCAATAAATCAATCATTCTCACCGTTCCGTAGCCGCCACGCGCACACCAAATCGCTTTAATATTAGGATTGTCCATTTGCTTTTGAAAATCGGCAGCACGTTGCGCATCGGTTCCCGCCAATTGATTTAGGTCTAAACCAATGGTGCTTCCAATCACCACTTCGAGTCCCCAACTGTGTAGCAAATCGATAGTAGGTTGTAAATTATCCTCGATATTTTTTCGAGCGGTAGCCACTATGGCAACGGTATCTCCTTTTTGAAGTACGGGTGGTGTAATCATCTTTTTTTGAGCTTGACTGTTAGTAATCGAGCATACAAAAACAAAAAACAAAGCTAGCCATAAAAAATGACCTTTGCTATTGGCTTTTGCTTGTCGATTGGTAATACTGTTTAAGTTGGATTTCAATAGTTTCAAAACTAAGTTATAAAAACAAATATAGGCAAATCCTAAAATATGCAGCGGTTTCTAACGGAAATACCTTAACTTTACTTGTAGCGATTTTAGTATAATAAATATGAGATATAAATGGTTGATTTTTGGTCTCTTGCTTGTTTTGGGGACATCTCCTCTATTTTCCCAAACCAAAAAATTCAAAATACATACGGTTGCGTTTTACAATTTTGAGAACCTTTTTGACACCATCAACGACCCCGATACTTTTGACGAAGAATGGACACCCGATGGTTTGCAACGCTGGACGAAAGCAAAATACCAAACCAAGCTCCAGCATTTGGCACAAGTCCTTTCAGAAATTGGTACGCCCGAAAACAAAGAATTGCCCACTTTTATCGGTGGTTGTGAAATCGAAAACCGAGCCGTACTCGAAGATTTGATTCAACAATCTCAACTACAAGAGGCCGAATATGGTATCATTCACTTTGATTCGCCCGACAAGCGCGGCATTGATGTGGCTTTGTTATACCGAAAAAAATGGTTTAGACCAACAAACTTCAGTGCGATTCCCTTGTATTTGAATGCTACTCCTGAGTCTGAAAAAACCAATACTGCTGCATCATTGGCTGAAAAAACAGAAGATGATGTTCCCGTTCTAGCACCAACCAAAAGAATTTACACTCGAGACCAATTGCTCGTTAGTGGCTATTTGGAAGGAGAAGAAATCCATCTCCTTATCAATCACTGGCCTTCTCGTTCGGGTGGCGAGCAAAAAACAAGCGCCTACCGAGAAGCCGCAGGAAAACTGAACAAGAAAATTATCGATTCGCTACAACAGCTCAATGTTAATGCAAAAATCATTACGATGGGTGACCTAAACGATGGCCCTCATAACAAGAGCATAAAAGTGGCTTTGGGTGCCAAAGGAAAGAAAACAGCGGTAGCTCCATACGAAATCTTCAATCCTTTTGAAGCTTTGTTGAGCAAAGGATTCGGAACCATCGCACACCAAGATGCTTGGGATGTTTTTGACCAAATTATGCTTACAGGCACTTGGCTCAGTTCGGATTATTCGACTTGGCAGTATTGGAAAGCAGGCATTTTCCAGCGGAATTACCTAATTCAAACTCAAGGAAAATTCAAAGGCTATCCACTCAGGCATTCCCTAACCGAAGTTGGGTACAGCGACCATTTTCCTGTGTATGTCTATTTGATTAGAGAAGGGAAATAGAGACTCGATAATTTTCGCCACGAATTCACTAATAATAACGAATAACAATGTGTTTTAATGGCACAAATTATTAAGATTGATGAAATTCGAGACATT
This sequence comes from Flavobacterium sp. RSSA_27, assembly GCF_051547125.1. Taxonomy (NCBI): domain Bacteria; kingdom Pseudomonadati; phylum Bacteroidota; class Flavobacteriia; order Flavobacteriales; family Flavobacteriaceae; genus Flavobacterium; species Flavobacterium sp. RSSA_27. The sequence goes on from NZ_JBPTTN010000009.1 coordinate 81,294, forward strand.
CGGTTTCAATTTCGATTTGCATTTGTGACAATTGGTGCAATTGGTGGCTAACTTTTTTATAAGCGCATTCCGTTAAGTAGGAGGAGAAACCGTTTTTGATAGTATCATTTGATAGTATCATTTTCCTTATCTTAGCCTTTCCAATTTTAGTACAAAAACAATGGCCATAGCAAAACCCTTCAACCTCAACCAATGGATTCAAGTTAACCGTGAGTTATTAAAACCACCCGTTGGCAACAAGAATCTTTATGTTGATTCTGGCGATTATATCGTGATGATTGTGGCGGGTCCGAATGCCCGAAAAGATTACCACTACAACGAAACGGAAGAGCTTTTTTACCAACTCGAAGGCAGTATAAAAGTCATCATTCAAGAAGAAGGACAGCGCAAAGAAATGGAACTGCACGCAGGAGATCTATATTTGCATCCCGCTAAAATTCCGCACTCGCCTGTACGTTCCGAAGGTTCTATTGGACTAGTGATTGAACGCAAAAGAGCCGGTTTGGGCTTTACCGATGGTTTGCTTTGGCATTGTGAGTCTTGTAATCATAAACTGTACGAAGTCTATTTTGAACTCCACAACATTGAAAAAGATTTTCTGCCTCATTTTCAACATTTCTATAGTTCTGAAGCGTTGCGTACTTGTCAAAATTGTGGCACCCTGATGGATACCGACCCAAGATTTATGGGAAAGAAATAAGCATTGAACTAAATTTTTAAAACATATAAGTCATAGGAGTTTGTTCTTTGTGAGCTTTGCAATTTTTAACCGCAAGGTTCGCAAAGAAAAAACGCAAGGCACACAAGGTTTTGCACTTTTTGGTTAAATTGAAAAGAATTATATAGAATTACACAGACCGACAAAAATTAAAAAAAAAGAAACTTTGCATCCATTGCGATTAATAATTCAAACACAGATTGCACAGATTTCCACAGATTAAAACACAAAATAACTTTGCGTACTTTGCGTAAACCCTTGTGAACTTTGCGGTTAAGCTTTTTTACCAAACAGCACGGATTTAAACGCAACTTAAATGTCCTTTAATGCCTTCTATGGTTCAAAAAAATAGAAACTAAAATGTCTTATATGTTTCATTTTTTTCAATAGTAAACTACAACTCCATACGCACACCTTGTTCAGGAAAAACAAAAGTCAATCCCAAATCGTTTGGAGCCGCTAATTGTTGCTTTATTTTTTGGATGGAAGCAGTAGGAGGTTTCAAATGGGTGATGATGATTTTGCACTTTTGCAAGGCTTCTTTGCCAGTGAGTGCTGCTAAAACCTGCATTTCTTTCATCAAATGTTTTGGTGTTAAATGTCCGAATAGGAACGCATCGTGTTGTTCGTTAGGAAACGAAACTTCTATCAAAATACCTTTCAACTCTTGCTTTTGAATCAATGGCGCGATGGCCTTCCAAAGGTCGGCTAGGTTTGTGGTTTTTTCTACCGCATCAGGTCCTGTGTCGCCTAAATACAAGATTGCATTGTTGTCTTTTTTGATTAAAAATGCTGTGCTTTCGTAAGGATTTACATGACTCAACGGAAACGCTTGCACCGACATCGAAGTATTCGAAATGGGTAGGGTTTTCCCAAAAGAAAGGGTTTCGAAATGGTATTTTTTTAAGGGTTTTCCAATGCCTGAATCCCCAAAATTCGCCCAAGTCTGGTCGTTAAAATAATGGTTTTGCATCATTTTCATAGCCGGAGCTATGGCGTAAACGGTTTTGGTCGAGTCGGCGGGTGAATTGATTATCAAACCCGACACGTGGTCCAAATGCGCGTGTGAAATACAATAGCCTTTGATGTATTGTCGCAAAACAGTACTTGAAGGTACGGAGAAAGTACCTTTTTCAATTGCTTTTTCAATACCGGAATGAATGGTTCCAGCATCTAAACAAACGTATTCCTTTGTTCCGATAGGAGCCACTAAATAGGCAGATAAATTACGCTCATCGATTCCGCCATAAACTCCCAAAGGCACCACTTCAAAAACGGGTTTTGTTTTTTGTCCAAACGAAACTATCGTGGACACTAAAAACAACAGCACCCATCCAAAAATTTTTTTCATCTTTTCTGCATTGAAAATTAATGGTTAAAAGTACAGCTTCTACTGAAAAGGACTGTTTTTTTTAAATCAAATCTGCCTTAATTTTGCGATTTAGGTTACTTTTACGGCAATTCATAAGTTCTCTTATGTAGAGAAAGTATCAGGGCATTCGCTTTTAAAAAAAGTTAGCCACGAATTACACCAATTGACACTAATTGTCATCGAAACTGAAATTGAATGTCACGAATTCCAGCAACATTAATAATTCGTGTCATTAAAACACTTTAATTCGTGATTCATTAGTGAATTCGTGGTGGATATTTTTAAAAGCGAATGCCCTGAGAAAGTCTTGATTTTTTGGTGTTTACTAATTTTACTAAGAAGACTTCTTTGAAATTTGCATCTAAATACTATCTTTACGAAAAAATATAACAATTTTAACTAAAAAAGTTACAATGACAACAATAGCAACTCAATTCGGAATGAACGAAGCCCTAGCGCAACTAGGTATTAAAGCAGTAAATGAAGGAACTTCTACTGGAACGCAGCATTTTGCGAGCGGTTCATTATTAGAAAGTTACTCTCCTGTAGACGGACAATTAATTGCCTCAGTAACTACAAGTTCAGCTGCGGATTATGAAAAAGTGATGCAAACTGCGACAGCTGCTTTCAAAACATTTCGATTGATGCCAGCGCCACAACGTGGAGAAATTGTACGTCAGTTTGGAGAAAAATTACGCAAAAACAAAGAAGCTTTAGGGAAATTAGTTTCTTATGAAATGGGGAAATCGTTGCAAGAAGGCTACGGCGAAGTTCAGGAAATGATTGATATTTGTGACTTTGCAGTAGGATTGTCCCGTCAGTTACACGGATTGACGATGCACTCTGAGCGTCCGGGGCACAGAATGTATGAGCAATACCATTCGCTTGGCGTAGTAGGTATTATTTCTGCCTTCAACTTTCCAGTAGCGGTTTGGGCTTGGAATACGGCTTTGGCTTGGATTTGTGGCGATGTGTGTGTTTGGAAACCTTCTGAGAAAACGCCTCTTTGCGGTGTAGCTTGTCAAAATATTATTGCCGAAGTGTTAAAAGAAAACAACCTTCCAGAAGGAATTTCTTGTTTGATTAACGGCGATTACACTATTGGTGAATTGTTAACCAAAGATACTCGTGTTCCCTTAATTTCGGCTACAGGTTCTACTAGAATGGGAAAAATTGTAGCACAAACGGTTGCTGGTCGTTTAGGAAAATCGCTTTTAGAATTGGGCGGCAACAATGCGATAATTGTGACTCCTGATGCAGATATCAAAATGACGGTAATTGGCGCTGTTTTTGGCGCTGTTGGAACCGCAGGACAACGTTGTACCTCAACCCGTAGATTAATCATCCACGAAAGTATCTATGACAAAGTAAAAGACGCTATTGTGGCTGCTTACGGGCAATTGAGAATTGGAAATCCTTTGGATGAAAAAAACCACGTGGGACCACTTATTGACAAACAAGCTGTTGAGATGTATAATCAAGCGTTGAACAAAGTAGTAGCCGAAGGCGGTAAAATCTTAGTAGAAGGTGGCGTCCTCACGGGTGAAGGCTATGAGAGCGGTTGTTATGTAAAACCAGCTATTGCTGAAGCTCAAAACAATTTCGAAATTGTACAACACGAAACCTTTGCTCCTGTATTGTATTTGATGAAATACAGTGGCGATGTTGAAAATGCAATCGAGTTACAAAATGGTGTGGCACAAGGTTTATCCTCTGCTATTATGACCAATAATTTGCGTGAAGCAGAACGTTTCTTATCTGTAGCAGGATCGGATTGTGGCATTGCCAATGTGAATATTGGAACTTCTGGAGCTGAAATTGGTGGTGCTTTTGGTGGAGAAAAAGAAACTGGTGGCGGAAGAGAATCAGGATCTGACGCTTGGAAAGTGTACATGCGTCGCCAAACGAATACCATCAATTATACGACCAATTTACCTTTGGCACAAGGAATAAAATTTGATTTGTAATACCGGTTTTATATCAATGGAAACCCTTTCAGAGTTTATAATTCTGAAAGGGTTTTTTATGGCTAATTGTTTCCAAAAAATACCTTCTGTAGCTCCCTAGCCCCGATTGTAGTGGAAATCCTTATAGCCCGGGGTTCGGGCTATAAGATTATAACGGAAAGCGGGACTTTGCTTCCAAAAAAGCCTATTACCTACTGCTCCTAAAAACTATAAGTTAAATGATGCCCCAATAGTGAAGGTAAACTGGTTGTTTAACGGATAGAAATTGCGATTACTTTCGTTGTATTTGGCTATGGGAAATCCAGCTTCTGAGAAAACACCAAATCCATCCGTAAAGAAATAACGAGCGCCAACATGGCCTCCAAAATTCTTTAGTCCTAAGCTTAAACCAGGATAAAGATCGAATTTATCATCAATTTTTAGGACACTACTCAAGTTAGCATTAATTCGAAACCGGGCATCAAAGCGATCTTTAAAGTCAGGAGCTCCTCCTCCATCAAGTGCTTCGTAACCTAAAACATAGGAACCCACAAATCCATACGAAAGGTTTTCACCCAATCCGAAGTCTGCAGCAAACTGTATTCCAGTTCCTTCATTTTGAAACTGCATCCCGACATTGAACTTTGTATCGCCTTTTCCTTTAAAGGCTTGTTGCGCATGTATAAAACTAGTACTTAATAGGGTTACTAAAAGGGCTATTTTTTTCATAAAATAAATGGGTTGTTGATTTAATTTCTTCCTTTTTCATCGAAATATAACTGATGCAAGGGTTCGCTTTGCCAGTATTCTTTGGTATCGATATCCATAATAGTTAATGGGCCAGTAAAGGCAGCACCAGTATCAATATTCCAAACGTTAGCCATTTGTACGGGTATGGTTTGCTCTAATCGAGAAACTGGGGTATGGCCAATATAAATTTCGTTATACAGAGTCAATCGTTTGGGATAAAATAAATGGTTTTTTGGTAAGGATTTATCCAAGGCAACAGCCGTTTCCCAAAGGGTTCTGTCCCAATAAAATAAGCGCGGAAAATATTCGTAATTTATTCCGTTCAGATTGGTAAACCCAGCATGAATGAACAATCGATTTTGTTCGTCAAGATGATAATTTTGGAGCTCCTTCAAAAAAATAATGTGCTGTTGAATAGTTTCTGGACTAACTTTTTCATAAGCCAATACGGTTGCTTCTCCACCGTGTTTGTACCACAAGGGGTTGTCTTTTCCGCTATCGAGGTAGTCCAAAAAAAGTTCATCGTGATTCCCTTTAATGCAGATGATATTGTGTGTTTTTTTCATCTGGATGAGCAAATCGATGACTTGTGGGGACTGGCTCCAGCCGTCGACATAATCACCCAAAAAAATCAATTGATCTTTAGGAGTTACTTGTGCCCGTTCCAACACTTGATGTAAGGCACGCAAACCACCATGTATGTCTCCAATGACTAATGTTCTCATGTAGTTTTCTTCATCTAATCTCCCACAAAAATAAGGATTTTCAAATGAAACGTAGGATTTCTTAAAAAGTTCATTGTTACACTCGTAAAACGCCTCTAAATCCACGAACTGCATAATAGGAAGAAGCCCCATTGTGGTATACAAAAACCGTTTTGTAGCGGCAATCACCAAATAAAGCACCACCTAAAGCACGAATCGGAGCAGGTGTCAACAACCAGCTAGAGGTTTTGGTGTCGAATGGTCCCAATTGTTGCAAATAGCGGTATTCGGATTCGTTTAATAGCGTAATTCCCATCGCTTCAGCCGCTGCTACCGCAGAATTTTCGGGTTTGTATTCTTTTCTTTCGGCTAAAGCTTTGGCATCATAACACCAACTGCGACGTCCTTTGGGACTCTCGGCCGAACAATCATAAAAAAGATATTCATTAGTAACCTCATCATACCCCACCACATCTGGTTCACCACCAGTATCTTCCATAGCTTGGAGCGATTGCAACTTCATCGGTTGTTGCTCTAGTTTTGAAACTACCTTCTCCCACAGTATGCCTTGATGCCGATGGCTATTTTGCTCAAAACGTTTTTGTAGCAATTGTAACAATTGCTTTTGTTCTTCGGAAGTAAGGGGTTGTAGAAGGATCATTGGTTTTGAATTAGAAAATTAAAATCGAAATTCCTTTTCGAAATCGAATGTAAAAAGAAGAAAACAGAAATTATCTAACTTTTCGTTTTTCTGAATCTTGTCGATTATCCCAAAAAGCTACAATTTCAATAGTATTCTCTCGTATCTCATAAAAAAATCAAGTACTTTTTTACTGGAATAACACGAGTAAATTTGTTAGAAGTTAGTCTTCCAATAAAAGGTGTTTTGGATAATGTTTCTAATAAATCTTCTACTTCCGATAGAAATTTCATACTATAGTTTGCATTTCCATTTCTGTAGTAATAAAACTCAAGTATCGTTTTGAGCTGAATTTCGGCTAAAGTTGACCAAACTATTTCTTTTGGAGCCATTCTCTCAATTCTGAAATTACTTGGTCGTTTTTACGAAATTTACCTTCTTGTAGTTCTGCTCTCGAAATTTCAATTGAAGCCTCTTGTTCGTTTGTTAACTGATATAGTTCTTGCTCTGAGGAATCAAAAATGGTCTGTAAAGCACTTAAAAAATTTACATCTTTTGACTCTTTTATCCTTGAAATCAAATTTTTCTTTAGTTGTGAAGTACTATCCATTACGCCAATTTTTTAATTACCAAAAATAAACAATTTATTTCTAATTAACAGAAAGTTACAAAACCTTAAAAAGTACAATAGTTATAATACATCAAACAGAATCAATAAATTTAAAGTAAACGATTTTCTCCTTAATACTATTTCTCCCCTCCCAACATTTCCATCAACTCCAAACATCTACGAGTGGTTTTGGCATTATCGAAAGTCAGCAACAAACGCAAGCCTGCTGGGGTTTGCTTTTCTTTCATTTTGCATAGATTAGGATGCTTTTGTACAAAATCCAAGACTTTATTGAAGCGATTCGATTGGTAAAAATCCGATTGTTGGTCGGAAACAAAATAGCCAATCATTTTGCCTTGTTTGAGCACTAGCTTTTCGATACCCACGCGGGTGGCAATCCACTTAATACGAATACTGTTCATTAAGGCATTGGCTCTTGCTGGCAAAGGTCCAAATCGGTCTATTAACTTGTTGATGAAAACAGTAAGTTCTTCTTCGTTTTTGACTTCTCCAAGCTCGTTGTACAACAGCAATCGCTCCGAAACGGTATTGATGTATTCATCTGGGAATAACAATTCAAAATCGGTGTCGAGTTGGAGGTCTTTGACGTATTGTTTGGTTTCGATGTTGTTCTCTTCGGGATACAACTCTTTAAATTCATTTTCCTTAAGCTCCTCGATGGCTTCGTTCATAATTTTTTGATAGGTATCAAAGCCTATCTCATTGATAAAACCACTTTGTTCCCCGCCCAACAAATCGCCTGCGCCACGAATCTCTAAATCCTTCATCGCAATATTGAATCCGCTACCCAACTCGCTAAATTGTTCCAAGGCTTGGATGCGTTTTCGGGCTTCTTCGGTCATCGCAGAATATGGCGGACAAATAAAATAACAAAAGGCTTTTTTGTTGCTTCGTCCCACACGTCCTCGCATTTGGTGCAAATCCGAAAGTCCAAAATTATTCGCATTATTAATGAAAATCGTGTTCGCATTGGGCACATCCAATCCGCTTTCGATGATAGTCGTAGCCACCAAAACATCGAATTCACCGTTCATAAACGCCAACATCAATTCTTCTAGTTTCTTGCCATCCATTTGCCCGTGACCAATCCCTACTCGTGCGTTGGGCACCAAACGCTGAATCATGCCCGCGATTTCTTTAATATTTTCGATGCGGTTATTGATGAAATACACTTGACCATTGCGCTGAATTTCATACGAAATCGCATCTCGAATGGTTTCTTCATTAAACCCAACCACGTGGGTTTCTATCGGATAACGATTGGGCGGTGGCGTGGTAATTACCGATAAATCTCTGGCCGCCATCAACGAAAACTGCAACGTTCTTGGAATAGGCGTTGCGGTAAGAGTCAGCGTATCTACATTCGCGGCTATGGTTTTCAGTTTGTCTTTTACATTTACGCCGAACTTTTGCTCCTCATCGACAATCAACAAACCTAAATCTTTGAAGACCACATTTTTGTTGACCAATTGGTGTGTACCGATGACAATATCTAGTTTCCCTTCGGCGAGTTGCTTTAAGGTTTCTGCTTTTTGCTTGGCAGTTCTAAAACGGTTCAAATAGCCCACCGTTACCGGCATATCTTTCAATCGCTCGCTAAACGTTCGGAAATGTTGGTAGGCCAAAATCGTGGTGGGCACCAAAACCGCCACTTGTTTGCTATTGTCGACAGCTTTGAAAGCGGCACGAATCGCCACTTCGGTTTTACCAAAACCAACGTCACCACAAACCAATCGGTCCATTGGGCGTTCGCTTTCCATATCGGCTTTGACATCCTGAGTCGATTTTATTTGGTCGGGTGTGTCTTCGTAAATAAACGAACTTTCCAACTCGTTTTGCAAATAACTATCAGGGGCAAATTGAAAGCCTTTTTCTAAACGACGTTTGGCGTACAACTGAATCAAATTGAACGCAATATGTTTGACTCTCGCTTTGGTTTTTTGTTTTAACGCTTTCCAAGCATTCGAGCCTAATTTGTAGATTTTAGGTGGCGTTCCGTCTTTACCGTTGTATTTCGAAATTTTGTGTAGCGAATGAATGCTCACATACACAATGTCATTATCGGCATAGACCAACTTAATCGCTTCTTGAGTTTTACCTTCGACTTGTATTTTTTGCAAACCTCCGAATTTCCCAATTCCGTGGTCAATATGCGTCACATAATCGCCTACCGAGAGCGAAGTCAGTTCTTTGAGCGTAATGTTTTGCTTTTTCGAATAGCCGTTTTTGATGCTGAATTTGTGATAGCGTTCAAAAATCTGGTGGTCGGTGTAACAAGCAATTTGGTTTTCATCGTCGATAAAGCCTTGATACATAGGCAACACGATAGTGTGGTATTGCTTTCGAATATTTTCGGCATTGGCTTCGTCTAATGACTCAAAAATATCGTGAAAGCGTTTCACTTGTCCGTCATTGGAACAAAACAAATAATTTTTGTAGCCGTTAAAATGATTGTCGCTGAGGTTGTTCAGTAACAAATCGAATTGTTTGTTGAATGACGGTTGTGGCTGAAAATGAAAAGGAAACGTTTTGGTGGTTTTAAAAACCGCTTTACTTCCCCATTCTACTACTGAAAAATCTACAGCACGCTGGATGAAACTCGCTTGATTTAAAAACAATTGCTCGGGTGTGGCCCGTTTGATTTCTTGTGATAATTTAGCGAAAGCTTCTTCGGCTTTGCCAAATTGTTTGTCTAAATCAGCCAACAATAGCTCGGTATTTTGAATAAAAATCACCGTTTGTGGCGAGATATAATCTAGAAAAGATTCCCTATTTTCCTGAAAAAAGGAGTTTTCTACATTGGGAATAATCGTGATTTTTTTCTTGGTCTCAATCGACAGTTGCGTGGCGACATCAAAGGTTCGAATGCTTTCGACTTCGTTGCCGAAAAATTCGATACGGTACGGATTGTCATTCGAAAACGAAAAGACGTCTACAATTCCACCACGAACGGAAAATTCTCCGGGTTCGGTAATAAAATCGACTCTTTTGAACTCGTATTCAAACAACACCTCATTGATAAAATCGATAGAAATCTTATCCCCGACTGCCACTTTCAAGGTGTTTTTGTCCAATTCCTTTCGGGTGACTACTTTTTCAAAAAGTGCTTCAGGATAAGTGACAATTACGGCGGGTTTTTTACGCGAATTGATGCGGTTCAATACCTCGGCTCGCAACAAGACATTGGCGTTGTCCGTTTCTTCAATTTGATAGGGTCTTCGGAAAGAAGCGGGAAAAAACAGTACGTCTTTTTCGCCCAGCAATTGTTCCATATCGTTCAAGTAATACGCTGCTTCCTCTTTGTTATTGAATACCAATAAAAAAGGCAATTCGGTTTGCGTAAACAACGAACGACTAATGAATGAAAAAGCAGAACCTAGCAAACCCGTCAAATGCAATTTGCTGGCAGGTTGCGCGGTCAAACTTGCGCTTATTTGGTTACACTTAGGTGACTTTTCGTAGGTACTGTATAGAATAGGCTTACTCAATGCGGGAAGTGTTGGGTGCTGGTGGCATATTCGAAGGAATCGCTCTAGCGGTATCTCTAATCATTTGTAACATTTCGGACTCTCCTGCTTCAACTGGTATCTTACTTTTTACATCTATTTTGTCCATTTCGCGTTGTAAAGCAATCAATTCCAAGTTAATTTCAGCTACTTGTTTGACTACTTTTTTATCTGGAATTTGGGTCAAATGCAAATACATATCCAACAAACTTACATTGGTTATCAAAATCGAAATCCTGCTTTTGATGGCGGGATTGTTGTATTGTCCTGGAATATTATCTTTTAATTCCAATGCTTTTTTAGTCAAAGCTTTGGATTTCTTTTGAAAAGCACTGATGGAACTTTTCGGTTTTTGAGCCAATTCGTCCATAAATGTTCGCCATTGTGGCCAGAAAGACATACTGTTTTCTGCAACGACATTTATAGGCTCGTTTTGAAAAACCCACCCTTTGTTGATGTTGGCAAATATGATTTCGTTTTTTTGGGCTTCTTTTTTTTGGGCTTCCATTCGAAGTTTGTTGTCTTCGTTGCAAGAAGACAAAAAAAGTACAACTACAAAAAGGAACCTGAATTGGTGTTTCATCTGAAAAATAAATTAAAGGCTCAAAGTTACAAAGTAAATTTAAGTTAACCGTTTCTCCTTGGTTAGTTTTAGCTTGGAAGATCGCCTTTATCTCGAATTTAGATTTTTTTAAATTCTATTAAAATTTACATACTTTATAATTTAGCAAAGCCATAACAATGTTCAATTACATTTTTTTTCTAATTTTATAGTCAATATTACGAAATCGATATTTTTAAGATTAATTCTTATCTTTGTTCTTTTAAAACGGCAACTTATGAATCCAAAAATATTAATCATTGGCGCGTGTGGTCAAATCGGAACAGAACTGACCCAAAAATTGAGAAAAATTTACGGTACTGAGAACGTCATCGCTTCCGATATTCGAAAACTGAATGTTGAGGTGGTCAATTCGGGTCCTTTTGAAGTCATCAATGCGCTCGATTTTAACCAAATAGAACATTTGGTCGAAGTACACCAAATCACAGATGTTTATTTGATGGCCGCTTTACTCTCGGCTACTGCTGAAAAAAACCCCGCCTTTGCTTGGGATTTGAATATGAATTCTTTGTTTCATGTACTGAATTTGGCCAAAGCCGGAAAAATCAAAAAAATATTTTGGCCTTCGAGTATTGCGGTTTTCGGACCTACTACTCCCAAAGAAAACACGCCTCAATTCACCGTAATGGAACCTTCGACCGTGTATGGCATCAGCAAACAAGCAGGCGAAAGATGGTGCGAATACTACCATAACATTTTTGGTGTAGACGTGCGCAGCATCCGTTATCCGGGCTTGATTAGCTGGTCTTCACCTCCGGGCGGCGGTACTACGGATTATGCGGTAGATATTTACCACAAAGCCCTCGAAAACCAATCCTACGAATGTTTCTTGTCCGCCGAAACCAAAATGCCAATGATGTATATGGACGACGCCATTGCGGCTACCATCCAAATCATGCAGGCGCCAGCGGAGCAAATCAAAATTCGTTCGTCGTACAACTTGGCCGCTATGAGTTTTACACCCACCGAAATCGCTGCCGAAATCCAAAAGCACATTCCAGATTTCACCATCAGTTATGCACCCGATTTCCGTCAAAAAATTGCCGACAGTTGGCCTGCCAGCATCGACGACAGCCGTGCGCGCGAAGATTGGGGTTGGAACCACCATTTTGCCCTCGAAAATATGACGGTTGATATGCTCGAACATTTGAAATAAAACGGCAACTGGCTGATGTTTTCGAACATTTAAGTCATTGAAGTTTTTCTTGTAATAGTAAGCAGAAAGTAGCCCATAGAAGTTGAATTCGTGGTTGCTTTATAAATCCTATAAGGCACATAAGGACATTTAAGTTATTCCTTTTCTTAACTTAATAATCTTTATGTGCCTTAGTTTTTTGGGCAATTTATTAGGAGCACACGAACAGATTGTACCACACATCCCCTCCCGTGATCCGCTATATCTTTGCTGCCGAACCCCGTCAGCAAAGGATGCCACTCCTCCCGGGGCTAGAAGAGACGTATCGTTTTCATAACGCATAGTGTTATAAACAAAACCCTTTCAGAGTTTTGAACTCTGAAACGGTTACCTACTCGATTCTGTATAAAAAACAATATGACTGTCCGTAACTCATACCAACAGTCTAAATAATGACAATATACTTTGCGTCTCTGCGCCTTTGCGTGAAATTGGGCTTGCAAAGTCGCGAAGACGCAAAGATCAGAAAGGAATATATTTGTGAAAAACATTCAACAACTAATTTATTCTGTGAAATGGTACTAGTCACGGATAGTCATAAAAAACTATTCTAAAAACCAGTATTCCATTTAGAAAAAATGTTCTAAATTTGAATCCAACTTAAATCAGTAAAGATTAATGATTTGATAATTAGCAACATAAAAATGAGAAAATGGAAACGACAGCTATTGATTTACTGACCAAAAAACTTAAAAATGCGCCTCAAAGCGTTTTAGAACGTGTCATTGGCTATGTTGATGCCCTTTTGGAACCTACGGAAGCTACTAAAACCTACCGCTTATCCGAAGAACAACAACAACTATTAGACAGCCAAATTAACTCCGACAAAACTACTTATACTGAGGCTGAAACACTTTATATGGACTTAAAAAAGAAGTATGAATTATAAGGTTATTGTTTCTCCAATTGCTTCTAAAAATATCGAAGATGCCGTTGCCTATTATATTGAAAAAGCCACTAAAAAAGTGGCTTTTGATTTTTTGAAAGAGTACAAAAAAATCTATAAAGCTTTAAAAATCAACCCTTTTTACCAATTTCACGATAACAATTATAGGTTTATACCTTTTGATAAATTTCCTTATATCGCCTTTTTTATTGTGGATGAAGCCAGTAAAAGTGTTTACATCAACGCGGTATTTCATACTTCACAAAATCCTGATAAGTATCCTATTCTTTAACTCAAAACCCTTCCATCGCTTAGAAGGCTGAAAGCGTTACTAAAATCCACGCTACTCCTGCAAGGTTTTAAAAACCTTGTAGGTGTTTTAGTGTAACATTTTAAACGGCTATAAAATTGCAAAGATGAACGAAAAAACTTATTTTTGAATAAAGTTATCTTTCAACTTTCTTTATTTCTGATACAAATGATTGATAAATACAAAAAAATCACAATCTATATTCTGCTTTTTATTCCGTTAGTTTTTGGACTGTTTTTTATTGATTCCTACATTTTACCAAACAAAACAATTACTGATGAAATCATTTCTTACAGTGAGATTTACCAAACCAATTCTAGCAATAGATTTAACAAAAGCAAAGTTCTAGTAGGGTATGTTTTTTACACGAAAAAAGGTAAAAATTTTTCTATGCAAGAAACCTATATTACTGAGAGCAAAGTAACACTCAAAGAGAGTTATATTTTTAAAAACATTACCGAAGTAACATCAAAAGTAAATGATTATACTCATAAACTGATGTCAGGATTAAGTGGCGCAACTTTATACTTTTCTGTTGGATTAATAATTTCGGTTATAGTTAGCTTATTGTATCTCTATTTCGATAAAAAATTAACCGAAAACGGGTTTCAGAATATCATCTTATTTAATGGGTTCCTAATCATTTGCATCCTTTACATTCTTGTATTGCACAATTAATCAAGGTGTAATGAATAAATTCTTGATACACAGCAACACCTGACAGGTTTTAAAAACCTGTCAGGTGTAAGTTCACTGTATTTACAATCTCATTTTTAATATAAAAACCAAAAGTCCTCACTTAGCCCCGATGGCAGTGGCATCCTTGCTTGGCGGGGTTCGCCAAGCAAGATATAACGAACAGCGGGACAACTCGTGAGGTGTTCAAAGAAGTGCTGCTCCTAAAAAACAAACACAAATTACACGAATGAGCACGAATGCATTCCTTCGAATTCCCATTTGCGACCGCGATAGTTTTCCATTAAGCCGTTACTTCCAGCTTGTATCCTTTGCCGCGTACCACTACGATGTTAGTCTTTGGGTCCAGCTCTAGTTTTTTTCTAAGTTTTGAGATGAACATATCTAGACTACGGCCTACGATGACGCCTTCGTCTTCCCAAATTTCTTTTTGCAAGCGGCTTCGGGCTATGGTTTCGTTGGGAGCTGAAGCAAAAATGCGCAGCAGACGCGTTTCAGTTGCGGTCAAAACTTCGATTGTTTCGTTGATTTGCAGTTGACGATGTTGCGCATCAAATACTACCGAACCAAAAGTAAATAGCTTGTCATTCTCCGTTTTAGCTACCGTATTTTTCGGCTTAGCTGGCTTCAAAAAAACAAAACCAAGCAAGGCAAAAAAGGACAAACCTCCCAAAACATAAGCATAATTTGTTGCGAAGCCATTGGGTTTAAAGGTTATATTGATGGTATAACAAGCCACGGGTTGCTTTCTTCCAAGACAGGCTACAATATCGTCTTTTTTGTTTTTGGAAATAGCGTATCCATAAGTGACAGTCGCGTTGGCACAGTTAAGCACACTAACAACATAATCGTTGGCGAGCGGGTCTTTGGCTAACCAACGCTGCGTTGTTTTCACCAGAGCATCGGGTTGAAAGCTAAACGCACTCTCAAAAGTGATTTGATACTCGTTTTCAGCTATCTTTTTTATGGGAAGCACTCTTGAAGTACTATCGCCAGACTGCAGGAGTATGTCGTGTCCAATACGGCGCAGTAACACTTCTCTTTTGGCGCTAGCATAGTTGTCCTTATCCCCAAAACTGAATCCAACGCAGATTACCACAATGAATAAGATGCCCATCCAGCCGAAGAGGTAGTTGCGTTGTCTGGAAAGGAGATGTTGACTAAATTGCATAGTGTCAAGTTTATATTTACAAAGTTTACATTTTTATTTACAATCCCAATTGCTTCAGTCGAAAAATATCAGTGTACATTCGCAGTAATAATCTGAAAAAACAGCAATTCCATGAAAAAAACCATCTATTTATTGACCCTAGCCCTGACTTTACTAAGCGGAGTAGTATTGGCTAATTGTGAAATGAAAAATGAAAACAATTCACCCAAGAAACCAAGCTCGATTGCTGACAAAAAAGCCAATGAAAAAGCAAGAAAAAAATGGGAGGCTTCTCCTGACGGCAAACGGTATATGGCTTGGAAAGTTTCTCCATTGGGGAAAAAAGTGCAGGCTAATTATGAAAAAATAAAGCCTTCTTTAAAAGCTTTCAGCAAAATGGAAGCCGTGGTTACTTGTATGAATTATCAGCGTCCAAGTACCAATAATTCGGGACCCAAATGGCTTATTGTGGATATTAAGGGTGAACGATACATGATGCAATTCATTCCTAAAGAATTCGAGCTATTAAAAGACTTAAAAGTTAACGACACAATAACTATCAAAAGCCGCAGCGCCGGACTTTCTCCCAATCATCCCCATTTGATTTTATCAAGTGACTATATCGAGTACGACAACAAGGTGCTTTTTGAACGTGATTTGAGCAAAAATAATGGGTGTTGAGGATTATACTCTCGATTTCATAAAAGGGGCTTAAACGTCTCAAAAGTTAAAACCACAAAAAAAGCCCAACGTTTGTTGGGCTTTTTGCTTTTTTGATTCTTTCGATTACCAAATTTTAACACGCTTTTCTGGTGCTAAATACAAGGAATCTTTAGGTTGTACTTTAAACGCTTCGTAGAATTCGGGTATGTTGCGAACCACACCGTTTACTCTGAATTTAGCTGGTGAATGTGGATCCGTGGCGATTTGGTTACGTAAAGAAGCTTCACGAGATTTTTCCAACCACACTTGTCCCCAACCCAAAAATACGCGTTGCACCCCTGTAAAACCATCCATCACTGGAGCTTCCTTGCCGTTTAGCGACATTTTGTAAGCTTTTAAGGCAATGGTTAATCCACCCAAATCTCCAATATTTTCACCCAAAGTAAACGCTCCGTTGACATTCAAATCTGGAAAAACTTTGAAGGTATTGTATTGTGCTACTAAAGCATTGGTTTTGGCTTTGAATGCGGCCAAATCTGCTGGGGTCCACCAATTTTTCATTACGCCATCTCCGTCGAAAGTGCTTCCTTGATCGTCAAATCCGTGACCAATTTCGTGACCGATTACAGCCCCAATTCCACCATAATTTACTGCATCGTCTGCTTCTAAATTAAAGAAAGGTGCTTGCAAAATAGCTGCTGGAAATACAATCTCGTTCAGCGTTGGATTGTAGTAAGCGTTTACCGTTTGTGGTGTCATTCCCCACTCGGTTCTGTCTACAGGCTTGCCTAATTTGGCAATCATTCTGTTGTATTCAAAAGCTTTTGCGCGGGCACGGTTGCCGTACAAATCATTCTTCACTACTTTCATAGAAGAATAATCTTTCCATTGGTCTGGATAACCAATTTTGATCATAAATTTATCCACTTTGGCCAAGGCTTCTTTTTTGGTTTTAGCACTCATCCAATCCAAATTTTTAATGCTTTCGGCATAGGCTTTCAACAAGTTTTTCACCAATTGAGTCATACGCTCTTTGGCTTCAGGTGTAAAATGTTTTTTCACGTACACTTTCCCGATGATTTCACCCAAACCACCATTTACAGCATTCACAGCTCTTTTCCAATCCTCTTCTTGTTCTGGTGTGCCGTATAAAACTTTGTCATAAAACTCAAAATCCTCTTTATCCAAAGCTGTGGTCAAACTTGTAGCTGCTTTATTGATTAAGCCCCATTTCAGATAAGTTTTCCAAGTATCTAGTGGTGTGTTTTTGATCAAGCCGTTCAAGTTTTTAGTATAAGCCACCTGCGATAAAACAAGGCTTTTTTCTTTATCCATTCCCGCTTTTTTGAGCATCGCCGCCCAATCAAAATCTGGCATCACCGTTTTCAAGTCTTTGATGGCGTATTTGTTGTACAAAGCTGCGGTATTTCTTGTTTCTTCTTTGGTCATTTGGATCTTCGCGATAGCCGTTTCCAATGCCATAATTTTTGCTGCATTTTCTTTTGGATTGGCAATACCTCCTAATTGAAGTTTTTTCTCAATATGCGCCACATACTTATTACGAATATCTGCTGTTTTGGCATCGCTTTGAAGATAATATTCGCGTTCTGGTAAGCCCAAACCACCTTGCCAAGTCATCAAAGTGTATTGTTTGGGATTCTTAAAATCCTCGGTCACTACAATCGAAAACGGCACAGAAAGCCCCGTTCTATTGGCTTCGCCAAAATAAGCCGCCAAATCCGAATAGGTAGCAATCGCGTCTATGGCTTTTAATTCGGGTTGAAGTGGAGTAATTCCTTTGGCGTCTCGGTCTTTTCGGTTCAAAAATGAATTGTAGAAGTCACCGATTTTTTGCTCATCCGAACCTTCAGAAAAATTCCCTTTCGAAGCTTCTTCGATAATCGCTTTTACGTCTTTTTGAGCTTGTTCGTAAAGCATATAACCCGCACCATAACTGGATTTATCGGCAGGGATTTTGGTGTTTTTGACCCAAGTTCCGTTAACATAAGCCGCAAAATTGTCTCCCGGTTTCACTAAAGTATCCATATTTTTTTGGATTATTCCCGAAACCAGCTCTGGTTTTTTATCGCAAGAAGCCAAAATCAATGTGGCCGCCAAAAGCGATAGTTTGATGTTTTTCATAAAGTGCTTTTTTTGAGTAAGGCTAATCTAATGGCTATTTAATTATTGGTATTGGTATGTTTTCCTAACGATTTGTTACATTATTTTGAAAATGAAAGCTTTGAATTGATTATTGTAACAATAAGGAGCACACGAAAGGTCTTTACCATACGACTCCTCCCGTGATCCACTATATCTTTGCTGCCGAACCCCGTCAGCAAAGGATGCCGCTCCTCCCGGGGCTAGTAGAGACGTATTGTTTTCATAACACCTAGCCTTATAAACAACCCTGTCAAAGTTTTGAACTCTGACAGGGTTACAAAACGGTGTAGGTGTTTTAGTCTTTGCATTTAAACAGCTAGAAAATAAATAGTTAAATTATGATTTGTAGGAATAATTGAATATATTTGAGAAACCACAAAATTAAACCAACCTTCGCTAACCAGCTCAATTGTGGCCGTATAGGTTGAATATTTATCTTGCATCTATTCAAATTTGATGTTATGATACCACTCGAAACTCCAAAAACAACTCGGAAAATTTTATTATTGTTAACTTTTAAGATAACTTTGCCAAATGAGTAGAGAAATCATTTTCTATGAAAATCACTTTATTGAATTTTACCAACAACAAGATGAGAAGGTAAAAGAGAAAATAAAATATGTTCTTGAATTAATAAAACAAGTTGAAAAAGTTCCAGAAAAGTTTCTTAAACATTTAACTGGAACAAATGGACTTTATGAAATACGAATCGAATATCAGTCCAATATTTACAGGATATTTTGCTGTTTTGATAAAGGAAAGTTGGTTGTTCTTTTTAATGGATTCCAAAAAAAGACACAGAAAACACCAAAAAATGAATTGGAAAAAGCCTTGAGTATAATGAATGACTATTTTCAACAGAAAAACGAATAACTATGAAAGAGTATAAAAACATTCAAACTTTTGATCAACTTATTGAAGTTGAACACGGAAAAATTGGTACAGAAAGCAGAAACGCTTACGAAGAAAAATCTCAGATGTTTATCATTAGTGAAATGCTCAAAGAAGCCAGAAGAGAAGCCAAAATCACACAAGAAGAGCTTGCTGCAAAAACAGGCACCAAGAAAAGCTATATTTCAAGAATTGAAAACGGAAAAGGAAACATTCAGCTCTCCACACTAATCAGAATTTTCGAAATTGGGTTGAATAAACGAATTGGGTTCACTTTTTTATAAAAAAACTTTAAGACAAAGACAACGCGCTAGCGAATGAGAACAGCAATAGTATCAAAACGATTTTGCTGTTTTATTATGAAAACAAAAAGCTCTCGTCTAGACCCGATTGTAGTGGAAATCCTTATGGCCCGGGGTTCGGGGCATAAGATTATAACGGAAAGCGGGACAACTCGTGTGGTACGCAAAGAAGTGCTGCTCCTAAAAAAAACAAAAACCAATGAAACGAATGGGCTCGAATTCAAAGTCAAATGCTAGTTCCCTTAGCTACCCTGTCAGCGTTTAAAACTCTGACAGGGTTAAAAAAAAAGTCTAGCTTTCACTAGACTTTTAAGGTATTTCGAAAAAATTATTTCACTTCCAAAATGTTGTTGGCGGGTTTTACATCGGCTAGTAAACCACTAGGGTCGATGGTGATTTTTTTGATGGCTGATTTGGGTTTGCCAATCGTCAACTCATAAGTGGGATACGCCCAAGCCCAATCTTTGGCCACCGTTCTTTTGATGGCTGGCGTTGGATTTTCTTTTTCAAAACTCATCATTCGCAACGGAATATAGAAGCTTTCGGTAGTGCCATCAGTGTATTCTACATACAAATCGATAGGCATAGGCATACGCCCGATACGTTCTAAAGTCACCACGGTTTTGTCGGCTGCTTCTTTGGCGTCTTTTACGGCGTAATCAATCGTGTTGGTGGTTTGGGTCCAATCGGTCAAATACCAGTCCAAATTAGCGCCAGAAATGCGTTCTGCGCTTCTTTTGATGTCATTTGGCGTTGGATGTTTGAATTGAAAGTCTTGATAGTACTTTTTCAAGGTTTTCAATAGGTTGTCTTTCCCAATCAAATAACTCAATTGCGTTAAGAAAACTTCGCCTTTGCTGTAAGAGGTGATGCTGTACCAACGGTTTTTGTCAAATCTATCGGCGTGCGTGCTTTGTGGCTGCTCTTCGCCAGAATTGGCCATAGCAAGGTAACCTTTGTAAGCATTGATAAAAGGATTTTCAACGGGTTTCTCGGAAATGGCATTCAGACCAAAATCTTCTAAAAACGAGGTAAAACCTTCGTCCATCCATCCGTGTTTGGATTCGTTGGACGCCAAAACGTGTTGGAACCAAGAGTGCGCCATTTCGTGAGCGGTAACTCCCAATAAACCTTCGAAAGTTCCTTCGCCTAAAATCAAAGTACACATGGCGTACTCCATTCCGCCATCGCCACCCTGAATTACAGAATATTGCTTGTAAGGATAGTTGCCAACGGTTTCATTATAGATTTCCATAAGCTTTGCGGTTTTGGGTTGCAAGGCTTTCCAATTGGCAATAATCTTTGGATTGTTTTTGTATAAAAAGTGTAAATCTACGTTGTTCGGTCCTTTTATCACATCGTGCAAATAGTCTTTGTCTGCAGCCCAAGTGAAATCGTGCACGTCTGGAGCATAAAAATGCCAAGTCAGCGTTTTCGATTTTTTGTTGACTGGCACCGTAACGCCAGCATCTTGGTAGCCATAACCAATGTTGTTTTTGTTTTGCAAGTAACCCGATCCGCCCAAAACGTAGGCTTTGTCAATCGTAATTTTCACATCAAAATTACCCCAAACACCGTGAAATTCACGAGCGATATAAGGATCTGCGTGCCAACCTTCAAAATCGAATTCGGCCATTTTTGGGTACCATTGCGTCATCGATAATTCAACACCTTCTTTGTTATTGCGCCCAGAACGACGAATTTGAACGGGAACTTGTCCTTCAAAATCAAGTGTGAAAATGGTTTTTGCGCCTGGTAATAAAGGCTTAGCCAAAGTAACTTCGAGTATCGTTCCAACTTCTTTCGCCGAAGCCGCTACTCCATCTTGTTTAAAATTAGCAATATGCAAAAACCCAATTTCGTTGGGTTTCAAATCTTTGATGCGGCTTTGTTTGGTTTCTACTCCATTTACCGTGGCTTTGTGCACCATACGTGCATCAGGATCTTTGATACTTTGGATTCTCGCATCCATTTCGCTTCCTGGTGAAAAAGCATTGGGATACAAATGATAGAAAACTCTAGTCAAGGTCTCAGGCGAATTATTGGTATACACCAATTCTTGTTTCCCTTTGTATTGATAGGTTTTCACATCCATCGACACATCCATTTTGTAATCGACGTGTTGTTGCCAATAGCTAGTGTTTTGAGCCGAAAGCCATCCAAAAGCGGATAATAAAAAGGAGACTAAAACTATTTTTTTCATTCGAATAACTTTATGATTAGTATGTTCAAGGTTTTATCCTTGGATTTTCAATTTTGCTTTTGGGTTTTTACTCAATTGCTCTGCCATTTTAAAAGCATTATAAGCATTGACCATCGAAGCCGATTTGCCTACTTCAGCAGCGTTTTTCAATTCCTTCTTTTCGCCAACAACTACTTTTGATGGTAATGGTGTTCCAGAACTCATCAAGATTTGTTTTACTTGCTTGGCGGATAATTTTGGAAAATAAGAACGAATCATTGCCGCTACACCCGCTACATTTGGAGAAGCCATTGAGGTTCCTTGCAAATATTTGAATTTGTTATTCGGGATGGTTGCATAGATTTCTTCACCTGGAGCAAAAACATCTACATTGAAAGCGCCATAATTAGAAAAACCAGCAATTACTCCTTCGCCATAGTTATAGTTTAAAGCACCTACTGTGATTACATTCGAAGCAAATTCTATTTTGTTATCGTCTGAATCGTTCGGGAAATTAGCATTTTCGGCTAAATCTATATTAAGTCCATCATTGCCCGCTGCGTGTACAAAAAGCACATCCTTTTTCTCAGCGTATTTGATAGCGTCATACACCCATTGCTTGTGTGGTGAAAAACTTTTTCCAAAACTTCCGTTGATGACTTTAGCGCCATTGTCTACCGCATAACGAATAGCCAAAGCAATATCTTTATCATATTCATCTCCGTCTGGAACGGCACGAATGGTCATAATTTCAACATTGTTAGCAATTCCATCTCCGCCTAAATTGTTGTTTCGTGTTTGTGCAACAATCCCCGCAACGTGAGTTCCGTGTAAGGCCTCTTCTTTGTCTGGACCAAAAACAATATTGTTTCCGTATTTGGTGTTTTTGATGTCGTCTGGATTGTCTCCAACCGCTTTACGTCCGTCCAACTCCAAATTCAAATTGTAGTTCAATTGATCGTACACGTACTTTCGGTATTCTTCGATTTCTTCAAAATAATTGCTTCCGGCGTTTGTTAAGATTTGCGACATTACCGCTTTGGCATTCATTAAATCAGCGGCAACGGTTTCGATGGCTTTTACTTCTTCTAAAGAGTATTGTTTTTTTTGCAAATGCTTTTGCACTTCCAAATCATTTTTTAAAATAAAATCAACTTGTTGCTTGCCTTGCATTGCCTCTGCATATTTTTTGTCATAGGCTGCTTTGGCTTGCTTGTAAGTAGCTGAACCATCATCGCCTTTTTTGACAATACGCGTCATTTCTAAAGTTTCGTGCAAATCGTTGCCCAAGAAATTCCAACCGTGCACATCGTCGATAAACCCATTCTTATCATCGTCAATACCGTTACCTGCAATTTCATTTTTGTTGGTCCAAAGCACTGATTTTAAGTCTTCGTGCTCAATATCCACTCCAGAATCGATGATTCCCACAATGACTTTTTTTCCTTTTTTATCTTTGATTAACTCCGCATACATTTTGTCGACGCTCATCCCAGGAATGCTGTCCTTCGCCAAATCTAAATGCGACCAACGTTGCAATTGTTGCTCAGTTAATTTTCCTTTTTTAGCCGTAAAGGTTTTAGCTGTTTGGGCATTAGCCGATAAACAAAAGGCTAAAGCTAGTGCCAAAGCCCATTGGGTATATTTTATTTTTTTCATGAATACTTTGATTATTTATTAGGCCCTAAAATTAATAGAAGCATTTAATAAAACACGCTTTAATTAACTGTTTTTTGTGATTCTTAAAAAAAGTCCCTACTAATTTTATAAAAACGATATAACAAAACAAGTATCCATTTGAAAACAAGGGTTAATTTTAAGTAAAAATGGAATACAAGCAAGTTGAAAATTGTAGTTTTGTAAAACCGTATTCAATTATTTACACTATGATTATGAATAAATTAGATCACTTTTTTAAACTTAAAGAAAGAAATACTTCCGTACAACAAGAATTTATGGGGGGCCTGGTTACTTTTTTGGCTATGGCTTATATCATATTTGTGAATCCAAATATTCTTGCTTTAACGGGTATGCCTAAAGAAGCATTAATAACAGTAACCTGCATTGCCGCTATTTTCGGTACATTGTTAGTTGGTTTATGGGCCAATGTTCCCTTTGCTATGGCACCAGGCATGGGTTTGAATGCGATGTTTGCTTTTACTTTGGTTTTGGGGCAAGGCATGGCATGGCAAGACGCTTTAGGAGTAGTGTTCTTATCTGGTGTGTTTTTTACCATTATTTCGCTTTTTGGTATACGGCACAAAATAGTTGATGCCATTCCAGCATCTTTACAAATTGCTATTGGATGCGGAGTTGGTTTTTTTATAGCTTTTATCGGATTAAAGCAAATTGGTTTGGTGGTTTCACATCCCGAAACATTAGTTACTATTGGTTCTTTTTCACCGGCTTTACTCATCGGATTGGCCACCTTATTATTGACCGTTATTCTTGAAATATACCACATAAAAGGATCTATTTTAATTGGAATTATTTTTGGATCGGTTTTGGGCTTTTGGTTTGATCCTGCTATGGGAGAATTGCCGACTTCAATTGTAGCCTTGCCACCTTCAATAGAACCTATTTTTGGACAATTAAACATAATTAATGTATTGAAGTTCAGTTTTGCATCAGCCATTTTTTCGTTTCTTTTTGTGAGTTTGTTTGATTCCATTGGAACGGCAATTGCTTGCTCCTATGAAGCCAATTTGGTCAACAAAAATGGAAAAATGCCACATCTCAAAAAAGTACTCGAAGCCGATGGAATTGCCGCCATGGCCAGTGGAATTTTAGGAACCAGTAATACTGTGACTTTCATAGAATCGGCTGCAGGAATTGCCAATGGTGCCAAAACCGGATTAACCGCTGTATTTGTGGCGCTTTTTTTTGCATTAGCCTTGTTTTTTTCTCCTATTATTGCTTTAGTACCAGTATACGCCACTGCCCCTGCCTTGATCTTAGTTGGGATTTTTATGGCCAAACATTTATCTAAAATTGATTTTTCAGACTTACATATCGCAGTTCCGGCTTTTCTAACCATCATTTTAATGCCATTAACGTACAGCATCAGTAATGGAATCGCATATGGCTTTTCAAGTTACGTAATAATAGCCTTACTTACGAACAAAACCAAAGAAATATCGCCATTTATGTGGGGTGTTGGGATTTTTTCAGTGGTGAGTTTGTGCATTGAGCAAATGGGTTAAAATCATTTCAATTGAAATTTAAAAAGGCTATTTCAAAATTGAAATAGCCTTTTTTTTGTATCCAAATAATCGTTTACAACACTTCTTCACATTTAAAAATTTCTTTTAATCGAACGCCCTTTTCGGTGTGCTGCACCGTGATGATTTCGTTATGGGCATCGTGTTCTAAGAACAAAAAGTGGTTATGATCGGCAGCGGCGGTGAGTACTTTGTTTTTTTCGGGCATCGTGAGCAATGGGCGAGTGTCGTAGCCCATCACATAAGGCAAAGGAATATGACCAGCAGTTGCTAACAAATCGGCACAAAAAACGATGGTTTTTCCGTTGTATGAAATGTGGGGCAGCATTTGTTTTTCGGTGTGGCCGTCGGCGTAGAAAATGTCAAAACCCATTTCGGATGCTGCACCAAAATCACCTTCGGGACGCTGGATAAAATTCAATTGCCCACTTTCTTGCATGGGCAAAATGTTTTCAGACAGAAAGGACGCTTTTTCGCGCGCATTGGGTTGTGTGGCCCATTGCCAATGGTTTTCGTTGGTCCAAAATTTGGCGTTCTTGAAAGCGGGTTCATAGCCTGTTCTGTCTTTATTCCACTGAATGCTTCCTCCGCAATGGTCGAAATGTAAATGGGTCATAAAAACATCAGTTATATCGTCGCGATGAAAACCGTGCTTTGCCAAGGAAGCGTCCATAGAATGACTACCCCAAAGCGAATAGTATCCAAAAAACTTGTCGGATTGTTTGTTGCCCATTCCTGTATCAATCAAAATCAAGCGATTGCCGTCTTCGATTAACAAACAACGCGCAGCAATGTCTATCAAATTATTTGCATCGGCGGGATTGGTTTTGTTCCAAATGGTTTTGGGCACCACGCCAAACATGGCACCTCCGTCGAGCTTAAAATTTCCGGTTTCTATAGCATATAACTTCATATTTGATTTTTATTTCAAAAGTATGATTTATTGTGAAGAAAAATGAAAATTATAAGTTAAGATCGGGATTTGCGTGAAGTCAATGTCATTAAGTTAAGGGTTAAATGATAAAATGATTGCTGATTTTTGATTAACGATTTTTGATTGCTGATGTTTAAGATGCTGAAAATCATTTAATTTTTACTCACTTGCTCCAAAATCTAAAATCAAGAATCGTTAATCTTCAATCTAAAATCTCTTAACTTAATGACATTGGGATGGCAGTGGAGCTCTCCCGATTTTTCATCGGGAAGCGGGAACGTACAGCCCGACCCGAAGTTTTTACGTCGGGGCACGCCCAAATAAAAAATCATAACTAAATTGCCTCAAATAATTTCCCTGGTAAAGGACGAATGACGCCTTTGAGTTCCATATTCAAGAGTAAACTCGAAAGTTTGAAGGTAGGCAATTGACAATCTATGGCAATGCTATCGAGCATTTCTTTACCGGATTGCAAAAGATAATCGTAGATTTTTTGCTCTTCGGGCTCTAAAGAAACAAACAATTGTTTTTGAACCGATTTGGTTTCAATTTTCAAGTCCCAATTAAGGTGGTACACTAAATCAGCTGCGCTGGTGAGGAGTTGGGCTTTTTGGGTTTTGATTAAGGTGTTGCATCCTTGACTGTATTTATCAGAAACACGACCCGGTACGGCAAAAACATCACGGTTATAATCGTTGGCCATAGTGGCGGTGATCAACGAACCCCCTTTTTCTGCCGATTCTATGACTATGGTGGCCTCACTCATTCCAGCAACAATGCGATTACGGCGCACGAAATTCTCTTTATCAGGATTGGAACTGCTCCAAAACTCGGTCAAAAAACCACCATTTTGCTCCATTTTGGCCATGTATTTTTTATGGGTTTTGGGATAGATTTGATTCAAGCCATGCGCCAAAACACCAATGGTTTGTAAGCCAAAATCCATAGCCACTTGATGGGCTACAATATCTACTCCATAAGCAAAACCACTTACAATTAGAGGGTTAAGAGGCGCTAAATCTTCAATGAATTTCTTGCAAAACTCTGTTCCGTTGGAAGTGATTTGTCGTGTTCCTACTATGCTAATGATTTTCTGCTGATTTACATTGAGGTTACCTGCAGAAAACAACAACAACGGACTATCAAAGCAATGTTTCAACCGTTCTGGATAGTTCTCCTCTTGAAAATAGGCCACCGAGATCCCGTTATTTTGAATAAAATTGAGTTCGCTTTCCGCTTTTTGATAAATGCTTCGGTTTTTCATATTCTTGAGCAAAATGGCTCCTATCCCGTCAATCGCTGCCAATTGATGGGATTTGGCTTTGAGAACCGACTCGGCATCGCCAAAATGATGGATTAATTTTTTGGCGAGAATATCGCCTACTCCTTCTATGCTTTGAAGGGCTAAAAGTGACAATAATGAGGTTTCGGTCATGCGTATAGTTTTGATTTTGGCATATAAATATTAAAAAAACTTGTCCTTTTATGGGATGTTGAAATTTTACTTTTTGAAATGTGTATCTATAAGTAATTGAAAGTGAAAAGTATAAAATTTTATCGAATTTGTTAATAAAAATTGTGAATAAAATTTTGATAACTATTTTGGATGGCTAACTTTGTTAACATGAAAATCGAACAATACATCTCTCAGCTTTTATACCGTTACCAATGTGTAGCCGTACCAGGGTTTGGTGCTTTTTTAACCGAAACTCAATCCGCACAATTGCAAGAAAGTACCACTTCTTTTTTTCCACCCAAAAAAATGATTTCGTTTAATGCGAATTTAAAAAACAATGATGGTTTATTAGCAAATCATATTGCCCTTGCGGAAAAAACTTCTTATGATTATGCCGTAAGTGCCATTCAATTTGAAGTTTTTAATTGGAAGAAAAGATTGGAAACACAGGGTGTACTTTCCTTTAAAAACATTGGTACGTTTCGATTAAATGCCGATGCTAACTTGGTGTTCACTGCTGAAGACAGCAACAATTACTTGACTAGTTCTTTTGGACTAAGTCCGTTTGTTTCTCCTAAGGTTAAAAGAGAACTCTTCGAAAAAGCAGTGGAGGCGAAAACTTTGGTAGTAGAACCCGTTATTCAACATTCCCTTACTTTAGCTTCAGAAGAAGAAGAGGAAGCAACTAGAAGTCATCGCTATCCATTTTTACGTTATGCAGCCATTTTTGTATTAGGTTTAGGGATTACCTCTAGTGTAGGGTATAGTATTTATCAAAAACAAATTGAAAACGAGACCCTTTTAGTGGAAACTTCGGTTCAGAAAAAAGTGCAAAACAAAATTCAAGAAGCTACTTTTTTTATTGAGAGTCCTATACCAACAGTAACACTTGCTGTAAACACCGCTACCAAAAAAGAAGTAAGTTCGCTTAAATATCATATTATGGCAGGTGCTTACAGAAGTGAAGAAAACGCCAATAAAGAGCTTAGAACTTTAAAAAAACTTGGTTACGAAGCCAAAAGAATCCCTGAAAACAAAAGCGGACTATTCCCCGTAATTTATGGAAGTTTCGCTACTTTTGCTGAAGCACAAAAAGCACAAAAACAAATTATAGAAGAACACAATCCTGATGCTTGGATTTTGATTCAAAGTTTATAAAATCAAAAAAACCTATTCCACAAACGAATAGGTTTTTTTTTCAATCAACGATCTACTAATGGTATTTATAATCGAAGTTTCTTCATTATATCCATAAAAATCTCAGAGAGTACTTAGAATTTATACTCTTGTAAAACTATTCCCGCTTTATTTTTTTTTATGGCTGATAAACTTATTTATGTGCGATAAAATAGTTTCTTTTGTCAACTTTCGAAGTAATGCAATTTCAGTTATGCTTTTATTTTCTAACCACAAAGCATGCGTTGCTTCAACCGAATTTTTCTTTTGTGTATTGCTTCCTTTTTTCTTTGTTGTATTACCTCTAGTAGAAGTCTCCTGTTTCATTAAATGGGCATAATGTTCATTAAAAGCGCTTTTTACTTTATCATTTTTGTGGGAAACGTAATTTTTAATTTCAGGAGAAGATAGCTTTTCCTTTGAAATTGGTTCTCCAGCAACCACAGTGGCAACCAAAAGTTGTGCTTTCATAAGCTTTAAAAGCGCTTTAGATTGTAAGTCTTCTAAATGAGTTAATTCCTCGCAAATACCTTTAGTTTTTTTACTGTGTCGGGCTTCTTCTAATTTCCAAAGCAACTCCTCTAGCAATATATCCATTGGTTTCCAAAAATAAGTATACGCAGCATTAACCCTTTCCAAAATATGATTCAAATCAACGGTTTCAGCAGCAAATAAATTTCTCAAATGAAAAATAAATTTTGATGCAGGCACTACTAGCTGTTCCATCATCTCCGTTTGTTGCTTTGCCCAAATTGCATTTTTAGATTTTAGAGAAACTTTTGTATTCTCACCATAACTGAAATAATGATTGCGCCAATCTTGAGCCAAATCCTTCCAATCGAATGCAGTACACAAATACTCAAGTATAAAATTCTTAGTTTCTAATTGCAAAGCGGATTGCAAATACGTTTCGTTGGCCTTATTTTGGGCATAGTCCATTACATCTTGATTGTTCGAAATACCATTCATTCGTAGCGGAGAAAGCAAAATAAGCCCTTCTAACGAACGTAAACGCGAAAGAGCAACATAGGCTTGCCCTGGCAAAAAAACTTGCGATACATCAAGTGCAGCTTTGTCAAACGTCAATCCTTGACTTTTATGAACCGTAATCGCCCATGCCAATTTGATAGGATACTGTACATAGGTACCCAAAACTTCTTCTTCTATTTCTTTGGTTA
This sequence comes from Flavobacterium sp. RSSA_27, assembly GCF_051547125.1. NCBI lineage: Bacteria > Pseudomonadati > Bacteroidota > Flavobacteriia > Flavobacteriales > Flavobacteriaceae > Flavobacterium > Flavobacterium sp. RSSA_27. Next base: position 110,586 of record NZ_JBPTTN010000009.1, read on the forward strand.
AAGGATCAACTTTATAACGAATATTTTGCCATTGATACTTTTCAACTTCGATAGTTTTATTTTCTTCAGGAAAATGCACCCTAATTTCTTTATCGGTTAATGAAGAAATAATACCCATCTTTCCGTTAAAATAGTGTTTATCAAATGACAAATCATTTTTGACAAACATGATTTGGGCACCCTCTTTTAATTCTAATTGAGATTCTAAAGGATAAATTTTCTCAGGAAAATCTCCAGTAATTTCTGGATAAAAGTGAAATAGTTTGCCCTTCAATTCTTTCAAAGAATCTGTATTTATGCAATCTGCTTTACTATTGTGTGTTGTTATACAGATGTAGCCTTTATTGGCTTTAAAATCAAAATTAGGTTGCACATATTGATTTAAAATTTGAATATCTTCTTTCGTAATTTCATTATTGCGCAAATGATTTAAAACCGAAATAAAACGATCATCTGTCTGACGATATATATGAGAGAGCTCAATATACAAGGGAGGATTTTGAAGCAATACTTGCGAATGAAAAAAGAATTTTCCTTGATAATAAGAACTCAAAATACGCCATTCTTCATCTTTAACAACAGGAGGTAATTGTAGTAAATCTCCTATAAATAAAATTTGAACCCCTCCAAAGGGTTTAGAATTTTTACGAACGTTTTGCAACATGAAATCTATGGCGTCTAACAAATCAGCACGCAGCATACTGACTTCATCAATGATAAGCAGCTCCATATTTCGAATCACAGCTTGTTTAAGTCCGCCCATCTTAAAATGGCGTTTTAAAGTAGCTTTAGTTTCAAATTTAGAGTTTTCCAAAAACTGTGGTTCAGAATAATCAGGAATAAAAGCTCCAAAAGGTAATTGAAACATTGAATGTATGGTAACACCATTAGCATTTAGGGCTGCTATTCCTGTAGGTGCTACTACTACAGTATTTTTGTGTGTAGTGTTGATAATTTCTCGTAGTAAAGTGGTTTTCCCAGTACCGGCTTTTCCCGTGAGAAAAACAGATCGATTGGTTTGATTGATAAATTGTAGCGTAAAATTGGCGGCTTGAGATAAAGATTGCATATGGCGTATAAATAAAAAATTAAAATATCAAAAAAAACGAAATCGTAAAAAATAATTTAACAAAAGTAGCAATTATATCCAAAAAAAAACCTTCAATCGCAAGAATGAAGGTTTTTAGAATGCTTAACAGGTATTATTTTTTAGGGGCCGGCTTTTCTTCTTTGGAACCAGCAGCTTTGTATTTTTCATTCAATGCTTTGATAATATCTTTGGTGATATCAAATTTATCTTCTGCATACAAAATTGAAGCAGCATCACCAGTTCCATAAATATAAGCATATCCTTTTTCTTTACCATAGGCTTTAATAAATTTTTTCACACCGCTTACTAAAGAGTCCATCTCTTTACCGCTTTCCATTTGTAATTGCTGCGTTAAAGCTTGTTGAGCATAACCTAATTGTTGCTCTCTTCGTTGCAATTCAGCACCTTTTTTCTGAGCCCATTCTTGACCATTAGCTTGAGCTTGGGCTTGAAAATTAGCTGCCTCTTGTTTGAAACGATTAATCTCAGCTTCTAATTGACGGCCTTTTTCTTGAGCTTGGGCTTTGTATTTGGCTTCAAGATCTTTTGCTTCGGTATATTCTTTCATTAATTCAGAAGTGTCCACATATGCCGTTTTTACTTCTTTTACTTCTGCTTTTTTATCACAAGACACAAACGCAATAGCGATGGCAAGGATAAGTAATGATTTTTTCATTGGTGTTACTTTTATTTTTTATGATTTGAGACAAAAATATAAAAAAATAGTTAGCATCAACAGAAAGTTTCCAAAATGCCCTAATTTTAATTATATCAATTTTTATTATTAAAGGATATTATTCTATAAGAATACTTGATTAAAATTGAATTCAATAGCTTCAAAATGCGAAAACATTTTAAAAAAGACATCTTCTTGGTTGGTCTTGTTCAAAATTAACGCTTAAAACGGCTAAAAATCGTTTTTAAGCGTTTTGGAGTACATAAATGTGTGAGGAATACTCCTTGTTTTGTCTTCCTTTCCAATTTGAACGTAAACCAATAAAAAAAGCTCTTATAAAATTCATTTTTCCTGTTTTGTACTTTTCAGATAATAAACTCACATAGAAAGAATCAAATTTCATTGGTAGAATTTTCTTTAGCGACATGTTTTCTTTTTGAAAAAGCATTTGAATTGATTGTTTAGAAAAATGCCAAAAATGAATGGGTACATCATAAGCTGCCCAAAAATTTTGATAATAAGTAGCGTCAAAAGATTTAAAATTGGGTACTGCAACAATTAATGTCCCTGTTGGCTTTAATAATCGCTTTAATTCTTTAATTTGAAAATCTAAATCAGGTACGTGTTCTAATACATGCCACATCGTGATACAATCAAAACTTTCTGAAGCCAATTGGGTCGTGTCATGTACAAAAGAAATACCCTTACCTTCTGCAATGGTTTTGGCTTTTTGATTGGGTTCAATTCCAATAGTTTTCCAACCATCTTTTTGAGCCACTAACAAAAAATCTCCAGTCCCAGCACCAATATCCAAAAGTTGCCCTTTTGAAGATTGTTCGGTATTGATCAATTGCAATTTATTTTTTAAAGCAATTCCTTTTACGAAATGATAGGCTCTTTCAAACAAACTCCTTTTCGAATCTGTATGAGAAATATAATCTACACTTTCATAATACTTCCCTAAATTTTCTAAACTAGGCTGTGGCTGTGTGATCAACATGTCCAAAGCTTCGTCGTGATACAAATCGAATACTTCTTGAGAAACGGAATAATCTTTTACGGTAAGAAAATGTTTTTTTGATACTATAGTCATGAGTAGGTGGGTTTAATAAAAAACTATTGCTCTTTAAGAGCAATAGTGATATACTATAAAATTTGGTTTCACGTGGAACAAAACACACATCGATTAAAGGCAATACAGGTTTAACGTCCCATATAAATCAAAAGTACTGAAATATCACTTGGCGACACACCACTAATACGTGAAGCTTGCGAAATAGTAACTGGACGTATTTTTTCTAATTTCTGCCTTGCTTCAATAGACATGGATTTAATCTTCGAATAATCGAAATTTTCAGGAATCTTTACTTCTTCTAGACGAGAAAGTTTATCTGCGTTATTTCTTTCCTTCTCTATATATCCAGAATACTTAACCTGAATTTCTGCTTGTTCTAAAATTTCTTGATCTAAATTATTGTGTTCAATATAGGATTTAACTTTTTCAAATTTCAAAATATCTTCTAACTCTATTTGGGGGCGAGAGAAAATTTTAAACATTTTATCTCCTTGAGAAATCAATGCGGATTCTTTAGCTTCTAAAATTGGGTTAGTTTCTGCAACGGTTACGCTTGTTTCTTTAAAAAAAGCAACCATTTTTTCAGATTCATTTAATTTATGTTCCATTCGACGCAAACGCTTTTCTGAAGCCAAACCAATTTCAAACGACAAAGGTGTCAACCTAAAATCTGCATTATCTTGACGAAGTAACGTTCTGTACTCCGCACGAGACGTAAACATACGATAAGGTTCCTCAGTACCTTTGGTAATTAAGTCGTCAATAAGCACCCCAATATAGGCTTCATCACGTTTCAAAATTAAAGGCGCTTTTTCATTAATTTTCAAATGCGCATTGATACCAGCCATCAATCCTTGCGAAGCAGCTTCTTCATAACCAGTAGTACCATTAATTTGACCTGCGAAATACAAACCGTCAATTAATTTTGTTTCTAAAGTATGTTTTAATTGCGTGGGTGGAAAATAATCATACTCGATAGCATAACCTGGTCTAAAGAATTTCACATTTTCAAAACCAGCAACAGAACGTAAGGCTTTAAATTGGATGTCTTCTGGTAAAGAGGTAGAAAAACCATTAACATATACTTCACAAGTATGCCACCCTTCTGGTTCAATGAAAAGTTGGTGTCTCTCTTTATCAGCAAAGCGATTGATTTTGTCTTCAATGGATGGACAATAACGTGGACCTAAACTTTTAATTCTTCCATTAAACATAGGAGAACGATCAAATCCTTCTCTTAAAATAGCATGCACCTCATTTGAGGTATACGTCATATAACAAGAGCGTTGGTTTACAAGAGGCGCAGTTTCGTCTGAATAAGAAAATTTATCTGGACGCGCATCACCTTTCTCTTCATTCATCTTGGAATAGTTCAAAGAACGACCATCTACTCTTGGCGGTGTTCCTGTTTTCATACGCCCAGACTCAAAACCTACTTTAACTAAATCCTCAGTGATTCCATAAGCAGCACTCTCCCCTGCTCTACCTCCGCCAAATTGTTTTTCACCAATATGAATCAATCCGTTCAAAAAAGTGCCATTGGTTAAAACCACAGCTTTAGAACGAATTTCAACACCTAATGAAGTTTTAATCCCTTTAATCTTACCCGCTTCAATTATTAATCCACTAACCATTTCTTGATAAAAATCAAGATTAGGAGTACGCTCCAACATCAATCGCCATTCTTCTGCAAAACGCATACGATCACTTTGAACTCGTGGCGACCACATAGCTGGACCTTTTGATTTATTCAACATTTTGAACTGAATTGCTGTCTTGTCAGAAACAATACCAGAGTAGCCTCCCAACGCATCTATCTCCCGGACAATTTGTCCTTTGGCAATTCCACCCATAGCAGGATTACAAGACATTTGGGCAATATTTTGAAGACTCATGGTCACCAAAAGCGTTTTGGAACCCAAATTTGCAGCAGCAGCAGCGGCTTCAGAACCAGCATGTCCAGCACCAACAACAATTACATCGTACTCGTTTAAAAACATAATAGTAAAATTAAAATCTAAAAATGTTCCACGTGAAACGAAAACAAAAGGTTTCACGTGGAACACTTAAAAAATATATTTAAATTTTGTTTCAAATAAAACAAAACAAACTCAACCGGCTACTGTTCCACGTGAAACAGTTTAATTTTTTCATCTTCTTTTTGACGCATTACTAATTCATCTTCTTCTGACTTGTCTTTATAACCACAATAATGAAGAATACCATGAACCATCACACGTTTTAATTCTTCTCCAAAAGGAACGTTAAAATCTAAAGCGTTATCTCGAACACGTTCAATAGAAATAAATATGTCTCCATTCAATTCATTTCCTAGACTATAATCAAAACTTATAATGTCTGTCAAAGTATCATGATCTAAATACTCAACATTGATATTATGCAAGTACTCATCATCACAAAAAATATAAGTAATCTCACCTTCTTTTTTGTTTTCGGAGACAATCACTCTTGACAACCATTTAGAATAAGCTGACTCATTATCTAAAATAAAATCCGTTTCAAAATTAAAATCAATCATTCTTATTAAAATATTCTTGAACCTTTTGGTTAAAATTGGAACGCAAAGGTAGTGATTGTCTGTTTAATATTTCTATACTATTTATATATTGAAGTAAGTTAGCCGGCAACTGTTTAGTTGGATTTGAAAAAGACTTAAGATTAGTCTCAGATTGACGTTTTGAATCTTGTCCTTGCTGTTGTAATGCAGTTTCAAGTTTTAATAATTCATGGTTTAAATTGAGGACTCTTTGCAGTACTTCATTCTTAAAACCTTTATTTAAGAGTTGTTTTTCAACTTGTTTCATTTGTTCTAAAGCAGCATTTCCTTTGCTATTCATCCCTACTCTATTCAACTCATTCTGCAATGCATCTCGTAATTGTTGCTGCTCTTTATAAATCTCCATAATGGCTTTAGCATCTCCTTCACCATTAGTACCATCGTCATCTTGACTTTCATTCTTACTACTTTTTTGACCAGAAGAACCATCACTAGAACTCTTTCCTTCACCCTTCATTTGTTGTCTCATTTTTTCACCTATGCCTTTTTGTTTTGAAATAATATCTGGTAATTGCATGCCTTTACCCTGCCCAGGTTTTGGGTTACCACCACTCTTACCCGATAAATCCATCTGCATATTATGTAAAGCCTCGCTTAAAAAATCAGCCAATTTGTTAGCAGAAGCCACACTGAATTGCTGATGAGAAACACCTCTTGAAACAATACCATTACCTAATTTATCAATGGCATTATCAACATTGTACTGAACATTACCTAACTCTTTAGTAACTTCTTCAGCAATTTTAGGATTGCGGAGAGACATAGCAAACAAAGAATCATCAATATGTTTAAATTGTAGTTTTAAATTTTGTTGTATTTTTAAATTCTTGTTGTATGACGAGGAACCTACTTTTGTGGATGTAAAAGATTTCATAAGGTCTTCTTGTGAATTGGAAAAAGACAATAAATTATCAAGTACTTGACGTAACATTTTAATGTCTTCTTGTAATTGTTCTTGTTCACCAGTAGCCATTGCATCTTTCAATTGAGTACTCATTTTCTTCATATTTTGAGCTGCATTCTTTTGAGAGTTTTGCGCTTTAGAAGTACTATTTTTATTCAATTGTTCTTTAGCAATCTCTAAATCTTGTTTGATGTTTTGTTCTAATTCTTTAGTGTTTGGAATATCCATAGGAGATTTGAGACTCCTATTTTCATTTAAAACATCTTTTAATTGTTGTTCTAAAGCATTAAAATCTTTATTGATTTTATCTTGACGATCAGCATTATTATCTTTATCTGTAGCTAATTTATTCTGTTCGTTAGATAACTTATCAAGTTTGTCAGCAATTTGGTTCGCCTTTTTATCAACATAATAACGCTTCGTAAGTTCAACCAATTGCTCTAATGTCTTGACTTGATTTTTGTTGAATTGTTTAAATTGTTGCAACTTTTCCTGAAGTTCCTCATTATTCAATTTGTCATTTAACTCCTTAAGATCCTCCAACAATTGCTTGTTTTTATCAATAGATTCGGTAACTTTATCTAATCTTTTTTCTAATGTTTCACTAATTTTATCTTTATCATTAGCATTTTCTTTGTTTAAATTTTCTTTGATTTTTTCTGAAAAAGATTTCATTAATTGATCTTGTTGCTCTTGTTTTTTAATAAAATCAGTTACCATTTGTTGGTCCTTAAACTCGAGATCTTTCTTCTCTTTAGAAACTTTATTTAACTTTTCTAGTTCAGAAAACTGTTTAGCTTGTTTTTGCAAAGCCTTTTCTAAACTATTTAAATTGGAATTTTGTTGTTCGATAATAGCATCCTCCTTCTCTGATTGAGTACTAACGCGATTACTAAAAATTATGGAACGGGATCTTTTAAATTGATGAATAGCATCATTATCAAAGACCTCAAAGTAGAAATCGTAAGGAATACCTTCTTTAACAGCTAAATTACCAGGGAAAGAAAATACAAATTGATCGAAAACACCAGCATTCGTATTTAATGTTCCACGTTTGGCAGTAGTAGGTTTTCCTTTTTCATAGTAAACTATTTGGAGTTTTGAAAAACCATAATCATCCGCAATTTTTCCTAAAAAGAAACTTTTATCAACCTTAAGACTATCAGGAGCTTGTACAACATCTATAGAAGGATATTGATCCTTAATAATAGCTAATTGGTACTGTAGTTTTTCGAAATTTTTAAGATTTTTATTAGATGTAATAACTTGATAATCTGTATTTTGATTAATTTTTTTTGATAAAACAAAAGCATTATCAACAGTAAGAAACTGTGTAGTAACTTGACCTGAATTATAAAGTATAGATTCTGTTGAAGAACCAACAATTTTCCAACGAACAACAGTCCCTTCAGGAATAACAGCATTTCCAGTACCCTTAATTACTTCGGTTTTCCTTTTTAAATAACTTGGAAAACTAAGTTGCATTTGAAAACTAGAAATTGATGGAACATTAATTACATTCAACTCATAATCTTGTGAAACGACAGAATTGGCCTCTAGATGAAAGACAACAGATTCAGATGGTGATGCAATTTTATATTGAAATACACCAGAACCAATATTTTCCATAAAATAACTTTCATCACCAATGAAAACAAGTATGTTTTCAGGTAATACAGTTCCTACAGCTTTAACTTTTAAAACAAAATCTGTATTCTGCTGTACAACTAAGCTAGGGTTTTCTATTACCAAACTAAATGGTGCTGGTTTTACAAAAGATGCCTTATAATGAATAACACGATTTAAACTTTGAGAAATGATGCTACTATTTCCAGAAATAAAAAAAAGTAAAAGAAAAAATAGTGGAATTAATGCAATGGGCAAATACCGCTTATTTTCACCAAAATTAATTGCTCTTCCAAAAGGAATGGGTGCTAAATTTTGAGATTTTTGTTCAATGGATGCGTACAAAAGTTCTGAATTAGCATCTGAATTTTGCGATAATTGAAGAAAATTAAGCAATTTATCACTCACTTCTGGAAAATGACTACCAATAATCTTGGATGCTACAAGGTAAGAAATACCTTCTTTCAACTTAAAAAGTTTAAAGATTGGAAAAGCAATAAAACGGGTCAGTAAATAAAATTCAACAAGAATAAAAGTCCAAAACAAAAAAGTTCTAGCCGCTGGTTGCAACCATAAAAAATACTCAATAAAAAGAGTAAATAAGAAATACAAGAGACCAAAACCAATGAATAATAACGTTCCACGTAATAGCTCATTAGTATAAAATTTCTTTACAAACGCTTCTAATTTCTGATATATGATTGTCGATGTATTCACAATGAATAAAATTGATGATATAACCCATAAAAGTACAATTTTATATGATTTATAAAATTAAAAAAAGAATGAAAAGCTTGGTTAGCAACACCAGTAAAACCATAAAGGAGACTAAAATCGTATATTTGCAAAAAAATATTGAGAAAATGTCAAAACCAGTACGCGTGCGGTTTGCACCAAGTCCAACAGGACCATTACATATAGGTGGGGTAAGAACAGCCCTTTTTAACTACTTATTTGCAAAAAAAAATAAGGGAACTTTCTATTTGAGAATAGAAGATACAGATCAAACACGTTTTGTTGAAGGTGCGGAAGAATATATAATGGAAGCACTTGAATGGTTAGGAATTGCGCCAGAAGAAACCGTTGGAAAAAATGAAAAATTTGGACCCTACAGACAAAGCGAAAGAAAAGAACTATACAAACAATATGCTGATCAATTAATTGCAACAGGTAATGCCTATTATGCATTTGATACTGCAGAAGCATTAGATACGATAAGAAAACAGTACGAAGCTGAAGGTAAAACATTTATATACAATCATACTATTCGTGAAAAACTAGATACCTCTCTAGTACTATCAAAAGAAGAAACAGCAAAAAGAATAGCTAACAAAGAAGATTTCGTTATACGTTTTAAAACGCCTATAAATGAAACATTACATCTAAAAGATAGTATTCGCGGGGATGTAAAATTTGAAACTAGCTTATTAGACGATAAAGTACTTTTTAAAAGTGATGGAATGCCAACGTATCATTTAGCAAACATTGTAGATGATCATTTAATGGAAACGTCACACGTAATTAGAGGTGAAGAATGGTTACCATCAATGCCGTTACACGTAATGCTGTATCGTGCCTTTGGTTGGGATGCTCCAGAATTTGCTCATTTGCCTTTAATCCTAAAACCAATTGGAAATGGTAAATTATCTAAAAGAGATGGTGATAAAATGGGATTTCCAGTGTTTCCATTAGAATGGAAAACGGAAGAAGGTATCTCATCAGGATACAGAGAAAAAGGATTTTTCCCAGAAGCTGTTGTAAACTTTTTGGCTTTGTTAGGATGGAATGATGGAACCGAAAAAGAACTATTTAGTTTAGAGGAATTAGCTCAAACATTTGATTTAAAAAGAGTACATAAAGCTGGTGCAAAATTTGATCCTGAGAAAAACAAATGGTTCAATCACCAATATTTGATACAAAAATCTGATGAAGAATTAGCCAAACAATTCCAACTAATTGTTGCTGAAAATACAGGAAAAATTGAAGCAATAGCAATCGATAAATTGACTAAAATTGTTTCTTTAATCAAAGAAAGAGCTCATTTTGTAAATGAATTTTGGGATTTAAGTGTTTTCTTTTTTGAAGCCCCTACCCAATATGACGAAAAAGCAGCTAAAAATTGGAAAGAAGAAACACCAGGATTAATGCTTGAATTAATAAAAATCTTGGAAAATATTACAGATTTCACATCCAATTCAATCGAAACAATTGTAAAAAGTTGGATGACTGAAAATGAAATTGGAATGGGGAAAATTATGCAACCTTTCCGATTATGTTTAGTTGGTGCATTAAAAGGTCCTCACCTATTTGATATAGTAGAACTCATTGGAAAAGAGGAAACAATAAAAAGAATACAAAAAGCCATAACAACTTTGTAAAAGATAGCTCTCCAAATGGAGAGCTATTTTTTTTGTAACATTAAAAGTATTCTTACGTATAAACAGTAACTAATCTTAAAAAAAGAATTATGAATCCTATTTTAATTGTGTTACTAGTCTTCGGATTATTAATTTTATTGTCTTCCTTCTTTACTGTAAAACAACAAACAGCAGTAGTTATTGAACGTTTTGGAAAATTTACAAGCATTAGAAACTCTGGTTTACAACTCAAAATTCCAATTATAGACAGAGTTGCGGGAAGAGTAAATCTTAGAATTCAACAACTTGATGTACTTATTGAAACCAAAACAAAGGATAACGTTTTTATCAAAATGAAAGTTTCGGTACAGTTCAAAGTAATTCAAGATAAGGTCTATGAAGCATTTTATAAACTAGAATTTCCACACGATCAAATTACAGCTTATGTGTTTGATGTAGTTCGTGCAGAAGTACCAAAATTAATATTAGACGATGTTTTCGTAAGAAAAGATGATATTGCCATAGCAGTAAAAAGAGAATTGAACGAAGCTATGACTACTTACGGATACGATATTATCAACACTTTAGTTACTGATATTGATCCTGATATTCAGGTAAAAAATGCAATGAACAGAATTAATGCTGCCGATAGAGAAAAAACAGCAGCAGAATTTGAATCAGAAGCACAAAGAATACGAATTGTAGCAAAAGCAAAAGCAGAAGCAGAAAGCAAGAAATTGCAAGGACAAGGTATAGCAGATCAAAGAAGAGAAATTGCTCGTGGACTTGTAGAAAGTGTCGAGGTTTTAAACAATGTTGGTATTAATTCTCAAGAAGCATCGGCCTTAATTGTTGTTACACAACACTATGATACCTTACAAGCCATTGGTGCAGATGCTAATTCTAACTTAATATTATTACCAAACTCTCCACAAGCCGGAAGTGATATGTTGAATAATATGATTGCCTCCTTCTCTGCTTCGAGTCAAGTAGGACAAATGATGAAAAAAACGGAACGCGTTAAACCAAAAGAAGTTGCAAAACCGCAAGCACCTGAAGAAAATCAAGAAACAAATTCAGAAGAAGTATAATCAAAAAAAAGAGGCTTAATTGCCTCTTTTTCTATTAATAAACCAACCAATAATGTAAGGAAGGGCTGTTTGTATGATTTGTACGTAATTATTTGAAATAGTTGATTTAAAAGAACCTAAATAACTATTGATAATATTTTGAGGTTCAAAACTTTCTTTAGTCTTTTGAATACTAAGAAGTAATTTTTGATAATGAATTTCTTTTTCCAATTTCAAAATTTCTAAATCACGATCAATCTCTGCATAAGATGCATATTTTTTTGGCTCCATAATTTAATCGTTAAAAAAGATTTCTGAAAACTTCTCTAAAATTGGTCCTTCAACAATTTTATCTTTAATCATAAAGATTCCAAAAGTAAGTAAAAGATAAAAAGAACCTACAGCTAAAAAACCTAAAGCATTACTATCTAAATAAGTACCAATTGCTAAAGCGGCTGCAATAGAACAAAACAGCAAAACCATAGAGAAACAAAGTAGTAATAAAGAAAACTTCAAAATCATGGTAGTAGACTTCATAGTTACTTTGAAACCCCAAAGTTTATAGTAAGCTGCATTGCTTTCTATATAAGCCTGAAATTGTTCCTGAATATCTTCCGTTTTTTCTTTTAGATCGTCTAAAGCCATACTATAAATTATTTTTGAAATTTAGCATTCTTTACTTTTAAAGCCGCCAATTTTTCTTCTAGTAAGGTAATTAAGTCTTCCGTTTTATGACTTGCATTAGAAACAAAATTTTCGAAATTTTCATCGAAATTATCTTTTGTTAAAAAAGCCTTTTCAATCAGTTTTTCAGAAACCTCAGAAAATTTTTCATTTAAATTATCTTTAGCTTCATCAACTCCTTCACGAATTTTTCTTCGTGTATTAATTCCTTTGTCGGGAGCAAATAAAATTCCAATGCCTGCTCCAATAGCAGCTCCTGTTAAAAGTGCTAAAATGGTATTTCCAGTGTTACTTGCCATGATACTTAAAAATTAGCGTTATTAATTATAAAGATACTACTTTATTAACAAAACAAAGTTAACAACACAAAAAACTATTAAAAAAGACCATTAAAACTAATATAAAGCCTTTATTTTGAAGAAAATTTAAAAGATATAAATTGAGTCGGAGAAACAAAAAAATTGTCTTAAAATCAATTTATGAAAGTCATTTTTAATAATTAAAAATAATAAAATTTTAATATATAATAGAAATTAATAATAATAAAAAAGCATCCCGATAAAGGATGCTTTTGATAAGAAAAATTGATGATAGAAAAAATTAAATCAAAGTTTGAAATTGATCCAAATGAATAGCATCATTTTTTATGTTTTCAATGACAAGCTCACGAACTAAAGTCGATTGACTTTTTAAGGACATGGTATATAATTTTTGTAAAGAATCAGAAGCAATATCTTTAGATGAAATTTTATTTGAATATTTGAGAATTAAATTTGAAAACAATAAAGCATTATTATCATTTTTAATATTCTTGCTGACTGTTTGCGTCAATAAACTATAATTGTCGATACTTTCGATATTACCAACAATTGAAGTTAATAAAGTTGAAGCTAGGTTTGCATCTTTTTCTTTAACGTATTTATTGATTTCTTTTTGCGTATTCATTAAAAGATTCGCTTCTTTCTTGTCTTTCTCTTCCCAAGCATCTTTCAAACCAACTGTTTTGTTAAATACTAATTTTGAAGCAGTTGTATCTTTATCCACAGCAAAATAACCTAATCTTTGAAATTGATAATGCGTACCAGAAACCGCTTCCTGTAAACTTGGTTCTACATAACCAGTTACAATTTGCAAGGATGATGGATTTACAAATTCTAAGAAACTTTTCTCTTTATAACTATCAGGTGCTTCATCTGTAAATAAGCGGTCATACAAACGAACTTCTGCTTCAATAGCGTGATTAATAGCAACCCAATGAAGCGTTCCAGCTACTTTACGTTTACTGGCTTCACTCCCACTTCCACTCAAAGAATCGGTGTCATAAGTGACGTGAATTTCTTTAATAGAACCGTCGGAATTCTTTACAACAGACTCACCCTTAATAATATAACCGTTTTTCAAACGTACTTCATTACCAATACTTAATCTAAAAAATTTGGCTGGAGCTACTTCAAGAAAATCTTCTTTTTCAATGTATAATTCGCGTGAGAAAGGCACTTTTCTAAAACCAGCAGTTTCATCTTCTTGATTATTTTCGGCGTCTAACCACTCTACTTTGTCTTCTGGATAATTGGTAATAACCAATTTTACAGGATCCAAAACAGCCATAACTCTAGGTGCTTTTTTATTCAAATCTTCACGTAAGCAGAAGTCTAACAAAGAGATATCAATGATATTTTCTCGCTTAGCAACACCAATAGTTTCACAAAATTTACGAATAGCGGCTGCTGTATACCCTCGTCTACGCAATCCTGAAATAGTAGGCATTCTTGGATCATCCCAACCATTAACAACTTTATCTTGAACCAATTGTAATAATTTTCGTTTGCTCATAACGGTATAATTCAAGTTCAAACGAGCAAATTCATATTGATGCGGTCTAACTTTATTGGTATCATAAATTTGATCCAAAAACCAGTCATACAATTCGCGATGCATTACAAATTCTAAAGTACAAATAGAGTGAGAAATTTGTTCCAAATAATCGCTTTCACCGTGAGCATAATCATACATTGGGTAAATATTCCACTCATTACCTGTACGATGATGATGGCGATGTAAAATTCTGTACATCAATGGATCACGCATCAACATATTTGAAGAAGCCATATCAATTTTGGCTCTCAAAACATGGCTTCCTTCTGGAAAATCACCATTTTTCATGCCTTCAAATAACTGAAGATTTTCTTCAATCGTACGATTTCTATAAGGTCCATCAACACCAGGTTGAGTAGGCGTTCCTTTTTGAGCAGCCATTTCTTCTGAAGTTTGGCTATCTACATAAGCTTTTCCTTTCTTTATCAAAAGAATAGCCCAATCATACAATTGCTGAAAATAATCCGAAGAATACAATTCTTCCGACCAATTAAAACCTAACCATTTTACATCTTCTTTGATAGCATCTACGTATTCTTGCTCTTCTTTTGCAGGATTCGTATCATCAAATCGAAGATTAACTGGGGCATTATATTTTAAACCTAAACCAAAATTTAGACAAATAGATTTGGCATGGCCAATGTGTAAATAACCATTAGGTTCGGGTGGAAAACGGAAGCGTAATTGCTCTTTAGGAAAACCATTAGCAATACTATCTTCAATGATTTGTTCTATAAAATGAAGTGATTTTTCTTCTGCAGCCATTATATTGAAATTTGAACGGCAAAGTTATCAAAATTGTTGAGGAATCTAAGTATAATAGGGTTCTTTATTTATTTATTCCATTAAAAAAACAAAAGAATTTGTACTTTTAACGCAAGAAAAAAATACTTTATTTCATCAAATAATGGGCAAAATTAAACTAAAAAATATACGCACCTTTTCTTATCACGGTTGTCTAATTGAAGAATCAAAAATAGGTTCGGATTACCGAGTTGATTTAGAAATTGAAACCGATTTAACACAATCTGCGCTATCAGACAAATTAAATGATACCGTAGATTATGTATTATTGAACCGAATTGTGGTGGAAGAAATGGCAATTAGAGCGGAATTATTAGAAAATGTAGCTCATAGAATCATTGTTCGCGCTATGAATGAAGCTCCAACTATCACAAAAATTGAGGTTGAAGTTTCAAAAATAAATCCTCCTATTGGTGGTGATGTAGAAGCGGTTACCATTATTATGAGTAAAACACGAGAATAATTAAAGAGTGTAAGAAAAAAGCATTCTCATTTAATTTGGAATTTGAAATTTGCATTTTGGAATTTTTATAGTACATTTGCAATCCGTTTAAATAATGGCGTCGTGGCCGAGCGGCTAGGCTGGGCTCTGCAAAAGCTCCTACTCCGGTTCGAATCCGGACGATGCCTCTGGAACCTTCAAGGAAACTTGGAGGTTTTTTTATGGATAATTTTTAAGAAAAATTAGATAAAGAAAGGTTCGAATCCGGACGATGCCTCTGGAACCTTCAAGGACACGAACAAAGTGAATTGGCGAAGCAAACTTGGAGGTTTTTTTTATGAATAATTTTTAAGAAAAATTAGTTAAAGAAAGGTTCGAATCCGGACGATGCCTCTGGAACCTTCAAGGACACGAACAAAGTGAATTGGCGAAGCAAACTTGGAGGTTTTTTTTATGGATAATTTTTAAGAAAAATTAAATAAAGAAAGGTTCGAATCCGAACGATGACTTTAATCCCTTCAAAGACACGAACAAAGTGAATTGGCGAAGCAAACTTGGAGGTTTTTTTTATGAATAATTTTTAAGAAAAATTAGATAAAGAAAGGTTCGAATCCGAACGATGACTTTAATCCCTTCAAGGACACGAACAAAGTGAATTGGCGAAGCAAACTTGGAGGTTTTTTTATGGATAATTTTTAAGAAAAATTAAATAAAGAAAGGTTCGAATCCGGAGAATCACACAAATCGTTATTTTAAAAAAGGTTAAGTTTAAACAAAAAAGCTTCTGAAATTCAGAAGCTTTTTATCTTTTTTTTGAATAGGAATGGCTCCTATTCTATCTTTTCTAAGGCATTTTTTACCATTTCTTTTTTACCTGGAAAAAGGCCTTGCACAATTAAAACGGTTCCAAAAATCATCAAAACTACAGCAATTCCTTTTTTAATTTTATGAATGTTTGTTGGGGTCATTTTGGATTTTAATTTTTTAGCTAAAACAATTTTAATACAATCGATTAACAGATAAGAAAGGATAACGGATGTAAAAAAAGTGAGCATCCTAGAGGTTTGCATGTCCATTTTGGGACCAACAGAAATGATAACAGCTAACCAAAAACCCAACACACCAATATTGATAATATTCAGAAAAAAACCTTTAATAAATAAACTTCCGTAGTTCTTCTTAACGATTTCATCTTGTAAAATTTCTTCTGGAGATTTCTCGGTATTTCGCAATTTTATAAAAGAAATTACACCATAAGCCAACATGACAATTCCACCAAAAATAAATAAAGAAGGTTCGTCTTTAAGGCTAGTGATTAAACGATAACTACCTAAATAAGCGATTAAAATAAACACTATATCTCCAAAAATAACACCTAAATCAAATACCATAGCAGCTCTAAATCCCTTACTAATACTAGTTTCTAGTAAAATAAAGAATACTGGACCAATCATAAAACTTAAAAAAATCCCCCAAGGAATTCCAGCTATAATATCATTTATCATTTAATAGTGAATAGTAATTAGTGAATAGTGAATTTGTAAAAGCCTAGTTTAAGTTACTTTTCAATTATAGTGCCACCAAGAAGGGTTTCTTGATTGATTTGTTTGGGTTTACCATAAATGTAAATAGAGCCTCCAGCCTTCACTTTGGCATCCACTAGGGTTGTAGCATGTATTTCGGCTTTTCCTCCCGCAGCAACGTTTATTGTAGTTTGAGAGCTGATTAAATCTTTGGCTTCCAAAACACCTCCAGAAGCAATTGTAATGGTTTGAATGTTGGTTTTGCCTGTCAAATCTAAAATTGCTCCTGAAACGGCTCTAATTGTAGCTTTTTCGGTATCAAAAGCTACTTTTATTTGTGCTCCTTCTTTAGCATTTACAGATAAAATTGTTTGCTTAAAAGGAATATCACAAGAAACAAAAGTACCTTCACTAGCATCGATACTTTCAATTTTCTTAAAATACAATTCCACTTTTATGGCATCACCAGCCAACAACTTTGGAAATGGCATGCGTAATTTTATTTCACCATTATTATTGATAACTTCTACTTCGCTAGCTCTATTTCCTGTAATAGTCACTTTGTTTTCTTCGGATGGTATTAGTTTAAGGGAAATTTTATCAAAAACTTTTACCTTATCAAAATCACCTAAATTCTTGGTGACTTGAGCTTGTAAATAACTGGTTAAAAACAAGGTAAGAACAACTACTAACTTCTTCATAATTTACTTTTTTATTTAATTATTTCTTCGGATAAAATTAAAATCCAATTGTTTCTTGACCAAATCTGCGTTCTTAACTTTTACATAAATTTCGTCTCCTAATTGCAATAAATCATGCGAAGTCGCTCCTACCAAAGCATATTGTTTCTCGTCAAAAGTATAATAATCTTCTTTAATGTCGCGAATTCTTACCATTCCTTCGCATTTATTTTCGATGATTTCTACATAAATTCCCCACTCGGTTACTCCTGAAATTACACCCAAAAATTCTTGATCTTCATGATTTTGCATGTATTTCACCTGCATGTATTTGATAGAATCACGTTCTGCATTGGTGGCTAAACCTTCCATAGTCGAAGAATGCAAACATTTGGTTTCATACGTTTCTTCATCTACCGATTTTCCTCCATCGAGGTAATATTGTAATAATCGATGTACCATTACATCTGGATACCTACGAATAGGTGAAGTAAAATGAGAATAATAATCGAAAGCCAATCCGTAATGCCCAATATTCTCTGTTGAATATTTGGCTTTACTCATCGAACGAATGGCTAGGGTATCAATCAAATTTTGTTCTTTTTTACCACTCACCTCCTCCATCAAGGCATTCAATGATTTGGAGATATCGCCTTTGTTTCTAAAATCAATTTTGTATCCAAATTTTGCAATCACATTTTGCATGGCAATGAGCTTATCTTCATTGGGCTCATCGTGAATTCTATAAACAAACGTTTTCTTTTGTTTTCCAATAAATTCCGCTACTTTTCTGTTGGCCAAAAGCATAAATTCTTCAATCAAATGATTGGCATCTTTGGCTATTTTAAAATAAACGCCTTCAGGTTCTCCTTCTTGATCTAAATTGAATTTTACTTCGACTTTATCAAAAGAAATAGCGCCTTCATTCATTCTATTTCTTCTTAAAATTTTGGCTAACTGATCCAATTTAAGCGTAGCTTCAACAATTTCATCGGCCACAACATAGCTACTTCCTGTGATTGAAGTTGCTATTGGAATGGTATTGTCTTTGGTTTCAATGATGTATTGTGCTTCTTCATACGCAAATCGTTGGTCTGAAAAAATAACCGTTCTTCCAAACCATTGATTAATAACTTTGGCTTTGGCATCCAATTCAAAAATAGCCGAAAACGTATATTTCTCTTCCTGAGGTCGTAAAGAACAAGCAAAATTGGATAAAACCTCAGGTAACATAGGTACTACCCTATCTACCAAATACACCGAAGTGGCTCGTTGATACGCTTCGTCATCAAGTATCGTTCCTTCTTCTAAATAATACGAAACATCGGCAATATGCACCCCAATTTCGAAATTACCATTGTCTAATTTTTTGAAAGACAAGGCATCATCAAAATCTTTGGCATCTTTTGGATCGATGGTAAAAGTGAGCGTATCTCGCATATCGCGACGTTTGGCTATTTCACTTTCTTGAATCGTAGTATCTATTTTTTGGGCAAAAGTTTCAACTTCGATAGGAAATTCTGCTGGCAAACCGTACTCGGCCAAAATGGCGTGTATCTCGGTATCATGTTCTCCAGGTTTTCCTAAAACTTTGATTACTTTTCCAAAAGGACTATCGGCTCTTTTGGGCCAATCTTCTATATGAACTAGAACTACATCTCCTTGCTCTGCCTCTCCTATTTTATCCTTTGGAATAAAAATATCGGTATACATTTTTGGATTCGCAGTAGAAACAAAAGCAAAATTCTTTTGAATGTCAATGACACCCACAAAATCAGTTTTGGCTCTTTCGACTACTTCAATGACTTCGCCTTCAGGACGTTTACCTTTTCTTCGATTGTAGACATAGACTTTTACTTTGTCTTTATCTAAAGCTCTATTCAGATTATTGGTTGGAATAAATACGTCTTCTTCAAAATCAGGACAAATAAAATAAGCCGTCTTACGACCTGTCATATCAATGGTTCCTTCGTAATAATCTTGGCTTATGGCTTTAACAAGATACTTTCCTGGTTCAGTTTCAATTATTTTTTTGGCAGCAGCCAAAAGTTTCAAATCTTTGATAATTTGATTTCTACTTTGAGTATCATCTACTTCGAGCTTTGCTCCTATTTGTTTGTAATTAAACCCTTTATTAGGACTTTGAGCCAATATTTTTAAAATCTTATCACTAAAATCTTTCTCTTTCTTGATTGGCTTTCTTAATCTTTTACGCATATATCTTTTCTTATAAAGTCTAAAATTACAAAATAGTTAACGGTAAATCGTAAATGCACTTTAGATTTAAATAAAATATAACTTTGTATTCTATTTTTACCTTTATAAAAACAACCCTCATGGAAGATTTTAAAACTATAGCAGTCTTTACATATCCTCATGAAATAGTGGTTTTAAAACACATTTTAGAGCAAGAAAAAATTCCTTTTTTCTTTGAAAACGAAATCACACTCTCTGTAGCTCCTTTTTACACCAATGCGCTGGGCGGAATCAAACTCAAAGTACATCCCAACGATTTCGAATCGGTTCAAACCATTTTAGACCATCTCAATAACCATTTGAAAATTGTCTAACAGCTCCTACCCTACTTTTTCAAAATTCAAAATTGTCAACATTCATTAAAATAATAAAAAAGAAAATTTAAAAATTAAATATTTTTTAATGGTTATTATAGCGTGTTAATAATGGCAATAATTTTTTTAGAAAATGTTTAAATATGGAGTTTTATTTTTTTATTTCGAGTTATTAACACTGTTTTTAATACATAAAAGGTTTATTTTTAGTACTTTTTTATTTTTAATTAACAACGGTTGATAACCAAAATTGAATTCAAAATGTAAATAAGTAATTTTAAAAAACTTGTTAATAAACTATGAATCGCTATTGATAAATATTCTAAAAATTAGCCAAACTTTTTTTGTTTTATTCATTCCTATTTTGGATTACATTTTTTTTAAATACTACCTAAAAAAACTTCTAATTTTCTTTCCGAACTTATTAACATTTAGTGTTAATTTAAAGTTAACTGAATATCAAGTATTTACATTTTGCTATTAACACTGCAAAAAATTAACATTTTAATTAAAGTAAATGACTTGATTTTTAGTATTTTATAGAAATACTAAAATTGTTAAAATTGACTAAAACGCTCGTTTTATGTGAGTTAATCGTACTGTACTTTTTTTGTAATTTTTATTTAAATATGCGCTTACTTTAAACCGTTGCAAAAGTAAAATTTATCATCAAATCTCAATTAGATTGGTTAATTTTGCAAACTCACAACTTAATACATTGACAAATGAAAATTTCTATCGGAAACGATCACGCAGGCCCAGATTATAAAAAAGCAATTGTTCATTATTTAGAGTCTTTAGGACACGAAGTAACTAATTACGGAACAGATTCAGAGGATTCAGTAGATTACCCAGATTTTGGACATCCTGTTGCCAACGACGTAGAACAAGGTAAAGCTGATTATGGAATTGTGATTTGTGGAAGTGGAAATGGTATTGCAATGACTGTTAATAAACATGCTGGTGTAAGAGCTGGTCTTTGCTGGACCAAAGAAATTGCCTATTTGACTCGTTTACATAATGATGCTAATGTTCTTAGTATTCCAGCCCGTTTTACTTCTATTCAACAAGCTGTTGAAATTGTGGCAACCTTTTTAAAGACAGATTTTGAAGGCGGAAGACATCAGAATAGAGTGAATAAAATTGCTTGTCAATAAAAAAAAATTTCGAGGTGCTTCGCACGTTTTATTATAAAAAAACCGCTTAGTTTACTTTTATTAAGCGGTTTTTTAATGAGTTATTTTTTAAGTTTTTCAAAAAGTATTTTCAAAGAGCTATTATCTTGAACGACATGATTTTTAGAAGCAATCATCTTTTTGATAGATTGTATTCTGTCTTTTGTCACAGGATGTGTACTCAAAAATTCAGGCATATCGATACTATGTTCTTTTTCTAAGCGCTGAAATAAAGTAACCATTCCTTTTGGATTAACCTGGTTTTCTGACACGATAGCAAAACCTTCTTCATCAGCTTCTCTTTCAAATTCTCTAGAGAAAGAAAGCGATTGTAAAGTATTCACATTATCTCCTAAAATAGCCATTACACCATTGACATCTCCTAAAACAGTCGAAATAAAAAGGTAACCAGATAGGTTTCTGCAAAGCATTTTCATAGAATGACGATTGTTTACATGAGCCACTTCATGACCAAGTAAGCCTACTAGTTCGTCATAACTTTTCATTTCTTTCAAAATACCTGTATAGACCACTATGGTACCATCGGGTAGGGCATAGGCATTCATGATTTCAGAATCGATGACTTTAAAATTCAATTTCTTTTTATTATTGAGTTGCAAACCTGAAGCAAAATCATTCAATAATTTAGTTTTTTGGATTTGACTGTCTCCAAAAAGCGAATTTTCGTCCACAAATGTTTCTCCCAACGCATCATCATAACTTTCAGGAATTAGCGCAACGGATTTTTCGGCTACCCAAGGTAACATGTATACATAAGAAAGGCCTATGATTGCCAATAAAAACAACGCTAAAAATACATGAAATTGAAGTGGTTTTTGTAAAAGCGTTTGATACCAGCTTAGTTGACCGGATGCTTTTCTGAATTGATTGATAGTTGCAATCGATGCGGCATCGGTTATTTTAATGGTTTGAATAGGATTTTCACCATGTTGTAAAAACAAGGCCGTGCTCCTGTGCTCAAACTCAATATCATTAATTAACCAAGTATAGGTTTCAGATACTATTGGGAAAGAGGCTTCATCTTCATTTTCAATACTTTTAGATTCAATTTGAAAGGAAATTTGTCCTTTATTGGAATCCAAAAATATATCGATTGTTTTAGGAACCGAAGACTGTCCGTCATAAAAAACGCTTTTTGAACTTGTATTCATTGTGTTAAATAATAAAATCTAAATCTAAGAAATCACTTACATCTTCCCCTGTCGCATCTTTAAAGTTTTCTTCAGTTTGCTTGAGACTATCCAAATCGATAGTACCTTCGATTTCTATATGATCAAAAATATATTTTAAGGTTCGAGTCACTACCCAGGCATAACCAAGGCCTAAAGTAAAAATCAAAATCAATAGGTTTGTTATACCTAATGTAAAGAAATCACTACCAGTTGCTGTAGAGGTCAATTGTAATTCTTTTTCGTCTTTGTGTAAACTTAAATTGGATATATAGTACTCAAATAAGTCTTTTTGCCACCAAAACATATATATTCCAAGTGTAAAAATAGTTAAGAAGTATCCTTTTATGTTTAGAATCAAATAATCAGTACCCTCTCCATTATAACTACATTCGGCATCACCAAAGCGAATATTTCCGATAAGATATCGTCTCATATTAATGGTCATCCATGAACTATAAATGCCAAAAGTTACCAAAGTTAAAAGGATCCATTTGAAGAAATTTAATGTAAATTCTTTGCGTTCTCCTCTATAACCAAATCGAATGCCTCTCCAAGAAGTTCGAGACATTCTATAACGATACGATCCATGAATTGCTATTGGCAGAATTGCCAAAATGCCTAAGTAAAAAACAATTAATCCTACAAAAGGTTCTTCTAAATACATTAATAAATATAACATTCCATAAAGAGTTCCAAAAATCAGTAAGGCTTTGATAAAACCTTTGAACATTTCTTTTCCGGTGCCGTGGAAGGTGAAAGGATCTCCATTTAAATGGGTTTCTCCATAGAGATAATTGAGTTGTTTGGCCTTGGCCCAAGGGTAATAAAAACCTAATGTAAGTAATGTAAATAGCCAATTGACCATAATAACACTAAAAAAATCACTGCCCTTTCCGGTATATGATAAATGGTACTTTTGTGGTCTGTTAGTTGTTTCTTCCATAAATGATTGGTTAGTTTTCTTGTTAATAATTTTAATTTGCTAAATATATCATTTTTTATAACAAATCCTAGTATCAATTTTTCTTATTGAATTATCAAACATTAAAATGTTAAGAAGCGTGACAAAAACTTTTTAAAGTAATACCTTTGCGGTTAATTTAGACAAAATCAATATAACAATGATACAAGTTTCTGAAGCAGCAAGTAAAAAAATTATCGAGATGATGAAAGACGATGGTTTTGATGCTACCCAAGATTACGTTAGAGTAGGCGTAAAATCAGGTGGTTGTTCAGGATTATCTTATGATTTAACTTTCGATAAAACTATAGGGGAAAACGATAAAGTTTTTGAAGATAATAATGTAAAAATAGCCGTTGAAAAAAAATCATTCCTTTATCTGGCAGGCACTATTTTAGAATTTTCTGGTGGATTAAACGGAAAAGGATTTGTATTCAATAATCCTAATGCACAAAGAACTTGTGGATGTGGAGAATCTTTTTCTCTATAAAAAAATAACTATGAGTAAATATACAGAGGACGATTTAAAAATCGAATTAGAAAATAAAGAATACGAGTACGGATTTTACACCAATTTGGATTCTGAAACCTTTCCAATTGGGTTAAATGAAGACATTGTTCGCGCCATTTCTAAAAAGAAAGAGGAACCGGAGTGGATGACGAATTGGCGTATCGAAGCGTTTCGTGCTTGGCAAGAAATGATTGAACCAGAATGGGCGAATGTACAGTATGAAAAACCGGATTTTCAAGCCATTTCCTATTATTCAGCACCAAAAGCAGTAGATCCAAACAAGACATTGGATGATGTGGATCCTGAGCTTTTAGAAATGTATAAAAAATTAGGCATTTCTGTAGATGAGCAAAAAATGATGAACAATGTGGCTATGGATATCGTAGTAGATTCAGTATCAGTTGCTACAACTTTTAAGAAAACATTAGGTGAAAAAGGAATTATCTTTTGTTCCATTTCTGAAGCTATTAAAGAACATCCAGAATTAGTTCGTAAATATTTAGGAACAGTTGTACCACAAAAAGATAATTTTTATGCTGCTTTAAACTCGGCAGTTTTCTCAGATGGTTCTTTTTGTTATATCCCAAAAGGAGTGCATTGTCCGATGGAATTGTCTACGTATTTCCGAATCAACCAAGCTGGAACGGGTCAGTTTGAACGCACCTTGGTCATTGCTGATGAAGGAAGTTATGTTTCTTATTTAGAAGGTTGTACGGCTCCAAGTCGTGACGAGAATCAATTGCACGCTGCTGTGGTAGAATTGATCGCTTTGGATAATGCCGAAATTAAATATTCAACCGTACAAAACTGGTTCCCTGGAAACAAAGAAGGTAAAGGTGGGGTATACAATTTTGTAACCAAAAGAGGATTGTGCGAAACCAATGCAAAAATTTCTTGGACTCAAGTAGAAACAGGATCAGCTGTAACTTGGAAATATCCTTCTTGTGTATTAAAAGGTGATAATTCAGTAGGAGAATTTTATTCTATTGCAGTAACGAATAATTTCCAACAAGCCGATACGGGAACTAAGATGATTCATTTGGGAAAAAACACCAAGTCGACTATTATTTCTAAAGGTATTTCGGCAGGAAAATCACAAAACAGCTATAGAGGTTTAGTACAAATTAGCCCAAGAGCTGAAAATGCTCGTAACTTTTCGCAATGCGATTCTTTATTAATGGGTAATAATTGCGGTGCTCATACTTTTCCATACATCGAAAGTAAAAATCCAACAGCAAAAATTGAACATGAGGCAACTACCAGTAAAATTGGAGAAGATCAGGTGTTTTATTGTAACCAACGTGGAATCCCAACCGAAAAAGCCATAGCGCTAATCGTAAACGGATTTAGCAAAGACGTTTTGAATAAATTACCGATGGAGTTTGCTGTTGAAGCCCAAAAATTATTGGAAATTTCGTTAGAAGGATCAGTAGGTTAAAATATATATAGTATTAAAAAACACATTCGAAAAATGTTATCAATAAAAAATTTACACGCCTCGATAGGCGACAAAGAAATATTAAAAGGAATCAACCTTGAGGTAAAAGCTGGCGAAGTACATGCCATTATGGGACCTAACGGTGCTGGAAAAAGTACCCTTTCGGCCATTATTGCTGGAAACGAAAACTATGAAGTAACCGAGGGTGAAATTATCTTAGACAACGAAGATATTGCAGAATTAGGTCCAGAAGAGAGAGCACACAAAGGAGTATTTCTATCTTTTCAGTATCCAGTGGAGATTCCAGGAGTTTCTGTAACCAATTTTATGCGTACGGCTATCAACGAAACGCGTAAAGCCAATGGTAAAGAAGAAATGCCAGCCAACGAAATGTTGAAAGTCATTCGCGAAAAATCTGAATTGTTAGAAATTGACCGTAAGTTTTTATCTCGTTCACTTAACGAAGGTTTCTCAGGTGGTGAGAAAAAACGTAACGAGATTTTTCAAATGGCAATGTTAGAGCCAAAATTGGCCATCCTAGACGAAACAGATTCTGGTTTGGATATCGATGCTCTTCGAATTGTAGCGAATGGCGTAAACAAGCTAAAAAGCGACAAAAACGCAATTGTTGTGATTACGCACTACCAACGTTTATTGGATTATATCGTTCCAGACTTTGTACACGTTTTATACAATGGTAAAATTGTAAAATCGGGTACCAAAGAATTGGCCTATGAGCTAGAAGAAAAAGGATACGATTGGATCAAACAAGAACAAGAAGCGTAAAAATTTGTTTGAAGTTTAAAGCTTAATGCGATCCTAAGATCACTTTAAACTTTTAAACCTTAAACTTTAAACAATAAGAAATATGTTAAGAGAAAAATTAGTATCGTCCTTTATGGCTTTTGAAGAAAAGATTGATGTCCAAACGGATCTTCATGATATTCGTACTGCTGCGATAAAGAACTTTGAAAATAAAGGTTTTCCAACCAAAAAAGAGGAAGCTTGGAAGTATACTTCCTTGAATGCTATTCTAAAAAATGATTTCAGCGTTTTTCCAAACACCGAAAATACGATTGAATATAGAGATGTAAAAAAATATTTTTTACACGAAATAGATAGCTATAAAGTGGTTTTTGTAGACGGAGTTTTTAGCTCGAATTTGTCCTCAACTACCCATGACGGAATTGATGTTTGTTTGATGTCATCGGCATTAAACAAGCCTAAATATAAAATGGTTATTGATACCTATTTTAATCAAATTGCAAGTAAAGACGAGTCATTGACTTCTTTAAATACAGCATTTGCTAATGAAGGTGCTTACATCAATATTCCAAAAAGTAAAGTAACAGACAAGCCTATCGAAATCATGTATTTTTCTACGGGTTCTGAAAAAGCGTTGTTGGTTCAGCCACGTAATTTAGTGATTGTAGGCGAGAATTCGCATGTGCAAATCATTGAAAGACATCAATGTTTGAATGATAATGCGGTATTAACCAATTCAGTTACCGAAATTTTTGCTGCAAAACGCGCTATTGTTGATTACTATAAAATTCAAAATGATGCTGCCGAAGCGAACCTAATTGATAATACCTACGTTTCTCAAAAACAAGAAAGTCATGTCTCTGTACAAACTTTTTCATTTGGAGGAAACTTAACCAGAAACAATTTAAACTTTTATCATTTTGGCGAACGTCTTACCAGTACGCTAAACGGAATTACGATAATAGGAGAGAAGCAACACGTTGATCACTATACCTTAGTTCACCATGCAGCTCCAAACTGTGAAAGTTTTCAAGATTACAAGGGAATATTTTCAGATAGAGCCACAGGTGTTTTTAACGGGAAAGTTTACGTAGAAAAAGAAGCTCAGAAAACCAATGCTTTCCAAAAGAGTAACAATATTTTGTTGAGTGACAAAGCGACTATAAATGCTAAACCACAGTTAGAAATTTTTGCTGACGATGTAAAATGTTCTCACGGTTGTACGGTTGGTCAATTGGATGAAACGGCTTTGTTTTATATGCAACAACGTGGAATTCCAAAGAAAGAAGCCAAAGCATTATTGATGTACGCTTTCTCAAATGCAGTAATCGAAAACATCAAAATCCCAGAACTTAAAAAACGAATTACCGCTATTATAGCCAATAAATTAGGCGTGAAATTAGGGTTTGATTTGTAAATCTAAATCTTAAGAAATATTTCTTTTAAATCTCTCAAAAAGGACAAAGTTTAACCTTAAACTTTGTCCTTTTTTTCATTCTTGAAGAATAGGTTTTCTTTTAAAAATTATTTTTTTGTAATATTATGAACTTAAACCATTAATAATAAATATTTTATAAAAAAGTAATCGATGATTCCACAAGCAACCACAATTGACGAAGTGATACAATTGCTTCAAGAAATTATTCAACAATCCATAACAGAAAAATCGACCAAAGGGTATTTTGCGGTACTTTATCTCAAAGTCACACAAAAAGTAAAAGAAGGAATTCAAAACGGAACCTTCGAAAACGGACCGAGAATGGAAAAATTGGATGTAATTTTTGCCAATCGATACATTAAAGCGTATTATCAATACCAAACACAGCAGCCAACTTCAAAATCTTGGGAAGCTGCTTTTGTAGAGGCAGGGAATTATTGGATTATTGTATTGCAGCATTTATTACTCGGAATGAACGCACATATCAACCTTGATTTAGGAATTGCAGCGGCTCAAGTAAGCCCAAAAGACGAAATCCATAGTTTGCAAAATGATTTCAATACAATCAATACTATTTTATCTTCTTTGGTTGACGATGTCGAGAAGGATTTGACCGAAGTTTGGCCAATTTTAAAGTGGATTCTAGAAAAAACAAAATCCATTGACACCTTTCTTATTGATTTCAGTATGCAAAAAGCCCGTGAAGGCGCATGGAAATATGCTCTTGAATTAGCTCCTCTTGAAGGAAATAAGGCAGAGGAATCTATTACAATTAGAGATGTAAAAGTAGCTCAAAAAGCAAAATTGATAACTAATTTGGGCGGAATCCCTGTTTTTTTATTCAAAATTATGCGCCTGTTTGAGGTTGGAACCGTAGATCAAAAAATTAAAGATTTAAAGAACTGATGGCTATAAAATCTCTTCAAAAACCACAACCCCGACAATTAGAAAATTGTCGGGGTTGTGGTTAAATAGGGTAGGTGTTACTTCTTAAAACTTCCAATCACTCCTTTTAGCAATTCATTTACATCATATTTTCCTTCGTCGCTTAATCCCATTCTAACAATAACCAAATCCAAGGACGGGATAATAAATACTTTTTGTCCTTGATAGCCATTGCAAGAGTACATATCTCGTGGTGCAGCTGGGAAATGACCGCCAGCATTTAGCCAAAAGTGCGCTCCATAATCACCTTTAGATCCGTTGGTAGGTGTCGCTACATACTTAGCCCAACTTTCATCAAAAACTTGGTCGCCATTCCAGTTGCCTTTATGCAAATACAATAATCCAAACTTGGCCCAATCTCTTGCGGTAGCCCATCCATAGGACGATCCAACATAATTCCCAACCATATCGGTTTCGATTAGCATAGAATGCATTCCAATTCTATCAATCAATTGTGTGTACCAAAAATCCAAATACTCTTGATGGGTTTTGAACTGCTTACGTAAGATATAAGATAATAAATTACTAGTTCCCGAGGAGTAATTCCAATGCGTATTGGGAGCAAAAGCTGCTGGTTTTTCGAGCTGTACGCGTCCCATATCTTCGGCGAGAAATAGCATTTTGGTAGCATCGCATATTTTATCATAGGCTTCTTCCCATTCCAATCCAGAATTCATATGCAACAAATCGTTGGTCGTGATTTTTTTTCGTTCATCCTTTTGCCATTCGGGAATTGGAGCGGGTTTGTTGATGTCGTATTTTCCTTGTTTTTTAAGTATTCCAAAAAGAGTAGCAGTGATACTTTTAGTCATAGACCATCCCAAAATTTTACTGTTTTTGGTAAATCCAGTATCGTATTTTTCGGCAATAATATGGTCTTTATAAATTACTAAAACCGCTCTTGATCTTTTTTTCTTTTGTCCTTTTGGATCGAAAGCGTTGTTTACTGCCACGGTTAGTTTTTCATAATTCACATTAGCAAAAACAGTGTCTTTGGGTTCCTCATTTCCATAGGGAAAGGGCAAATTGTTTTTTGTAACCTTGCGTTTTGGTACCAAATAGGGTTTTGAAATATCGAAATCATCATTGATTAAGGTGGCCCCTAAACCTTCTCGATACATCGCTTTTCTAGTTTTTAATCCGTAAACAGATGAAGTAGCGGTTTTGGCGTTGTCATCGATTTCATTTTTGGCAAGATCAATGAGGTTAATATCATTATCTCCTTTTTCGATCATCTCTTGTGAACGATGGTCAATAAAATGCCCGGAAGCCATACTTTTGGCCGAAAAACCAGAGATTAAATCGAGTTGGGGATAAGTGGTATATCCAATATACCCAAGAACAAGCAAAAGAAGGATTCCGATACTTTTTAGTATTTTCTTCATACAATGTTATTTTTAAGCAAT
This sequence comes from Flavobacterium sp. RSSA_27, assembly GCF_051547125.1. Classification (NCBI taxonomy): domain Bacteria; kingdom Pseudomonadati; phylum Bacteroidota; class Flavobacteriia; order Flavobacteriales; family Flavobacteriaceae; genus Flavobacterium; species Flavobacterium sp. RSSA_27. The sequence goes on from NZ_JBPTTN010000009.1 coordinate 140,372, forward strand.
GTAGCAAAAAGTAGGAAACCTTGGTGTTTGGTTTTATTTTTTTCTTTTCTTGCTCAAACTAAGAATGGATTTTCAATAAATGTTGCCTATTTGGGTATCGAGTTTTATTAACAACTGTTTGCTAATAATTAGCTACAGTTTCACTACTTTTGTATTTAGAAAAATTCTAAATTAAGTCATGTTAGACCTTCAAAAAATAAGAGCCGATTTTCCGATACTTTCTCAAAAAGTAAATGGAAAACCTTTGGTGTATTTCGATAACGGAGCGACTTCGCAAAAGCCTCAAGTGGTGATTGATGCGATTGCAAAGTATTACCAAGAAATCAACGCCAACATTCATCGTGGCGTACATACCTTGAGCCAATTAGCGACAGATGCTTACGAAGTGTCTAGAGTGAAAATGCAACACCATATCAATGCCAAGCACGCGCACGAAGTATTGTTTACTTCAGGGACAACTCATGGTGTGAATTTAGTTGCGAATGGGTTTGCCTCTCTATTAAAATCAGGCGATGAGGTATTGGTGTCTGCTTTAGAGCATCATAGCAATATCGTGCCTTGGCAAATGCTTTGCGAACGTACAGGCGCTACGCTAAAAGTCATTCCGATGAACGAAAAAGGAGAGTTGATCTTGTCTGCATTTGATGAACTACTATCCGAAAAAACCAAAATCGTTACGGTAAATCATATCTCTAACGCTTTAGGAACAATTAATCCCATAAAATATATCATTGATAAAGCGCACGAATTTGGAGCAGTAGTTTTTATTGATGGAGCCCAAGCGGTACCCCATTTGAAACCCGATGTACAAGCGTTGGATTGTGATTTTTATGCTTTTTCAGGACATAAAATGTGTGGGCCAACAGGTACAGGAATTTTGTATGGAAAAGAAGCTTGGTTGAATAAATTGCCACCCTATCAAGGTGGAGGTGAAATGATCAAAGAGGTAACTTTTGAAAAAACCACTTATGCCGATTTGCCACATAAATTCGAAGCGGGAACGCCTAATATTGCTGGAGGAATTGTACTTGGAACCGCGGTAGATTATTTGAATGAAATAGGTTTCGAAAACATTCAAGCGCAAGAATTAGCCCTTTTAGAATACGGAACCCAACGTTTATCCGAAATAGAAGGCTTGCGTATTTATGGTACATCAGAAAATAAAACTTCGGTAATTTCATTTAATATTGATGGAATTCATCCGTATGATATTGGAACCATTATCGATAAATTAGGAATAGCCGTTCGAACAGGACACCATTGTGCCCAACCCATCATGAATTTCTTTGAAATTCCGGGAACGATTCGAGCGTCTTTTTCGTTTTATAACACCAAAGAAGAAATCGATAGCTTAGTTGAGGCTGTAAAAAAAGCCAAAATGATGCTGTCATAAACACCTAAAAATGATGAAGTGGATTAGTCAATTGATTTTTATTTTTGTTATCATGAGTAGTTGTAAAAGTCAAAAAATCAATGACTTTAGTACTTCATCCATCACGTATACTGCGCAATCTAGAGGAGTATATTTGAGTGTTTGGATGGAAAATCAAAAGGTTTGGGTCATCAAAGGTAGGAATGAAAAGCCCTATGAAGTTGTGCTGACAGCACAAGAAATGAAGGAGCTAGAAAGTACCTTTTCGGTATTGAGTTTAGAACAAATACCTTCCTTAAAAGCACCAACGGCAAAGCGATTGTATGATGGAGCAGCCATTGCCAACTTAACGATTATTGCAAGTGGAAAACCTTACACATCGAAAGGCTTTGACCACGGATTTCCTCCAAAAGACATAGAAAAAATAGTAACTTTATTAGTTTCATATAGCGAAAAATAAGCATGAGTATCAAAGAAATACAAGACGAAATTGTAGATGAATTTTCAATGTTCGACGACTGGATGCAGCGTTACGAATACATTATTGAGTTAGGAAAAAATTTACCTTTAATCGAGGAAGCTGCCAAAACCGATGATAATTTGATCAAAGGATGCCAGTCGAAAGTTTGGTTACAAGGCCAGCAAAAAGAGGATAAAATTGTATTCACTGCTGATAGTGATGCAATTTTGACCAAAGGGATAATCGCCATTTTAATACGCGCTTTCTCGAACCAAAAACCTGCTGATATCTTGAATGCCGATATGGATTTTATTGATGAAATTGGACTCAAAGAACATTTATCACCAACAAGAGCTAATGGTTTGGTGTCGATGATTAAAAACATCAAAATGTATGCTTTGGCGTTTGATGCTAAGAAATAATTAAAAACATATAAGCCATTAAAGTTTTTTTCCAAAATGAAAATAACAAGAACTTTTTTAAAAGAATTGGTGTATCAGGTAAATGGAGCAGCGATAGAAGTTCATAAAAGTTTAGGACCAGGCCTACTAGAAAACATTTATCATCAATGTATTAAAAAGGAATTAGAATTACGTAAAATAAATTATTCTTCTGAACTTCAAATTCCCTTAACATACAAAGGGTTTGAATTGGAATCAAAACTGAGATGTGATTTGTTTATTGAGAATTCCTTGGTAGTTGAATTGAAATCGGTAGTAGAAATTAATCCAATTTTTGATGCTCAACTACTTACCTATATGAATTTATTGAAGGCTCCAATGGGTTTGTTAATTAATTTTGGCGTTAAGAATATATACTATGAGGGACAAAAAACAATGGTAAATGAATATTATAGAGGACTTGATGATTAAATTAGTTCAGATTTAATTAGATAATATTTAAGTTTATTAAATGAACTTATATTCAGACTTTAGAAAATAAAAAAACTCATATGACTCATATGTTTTAATAAATTAAATAAAATGACAGAAGAAATAAACACTGAAGTATTAGGAGAAGCGATTGTAAATAAATTAAAAACGATTTACGATCCAGAGATTCCTGTAGACATTTACGAATTGGGATTGATTTATGATGTGATGGTCAATACCGATTATGAAGTAAAAATATTGATGACTTTAACTTCTCCAAATTGCCCAGTGGCCGAGAGTTTACCTAGAGAAGTGGCTGAAAAAATCAAATCGATTGAGCACGTAAAAGATGCCGATGTTGAAATCACTTTCGACCCACCTTGGAGCAAGGATTTAATGAGCGAAGAGGCCAAATTAGAATTGGGAATGCTTTAATTAAAAAGTGATCAGTGTTCAGTTTTATTGTATGCAGTTACCACTGACCACTAAAGACCGACCACTGATTACTAATTAAAAAGAAAGTGTTCAGTCTTTAGTAAACAGATGTAACTGACCACTAAGAACTGACCACTGACTACTAATTAAAAAACATGGACGAAATAGTAAATAAAGTAGCCAATAGTGCACTAAAAGTCTTCGATTTAGAAGATTATTATCCTAGCGGAATTCGAACACAAATCGATGTTTCGCAATGGTTGTTGGATGGTTTTGTATTAAAAGAAAAAGATTTTCGTGAGACTTTAAAATGCCATAATTGGTCGCAATACCAAGACCATTATGTCGCAGTGCATTGTAGTACCGATGCCATTATTCCGGCATGGGCACTTATTTTAGTGACCACATATCTCATTCCTTTTACCAAAAAAGTGGTGTTGGGTACCATCGAAGAATTGAATACCGCTTTGTACCAAGACATCCTCAATCAACTCGATTATTCTGAATATAAAGACCATCCTTTGATTATTAAAGGCTGTTCCAAAAAGCCCGTTCCAGAGAGTGCTTACATAGCCGCCATTCAAAAATTGCAACCTTTGGCCAAAAGCATTATGTATGGCGAGGCTTGTTCCGCAGTTCCTTTATTTAAAAAGAGTAAAGTTTAATGTTTTGAGTGTAGTAATCCATTTGCCTTAAAATACAATAAACGCCTTTTTGATAATTTTCAAAAAGGCGTTTTGTTTATTCTTTTTCTTCTTTCTCAATAGCATCCTTATAATCGGGATACAAGAATTTGTTGTAAGGGAAGCGCGTGATGTGAATTTGTCGCACGGCTTCGTAAACTCGTTCTCTAAATTCCTCGAAGTTTTCCTTGTGGGTAGCCGAGATGAACAAGGCATTTTCGTGACCCACACGACTCATCCAAGTTTGTTTCCACTCGTCGAGGGTAAAGTGACGCGGTGTTTTTTCGGTCATTAAATCGTCTTCGTCTATCGTTAAATGTTGGTAAGCATCAATTTTGTTGAACACCATTAGCGTAGGTTTGTCATTGGCTTTGATGTCTAATAAGGTTTGATTTACAGAGGCGATGTGGTCTTCAAAATCAGGGTGCGAGATATCAACAATGTGCAATAACAAATCGGCTTCGCGTACTTCGTCTAGCGTACTTTTGAACGAATCGACCAATTGTGTTGGTAATTTTCGGATGAATCCAACGGTGTCTGAAAGCAAGAAAGGCAAGTTTTTGATGACCACTTTTCGAACGGTAGTGTCTAGGGTGGCAAACAATTTATTTTCTACAAAAACATCGCTTTTACCCACCGCATTCATCAAGGTTGATTTACCAACATTGGTATATCCTACCAGCGCGACACGAACCATAGCGCCTCGATTGCTGCGCTGAATGCCCATTTGTTTGTCGATGGTTTTGATTTTGTCTTTTAGCAACGAGATACGATCACGAACAATACGTCGATCGGTTTCGATCTCGGTTTCTCCTGGACCACGCATCCCGATTCCACCTTTTTGTCGTTCTAAGTGTGTCCATAAACCCGAAAGACGTGGCAACAAATAGATGCATTGTGCCAATTCTACCTGCGTTCTGGCATAAGAAGTTTCGGCGCGTTGCGCAAAAATATCCAAGATTAAATTGGTACGGTCAAGGATTTTGCAGTCGATAATTTTAGAGATATTCTTTTGTTGTGAAGGCGTTAACTCGTCGTCAAAAATCAAGGTCGAAATGTCATTTTCTTTTACAAAAAGATGAATTTCGTCTATTTTACCTGTACCCAAAAACGTTTTGGGATTGGGTTTGTCCATTTTTTGCCAAAAGCGTTTTACTACTTGCCCACCAGCAGTAAAGGTCAAAAACTCTAATTCGTCAAGGTATTCACTCAGTTTCTCTTCACTTTGATTTTGAGTAACAATACCGACGATAGCCGTTTTTTCGAAATTTATTTTTTCTTTTTCTAACATAGCATCAAATAAGTCGCAAATTTAATCATTTGCTTTTAAGAAGGGGGCCACGAATGCACGAATTATTTCTTTAGGTATGTTTATGCAAAAAGAAAAGGGCCGCAGATTCGCAAATTTTATTTTATTGGATTCAAAAAAAAGGTAAGTCACGAATTATTTTTTAGGGATGGCTTAAAAATGAAACGGGCCGCAGATTCGCAAATTATTTGTATTAGATTCTAAAAAAAGGTAATCGACGATTGCTCGAATTCTATTTGTTGGATTTAAAAATAAAATACGAATTAATGCTTTAAAAATTCGAGAATTCGTGGCTTATATTGCAAAAAAATCACTCGTAAGTATAGGTTTTTACGGTTTTAATCATTCCGCTGTCTTCGATTAGGGAATAAGAGGCAGGATAATTTTGGGCATTGTATTTGAACGTTCCTGCTCGAACAATTGTGTTGGCAGTTGAGGTAAATTTTAGTTCGTTGTTTGGACTTATAAACGTGAATTCAAATTCCTCTTCTTGGAAGGAGACCAAAGGAACAATCACTTGGTAATTGGGACCAAAAATGTTTTTTACCATCAACAAATTAGCCGATTCTTTGTCATCATAACCAAAATACTTGATGGTTTTGTCGCCCAAAAGTCCGGTTTGTTTGGTTTGATTTTCTTTGTCGTAATAGAATTCGGTTTTGTGAATGATTTGTTTGTTTCGGTCACGAACGGAGCGGCGTACAACTTTTCCGTTTTCGACTACAAAATCGACTTCTTCCACAAAAAGTTGTTGGGTGGTACTTTTTTTGGTGACTTGCTTAATTCGAGAACCGTCATAGGTGTACGTTACGGTTTTGGTTATAAATTTACCGTCTTCGTCATATTTTTTGGTAAACAAAATCAAGCGGTCTTCAGCGTCATAACCGTAGCTAATTACTTCTTTCCAGTTGCTTCCGTTGCGGTCTTTTACAGTGTGATCGAGTAATCCTTTTTTGTTGTAAAAGAAACTTTGGGTCACATCCGAGGTTTTGATGGTGGTTAATTTTCCGTTGTCAAAAGCATAGGTTTTGTGAATCGCTTCACCACTTTTTAGGTTTCTAAAATTGGTCTTGACTACGGCAATTTGTTTTAATTGCAACGATTTGTCTAGGTTTTGACTTTGCAAGCCATACGAAAAAGCCATCAGAGCGAAGGCCGCGAAATAGGTTTTCATTTTTGTTTAGTATTGATTTGGGACCGCCAAAATACAAAAATGATTGTTAGTATACACGATTTAGAAAGTCATTTCTTTGTGGGTAAAAAAGAGTGCTATTCTAGACTTTCAGCAGCCTTTCTAATTCGTGCCGAAATATCAAACAAAGCATTTCGTAACATTTCTTTTTCTTCATCGGTAAATTCGCCGTGACCGCCGTTACCATCTCTACCATTGAGTTTGTTGTACATCCAAGAACTCGATTTACCAAAATAGGTTTTAGCAATATCTGCCCAAGATATATCCAAAATTATATCATCTAATTGCTGTCTTGCTGTTTTTTTGTCTGCTACTTTCATACGGTTATATTTTATGAAACTTAATTTTCAAATTAGCCGTCTAATAAATTGTAAAACAACTCTACTATTAAAACTCTTAACGTTTTAGAAGGATTATGTTTGGCATTTTTATAATTTCTAATACCGATTATGTATTCAATATAGTCCAATTAAAATTAGACTATTTTCATACTATATCGGCATTATACCTGAACTCTTTTGTATTAAAATGTATTTTTTAATTGGTATAATTTGCTCAATCAATTCCTTTTCTTGGTCGGTTAATTCCATTTTATTGGTTTGATTTTACTTTGTAAATGTACTGCGAATATTCGCAGTAAACAAAATTATTTATATTCTCCTAAGTTTGCTATTGGGTGATTTTATTATTCTTTACTTATCCCCAAAAATTTGTACATCATCCACCATAAAAGCACCATCTAATGCGGCATTTTTGCCCGAGCCAGTATAGCGAAAGGCAATGTTGACTTTGCCTTTGAACGCACTTAAATCTATGGCACCCGAGCCTATGAATTGGTACCAAGGAGTAGCCTGTTTGGGCACTATGGCTTGTAAGGGAGTCCATGTGGCGGAAGCTATGTTTACGCCATCAAAATTGGTGGAGATAAAAACGTCTAGGGTATTCAAAGGCGAATCGACATCGAGATGGTGTTGGGCGGAGCGGAAGGTCAAGATTTCATTGGTATAGGTATCAAGGTCAATTTTAGGCGAAATTAACCAAGCTACATTCGAAACTACTTTGGTTCCCGAAATCGCAAACTCGGCGTACCCATTGCCATTGTAAACCGTGCCTTTCCACACAGGAGTTCCTTTTTGGGCTAAGTTCGTCCAACCGGGTAAACTCAGATTGGTTTTATCGACTACTTTTTCAAAATCTTCTTTGAAGAAGGGTGTGATGCTAGCGCCTGTCAAGTTCACATCTTTTTCGGAACGGGCGATTAGTTGGTAGTCGGTGCCAAATTTGGTCAAAATGCCTTTGACTTTTCCGCTTCCTTTTGGGACTGTTTTGGTGGCGAAATTGGCAAAACTAGAGGTTCTAAAAATAACCTGATTCCCCAATTGGTCCATCAAATTCCAATTGGTGCCTCCACCAATATCTTCGCTTTCTTCATAGTATTTTCGCCCAACAGCATCTGATGTAAATTGTACGTTTTGCAATTCGACTAAAGTGTTCAAGTTGGCGTCATTCAATAATTCGGGAATGGTTAGGGCTTTGGTCAATTGCTTTTCCTCGATAATTGTGCAGGAGGGAAACAGTACTTTTTTATAATCGTTTTGAGAAAGTCTGCCCACGCCACCTTCGTTATAGGAATTGACATAAATTGACCCAATTCTGAGTCCGCCGAAATTGATGTCGGTATATTGATTTTTGAGTTGAAGATAGACTTTATTCCCCAATCGAAAATCGATGTACAAATTAGTAGCATCGATAGGCACACTAAAACCAATGGCTGGCGAGGTAGGCGTGGCCAAGGTTTGAAAACTAATGGTTTTGAAAAAATTCCCGCCTTCGTCACTTGAAACCACATAGGCTTCGATGATATCTTCAAAAGGATATTGCGCTACAATTGCATTAGCGTTGGCTTTCACCTGAGCCGCGGTTTGGTTGACTTTTAAATCGGGTTGGGTGCATTCTAATTTTGGAATGTCAAAATCTTCTTGAGCACAATTCGTCAAGAAGAAGGAAAAGACAAAGAGGAAGGATAGAGAAGAAATATAGCGCTTCATATTTTTGCATTTTAATGAGGTTGATTATAAATTCAGATATAAGGAGACAAAATAATTGCGGCCATAGCCTTGGAAATATTTGTTACCAAAGTTGGGTGTCCCGCTTGAGACATCTTGGTTGCGTTGTCGAAAATTGGCGTTTCGGGCTTGTTCGTAACCACCTGTTTGGTAATGGGTGTCCAATAGATTAGTAACACTCATAAACAATCCAAGAGTTTTCCCTTTGATTCTCCACGTTTTTCCACCTGTGAGATTGAGCAGAAGGACAGGGTCTAATTTTTCTTGGCGCAGTAATTCCTTGGCTCGTGCTTCGGTGGCTTCAGGAAAAGGAAAACCGTTGGCTGGATTTTTGAAAAAAATAGCTGTTCTAGCAATGGGGGAAACGGAGATATAAGATTCGGTAATGTAATTTACATTGGTACCAATCCACCAATAATGAGGATTGCGATATTCTAATCCCACACTATAGGCCTGTTGAGGTAAGCCAGCTTGATGGTAATTTTTGAGGATGGCTTTTCCAAAATCAAAAACAGGATTTGAGTTGTCTAGTGATGCTTGGGCATCATTCGTTATGGTAACGTTGGGGTTGCTGGCATAAGTGTAGCGTCCGTAAGCGGCAGCTAAAGTTGTTTTGAGTGTGGCACTAATGGGATATTCAATACTTAGTTCTGCGCCATAATTTTGCTTGTCGAGGTGGGTAAGCGTTTGCCCCACAAAAGCATCGGTATTGGTGTAACCCGCTCCGTCGTCGAAAATACCTTCGGCGTAGAAAAAAGAATTCTCGGTGGTGTTTTTTAGGTAAGAATAATAGGCAGTCGCTCTTACTTTTAGGATTGGCGTTCGATACAAATAGCTTGCTTCGATGCTGCTATGGGTTTCATTGGTAAGACCGTTCACAAGGCTATTGTTCAAACGGGCATTGGGAAAACTGTTTTGAATGGTAGGGGCTCTACTTAGGTGCGCGGCGTGAAATAAAACAGCTTGTTTTCCAGAAATAGAATAGGTTATTCCTGTCTTGAAACCAAAATTCTCGAAGTTGATTGTGTTGCTTTTGCCCAAAGAATTGTTCTCATAGAGTCCGTTTTTGTACAAACCTTCACGCTGATAGTTGGTCATTGAAAATTCTTGTCCAAGGTAAAAATGCAGCTTTCGGAATCGGAATTGAAACTGCGTAAAGGCTTGAATTACTTGTGCTCTTATGAAATAGTTATAGCCATAGGTATCGCCTTCAACTACTTGTCGGTTGGGATGATTCAAATCGGATTGGGCTTGATTGCCGTTATAAAACGCATCGATGTCTTCAAAATAGCTGCCGCCCAAAAGGTCAATTACTTTTTGATAGTATTGTGTTTTTGAGCTTTTGAAATTCGCGCCAGCCGTTAAGGCAACAGCTTCTGAAAGTTGAGAATTCAAAAGCGTATTCGCTGCAAGGACGGTTTCGTCGGCTCGGTCTTCATAGAGGATGTAGTTGCTTTTGGAAGGTTCGTAGCCAATGATGGTTCCATTCGAGTTTAAAATCGGTTGTTGATTGGCTTGGTAAAGTGCCGACCAATTGATTTGTGGATTTTCTAAAAAGGCCAATCGACTTTTTTCGGCATTCTCTTCATCGGGAATGAAGGCTCCTGAAAATTCGCCATTGTCTTTTTCGTACAACGAACTGTAATAGCTTGGCATTTTGCGATAATAGGTCGGGTCGGGATTGTTGGCATTTTGAAAATCGATAGCGCTATTACTGATGTTCCCCCACTGATAAAGCACTCCGGATTGTAAGTTTGTTTTGTGGTTGATTTTGAAATAATGGTTGAGAAGGAGCAGCGGTTCTTCTACAGTTTTGATTCTAGCGTTTCGTTGTTTGCCGTTTTGAAAACCCCAATAGGAATTGTATCGCGAACCCATTAGGGTAAAAACTTCGGCGGTATTGGGTGCGGTTTTGGCTCTTGAGTTGGGCGTATAGATACCCGTAAAGTTGAGCGAATGTTGTTCACCGAATTGTTTTTCGACGCTGATGAAAGCCGAGTTGCCGTCAAAATGCGTACCTTCGAAATACGGATTTTCGCCGATTCGTTTCCCAGCCGAAACTACGAATGCCCAGCCTTTTTTGTTTACTCCAGAAGCATAGTTTGCCATCGCTCGCCAGTTGTAGGTGGTATTGGTTCCAGCAAAAGAAATTCGGGAACCCGATCGATAACTAGAAGCTCTGGTGCTGATTTGCTGTGCGCCTAAAAGTCCGCCGAAACTGTACTCGAAAGCGGCAGTGCCAATGACGATTTCTTGATTGCGCAGCACATCGTTGATGCCGCCCCAATCGCCCCATTGCGGACGACCATCGTATACTTTGTTTAATGTCAGTCCATTTATGAGTAAAGTGGCATTTTCGGCATCGAGTCCTCGAATCCTAAAACGGGTTTGTCCCCATTGAAAAGCGGCGGCTTGCTGAAACACATCTCGAGAGGCTTGTAATAACGGTGCAGTACTTTCCGAACCATTAAAATCATCATTCAATTGCTCTTCGGATAGGGCGATGGTGGCGCTTTGTATTTCGGCCATTGGATCTGTGGAGAGTGGAATAGTCCCTAAATCGGTGATGGTTTTGGGCGCTACGGTAACGGCTAGTAATTGGTCTTTGTAGCCTTGACTGTGAAGCAGTACATAATAGGCGTTGGGCGGTAACTGGTCGAAAAGCACGGTACCAGAAGCGGAGGTAAGTTGTAAAAAGCTAGTGTTTTGGATACTAACTACCACTGAGGGCAGTGCTTTTTGGGATTGGGCTTCGATTACTTTGAGGGTAAAACCAGCAGTGTTTTGTGCATAATTTTTTGGAATGAATAATAGGCAACCAAGAACAGATAACTTTTTTATCATAGGCGTTTATTTAAAAAAGCAACTGCTTTATTGGAGGTTTTTGTGATTGAAACCTCCAACAAAACAGCTGAGTGGAGTGTAACACTCCCATTCATTAATAAAACGTTTTTGGAAATTTGAGTTTTAGGCTCAAATGCATTACTGCTATAAAGTGGTATTTAGCAAATGAAATTTATGTAAAATACTGACCAACAAGGTGTCAGTTGCATAAAAGTAATAAAAAAACTATTAAGTTTTACATTAGAAAAAACTTTTTTTAATTTACTTGACTATCCGTTTCTTGTATCAATACTAAAAAGGAACGCGGATGACGCAGATTTAAACGGATTTTTCAAATATAAATCAGTGAAATTCCGTACCATCCTTATTCCTTTGCTGGCAAACATTGCGGACAGATTCTGCTAGACCTGACAGGTTTCAAAAACCAGTCAAGTCTAGAAAAAAAGATATAGCGGACAGGACGACTCGTCTGGAAAAGCAGGATCGTGTGCTCCTTTAATATTAATCAGCAATTTTTATTTTAGACACCATAAAGGCGATTATAAACCCGAAAACACCTATGAAAGCGAAAGAAAATTGGAGTCCGAAAGCTTCAGCAATATGACCAATCAAAGGGGGGCCTATTAAAAAACCAAGAAAACTGACACTAGAAACAGTAGTTAGCGCTTCGCTGGTGGGAATGGTAGGATGTTTTCCTGCTAGGCTCAACATAGTGGGTATGATGGTAGAAACTCCTAATCCCACAACCATAAATGCTAAGGTTGCTGGTATAAGATAGGGAAAAATTACCGCAGTGAGAAGTCCAATGGAAATCATGCAACCACTAATTTGCATGACTTTCTTCCGTCCCCATTTTTGGGTCAGGCGATCGCCAAAAAAGCGCCCAGTTGCCATCATAATCATAAAGGAAGTATAGCCTAATACACTTAAGGAGCCTTTGACATGAATACTATCTTTGAAATATATACCGCTCCAATCGAACATAACACCTTCGCTGGCCATGCTACAAAATCCGATGATTCCTAGCCAGAATAAAGTTGTATCCATTTTGAAAAATGCTTTTTTCTTAGTTGGCGCTTGGCTTTCTTTGGCATTGATTAAAAAGGTGTAATTGGTTGCCACCAGAATAAGCACGACAATTCCAATACTAACAAAATGAGTATAGGTTGCAATAGTAAGTCCTAATAGCACCAATCCGATTAAGGCTCCTGTAAATCCAGCAATACTCCACATTCCATGAAAAGAGAGCATAATGTTGCGTTTGAATAAGCCTTCCGTATAAACGCCTTGAGTGTTGACGGAGATATTGGTTAAATTGGCGGTTACTCCCATGAGATATAAGCCTAAAGCTAATTGCCAAGCCGTTTGTGCCAAGCCTAAATTAGTCATACAAAAAGTATAAAGTAGTAGCGCTACTGGCAGTGTTTTGTTGCTCCCAAAACGGGTCACAAATTTGGCCGAGAAAAGCATCATTGATAATTGACCCAGTGGAAGGGCAAATAAAATGGTGCCTAATTCACCTTCGGTTAGGTTCAAATCGGATTTGATGGTGGGTATGCGACTCGCCCAAGTTGAGAACGTTAGTCCCATTCCAAAATAAAACAATGCTACCGCCCAACGAATACGATTAAGGTAGGATTGTTTTACTTCGCTATACGCTTTTTTGTATTTTCCTTTTTTCTTGAGTCGCTCTAAAAAATTAAAATAAATCAAAATAATTGATTTTTAAGGTTTTACAATCAAATTTAGAAAAGGTTTTCAATTAAAATGTAAAAACCATCAAAAACTATCCAAAAGCATTTATAAATTAATTCTTCTTTGCTGTTGATGACTTTGAATCGCTGCTTCTATGATTTGCATTACCTGAACACCTTCTGTAGCGGAAACGGGGACTTTTTTTCCGTGGAGAATGGCTTGGTACATTCCTTCAAAAAAAGCATAGTAATTGCCTTGTTCTGTGGGCACGAATTCTTTGATTATTGTTCCGTTGCTTTCGGTGTGAAGCAGTCCTTTTAGGTGTTCGGGTTCGGTGCCCCAATCTGTGGTGTTGGGTTTTTTACCTAATTTTAATTCGTCTTCTTGCACATCACCACGAGCTTTCAAAAACGAACCTTTTTTGCCGTGAAGGGTATACGATGGATGTGGTTCGCGCACAAAAAAACCAGCTTTGAGTCGGACTCTTAAGTCGGGATAAAATAACGTAATATCGATCCAATCGTCTACTAAAGAGTGGGATCTAGTAATCCGAATGTCTGCGTTTACGGCTTCTGGAAAACCAAACAAGCACAAGGCTTGATCGATGATGTGAGGCCCTAAATCTTTCAGAATTCCTGCACCAGCATTTTGGGTTTCTTTGTGGACTTTTGGACTCAAATTAGGATTGTATCGGTCAAAATGAATCTCGGCTTCTACAATATCGCCAAGGATGTTGTCTTGCAGAACTTTTTGAACGGTTTTGAAGTCGCTGTCCCATCTTCGGTTTTGAAAAACGGCCAATTGCAGTCCTTTTTCATTGGCCAAAGCGGCTAGTTCTTGGGCTTCGGCAACAGTGGTGGTGAAGGCTTTTTCTACGATGGCGTGTTTTCCGGCGAGCAAGACTTGTTTGGCGTATTCAAAATGCGTTCCCACAGGCGTATTCACAATTACCAAATCGCAATCGTCTTGGAGTAAAGCTTCTAAAGTGGCGTAGCTTTTTACTTCAGGGAAATCCGTTTGTATGAGCTTTTTGCTTCGTTCCCAAGCTCCCGTTATTTCAAAACCAGGATGTAAATCAAGAAAAGGAGCGTGAAATACTTTGCCTGACATTCCGTAGGAGAGTAGTGCCGTTTTAATTTTTTGCATAGTGAAGATGGATTGAAAGATTGAAAAAAATACTTCCTTTGGCAAATTTACATAGAATTATGGGGCGAGTCTCTTTTTGTCTTGATTTTGGGCAAATTTTGACAGTCGGTTTTAGAATTTGCTTTCATGAAATTTGAAAATCCAAGTAAAGCCTCTTAATTTTTTATTGGTATAAAATTCAATTAAAAACATGTTCTTTAGTGCAATTTCCTTTCAGGCACTTAAAATGTATACCGCAAATTCACAAATTATTGGATGCTTTTAAGTCTGTAATTTGCGAATTTGCGGTTTTTTTTATGTTTCAAAGGTGCAGTCTTAAGTCTATCAACCAAAACTATTGACTATAAATCCATAGAGGTTTATTTCAAGGAGCGGATCAAATTAACAAACTTTTAAAACCGTATGTAGTATATTGCGCCATCAAATTAAAATAGAAACGCTACTTTTGTGCGTTATTTAAGAACTAAAAGTAAACAATGGAAATCGTTATCAAGTTTGCTCAATTTTTATTGAGTTTGTCCTTATTAATTATTCTACACGAATTGGGACATTTTATTCCTGCCAAAGCATTTAAAACGAGAGTAGAAAAATTCTACTTGTTTTTTGACCTTAAGTTTTCATTACTCAAAAAGAAAATTGGCGAAACCGAATACGGTATTGGTTGGTTGCCTCTTGGGGGGTATGTAAAAATCTCTGGGATGATTGACGAGAGTATGGATAAGGAACAAATGGCCTTGCCTCCACAGCCTTGGGAATTCCGCTCCAAACCCGCTTGGCAACGTTTGATTATTATGTTGGGTGGTGTTACAGTAAACTTCATTTTGGCTTTCATTATCTATATAGGAATGGCTTTTGCTTATGGTGATGCTTTTGTGGCTATGGCCGATATGAAAGACGGATTATTGATAGAAAATCCGGTGATGAACAAAATCGGTTTCCAAACGGGAGATAAAATCCTTGCAGTTGATGGCGAAAAAATCGAAAAATACGACAACGAAATCAATATGAAATTGATTATGGGGAAACAAGTCCAAATCGAAAGAAATGGCGCTACTCAAACCATACAAATGCCTGTTGATTTAGTGGACCAATTGTCAAAATTAGAAAAAGGACCTTTAGTGAATATCCGTATGCCGTTTGCCGTTACCGCTATTCCTGAAGAGTCCCTAAATAAACAATTACAGCCCAAAGACGTAATGGTTTCCTTGAATGGACAACCTGCCAAATATTACGACCAAGTAACCGCTATCTTAAAAGCCAACAAAGGCAAAACCCTTCCAGCCGTTGTCATTCGAAACGAAAAAGAAGTGCCTGTACAAGTAATCGTGAACCAAGAGGCGAAATTGGGCATACAAGTGGGCGCTTTGGGATTAGAATCGTTAGAGAAATTAGGTTACTATAAAATCAGCAAACAAGAATACGGTTTCTTCGAATCGATTCCTGTGGGAATTGAAAGAGGGAAAGACCAATTGTTAGGCTACGGCAAACAATTGAAAATGATTTTCAATCCAGAAACCAAGGCGTACAAACAAGTGGGTGGATTTGCGGCTATTTTTAATATTTTCCCTAGTTCTTGGAGCTGGGAAGTATTCTGGAACATCACTGCTTTGTTGTCAATTATGTTGGGGGTAATGAATTTATTGCCAATTCCAGCCTTAGATGGTGGACACGTCATGTTTTTATTGTACGAAATCATTAGCGGCAAAAAACCAAGTGACAAATTCCTAGAGAATGCTCAAATGGTTGGTTTTGTTTTACTTATCTCGTTGCTTTTATTTGCTAATGGAAACGACATTTACAAAGCGATTGTAGGCAGGTAAAAAAAATCAAAAAAAATTTATTTTTTGTTTGCAAAACTTGAAATTAGGTGTATCTTTGCAACCGCTTTGACAAACAAACAATGTCAGTCAGAGCCACCAAAAACGTTCCTACTACGCATTATAATACACAGTTTCCTCCTTAGCTCAGTTGGTTAGAGCATCTGACTGTTAATCAGAGGGTCCTTGGTTCGAGCCCAAGAGGGGGAGCTTTATTAGAAAAAGTCTTTACATTTTTGTAAGGACTTTTTTTTTGAATAAATTTTTCGGACTTGGTTCGAGTCCGCCGCGGCGGAGGAGCTTTATTAGAAAAAGTCTTTACATTTTTGTAAGGACTTTTTTTTTGAATAAATTTTTCGGACTTGGTTCGAGTCCGCCGCGGCGGAGGAGCTTTAATAGAAAAAGTCTTTACATTTTTGTAAGGACTTTTTTTTTGAATAAATTTTTCGGACTTGGTTCGAGTCCGCCGCGGATGAGGAGCTTAAAAGCCTGACAGCAATGTCGGGCTTTTTTTCTGGAATACACTTTTGGGTTTAGCGTAGGTAAAATAGTTGGTAACAAATTATAGAACAAATACTTCTTTTTTGTGCCAAATTAAATTTTCGGGAGAAGGATAATTTTTTTTGTTTTCTGGTAATATAATTCTACGTCCCGCAAATTGTGATATTGAGAAGGGTGTTTCATTTTCTCTAATCACTGGTGAAATTCTAACGATGTAATCTTCGTTGATAGTTAGTAATCCTCTATCGTAGGCTCTATGTAAATTTGGTGAAAGTGCAATGCCATTTGAAACCGTATCATCATTAGAAATACTAAAGGGTATAATGTGACAAGCATCAATCATTTGAGCGTTTGTATTTGATTCTATTCTCATTCCAGAAATACAGCATTGGTTTAGATAAATCTTAGGAACTTCCCGTTTAAAGATGCTTCCTCTTATAAATCGTTCTTCCTCAATTTCATGTTCCGTTAAATCTTCTGCAATATGATTCATCAAGGTTTGGTATTCTTCTTTGGTGTCGTTTAGAATTTGGTTTTTGATAGTTGTTTCTATGTCGTATTGAACGATTGTCCCAAATTGAAAATTAACCCCTGTTTCTGGGAAATAGTAATTTAACAACATATTTTCCATTTCAACTCTAGTAGTTGGATTTAAAAACAATTCAAATAAATCCTTATCTATTTCTGCAAAAGCTATTCGGTTTTTAAGCTTGCCAAGACTGCTGATTTTTTCTTTATGGTCAATCACTCCATTGATATAAACCAATCTCCAAAAAGGTTCTGAATTCAGATGAAAAAAAGGTAGTGAAAAGTTTGGGGTGTGATTAGTGGTTACTAATGTATTCCAGTTGTTTTTGAATGCAATTACTAGTTCACCAGTAATATAAATTCTATTGGATTGTATTTCGCCTTTTTGGATTAATTGTAGAATTGACAATAACAAAATAGGTTTATGAGGTGCTTTCCCTAGTATTTTGTTTGATGCTCGATTAAGAGATTGAAACTGTTTTGTGTACTTCAGGATAAGCTCTTTAGAAACCATATAAATCAAAGTTTTAGTAAAGCTAGTAATTTTATTATTATAAAAGTTTAAGTAGAAAGATAATGCTATTTAGGATTAAAAGATTTAATAAAATAAATTCAAGTACAAGTAAATGCTGTAAAGAATTTATAAGATTACTGTTTTTTGATAGTGGTACACAACAAAAAAAGCCAACAACCTTTCTTATCATTCTTTATTTTTTGAAACAAAACCCATTGAAAAGTAACCTTAAACACAAGAGAAAGCGAATAAAACCCCTGTATTTTTGTGTTTTTAGTAAAAAATAAGTTAAATTTACTTCAAACATTTAAAATTTAAGACTATGTTACAAGTTTTTCTCTATGGCTTTATGGCAACCTCTTCCTTGATATTGGGAGGTCTTTTTGTTTCTTGGTTTAAAATAGGTAAAAAAGCATTAGGGCTCATTATGGGTTTTGGTGCCGGTGCTTTAATTTCAGCCGTGTCTTATGAACTTACTTATGATTCGGTTAAGCTTGGTATTGGGACTTGGTACCCTTTACTAGGGTTTTTTACCGGTGCTTATGTGTATTATGGAAGTGATTATTTATTAGACAAATTCATGGATGCTCGAAATAGATCTAAGGGAACAACGAATTCCTTTGGGTTGTTAATCCCCATGCTTTTGGCCATAGTGCTTGATGGAGTTCCTGAATCTATAGTTTTAGGATTAGGAATGTCAGAAGGCGAGGGGCTGAGTTGGGCAATGTTGGCCGCTATTTTTATTTCCAATCTACCCGAATCTATTGCTGCTTCTACTGGAATGAAAGAATCAGGTACTAAGGCCTCAACTATTTTCTTAGTATGGTTGGGTATGGCTATTTTATTTTCATTGATTACCATTTTTGGAAGCACTTTTTTTGCCGATACTTCCAAAGAACATTTGTCATTCATCCAAGCCTTTGCTGCTGGAGCGATCTTGACCATGTTGGCCAATTCTATGATGCCCGAATCGTTTAAAGAGGGAGGAAAACAAACAGGGATAGCAACCGTTACAGGTTTCGCTATTTCGGTTATGATTATTGTTTTAGAAATGAAAAGTAACTAATCGAAGTTTTTTGGGTACCAAATTTCAATTAAGACGATGTACTTTAGTGCATTTTCTTTTTAGGTTCTAAAAATGTTTCCCGCAAATTCACAAATTATAGGTTACTTTTAAGTCTGTAATTTGCGAATTTGCGGTTTTTTTATTTGTTCAAAAACAGTTGTTGCTATTTTCAGGGTACAACAAAAGTGACCGTCTCCTATTCGGTTGCGGACGCCTTTCTTGTTGTAGATAAATAAGGAACCATCATTCTTTAGGTTGATGTAAATGATGAATAATTTCAGCAATCAACCCCGTCCATCCGGTTTGATGGTTGGCGCCCAATCCTTTTCCGGTATCGCCGTCAAAATATTCAAAAAACAGATGATTTTGATTGAAATTGGGATCTTTTTGAAATTTTTCATAAGGGCCATACATCGGAATGTGTTGGTCTTTGTTGGGTAAAAATAAAGCAAGCAAACGATCGGCAACTCCTTCAGCGGCCTCTTTAATATTCATCATCACTCCCGAATTGGTTGGAAACTCTACTTTATAATCGTTTCCATAATAGTTGCAGAATTTCTCGAGTGAATCCAAAATCAAATAGTTCATTGGGAACCAAATCGGGCCACGCCAATTCGAATTTCCTCCAAACATATCGCCTGTGGCCTCCGCTGGAGTATAATCAACTTGTACAGTTCCGCCATCAAAAACAAAACGATACGGATGTTCTTTGTGATATTTAGACAAAGAACGCACTCCATAATCCGATAAAAATTCCGATTCATCGAACATACGTTTCATAATCATCTTCATGCGGTGTCCACGAAGAATAGACAATAACTTGCTCTCTCCTTTTCCGGGATTGTACCAACTTGACACTAAGGCAGCCAAATCTGGTCGGTTTGAAATAACCCATTCTACCCTACGTTTGAAATCGGGTAATTGATCTAATAATTCTGGGGTTAAAACTTCAACAGCAAAAAGCGGAATCAATCCCACCATCGAACGCACTTTAAGCAATTCGGCTTCGCCATTTTCCTTATGCAACATATCATAATAAAACTGATCGTCTTCGTCCCAAAGATTCAATTTGTCTCCACCAATGGCTTGCATAGCACCAGCAATATGCAAAAAGTGTTCAAAAAACTTAGAAGCCATATCTTGATACACCGGATTTTCAATCGCAATTTCGCAAGCAATTCGCAACATATTCAGGCTATACATTGCCATCCAACCCGTTCCATCGGCTTGTTCTAAATGACCACCCGTTGGTAAAGCTGCCGAACGGTCGAAAACACCAATATTATCCATTCCAAGGAATCCGCCTCCAAAAATATTGTTTCCACCTTCGTCTTTCAGGTTCACCCACCAAGTGAAATTGAGTAATAATTTATGGAAAATGCGTTCCAAGAAAACACGGTCGCCTTTACCACCATTCATTTCTTTGTCAATTTCATATACTTTCCAGGTTGCCCAAGCGTGTACCGGAGGATTCACATCCGAAAACGACCACTCATAGGCAGGAATTTGCCCGTTGGGATGCATATAATATTCTCTCAAAATAACCGATAATTGACGTTTGGCAAAATCGGGATCCAATCGTGCCAAAGGCAAAGTATGAAAGGCCAAATCCCAAGCGGCAAACCAAGGATATTCCCATTTATCGGGCATGGACAAAATATTGGAAGTGTACAAATGTTTCCAAGAACTATTTCTTCCATTACTTCTATTCGCATCGGGTTTAGGCATCGAAGGATCGCCTTTGATCCATTCATACACATTGTAATAATACCATTGTTTGGTCCACAACATTCCAGCATAAGCTTGACGTTGTACCGATTTCAAATGTTGCTCTTTGATGTTTTTTTGCAAACTATCATAAAACAAATCGGCTTCCTTAAGACGTTGCGCATAAATAGCATCAAAATCCTCAAAAGGTGCTCTTGGCGTTTGATTGGTAAAACGCAATCGGATCACTTTTTTCCCTTTCGCAGGAATGAGTTGTTCGTATTTAGCAGAAGCTTTAGTTCCTATTTTATTCGGATTTACTGCATCTTTTCTCTTATTTATGATATAATCGTTGATTCCGTCTTTGGTATACTTGGTTAAATTTTCCGAATGGTATAAGCGCTGAAAATTGGTTTCGTTTTCACAAAAAAGCAGTTCATCAGCATTTTCTGCATACAAAGTATAATGACCAACCAAACGATGATTGACTTCGATTACTGACTTTCCGTTGCCTACCAAAGAAGGCTTGTGCTTGTAATTATCATAGCCCCAGCACCAAGTATTTCGGAACCAAATAGTAGGTAAAACCGTAATGGGAGCCGCCACATCCGATTGATTTTCGATAGTAATTTGAATCAAAATATCTTGCTGATCGGCTTTGGCATATTCAATGCTAATATCAAAATACGCGTCTTTATCAAAAATGCCCGTATCCAAAAGTTCATACTCAGGTTGCTGACGATTGCGCTTTTTAGATTCTTTGACTAATTTTTCATATGGAAATGCCGCCTGTGGATACTTGTAAAGCATTTTTTGGTAAGAATGCGTTGGCGTAGCATCTTGGTAATAATAAATTTCTTTGACATCTTCTCCGTGGTTGGACTCGTTTCCTGTAAGACCAAAAAAACGTTCCTTAAGAATTTTGTCGTGATGGTTCCAAAATGCCAAAGCAAAACAAATGTGTTGTTTATTGTCTGAAATGCCTCCTATTCCTTCTTCACCCCATCGATACGCTTTGGAACGCGCCATATCGTGAGTAATGCTATTCCAAGCATCTCCATTGGCAGAATAGTCTTCTCTAACGGTTCCCCATTGTCTTTCGGTTAAATAGGGGCCCCATTTTTTCCAGCCTTTATTGTCTTTTCTTTCGAGTAATCGGGCTCTTTCTGCGTCTATCTCTGTCATAAGCTCATTCTTTTTTTTGTCGTTTGCAATTTATAGAAATACAGTCGAATAAAGGGGAAAAAATCCGTAAAAATCCAAATTCAATCCTATCCTATTGATTTTTTTTCGAAGTGTAAAATACTAAATCTCTAAATTCTGGTCTTTTGAAAAGGTTTTCTGAGAAAAAAACAAAGCCTTTTGAGTACTATACCCATAAAATTTTAACCAAAAATGATGGGAAAGCGGGCAAACTTTGCGACATTTGTGCTTCAGAAAAAAACAACAATGGCAAAAATATTAACCGGAATTCAAAGTACAGGAACTCCGCATCTAGGCAATTTATTAGGCGCAATTATTCCTGCAATAGCGTTATCGAATGATCCAAAAAATGAATCATTCCTTTTTATCGCCGATTTGCATTCGATTACACAAATCAAAAATGGTGAAACCTTAAGAAACAATACTTACAGTACCGCAGCAGCATGGCTTGCCTTTGGTATCGATGTCAATAAAGTCATTTTTTATCGCCAATCCGATGTACCTCAAACGGCAGAATTGTCATGGTATCTGAGCTGTTTTTTCCCTTTTCAACGTTTGACTTTGGCACATTCTTTCAAAGACAAATCCGATCGTTTAGAGGATGTCAATGCTGGATTGTTTTCGTATCCAATGTTAATGGCAGCCGATATTTTATTGTATGATGCCGAATTTGTACCCGTAGGAAAAGACCAGTTGCAACACCTCGAAATCACTCGTGATGTCGCTTCTCGTTTCAATCACCAAATGGGAGAAACCTTTGTACTACCCGAAGCCAAAATCCAAGAAGACAGTATGCTGATTCCTGGTACCAATGGCGGAAAAATGAGTAAATCAGCCAATAATGTGATCAACATTTTCTTGGATGACAAAGCGTTGCGCAAGCAAATTATGAGCATCGAAACCGATAGTACTCCGTTGGAAGATCCAAAAAATCCTGATACTTGTAACGCTTTTGCTATCTATAAATTATTAGCCAATGAAGAGCAAATTGCCAAGATGAGAGCCAATTATTTGGGAGGCAATTATGGTTATGGTCACGCCAAACAAGCCTTGTTTGAACTGATTATAGAAAAATTCAAAACCGAAAGAGAACGTTACAATTATTACATCAATAACCTGACCGAAGTAGACGCCTTATTGAAACAAGGTGCCGAAAAAGCTGCAACCATCGCCAATGGCGTTTTGGATCGCGTACGCTTAAAATTAGGTTTCGAGTCATTACAGTAAAAGTTACTACGAATAAATGATCAAAAGGAATATTCCGAAATGGGATATTCCTTTTTTGTTTCAAATACGTTTTGAAAGTAAGCCCAAACCATAAGCTGATTTCGTTACTTAACCTCTTTTCCATATAAAAAAACAAGCAACACATTTCAATAATTGGCTACAAATAAACTAGTGCTACACTTCTCAATAGACCTAATTAATGTAAATTGAGTCAACTAACTGACTGAATTTACATTAATTCCGTCAGTTAGTTGACTGAATTTACATTTTTTGAGTATATTTGTATCTAAATTTAAAAATTTGCAGGCTATGGATTTTTTAGAAAGAGGCATAGATGTATTGTTTGCTAAAAGAGTATTACCCAACAAAGTACTTATTTTATTGGGCGCAAGGCGTGTAGGTAAAACAGCGTTTATCAAAAATTATCTTTCACAGCTCCCAAAACAAGAATATTTACAATTGAACGGCGAAGATATTCAGGATGCAAATTTGTTAAAAGAGCGTTCCGTAAGCAATTATCGTCGACTTCTAGCAAACACGAAATTATTAGTTATTGACGAAGCGCAAAACATCCCCGACATTGGTTTGATTCTGAAATTAATTGTGGATTCTATTGAGGATATTAAAATCATTGCCACAGGATCATCGGTTTTTGATTTGTCTAATAAATTAGGAGAACCTTTGGTGGGAAGAAAAAATACGATTTACTTATTTCCACTGGCTCAGATGGAATTTTCCAACTATGAAAATTTCAAGGAAACCACTCAAAAACTGGAAGAACGATTGCTTTTTGGCTCCTATCCTGAACTTGAACAATACCCAGATTGGAACGACAAAATCAACTACTTGAAAGAAATACTCAATTCCTATTTATTGAAGGATATTTTGGTGTATGAAGGTATCAAACATTCTAACAAAATTTTAGAGGTTTTAAAACTGATTGCCTTTCAAGTAGGACAAGAAGTTTCACTGCAAGAATTAGCCAGACAATTAGGTATTTCTAAAAATACGGTAGAAAGTTATTTAGATTTACTTTCCAAGGTGTTTGTTATTTATAAAGTACCTGGTTTTAGCAGAAATTTGCGAAAGGAAATTACCAAATCCAATAGGTGGTATTTTTATGATAATGGAATTCGCAATGCTATTATTTCCAATTTTAATCGATTAGACAATCGCACCGATGTTGGTGCATTATGGGAAAATTATTTGGCTTCGGAACGTATAAAACACCAAAATTATACTCAAAAAGTAGTAACCAATTATTTTTGGCGTACGTATGACCAACAAGAATTAGATTGGTTGGAAGAAGAAAATGGCCAGCTACGAGGCTACGAATTCAAATGGAATGAAAATAGAAAAGCGAAAGTCCCCACGGCTTTTGCAAAAGCCTATCCTGAAGCTAGTTTTGAAGTAATCAATAAACAGAATTATTTAGATTTTATAGTCTGATGAAACAAAACAAATGGCCAAAATTTGCAATATCATTATCAACCAAAACTTCAAAAGATAACTAGTTTTACTTGTTTTATGTCTGAACAAAAGCATCGCTAATCCACTACCAACAGTTCCTCCGAAGAACACGAAGGTTAAAAGTGTAGTTTCGGAGATTCTTTGTTTATGACTTTTTGCTTGCTGTTTATCAACAACAGTCAACAGAAAACCGATGACGTTCAGAATCAAAAAATAATACAATAAAATATCCATTGCGATACATTTACGCTCCAAAGATATTATTTTAGCTGTCCGAAAAATTCAAAAAATGACCAACCTACAATTCATCGCCCAAAAGGTAGCTACCCCAGCCATAAATATTCAAAACACGGTGCAATTATTACAAGAAGATTGTACCATTCCGTTTATTTCGCGTTACCGAAAAGACAAAACAGGCAATCTAGACGAAACACAAATCGAACAAATTGCCAAACTCCAAAAAGAGTACGAGGCCATCTTGAAACGAAAAGAAGCCATCGTAAAATCCATCGAAGAGCAAAACGCTTTGACGCCTGAATTGGATAAAAAAATCCAACAAAGTTTTGACCTACAAGAGTTGGAGGATTTGTATTTGCCGTACAAAAAGAAAAAAAGAACCAAAGCCGATGTGGCTCGTGAAAACGGACTAGAGCCTTTGGCCAAAATTATAATGGCACAAAAAAATGACGATGTCGATTTCTTGGCTACGCAATACTTGAACGATGCTATTGTCAATGAAGAAGCGGCTTTACAAGGCGCCCGAGAGATTATTGCCGAATGGATCAACGAAAATATTTATGTTCGTAAACAACTGCGTCGTTTGTACGAACGCAAAGCGACCATCACCACCAAAGTAGTCAAAACAAAAAAAGACGAACAAGAAGCACAAAAATTCAACCAGTATTTCGATTGGTCTGAACCGTTGACCAAAGCGCCTTCGCACCGACTCTTAGCGATGCTACGTGCCGAAAATGAAGGGTTCATCAAATTCAAAGTCGAAGTTGATCTAGACGAAGCCTACGACCTAATCGACGAATTGGTGTTGAAAGGTCAAAGTCCAAGCACCTCACACGTACAATTGGCTATTGAGGATGCTTATAAAAGATTGCTGCAACCTGCCATTGCCAACGAAACCTTGCAAGAAGCCAAAGCCAAAGCCGATGCCAATTCCATTCAGGTTTTTGCGAATAATTTAGGGCAATTGTTATTGTCTCCTCCTTTGGGCGAAAAACGAATTTTAGCCATCGATCCCGGATTTCGTTCGGGTTGTAAAGTGGTTTGTTTGGATGAAAAAGGCGACTTGTTGTACAACGAAACCATCTATCCGCACGCCCCTCAAAATGAAGAAACTATGGCGATAAAAAAAATTCGCTCAATGGTTAATTCTTATAAAATTGACGCCATTTCTATAGGGAACGGAACCGCTTCGAGAGAAACCGAATTCTTCATCAAGAAAATCGCTTTCGATAAGCCTATACAAGTTTTTGTCGTATCAGAAGCGGGGGCTTCGGTCTATTCGGCTTCCAAAATTGCTCGTGAAGAATTCCCCAATTACGATGTCACTGTTCGTGGTTCGGTGTCCATCGGACGTCGTTTGTCGGATCCTTTGGCCGAATTGGTAAAAATCGACCCCAAAGCCATTGGTGTGGGACAATACCAACACGATGTGGACCAAACCAAACTCAAAGAAGAATTGGATGCAACGGTAATTCGTTGCGTGAATTCGGTGGGGATTAACATCAATACCGCCAGCAAACATTTGTTGAGTTATGTGAGTGGTATTGGAGAAAAACTAGCCGAAAATATTGTCACCTATCGCTCTGAAAATGGTCCATTTGAGGACAGAAAACAACTCAAAAAAGTACCGCGTTTGGGCGAAAAAGCCTTCCAACAAGGAGCCGCTTTCATTAGAATAAAAGAAGGGAAAAATCCGTTAGACAATTCAGCGGTGCATCCCGAAGCCTATCCAGTAGTGGAAAAAATGGCCAAAGATTTAAAAATTTCTGTAAACAACTTGATTGCCAACAAAGAAAAAATAGCGCTCATCAAACCCGAAAACTACGTGACGCCCGAAATTGGGATTTTGGGTATTAAAGACATCCTCAAAGAGCTCGAAAAACCAGGATTGGACCCAAGAAAATCGGCCAAAATCTTTGAATTCGACCCAAATGTCAAATCCATTAAAGATTTGAAAACCGGAATGATTTTGCCAGGCATTGTGAACAACATTACCAATTTTGGTTGCTTTGTCGACATCGGAATCAAAGAAAGTGGCTTGGTGCACATTTCCCAACTCAAAGCCGGTTTTGTGAGCGATGTCAACGAAGTGGTCAAACTCCACCAGCATGTGCAAGTAAAAGTAGTCGAAGTCGATGAAGACCGTAAACGCATTCAGTTGACGATGGTTATTTAATAAGGAAATCTCAATCCCGATAGCCATCGGGTGAAATTCCAAGAGGTCAACCTGAGCGCAGTCGCAGGGCAATTTTCAACAAGACTTCCTTATTGTAAAATGTACCAAAAATCAAAGCCCGACAAGAAAAGTTTGTCGGGCTTTGATTTTATAATTAGTATATAGAAAACTCAATTTTTATGTGGATTATAATGTAAGGATCCAATCACTAACGGTATTGAGTACGAGTGGGGATATCGTTTGTGTTAGGGAAGCATATTCCGACACGGTTCCCGTTTTGGCCTCTTGAAATAAGTGGTTAAGGCCAGGGAGTTCTCGGAAAACCCCTTTTTTATTTCCACTTTTCTCAAGGGAAGCTTGTATTCCAGCTAGATTTTCAGCTGATTTTACTTGAACATCTAAGGAGCCATTGAGTGCCAATACCGGAATTTTTAATTTGGACCAATAGGCATCAGGATTGAATTTTAAAAAATAGACATACCAAGGACTGGTAATAACTTGGGCTTGTTGTCTCGCAAAATCATCGATTTGAGCTACTGTTGCTCCTTGGTTTTGGGTTAATTTTTTATATTCTTGTTTGATATATTCTTGGAAATCAGATTTTAAATTTCGACCCGTATAGTTAATAATGTAAGCATAAATTCTTTCGTTAAAGGCAGATGTTGCTGCAATTTGGCCCGCAGTTGCTCCTTCGGCTTTCATTATGGATTGGCTTTGCAATAACATCATTCGGTCAATGGGTATACCAGGACCCGCTAATGAAATAACAAATTGTACTTTTTTATTTTTATTGGCTACGATTGGGGCAATAAGCCCACCTTCGCTATGCCCCATTAGACCAATATTTTTATACCCTTTGGATGAAAGAAAATCAACGGCAGCACTGATATCTGTTGCAAAATTTTCCGAAGTATCTTCAGGTTTTCCTTTACTTGAGCCTCCCACACCTCGATCATCGAGACGTAAAACACCTATGCCTTTTTGGGCAAAATCATGGGCAATCACAGCAAAAGGTTGATGTCCATAAAGTGATGAATTTCTATCTTGACTTCCAGAGCCTGTTATTAGTACCACTATTGGTGCATTTTTTTTGTTTTTGGGTAATGTCAACGTTCCTGCTAAAGTGTTTTTATCTTTTGGATTCACAAAAGTTACTTCTTCGATAGGATAGTCAAAAGGAGGTTGCGGTTCTTGAGGACGAATCAGCACTTTTTCACCTGCTTTTAGTTTGGTAAGCACCAAAGGAAAGGAAGCACCATTTTGGGAAAAAGTCCCTTCAATTGCCACACCGTTAAACAGACCGTCATATTTTAAATTAAATTCGGGTGCGTTTAACTGTAATTCGTTGTTAATGTACTTCGTTTCTTTTACTGGAATCCCCTTAGCGCCTTGCATCGGACTATCCAAACTAGTTTGGTACGAATCTCCGTTTTTTTGAATGTTAAAAATCAAAGGTAAAGACCTTCCTTGAATAGAAAGACTACCTTCCCAAGAGCCTTGAATGTCTTGAGCAAAAATGGATTGATAGCATAAAAAAAGAAAAAATAGTGCGCTTTTTGTTTTCATGATAGATAATCGTTTGTACAATCAATTACTTATTTAGGTAAGAATAGAATTTTAAAAGAAACGTGGGGTCACCATTTTGTTTTTGTTATTAAAAAATTCATAACGTAGGAAAATTTCGTGAGAACCAGAATTATAATTTTCTAAGTTAGTCGTTTCTAAATCGTATCCATACCCGACATACATACCGTCTGTAATTTGGAACCCTACTAGTCCAGTCCAAGCTGCGCTCCATCGATACGCCATACCAACTACTACTTTATCCATAAACATAAAATTGGCTGAAACATCTACTTGTAAGGGAGCACCTTCAACTATTTTTGTTAGAAAAGCAGGTTTGAATTTCAATTCATTGGATAAATCGAAGACATATCCCCCTATCAAATAATAATTAATTTTTTCTTTAAAAATGGCCACTTCATTATCATCATAGCGATTGGTTTGGATAAAATTAGGGATTGAAAATCCAAGATAAGCTTTATTTGAATGATAGTAAATACCGGCACCAACATTTGGAGTAAAAACATTTCTTAAGTTTTGAAATTGAGGGTCACCTTGATCCAAGATATTTAGTTTGCTTACATTTAAGTTAAATAGGTTTGCTGTTGCTTTTATACCAAAAGATAATTTAAACGTTTCTGAAGTAGGAATAGTGTAGGACAAATCAGCTGAAATGGTGTTTTCAGACGTTGGACCAATTTCATCATTTATAAATGAAATTCCCAACCCCAAATTACTATTATTCAATGGAGTATTCATAGAGAAAGCATTGGTTGTTGGGGCGCCATCTAAACCCACCCACTGAGTTCGATGTATTGCAAAAACACTCATAGCTCCTCTACTACCTGCATATGCTGGATTGATGTTGATAGTGTTGTACATATATTGAGTAAACTGAGCATCTTGTTGTCCATAACTAATTAAAGTTAGCAATATAAACAACGAATAGATAAATCTTGTTTTCATGGTAATCTGGTTTTTTTAAAATTTGAATTTTCTTTCTTTAATTATCTAGAAAGAAACAAGTAACCTGTTTTTTGATTGGTGTTACCACTAAGTGGTTTATTATATTTTATCACATAATAATAGGTTCCATTAGCTAAATAATCGTCTTTATTTACCGTTATAGGACCATTTGAAATACCTTTGAATACATTAGAAGTATTATTATACCCTTCGATTCTAAAAACAGGTTTTCCGTATCGATCAAAAATTTCTACACTATTATTAGGATAGTTTTCAATTTTCTCAATTATGAAAAGATCATTATATCCATCATTATTTGGAGAAATCGCATTATTTACAACTATGTCACATGAACTTGGACTATCATCAAAATCACAAGGATCTTTAATCACAATTTTTATTTGTGCTGTAGTGCAATTATTTGAATTTTTACTATCACAAATTGCATAACTAAGGGTGTAATTTCCGACTGGAGATCCTACTGGAATAATCACGTTACCTTGATTATCCACAACAATGTCATTTAATCCATCTGTGTTTGTAACGGTTATCACAATTTGAGCTATTGAAATAGGTGCATCATTAAGCAAATCATTGGATAATACATTTAAAGTAGCTCCTTTTGCAGAATTAATAGGAGTGTTACTAAAATCATCATCAATAGCTACAAGTTGAAAAGGATTAACTTTTACTAAAAGTGATTGGGAATTGCTACATCCAGATGCGTTTGTTACAGTGTACGTTATTATTACGTCACCATTATTTATTCCAGTTACTAATCCGGTTGAGGTTACAGTAGCTAAAGTAGGATTTGAAGAATTCCATACACCTCCAGCAGTTGTGTTGGATAATTGTGTTGTTGTCCCAACATTAATCGTTGCATTACCAATTATCGGATTAACATTAGGTTTTGGGTTAGCTACTACCGAAATGGTAGTACTACTGTTACTAGCGCAATTGTTAAGAGTGTTAATTACCGAATAAACTCCTGTAGTTGTAGCGGTATAAGTTGAAGCAGTTGCACCATCAATAGCCACACCATCTTTGTACCATTGGTTTCCTGAAAGTGCACTACTACTCAATACCACCGAACCTGGAGTACAGAAAGCCGTTGGGCCAGCAGCAGTGATTATGGGTTGGCTAGGTTTTGCAGTAACGCTGATTGATTTGGTAACACTGTTGCTACAGCCATTGGCATTGGTCACAGTATATGAAATAATTACTGTACCTGCATTTACTCCAGTGACTAACCCATTGCCATCTACAGTAGCAATACCCGTATTGTTGGATGTCCAAACTCCAGCAGCAGTAGCGTTAGATAATTGAAGGGTTGAGGCGGCACATAGCACGGAA